>JACMQU010000168.1 GCA_014376805.1 Bacteroidia bacterium
GCTATATTGTTTGTACAGGATGATGATGATAAGTTTGTATGGCAATCTTATGCAACCGGTCCGGTTTGGGCATTAGGCGTAAGTGAAGTAACAGACTTAGGTCTTAGCCTTTACCCAAACCCTGCTGCTACCAGTTTTAATGTAACCTTTAGCGGAGAATCAAATTCGGCAAGTGTTAGAATAATTGACATGAATGGTAAAGAAGTATTGAACCAGAGCATAAGCAATCTTAACGGTTCTGTTAATTGCGATTTTCTACAAAACGGTCTTTATTTTGTTGAGTTAAATGCGAATGGCAAAACAGCCGTTAAAAAACTGAATATTATCCGTTAATTAACTAAAAAGTTTATTCAATTGAAGCTGTCGGTATTTATTACCGACAGCTTTTTTTATGCACCATAACTAAACTATTTTCTAAGCAGCATTCAAATCTTTAGTCGCTTTGAATAATTCTTACTTTACAATTATGTTTCATTGAAATAACGGCTCATTGAAAACTATTTTCAATTTCGTTCTATTTAACCCAGATTGCAGCTAAAACTTAAAAATTTGTTAATAATTAGACTTTTTTAATGAAATAGGGGGCTAAAAAGGCATTTTATTTATAAAACCATTCTGTAGTATGCTGGTATTCATTTGAAATTTTGGTTTGTAGGGCACATTTGATTTCGGAGTGTATTATAAAAATACAGAGTTTTGCAGGGTGTATTTTAAAATGATTTTACGCCGCAACATAGAGACCAAAGACTTTATAGGTTATTATAAGTTGGTTGAGAGTTATCGCAATTTTGAAAATCGTGTGTGCCATCGTACTATTTTAAATGTTGGCTGCATTGATTATTTAACACCTGAGCAGCGCAATAAAATCCAAAAACAATTAAGCAATTGCGCAGAAGGGAAATCTGATTTTTTTGAAAGCTCCGATCGGGAAGTGACAAAGCATGTTGAATCCTTTTGGTCGAAAATTATTTCGGAGAAGAGAATTGATTTACCCGAGGCGATAATAGAAAAGCAGAAGCGACTGGTTGATGCCGATACAATAAAGCATAAGGAAGTAAGAGAAATAGGCGCAGAATGGATGATCTATCAAGCGTTGGAACAATTAAAATTAGCAGATTTTTTTCGTAGTCTGAATTGGGATGAGACAAAAATACAACTATGCCTGACCCAAATTATTTCAAGAGCAGTTTATCCAGCATCAGAATTAAAAACAACGAGTTGGATAAAGGAAAATTCTGCCATTTGTGAAATCACTAATTACCCCATTGAAAAGATCACAAAGGATAAACTCTATGATAATGCATTGGCTCTATATGGAGTAAAAGACAAATTGGAACAGCATCTTTCAAAACAAACAAACGAGCTGTTTGATATTGAAGATAAGATTGTACTATACGACTTAACAAATACATATTTTGAAGGGAAGAAACGCAATAGTAAATTAGCTAAATTTGGCAGGAGTAAAGAAAAGCGAAGCGATGCCAGGTTAATCGTATTAGCAATGGTTATTAATCCGGAAGGCTTTTTAAAATACTCAAATATTTTTGAGGGAAACACATCAGATAGCAGCACCCTGCCCTCGATCATAAGCTCTATGAGGCTAAAAACAAGTTCAACAGCTCAAAGAGCGATCATTGTGATAGATGCTGGCATAGCCACAGAAAGCAACTTAAAACTTTTACAGGAACAAGGCTACGATTACGTTTGTGTGAGTCGTTCAACAATAAAAGAATACTCTGCTGTTGAAGGAACATCACCACAAATAATTACGACAAAGAATAATGAAAAATTAACGGTACAGGCTGTGCATTCAATAAGTAATACAGACTATTATTTACAAGTAAAAAGTCCGGGAAAAGAAGCTAAAGAAACGGCCATGAAAGATCAGTTTGAAAATCGTTTTGAAGAGCAATTGAATAAAATAAAGGCAGGAATAAGCAAAAAAAACAGCATAAAAAAAGCGGATAAAATTAACCAACGTATTGGGCGTGCAAAAGAAAAATATCCTTCAGTCAGCAGATACTATAATTTTGAAGTAAAGGCAGATGATAATGGCAATGTTATAGAATTAGAATGGTCAAAAAACACAGCTCAATATCAAAATAAAATAGATAATCTGGGCGTGTATTTTATAAGAACGAATCTGAAAATGGAAGATGAGCATACGTTATGGAAAGTATATAATACCATAAGAGAAATTGAATCTTCATTCAGAGCTTTAAAAACAGATCTGGATTTACGCCCCATCTATCACAAAAAAGATGAATCAACATTGGCTCATCTCCACCTGAGCTTGCTGGGAATTTGGTTGTTAAATACAATCCGTTATCAGCTCAAACAAAAAAAGATTAATAAGAGTTGGCAGGAAATTGTTAGAATAGGAAACACTCAAAAATTAGTAACAACAACGGCACAAAATTTAGATGATGAGTTGATTCAAATTAAACGATGCTCAGAGCCTATAGAGTCAATAAAGGAAATCTACAAAGCATTAAATTATAAATTCTACCCCTTTGTAAAACGAAAATCTGTAGGGCACAATCCGGAACTCAAAAAAAGGAAAACCATTAATTGTCAGGCAACTCCGACTTAAGAGCTGCAATCTGGGTTAATAAGTGTTTCACGAATGCGGAACCTGAAAAGTGGCATGCCGTTTCTGGTAGATCATGATACAAGTCTGCGAGATTTTTATTATTATTATAAACCTGAAAATGAAAACTTGCAACCTGTTATTACAAACAGGTATGAGAACCTTTCTCTCCTGGAACAGAATGAATTAAAAAAATTTGAAAACCAGTTTTATTACGAATTACATTTTAGTAATAAAGGTGGGCTGGTTATGCCGTTAATTATAAAATGGACTTATAAGGATGGCACAGAAGAAGTGGAATATATAAATGCTTATATATGGCGTAAAAACGAAAATAAGGTGACTAAAATATTTGCTAAAGACAAAGAAGTAACTGGTATTATGCTTGATCCATTTAAAGAAACCGCAGATATAGATGAGACCAATAATACCTTAACGGCATTGCCTGCTCCCACACGTTTTGAAGTGTTTAAAAATAAAGCAAACGGAAGAGGTCAAAATTTTGAAAGCAACCCGATGAAGAAACAGTTACAGGAGAAGAAGTAAAATAATGCGTCACTACCTTGTTTGAATATTAAATAACAGGGGTGTCCACTTCGCTCTGTATAATTGGGGAAGTTCTCAGAATATTCACTCGACTTCAAAATGGAGTTACATGCTAAAAAGCGTAATCCAGAAGACATGTGTTTATCGGAGAAATATATAAAGGAATTATAATTATTTAATACCGTCACACAATGTAAAAGAAAAATCTCCCGACTCATTCCATTATAATCGAGGGAATCCGATAAAAATTAATTCCATAGTTATTTCATATATGCAACATATTAATTAGATCATAATCCGTCGGCGTTATAAACTCAAATAAAAAATGGTATATCAATTTGAGAGGATTACAAATCGAAATGGAAATTTTTGATTTGCTTAGGACTGTTTAATCTTAAGCTCATTATAATCCGTAAAAACAATCGATGAAACAATTGAATAGAATTGGACTTTACTGCTGATACCTGAAGTTTTAAATCAACATCATTAAAAATAATTAATCGTTTTTAGTAATTATAAACTTGACTAAAAAATCAGCATTCTTCTAATATTGTCATATAGTTAAGAATGATTTTTTATATTCACAATAATTTGAAGTTAATTAATTTTTTACAAACCCGGCATAATTTGTTTAGAGGACAAGATAATACTTAACTCGAATAACGAGATAACAGCCAAATTACCTTGAATGGTTATCCTTCATCTAAATAGCATTGGATTAGAATATAAAGCGCAAAAACCCCATGCTTAGGAGGCATGGGGTCATTTTAAGTAAAAAGATAAACCTTTTTAATTTTTTGGAGCTACAGTTGCTGCTGATGATGTAGTTGTTTTAGTTTTGCTGCTGCAGCAAGATTTTTTTTCATGACCGGCACAAGATTTCTCTTTTGGTTCCGAGCAAGAAATTTTAGATGTGCAAGCTTTTTTTGAGGCATTCTCATTAGAAACCGGTTCAGGAGCAACAACATCGGTAACAACAACGCCAACAGGAGCTACAGCTACGGGTTGTGGTTTTGTAACTGCAGGTGTTTGTGCACTTACGTTCATATAACCCATTACCAAAAAGGCTCCAAATACTAATAATTTTTTCATGTAATTTTTAATTTAATACACAAAGATAATAAATAGTTGAACAAAAAGTACTATCAGGCAATTTCGGCAATTACAGTTTTACCACCTTTTACCACCTGCTCCCTTACTACCTTAATTGTTGAACCAATGGGTAAAAAAATATCTACTCTGGAACCAAACTTTATAAAGCCCATTTCGCCACCTTGTTGTACAGACTGCCCTTCTTTTACATACCATACAATACGACGGGCCAAAGCGCCGGCAATTTGCCTAAACATTACCTGTATCCCGTTTGACTTTTCAATTACAACAGTAGTTCGTTCGTTTTCTGTTGAACTTTTTGGATGCCAGGCAACCAAATATGAGCCGGGGTGATATTTAAAATATTTAACAATACCGGTAATGGGGTTGCGGTTTACGTGCACATTAAACGGGCTCATAAAAACAGAAACCTGGATGCGTTTACCTTTAAAAAATTCTGTTTCTTCCACTTCCTCAATAACCACTACTTTGCCATCGCACGGAGATATTACATGATCCTCATGCGAAGGTGTATTTACTTCGGGGTTTCTAAAAAACTGCAATACAATTATCAGCATTACAACAGATGCAAACAACAGTAAATTATGAAACCAAGTTAGTTGTGGTGCCAGCCAAAATGCCAATGCGTTTAAACCAAACAGCACCACCAATGCAATAAAAATAGTAGCTTTTCCTTCTTTGTGTAACATATTATTTATTATTAAAACAAAAACGCAGCGCCTGCCTCATTTTCCGAAACATACGTTGCGCTATAAGTTGGTTCAGCCGAAATTATAAGCCAAATTTACCTCGTAATTTTTCCACTTCTGCCACTTTGCTAATAGCCACTACGTACGCAGCAATACGCATGCTGCACTTATGTTCTTTAGATGCTGCATAAACTGCTTCAAAAGCCATTTTCATAACACGGTCGGCACGGCGGTAAACGCGTTCTTCCGTCCAAAAATATCCCAATCTGTTTTGAACCCACTCGAAGTAACTTACGGTAACACCACCGGCATTTGCAAGAATATCGGGCACAACCATTATTCCTTTTTTATTAAGTATAGTATCTGCACTTGCCGATGTTGGCCCATTAGCCCCTTCTACAATCAGTTTTGCTTTAATTTTATCCGCATTTTCATCATTAATCTGATCTTCCATTGCGGCAGGAACCAATACATCAACCTGTAATTCCAGTAATTCTTCGTTGGTAATTTTTGCTCCCCCTTTATAACCTTCTAATGTTCCGTTGTTACCATCACGGTAATTAATGGCTTCGTCAACATTAATACCGTCAGCGTTAAAATAAGCACCACTAACATCAGAAATGGCCAATACTTTCATACCTTGTGAGGCAAGCAATTTAGCAGATATTGAACCCACATTACCAAAGCCCTGCACAGCCGTTGTAGCACCTACCGGGGTAATACCTAATTTTGAAAGTGCAGAACGGGTAGAAACCATAACACCACGACCGGTTGCTTCAACACGACCTAATGAACCGCCAAGAACCAGTGGTTTTCCGGTAACAACTGCAGGTGTACTTCTGCCAACCAGTTTAGAATACTCATCCATAATCCATGCCATTTCCTGCTGCCCGGTACCCATATCAGGTGCCGGAATATCTCTGTCCGGACCAAAAACATCGACCATCAAATCGGTGTAAGCCCGGGTCATACGTTCCAATTCTCCTTTACTCATTGAGCGCGGATCGCATTTGATGCCACCTTTTGCTCCACCATATGGAATGCCCACAACGGCACATTTCCACGTCATCCAGGCAGCAAGTGCTTTAACCTCATCCAGGTTAACATCCATGCTGTAACGAATACCCCCTTTAGAGGGACCCAGATTAGCATTATGCACAACCCTAAACCCTTCAAATACCCTTACTTTACCATTATCCATGGTAACCGGTATGTTTACAATAACTGCTTTTTGAGGAGCCTTTAAAACGTTGTAATCGCTTTCATCTAAACCGATAATGCGTGCTGCTTCGTCAAATCTCGACATCATGGACTCGAAAGGGTTTTCCGAGCTGTGTTTTATTACATTTTCTTTGCCTGACATAGATTGCAAATTAAGTTAAAAAATTAGGTGGGCAAACCTAATTAATTTTTATGAGAAAAAAGGTACAGGGGGTGAAAATTGCAAGCAGGCTTTGAACCGATACTAATTGTGGGTTGGGTTTGCATATTCTACAACTCGTAACTGAAGATTTGAAAAATATTAGGTTTTATGATAAGATCTTTAGCATAACCCATTTAGTTATGACTTACTTAACAACTTTGTTTTTATCCGGTTAAATGAATAACGTTTTATAAATATACTAAATATTATGAAAAAAATAATTGCATTAAGCATCATCGTTTCCTCAAAAACTTGTTTTGCTAAGCTATGTGCGCAGGATTAATTTATTAAAAAAACAGGAAAAGAATTAAAGATTAAAATTATTGAAATGAATTTAAACGAAATAATCTTTGATAGAAACAGATAGCTTACAAGGTTTGGTTTATATGATTTTAAAAGCTGATGTTTTATGATAAAATATGCCAATGGTACAAAAGAAATAATTAAGACACCGCCAGTTAAAGCATACGCAAATAAAAACGGGTTAATTGAGAAAAAAGGAACAACCTGTTACATGGATGGAGTAAGGCTAAAAATGCAGATTTTATTATCCTTTTAAATTGAGGGGCCGGTTTATTTAATACAGGTAATGCGCACCGGCAGGAACATGTCCTTCAGAATTTCATTTATCAGGGGAAACACTTGATGATCTAATAGTGAAAAATTATGGTGTAGGTGGTGTCTTTTGTCTTAGGTTTTTATTTTGATCCGAATAAGATATCGGTTCAAACTAGCAACTTTTAAAGGCACTCGTTAATTGCTTAATAACAAATAAAAATATACTGCGGGCACTGAAAAAAACACACCGTCAAAACGATCTAATACACCTCCATGTCCGGGAAGCATAGAGCCGCTGTCTTTAATGTTCATATTTCGTTTAAGTAAAGATTCTGTGAGGTCGCCAAAGGTGCCGAAAACAACAATAATGGCAGCAATAATCATCCAGTCGGCGCTACTTACATCATCCCAAAACCTGGAAAGCAAGTAGCCCATACATACTGTTAACAGTAAAGCGCCAATGCTACCTTCCCATGTTTTACCCGGACTGATGCGTGCAAACAATTTTGTTTTACCAATTTGCTTACCCACAACATAAGCAAAGGTATCGCTGCTCCACTGAAGAATAAAAAATCCTAACGGTAAAGAGAAGCCATAATTAATGGCATTAAAATACCCAAAATCGCCCAACATGGTTAACGGTAAACAAATATAAATTATGCCCAGCACCTGGTAGGCAAGTGTATCAAATTCTCGTCCGGTGTTTTCAAATAATTTCACAAAAAACAGTAACATAAAAACGGGTATCAGGTGATAAAACCAACCATAAGTAAGATCTCCCCTGATGATAAATACAAACATGATGTTGATGATACTGCCGGCAATAACACCGAGGTATTTTTCAATCCACGATTTATCAGGCAGCATTAATTCAAAAAATTCAAGCAGGCATAAAAAATTTATTATAAATAGCAATATAAAGAAACTCCATTCGCTCCATGCGGTGCAAACAATTATTGCTAAAACAAACAAACTGCCGGTTAATAAGCGTTGCCAAAAATTATTCATGTACAATCTGGTTTTGCTTAATAATCATTTCTGCCAAATCAGCATCAGCCGGCGGGCAAAAAACTGTTGCTTCACCAAAATTGAGTGACCTGTCAATTTTATTAACGATAACGGCATCAATTCCGTGATCGATAAGAATTGTTTTTGTCAACTCTGCATCAATTATATTCCCTGTTTTAAACACTTTGATCCAATCTCTCATTTTATGTCATTACGGATTAAAAAAACGCCCTCTGTGAGGCTTTAATAGTAAATTGCCTTATGTAAACATCTAAAAAAAATCAACTTTTATTCCTGCACCATTTCTTTATTTTCAGGAAGAGCCGATTTGCTAAATAATTTAGTAAAGACCAAATCTCTGAATATTTTTCTATACCACCAAATAACACCAATTACCATTACACCACTTAGAAGAGATATTGGCAAAGGAAATACATATTCGTCCTTAAAAATTGAAACTGTAGGATAAAATTTGGAGACATACATTATAGTAACAGCAAAAGCATTGTTAAAAAAGTGGGCTAACACCGATACCCAGATATTTCCTGAAGTAGCATAAATATAGCCAAGAATAATACCCAGAAAGAACCGGGGTAAAAATCCATAATACTGACCATGGAAACCACTAAAGATTAAAGCGGCCAAAATGATGGCAACAATTTCATTATAAAAACATAACTTAATAAAGTTTTGCACCACACCCCTAAAAAAAAACTCTTCACATATTGCCGGAATTACTGCCACAACGAGTATGTTGAGCAATAACATACCTATACTACTTGCTTCAACAAAAACTTTAGTTAGTTCTGCTGCCTTATCTTCCATTTGCCTGATTTCGCTCTCAAACGAGCTCCAGGAGGCCGGTAACTTTAAACCCTGATTTATCTGATACAACCAGGATACAAATGGGATACAAATGATCATAAGTAAGATAGCAACAGGCCAGCTAAAATAAGGAGTTGGATTTTTTAATTTAAGAAACGAGCCAACTTTGCTTTTAGCAGCAGCCGGAAATAAAAATGCCGGCATCAGAAACATAACAGAAACTGCAATGGATTGAAATAACTTGAGTGCAGAAATAATTTCCGGATTTTCTTTATTTAAGCCGGCTAAGTTCATTATTCCCGGATCTACTCTGTAAAATAATTTAACTGCCATATAACCCAATGCTGCTCCTGTAAAAGTAAAAAAAATTACCATACCGATGAGAATGAGTAATCTGGAAAGAAAAAATCCCCATTGCGTATTTAATAAAGCGGGTGTTTGCGTCATTTATGTTATTTTTGTGCCCGCAATATAATAAGGTTCGGCGAGTGGCAAAAATTGATCAGATTGAATTAGGAGATTTTCCTCTTTTATTAGCTCCGATGGAAGACGTGAGCGACCCTCCTTTCAGGGCTGTTTGCAAAGCAAACGGTGCTGATATGATGTACACTGAATTTATTTCTTCAGAAGGATTGATCCGTGATGCAATAAAAAGTCGTAAAAAACTGGAGATATTTGATTACGAAAGACCTATTGGAATTCAGATATTTGGTGGCGATGAAGAAGCAATGGCACTTGCAACCCAGATTGTAGACGTAGCTAACCCCGATCTGGTGGATATTAATTATGGCTGCCCTGTTAAAAAAGTGGTTTGTAAAGGTGCAGGAGCCGGCATCTTAAAAGATATCCCGAAAATGGTGAAATTAACAAAAGCCGTGGTAAGATCAACTAATTTACCAGTTACCGTAAAAACACGTTTAGGCTGGGATGATAACACCAAAAACATTGAAGAGGTGGCCGAAAGATTGCAGGATATAGGAATAAAAGCGCTTACCGTGCATGGCCGCACCCGTACTCAAATGTATAAAGGGGAAGCTGACTGGACACTTATTGCGAAAGTAAAAAATAACAGCAGAATAAATATTCCGATTTTTGGAAATGGCGATATAGATACCCCCGAAAAAGCACTAGAATATAAAGACAAATATGGCGTGGATGGAATTATGATTGGTCGTGCAGCAATCGGTTATCCATGGATTTTTAATGAAATAAAACATTTTCTTAAAACAGGGGAGCACCTACCCCCACCTACCATTCAGCAAAGAGCCGCTGTTTGTAAAACACACCTGGAAAGATCGGTTCAATGGAAAGGCGAGATAATTGGATTGTTTGAAATGCGACGTCATTACAGCCAGTATTTTAAAGGGCTCGATCACTTTAAAGATTTCCGCATGCAATTGGTAACACTTGATTCTTATCAGGGCATACTTGAAGTTCTTGAAACGATTGAACACCACTACAGTCAGCTAATTGAAGTTAATACATAAATAATACATTTAACTATACACAGGCTCATTAGCTGTGATTAAAGTTACCTGTGAAGTGTCTAAAATTGTATCAAATTTTAGCAAAATGAATCGTCATTCAGCACTTATCGCATTTCTTTTATTTGTATTATCAGGGCTTAATCCAATCAACGCACAGTCTACATTCCATAAGGTTGGCGGCGTGGCCTTTAGGGTAGATGATCAGCAGGCTGTATCTAAATGGCGCGACTTTAATAAAGTATTTCAAAAATACGGCTATCATTATTCCCTGGGAATCGACATTCAGCGCGTAACATTTGACACATCAAGCGTAAATGCTTTAAAAGAGGCAGTAGCAAATGGTAATGAGTTAATGGATCATACCCCCTATGGAACAACTTGCTATTTATGGGTTTACAACCTTGCCGATACTATTGGTTTCTTCCAACACCCTGCCGTTGATCATATAAACAAAAACCGCATCTGTTTAAAATTTGATTCAATACTTATTAACAATGTAACGGGTGAAGGACTTGTTGATTTGATTGGAGATAAACTTATAAGCCGAGCAGCAGGCGAATTTAAAAACATGTATAGTCCGGCATACTCTTCGAATATTTATTTGCCCGGTAAAAAATTATTGTGTGCCTGGTATAACCTCGAAAATAAAAATTCTCTTGATCCAGATACAATGGCACTGCGCACTTATTGGCAGGAAACTTTTCCATTAGATACGGTGTATGGCATAGCACATCACAGGTTATCAGGCTATGATATAAAATTGACGGATGCCGCTCAAAATCTACTAATAGAAAGATCTTTATACTTGTTCGATTCCTCTAGTTTTCCCCGACCCTATACATGGTTGCAGCCCGGAGGTTCATTCACCCAATTTAACGCAACAGAAGTGAAGGCAAAAATGGGGCTGCAATACGGTTATACTGCGGCTGCCACCTATGTGTCGCCATCTTATAAAATGTATAATGAAACCGATTCCCTTAAAATTAAAAGATTTGCCTTACAAAACCCTGATTTCTCTGATGAAAGTAGTTATTTTCAGGGTATGATAAATACCATTGCAGATAATTCGGCAAGGCATGTAAGTAGTTTTTCATTGGGACACTTTGTGAATCCTGTTGGTGGTTGGAATGCTTATCTTGGCCGCATAGACAGCCTGTTGGCCTGGTGCAGAGATAACAATATTCCCGTACGAACAGTTAATCAATGGGCATCCATTTTATTTGACAGTGTGCCTGATCCATTTACAAATGCCATACCTGAACTTTACCGCGACCTCAATAATAATGGCATTCCAGATGGGATGTCAGCACCCTTTGGAACTTTTGATACAACAGATGGAGTTAGCAGAAGCCGGAACCGCAGTATTGCAAGAACGGGAAGTGGAAATTATTTTGGGGTAAACATTATGGGTGGTGTGGAAAAAGGCTGGAACAGGATCTCGGCATTTACTAAAGGAATGGCAGGAGATTCAATAAGAATTTACATCAATTTTCCGGAGTTACCAGGTTCCTCAAAATTTTATAATCTAGCTTCAAATACCAGTTCATGGAAAGAAGTTTCAATGCTTATTTATATCGATCCGAGAGCATCCCGGGTTAATATGCAGTTTAATGCCAACAAAAACAATATTGCCGGTACTATGAAGTTGAGCGGGATGCAATTAAGAAAACAATCGTTTATTCGGGTTGATCCTAACTTTACACATCAAACAAACGTTTATAAACCGTTTAATATTTTGGGCTCAGGCAACTATGTAAATGACTCTGCTTATAATACTATTGAATACAGGATTAGTCTTCTAACTGCGCCTAAATATTTAACAATTTCCATTGATACGGTTACAAATATGCTTACCGCTGTAAAACCTTCTATCTTCTGGTTTGGAAAAGACTCTGTTAAAGTAAGGGGCATCAATGCAGATAAAACCAGTGATAGTGCTTACCTGCACTTCGAATCGACTCAACCTGTTATATGCATTGGCGATTCGGTTTATATTAAGGCTGATGCAACTTTTGGCAGTAATTTTAACTGGTTTGGGCAAGTTGCGGGAAATGGTTTCTGGACCAAACCCATTCAAAACACCTGGTATGTATTACAATATAAAAATAAACTAAACCAAAATGTTAGGGATAGCTTGCTGGTTATAGTAAACCTTGTAAAGCCACAAATTAACCTTGTTAATGATACCAGTATTTGTTTGGGGAATCCACTTTTATTAAACCTTACTAATAACGGAAATATTAACTGGTTTAATGAAGCCGGAATAAAAATTAAAGCGGGGGCAACAATTGTTTTTAACAACCTCACCCTATCAAAAAAAATATTTGTAAGCAATACCATTAACAGTTGTATGCTTTGGGATACTTTGCAAATTCACATAAACCCCTTAAAACGACTGAGCACAAAAGTTATAAGCGATACCACAAAAATGAATTTGCCAAAATCTTTTATTATTTTTGATGCGGCTGGGCTCAACGGATATTTACTTAATATTCCTGCAAATAAGTTTAGCTTTACTAACGGCACTGTTATGTTTGATCCCAATCTTAATTTCACAGGACGCGATTCAGCTCGGTTTCATATAACAGACGGCAGTTGCTCGAATGATACCATTTGGGTAAAGGTGAATGTTTTTAATACCCTTTCATTGGATCAAACTGACGAACTCAAAAACTTCTTGGTATATCCTAATCCTGCTGTTAAGTTTATAACCATTCAAAATAAAATAAATGCTTCCATAAAGATTCTGATAGTTGATTTAAGCGGAAGAATTGTTATTAGTAAAGACAACGTTAAAATGAATGAAAATTTTGATATTAGTGAATTAACTGCAGGTATGTATTATCTCCTAATATCTTGCGCAGCAGGAGATAAAAGGATGTTGCTTATAAAACAATAATTTCATTTATAATTGCCTGAAGCATGAGTATGTAAAACCCAACTTGCTATATCATTAATTACTTCTTCAGGTACATTACCCGGCCTTATATATTCTGCAGGTATGGAAGGCGCCTTACCTTCCTGAAACAAATGATTAAGAGCCGGATAAATTTTATAAGTTACCCTGTTGTTTTTGGCAAGAGCCATTTTCCATTTATCAAGTTCTGATGGCGGCACCTGGTAATCTCTGCCACCCTGAATAAATAAAACAGGCTTATTCATAAGTTTATTACGCAGCACTTCGGGACCGTTTTGATTTAAATGCCAGAGATAAGCAGTATTCAATCCAAATGGTAAAGAATCATCCGGTGTGTTTTTTGTAAGGTGATCCCTTGCATAAACCGCAGGAGGTAAATTTTTTAAAATTTCTTTCTTCTCCTTTTCAGTATCGCTGTGTAAGGCCAGATATTTAATTTGATTTGGCACCAACACTGCCAGCTTATTGTAATTGCCCGCCATGCTTATATAGCCTCTTACACCGTTTACATGTTTTGCGAAATATGGTAACAGGTAACCTCCTTCACTATGGCCTAAAATAAAAATCTGATGCTTATCTATCCTGCTGTATTTACTTAACATGGCTACAATTAATTTAACATCATCCAGGTATTCTTCTTTCACTGTTAACTTTTCTTCTGCAATCATTTGTGAGGCAAAGTTTACTGTTCGTTTATCAAACCTGTAGGTAGCAACACCTTTAGATGCAAGGCCCCAGGCAATATCTTTATACACTTTATTCGGACCTTCTGTAAGGTCTTTGTCTACCGGACCGGAACCGCCAACAATAATTACAACAGCCACTTTTTTTGATCCATTTGGTAGAGTTAATATGCCTTCTGATGGATATTCAGGATCAGGAATATTTTTTTTTATTTCATAAAAACCAGCGGTGTTAACATACCAGGCAGGTTGGTACGGATAAGCTACCGGCACTACATACAAACCACTTATTTTACCTGTTTGGTTAAAGGCTAATTTAAGTCCGAGTTTCATATTTTTGAACCTAAGAGTAGTAACTGTTGCGGTAAGTGTATCACTTACTATATTTATTACAGGTTCACTTATCTCATATAAAGTATCAAACTGCATTAGCAACCCATCCCAGATACCTTCCAGTTGTTCTGCATTTAAAAGTCTGTTCATCACTGAATCCATGGCTGAATAAACATCGTTAAACTTTTGCTTTTTTAGTAAATCAATAATTTCAATACTCTTCACTTTGGCATCAAACAAAACCTGTGCTTTGCAAATACTTTGGTTCAAAAAAGTGTTTAAAATAATCAGAAATAAATATTTCATGTAGTGTGTAAGGTATATGTTTTATGCCGGCTTGAACCAAGCGGAAAATGGTTTAAATAATTGCTATGTTAATTTTGCTGTTTGTATAATTGTTGAATATTTACTAACCTTCTTTTAAGTATTTTTTCCGCCTCCGTTTTGGCCATTTTCTTTTCCGTATCCGTTAAATTCTTTTCAAGAACTCTAATCAGGTCTATATTTTTTTTCTGAGCAGCAACCGGAAAATCATTTTTCTTTTCATTATAAATTAATAACCACAGGTAACTCTTTACTGCATCTTTAGGAACATTATCTCCTGCATAATACATCCTGGCCAGATTAAGGCGTGTAGTAGCAATCTGAACATTGATTGCTTTAAGATCTGGCGGAGCATCGAGAGAGGCTAATTTAACAGCCCACCAAACCATGCTATCTATTCTTTTGTTGGTTCCAATACCCTCTTTATAACAACTTATTACATTATACATGCATTCGGGATCAATCTGCCTGGCACATTTTAGCCACCAGTAAAAAGCTTTTTTATCATCTTTAACAATAGTGCCACCCATAGCATAGTTTAGGGCAAGTTGAAACTGAGCATCTTTATAACCACCTTCGGAAGATTTTACAAACCAATCGAATGCTTTTTTATCATTTTTTTCAACAATAATACCTTGTTGAAAACAAACGCCATAGTTATATTGAGCTTCCGGACTCCCTGCCAGAGCGGCCATTTTAAAAAGAGGAACTGCATTTTTAAAATCACTTACAATAAGAAATTCCTTCGATCGGATATTTAATTCTTCTGCTGTTTCTATAGTTTGAGCCTTACCTGATATGATGGTAAGAATAAAGATTATAAGGGTTAATATTTTTTTCATTTGAGATATTAAAATAATTTCAAATATGCTAAAAAAAATGCCACAAACCTTGCAGTTTATGGCATTTTTAAACGAACAAATATGTATTAAGCTAAAACGGAATTAACTTCTTCGTAAGGTAAATTAAATGCTTCAGAAACACCTTTATAAACAACTTTACCCGCTACAATATTTAAACCCAAACGCAATTCTTCATTATCTGAGCAGGCTTTTTTCCAACCTTTATTTGCTAATTGTAAAGCGTAAGGCAATGTTGCATTGGTAAGGGCAAGTGTTGATGTGTAAGGCACGGCACCCGGCATATTGGCTACACAATAATGTATAATACCATCAATTTCATAGGTAGGATTTTCATGCGTTGTAGGCTTACAGGTTTCGATACATCCACCCTGATCAACTGCCACATCTACTAAAACAGTACCTGGCTTCATCATTTTCAGCATATCACGTGTAATGAGGTGAGGTGCTTTAGCACCCGGTATCAGAACAGCACCTATAATCAGATCAGCCGTTTTAATTGCTTCTCTTATATTATATTCATTAGAAAAAATAGTTTTCACATTTGCGGGTAAAATATCATCCAGCTCTCTTAAACGCGGAATAGAAATATCCATAATGGTAACATCTGCGGCCATACCGGCAGCCATTTTTGCGGCCTGTGTACCAACAATACCTCCGCCTAAAACTAATACCTGCGCAGGTTTTACACCGGGAACACCTCCTAATAAAATCCCCCGGCCCCCCATCGGCTTCTCCAGGTATTTAGCCCCTTCCTGAATACTCATTCTACCAGCAACTTCGCTCATTGGCACTAATAAAGGCAATGAACGGTCTTTCTTCTCCACTGTTTCATAAGCCAGACAAATAGCTTTGCGTTCAATCATAGCCATAGTTAACGGCTCATAACTGGCAAAGTGAAAGTAAGTAAAGAGTAATTGGTTTTCTTTTATTAAAGGATACTCAATAGCGATAGGCTCTTTTACTTTAATAATCATATCAGCTTTGGCGTAAACCTCTTCAATGCTGTTAAGAATATTTGCTCCGGCATCTTTGTACTCTTCATCGCTAAAACCACTGCCAATACCTGCCGTTGACTGCACAAATAACTGATGACCTGCTTTAGCAAGTGCTGAAATACCCGCAGGTGTTAAGCCTACGCGGTTTTCATTATTTTTAATTTCTTTTGGAACACCAATGATCATAATATTTTTTTTTGGTGGGCAAACTTAGGGTTAAATTGTTAAATCACAAAAGGGAATGCGAAAGATAAACAAATGCACAAAGCAAAAAAACCATGTTATTTAAACCTTAACTAAATAACAAAACAGTCCTCAACTCAATTTTTTCACACAGTTTTTCAATTTTATACTCATAGCTGTATCTGAAAAAAACTCATCCTCTTTCAAAAATTTTTTGTAGATATATGCGGTAATATTTGCTATATCCTTGTTAGATAAACTTTTGTTTGCAGGCATCGCTAATTTATACTTTTTACCATTAACAATTATATCGCCCGATAATCCATTTTGAATGATACAGGGCAAATCGTTTTTATTTGCAGGTAAATAATCTGTAGCAGCTAAGGGTGGAATCAACCCTTCAAGACCAGATCCATCTTTCTGATGACAATTGGAACAATTAGTATGATATAAAGAAGCACCTTTTGCCAGTTGCTCCAGTGAACCAAGTTGCGCATCAGAACATGATACAACAACTAACATGAAACAAAATATAGTAAAGCTAATTTTTACTTTCATTCTTCTTTTAGCAAAAGATCCATATCCACCATCAACTGATCTACCTCAGTGCTTTTAGTTCCATCATAGATACCCCGGATACGTTGTTGTTTATCAAGTAAAATAAAACCTCCACTATGCACAAAACCTCCAGGTTCTGTTGAATCAGGCAATGCTGTTGCATAATAACCTTTCTCTGCCATTTCATAAATACGCTCTCTGGCACCTGTTAAAAACATCCATTGTGTGCCATCTGAACCTAAGCGCATCGCATAATCTTTTAACAGGGCAAGGGTATCATGATCCGGATCTATTGTGTGTGAGAGCAGCATTACGCTTTTATTCCCTTTAAACTTTTCGAATACCCTCACCATCTCCTTTTTCATAACAGGGCATATAGAAGGACAAGTAGTAAAGAAAAAATCGGCAACGAAAATTTTACCTTTTAAATTTTCGTTGGTAATCATATTGCTATCCTGATTTAAAAAAGCAAACGGAGGCAAATGTGCATAAACAGTATCTGTAACAATTCTGCCATTCACTAATTTTTCTTCCGCAAAACGATCACCTAAAACAGGCAATTTTCTATCATCATTACAGCTTAATAAAGCTATTGTTAAAAGGAGTATTATATATTTTTTTACGCACATTTTTATTGAGCCATTAATTTTATACCAGATCATTTTTGTTTAGATATTAATACCTTTTTTTAGAGTTTACTTTTTAATAACAATTTCTGCCTTTTCAATGCCCGAAAAGATCTGATCCCGCACCATTTTTATCTGTTCTCGTTGCTTTGCAAGGTAATGTATGGAACTATCATGTATGCCGGGTGTGCGGTATTCATGCATCCACTTCATCATATCCAGATCTGCTTTTGTTAACTGATAAGAAAGTTGTTGCAAAGTATATTTCATCATTTCATCTTCACAGGTATCAATTTGTTGATTAATTTGTTTCCGGAGTGATAAAATCTTTCCCATTTTAGGCATTGCCTGATCATGGTATGTCATAATTTCTCTATCAAGCTGTTCAATATCATTTTGCAATTTTGATTGCTGGGTTGAAGTTGAGCAAGCACCAGATATCAAAATGAGGAACATAATTAGACGCATTTCGAAAAACTTTTTTTTAGGAACATGTACACGCATAATGGTAATATTTATGTTAACACCTCTTCTCACAACACTTTCAACAGGGCTTTTATGTTGGTGTTAAACCGCGCGTGCAAGTTACATATTTAAATTTGATTGCCTTAACAAAAGTAGAACTGCCATTTCTTCACTGTCGGGCCTAAAACAAAGTAATTTTACTAAGTGCTTAGGATCATACGTTATGAGGCTTTCCATCTGCTTATTCGCAATATTTTTTAAGATAATCCCAAGCACCACCGAAGCCCAAATTAGCTGCAATTTTAAAGTCTTTACAAGCATCTTTAGTGTTGGTTTTGCCA
>JACMQU010000169.1 GCA_014376805.1 Bacteroidia bacterium
AGAAGGGTACAGGGCTTGGTTATATGATCATTAAAGACCTTTTGAAAATTATGGGGGGGGCGTTGTTTGTTAAAAGTATAAAATATAATGGCACCAAAGTATCAGTTTCACTTCCCATTGAATAAGTGCTGTGCCTGCATATCAACCTGTTATTTACAATTTGTAGAATAAACTCTGGTACCTGTTTCAACAAATATAGGTACTTTAAATTTTTTCTAATGATGCAGCTAATAAAACCCAGGATATTAATTGGAGATGATCATGGTATGATCCGGAGCGGTGTTTCGCTGCTCATACAAATGGAAATAGGCGATTATGTAATTGGAGAAGCAGACAGCTGCTCCAAAGTAATGGCGCAGTTGCATAAGAACAGTTATACGCATTTGATACTTGACATCATATTTGCTGATGGAAATTCACTGGAAATTTTGCACAATATAAAGCGCCTGTATCCCGCTCTTAAAATTATGATGTTTTCAATGCAGCCATTTGAAATTCATAATGAAACTTTTAGGAAAATGAATATTACCTGGTATTTGTCCAAAACTTCCGATAACCCAATTGTAATAAAAAGCCTTACAGATTTTTTAAATAATACTAAGGTTATCAACGACAATATGCAGGTTGTTTCTACTATAAACCCTTTTAAAAGCCTTACTTCAAGAGAGCTCCAGGTATTGCATTATATGTTAAACGGATTAGGTACAAAAATGATTTCTACAACACTTAACCTTAAAATGAATTCCGTTTCCACCTTAAAGAAAAGGATCTACGAAAAAACAAATTCAACTAGTTTTAAATCGCTGATAGATTTGTGCACATTGTATAAACTTAGCTTTTGAAAAAGAACCAATAAGCCTGATCTGGCAATTTATTTTACCATTAATCCTATCACTGCAGTTTTTTCTAATTTTTTTTGATTATCCTAACCGCACTTTTTATCAACTTTCTATACCTTTCTCCTTATATTGTATTGTTGACAGGGCATAAATAAAAAGGCTTAATAACTAGTTTTAAATAGTTCCTCAGCTACAGTATATATTTGTAATATCAACCAACTAAAAGATTCAGTAATGATGGCTTTATCACTGTTCAAAGATTTGCCGGCAGTTTTGCTGGAAGTAACAATGTGTTTACTGATTATTGCATTTTACCTGTTTGGGCATTGGTTGTGTTTAAGGTTAATAAAGCAGAACCCAGACTACGTTAATAAGGAACTCGGCGCTATCAGTGGAACACTCCTTGGCTTGCTGGGACTGTTGCTGGCTTTTACATTTGGTATGGCAAATTCACGTTATGATGACAGAAGAAAATTAATTGTGGCAGAAGCTAATGATATCAGTACAGTTATTTTAAGGACAGATATTTATCCGGATAGCATAGCGCATTTGCTTAAGGAAAAATTGAAAGCGTATGAAGTAGCTAGAATTAATTTTTACGCAGCAGGGATAGATAAGGAAAAAACAAAACGCTATTTTTTGGAGGCAGATAGTATTAGCAAAGAAATATGGCATACTGCATCTAATTATGCAAAGAAAGACCCAATAACTACAAAAAGCGCTGAACTCATTCCCGCACTTAATGCAATGATAGATATAACCACTACCCGGCGGGAAGCTGGTGAGGCAAACATACCGGATTCTATCATGTATTTTTTATTAGTGCTTTGTTGTTGCTCAGCATTTTTGCTTGGGTATGGTAACCATACAAAAGTTGATTGGGTAATGTTAGCAGGCTTTACCATTATGCTTTCTATAACCGTTTTAACTATAGTAGACCTCGACCGCCCCCGCAGCGGAATGATCAATATGGATAGTACCAACAAGTATATGATTGAATTGCGGCAAATGTTTAATCAATCAAAGTAACGGTTTTCTTCAGTTCGTTTTGCACAATGCCGCACAAGCCATAGCAGCCCTTGCGCATGCCTGCAACCACATTATAAAAATAATACCGCTAATGGATATTAAGGTGCAGCATTTAGTGCACTAAGTTTTTTACATAATAAACAAGTACTTTATTTTTATAGCAAATGCGGGTGCCACTGGTAAAAATTATACTTACCGGTGCAGGTGTAATGGGTATAAATTAGATTGTTTTATCTGATGCTGCAAGCAGTGAGCTTTTACTGCTATGACGCTTAATTTATAGGATGCTATATGGGACTACATTACTTGCGCATACGGGATATTGTTATGTTCCATAATCGCCAAGCTCACTACTCATTTTTAAGTATGCAAGATTGGGTTGGTGGAGGGGAGATGAAAAGCCGGTTTATAAATTTGTAGACTTACTTCTACAAAATCCAATTTGGCAAAAAATCCTTTTATCAATTACATACTTTTGACTGCTATTGGTTTATACATTGTATTTATATCAAAGAGGCTGATCATATCATTTTCTTACTAAACTTTTTATAAACCGATAAAAATTGTCATGTTTCATTATTGATTTTTATCCGATACGCTTTGCAGGCTATAAAATTGGTACCGGCAGTCCTAAAAATTATGCCGTAAAATAGTTTTAAATAAGTAGTATGAAATTAACTAACTGCATGAAGGCTATTAGCCTTATCAATAAAAAATCTTTTCTTTTAACACCAGTGCCAGGATTGTTTCTTCCGGTTGTTTTATCAATTATTTCTTTTGTAGCACTACCAGGCTGTAATAATATTAACCTGCATACTACAGAAGCGCTGGCTGCAGATTTACCGCACACACCTGTTTCAGCAATAGCGCTCTCTTGTGCCGCATCACCCGGGGCTTCTAAAGGAATGGTATCTATACCTGGTGGAGTGTTTACGATGGGTGCTGCCAAACAAAGCAATACAAAGGATGCGCA
>JACMQU010000170.1 GCA_014376805.1 Bacteroidia bacterium
AGATTTCTGGTCGCGTATTGATACGGCCCGAATGAGTGATACACAATATGTGCCCAGACCAGTTGGTGATCCGTCCAATCCGGGGCCACTTCTTATAAACACAATCAGAGGTTACCAGTTTAAAGCTTTGGATCCTATTGCTCAAAATATGTATATTTTTAATACCATAGGACCAGATATTGGGGTTACAGCAGCAGACCCCGTGTTAAATGTATTTACATCGCCCGGACATGGATTAGCAAATGGGGATTTAATCAGGTTTACAAATGCGGGTTCGGTTAATGGACTCAATTTATCCTATAATTATATTGTAAATGCGGCCTCTTCCAATACTTTTAAAATCCTTGTAGGTGCACCGGGATCTTTTCCTAATATTAGTTTAGGTTCACCTCCATTTAACCCAGCAGCATTTAAGCGGGTGAATCAGGCACCATTTGATAGTATAACAGATTATTATAAGTGGTTTAAAAAGGATATTTCAAAACTGAATTATCAGAAATTTCGTTCAAATCTGCGGGGTTACGGCATAAATATTATGGGCCCTATGGTTCAGGTAGAAGATCCAAATGCTAAACCACCGGTAGTTATAAATCCGTTTCTCAAATCTCAGTGTGGGCCAGATTTTCCGGTTGAGTTTACCAATGCAACCAATGTATATCAATCAAATAATCTTTATATTAAATGGGATTTTGCAGATGATTATGCACCTAAATGTACCTCATTTTCTGTGGGTGGTCCAAAACCATATATAAATGGAACAGACTTATTAGCAAAAACTACGGGCCGTTATATTACAGGCGGGGTTGTTTATCCCGGACGTGTAAATTGTAAGTATTCACATGATACACTTCCTATACATAGTTATGTTAATTGGAATCAGATTTTTATTTGGTTTAAATACGGGCATGATTTTCCTCCTTTTGATACTTCAGCAAACGGATGGACTAAAGATATCTCTAAAGTTACCTGGCCTAATGGTCCGGGTACTTACCCATCAGGAAGAAAACTGGTACATCCGTCTGATTCTGCCACCTGGAACATACCCATATATTCTGCAGGCCCCACAACTTCCCGTTTAGATACCTTTACAAGAATCTGGCCCGCAGATAAATTGCCTAATTCAACTATTACTTTAGCCAACCCAATTCCAGATCCTTTCGCCATTGGTAAAGGTTATAACCGTGCAACTATTGGGCAGGGAACTATCATAGATTCTGGAAGTTTTGTTACACCTCTTTTGTCTCCACTTCCTGATAAAAGTACACGCCGTTACAGGGGTAGTTACTTATTACCCGGTAATAGTAGTAAAACCTTATATCAATATGCTTTTAAACGTGGTGTAACTGATAAGTATACTGTTAGTTTAACCATGAGAGATAGTTTTAACAACCAATCGGACGATCCTTATAAAACGTATACCCGGATAAATATGATTGCAGGGAAGATTACTATTGTGCAAAAAACAGATACTACCCCCGGATTCCCTGTTATACACACGAGCAGTGAGTATTCTGCAAACAGTATCCCACCATCCATTGTAAATGATACACTGATTTATAACTATAAGGCTTATAAAGTTTATACTGACCCAAGCACAAGTCAGAAATATGTTTTGATAAAGGATGATGAATTTTTTGTAGATTACTTTGATTGCGGCTCAACAGCAACAGTAGAGCTTCCCTTAGTAGAAGCAGATGCTTACGGTTTAGGCTATGAAGGGAGAATTTGTCCTGGACTTAATAGAGAAACCGGGGCTAATCCTACTTTACATTTTGATCCGATTAACGGGGCTCCCGGTTTATATCCTCCTTCTAAAGACCGTACTTATCTGCTGGTAAATTTTGATTCAATTTTAGACAGACATGATCTTACACCTTGTGCATTAGATGGTTTTGTAGACTGGAATGCAATATCTCCTATGACTGGAACAAATGTAACTCTTGGAGGTAAAACTTTCCCGCCCTTTAATAAAGGCGTTGACTTTGGAGGTCCTACAAAATGGCTAAATGCTACCGACGCTAGTATAGATGTGGTTCATTATCAGCCGCAAGGAAACTGGGCTTTTGATACCAGACCGTACGCTTCTAATGGGTATGTAACTATTGGTATAATTATAGGCAATGGCCATGCATTTCCGGGAAGTAGCTTGCCCGGCTGTATCTCTGATACCGTATGGTACCATAATTTCTGGCATTTTGTAGTGTTAAATGCAAGTTTTACATACCGTAAGGTGGGTGGATACAGTACTTATAACAGTGCCACTATTACCGGAAGCCCAAGTGTATTGCCAAGTCAGGATTATACGTATGATACCACCAAAACAAGTGGTACTTATTTTGAACCCTGGAGTCGCTTATTTGGTAAGGGAGATATACTTGAATTTGAAACACAAATTAAGCGCCAGGATTTTATAATGGCCGACTATTGGGATTGGCGCGATGGATATATCACCATTGATTCGTTTTACACAAATGTTGGGGACACATTTGTTCACCTGAAGCCATCCAATCCGAATGACAGTACCTTTTTTCTTAAAAACACTTTTCCGATAGACCGGATCAGACATGAATATAATACCGATGTACCCCCAGGTGATCTTATACAGGTAAGATCTTACAGGCCTTACCCTATTGGTATAAATGTGTTTGATACCATTATAGCAGAAACCATCTGGCAATGCAATGATTTAACGCATCAGCTACCCCCTCAAAGTATAACGCAGAATCCTATCAGAATAGATTCGGGTTTTTTCGTGCATCCGATCAGACATCAATTCCGAAAATCGAGCTGGGAAACAGAATATCCCGGTGGACTTGGTAGAATTGGAAATATTGAAGGTCAGCCTATTGAACATTCGATATATACCTATGATACCTGTTATTTTAAAACGACCAGGTATATTATAATTGGTGTAATTGATACTTTTACCATAAAGGGGAATGATAATATATTATGTGTTGGGGAAAGCGGAGAGTTTACAGATTCTATTATTTACTGGACTCCAAATTCTAATGGTGCAGTTAATCCATCCAGGCCATTACCTCCGGGTGTAACAGAGACAGTAGATGTATTTATGCATCGGTTAGATATGAGAAATTATCCGGTAGATACCATTAAAACATTTGCAAATCCTACCAAGAAAGGTAAAATTGATACGGCATTTTATGCTCGTATTTATTGGGATTTTGAATCTGATGGTTTGATAGATCATGCAGGCAGTAACCCTACGCATAAGTTTAATTTACCCGGCAGGTTTAAAGTATCTATGATAACAAGAGATACAGTTGGTTATTGGGATACATGCTTCATGTTTGTAGATGTGGTTGAACCGCATGCACATTTCACCAGTAAGAAAATTTTCACTTGTAGTGATCCTACTAATTTTAATGATTCGTCATATGTAAAAGATGATTGCTACCTAAGAACAGGTACATCCTGCGATCAGGTTAAAAATATAAAATGGTGGTTTGGAGATATCGGATATGGCCCTAATGACTGGAGATCAACAGTGAAAAATCCTTTATACCCTTACAGGAAGAATGGTTGGTACAGATTGCAGGAAACTATTCTTACAGATCAGGGATGTGTTGATACCTTTAGAAAAGATATATATATAGCAGGTCCACGCCCACGGATAAAGCTATTGGGTGATACTATTGGTTGTGCTCCTTATAAACTAAGAATTTTAAGCTATCCAAATGATTCAGGTGGAATATCATCAACAGGTGCAACATACTTTGAATTTGGCCGCCCGGATTTCCGTTATAATATAGCTGCTTATAATAATCCGGATACCGTTACTGTAGTATATGATGAGGAGGGAGTTTACACAATTAGAGCAACAGGTTATGATAAGTTTCCGGGGAATTTATGCAAAGGAATTATGCTGCCGGATACTGTAGATGGATTTGAGAATGCTATTAAGATTTATGTTAAAAATCCTTATCGTGTTAAAGTAGCAGTTACTAAAAAAGAAGTTTGCGTAGGGGAGATATTTAAAGTATTAAACCTGTCTAACCGGGATACAATTACCAAGTTCAGGCTATATACTTACAACTCAGATACAGCCATTATTGATACATTGTATAAAACAAATTTCCCTGCTGATACATTCTTCCAATATGTGTTTAATCAGGCGGGTGTTTATAGCCTTGTACTGCACTCTACCAGATTTAAATTGGGCTCGCCTGAGTGTGAGTCTAAAGATACTGTTAAAGTTATTGCGCGTAGAGCAAAAGCTGATCTGAAAATAGATAGTTTAGGACTCCCAAAATTCTTTATTACAAATTTGAGTGACAGTATAAATGGTTCAGGTTATATCTGGAGAATTTATAACCCTGATGGAGGCCTGCGCACCGAGCTTGTGGTGCCAAATAATGCCTCACAATATTTTAACTATGGATTGCTCGACCTGAAAAATGATATCGGAGAATTTAAAGTTTGTATTGTTGCTACAACCAGTCTTTTACAAAACTGTAACGACTCGGTGTGTAAAACAGTAATAAATAACTTTCAAACAGAAATCAACATTCCAAACGTATTTACCCCTGATGGAAATGGAGTTAATGATGAATTTGAGATTAAGATTAAAGGAGAGGAATTATATGACCTTAAGATATGGAATCGCTGGGGAGGTGAAGTTTTTGAAAGTACAGATTCTAAAAAGATGTGGAATGGACATACCCAGAACAATGGTGCAGAAAATCCGGATGGAACTTATTATTTCATCTTTAAGTATCGCCTAAGAACCAATCAGGAGCAGATTGTAAGAGGAACTATCACGTTAATCAGAAACTAATCAGGCTAATTTAACTAAAGGGCCCTTTGTAGTACAGCAATCAATGTTGTTCTGCAAAGGGCCTTTTTATTTTATCAGGTATAATTGAAATTTCTGCAAGGTGCAGAAAACGTTTAGATAAAAACTTCGGCTTTTAAACCTTGCATTATTAATGCCTGAACACTAAAATCAGCCTCATCCGACTTTCAGATTTTAGCATTCATTAAAGTTGTTGAACCAGATTTTGTTTAAATTGGGCAGTAGCATGAAGTGTTTAAGGGTGATTTTTTTAATATATTTCTTGTTTTTTTATTGGTTCAAAGAAGTACCTTAATACATTGCGCCCGGCGGTGTAATTATAAGATAGCTTTAAGTTTTAATCGTGGCGACGCTTTAGTAATTTCTCTAATTCCTGAACCAGTTCATTTGAGTTATTCCAATGATAAGTGTGTTTTAGCTGATTAAAAATCAGAAGAGCTTCAGTAAGTCCACCGGCATTATTTAATTTATCTATTGCCTTTGCATATTCCACAACATTCTCTTTAAACAGGTCGTTCACCAATGCTATTTTCTTATTCAGATTAATAGCTGTTTTTAGATTTTCAATTCTGGCCTCAACTGTTTTTTCGGCAAGTGGAATAGGATTGTTTTGAGTTTTTTGGGCAATCCTTTCATTATAACTGATTTCTTTTTCTGCAAAGTTTGAATTTAGCGGAACAGGTTTTGGTTCCTCTATAGCAGGCATTACAGTATATTGAATCCGTTTATTTTCAATAGCCTTCTCCAGGTTTATTTCAATTGGAGTATCAATTATTTCTTTTTTAAGTTCAACAGTGGGCTTGGTATCAACCATTAAGATTGGCTCAACAACCGGCTTAGTATAATTGTATGAATTCACATTTATTTCCGTTTTTTCGGGTTCAATTAATTCTACCTTTTGCTCTATAGAATCCAGCGTTTCTTCATGGCGATCAGCCCAACTCATAACCTCTTTAAAATTATCAGTTACTAATACTGGTGCAGTTGCCCCATTACTTATCGTTTCTTCTAAGGGTGAAGCCGTAATTGCAGAAACAGCAGGTTTTAGGGTATCTGCCAAAGGCGCAGATCTGGTATTAGGTTTATCTTCTGTTTGATCCGATTCTGTTTTAAGTTTTAACAATAATTCATACAGATCAACACATTGTTTTTTCAATAATTCCTTTTGAATGTTGTTTAATCCTGCTGTAAGCGCTAAAATTTCATGGATATTTAAGTTGATATCTTCAGCTTTTGATTTTATTTTGCTAACTAATTGTAAGGAGTTCATGGGTTTCAGTATTATTCTTGCAAATTTTAGGATTCTTAGTAAGGATTAATTAACAAAATTAGATATTAGATGGCGAATTAGCATACTTAAAAGCACACTTATTTTGGAAGAAATGTTT
This sequence comes from Bacteroidia bacterium, assembly GCA_014376805.1. Lineage (GTDB taxonomy): Bacteria > Bacteroidota > Bacteroidia > UKL13-3 > UKL13-3 > B1. The sequence goes on from JACMQU010000170.1 coordinate 6,205, forward strand.
ATAGAACCTCGTTATTACAAGCAACAGCGTAAGGGGTGGATAGAAGTAGTTTGTGGTTGTATGTTTTCCGGCAAAACAGAAGAGTTAATCAGAAGGGTAAAGCGTGCCAGAATAGCTAATCAGAAAGTTGAAATCTTTAAACCTGCAGTTGATACACGTTATGATGAAGTGAATGTAATCTCCCATAATGAAAATGCCATTCCTTCTACGCCGGTTACAAACGCATTAAATATTTTATTGATGACAAATGATGCCGACGTAATTGGAATTGATGAAGCACAGTTCTTTGATGACCAGTTAATTTATGTTTGTGAAGTATTGGCCGGGCAGGGAAGAAGGGTTATAGTTGTGGGTTTGGATATGGATTATCTGGGAAAGCCTTTTGGAGTGATGCCTCAGTTAATGGCAGTTGCCGAATATGTTACCAAAGTACATGCAATTTGTGTAATTTGCGGAGACCTGGCTACACATTCGTACAGGAAAGTAGTAAATGACACTTTAATTATGTTAGGAGAAAAAGACACCTATGAGGCTCGTTGCCGGCATTGTTTTACTATTGGAATGCGTAGCCAATGATACATAAGGATTACGATATAATTATTTTTTCATTATCGCGTTGGGATCACCCAATGTCTGGAACATGCATGGCTATAGCAAAGGAGTTTAGTCGCAACCACCGGGTGTTTTTTGTAGACAGACCCTTTTCAATTAAAGATATTTTTCAGGATTATGAGAGTTTTGAATTAAAGAAAAGACTCAATTCAATCCTGTTTAGGAATAAACCTTTTTTAAAAGTAGATACCGGTTATTCTACTTTTATTGTTGCTACTCCGGGTCTATGCCTGCCTGTAAATTTTTTACCAAAGGGTCATCTGTTCAATTTTTTTAACTGTTTTAATCAATGGATTGTAAATGCCTGTATTCGCAGAATGATGCGAACTTTTAAAATAAAAAACTATGTTTATATAAATTATTTTAACCCGGTAATATTGCCTGTTCTAAACAATGTAAATCCTAAACCTTTGGCAAATGCATATTACATTACCAATAATATAAGTTTGTCGGCTTATCTGGCTAGGCATGGCGCAATTGCAGAAGAGAAGGCAGTAGATCAAACAGACTTTATATTAGTAAGTTCGAAGTTTCAATTTAACAAACTTATCTCAAAAAAATCAAATGTTCATTATATTCCTAATGCAGTTGATTATGATTTTTACCATTCTGCAAGAATAAATTCTACCCGCATGCCTTATGACCTAATTAATATTGGCGAAACAAAAATAATTATGTTCTGTGGTTATTTAAGTGCTATTCGCATCGACTATCAATTACTAAAACTTGTTTGTGAAACGTACATTCATTTTTTAATTGTAGTAGTGGGAACCTATGAAGAAGAAGACCTCTTAAATTATAAACTGGAGCAAATAAGTAATCTTATTATTTTAGGAAACCGCAGGTATGAATCAATGCCCGGTTATATGTTTACAGCCAGTGTAACCATTATTCCTTACTTGTGTAATGAGTTAAATAAAAGCGTTTATCCACTAAAGCTGAATGAATATCTGGCAATGGGCAAACCCGTAGTTACTACACATTTTAGTGAAGACCTTGATGATTTCTCTGATATTATTTACATTTCTGATTCTTATGATGCATTTATAGATAATATACAAATTGCTATAGATAGTGACAATGATGGGCTTAAAAAAAAGAGATTAGATACGGCTTCGCAGAATACCTGGAAAAGACGAATTGAACAGATGAATACCATTTTCACCAATAATATTCCTGAAAAATAATATATACCTATGTTGCCTCTATATGATGTTTTTATGTTTGGCCTTACCCGCTCAGATTATCCGCTCTCTTCTGTATCTGTTGCGTGGGCCAAGGAATGGGCTAAAACAAATCGCGTATTTTATATAGACCGGCCGTTTAGTCTTAAAGATATTAGGAAAGAATGGCATACTCCTAAATTTAAAAAACGGCTGAATGCACTTTTTTTAGGAAAGGATACCTATAAAACTATAGCAGTTGAGCAAGGTGATTTTGTGCAGGTAACACCACTTTTATCGTTACCGGTAAATTTTTTACCCCAAGGTAAATTATATAACTGGCTAAACCAATACAACCAGTATGTAATGCACAGGGCTATTAAAAAAATTATTAAAGATTACCAGGTAAAAAACTATGTTTATTTTAATTCTTTTCATCCTGTTATATGTCCTTTTATACCTAAACAAATTCAACCATATCCGCTGGCAAGTATATACCAGTCTCTTGATGAAATAAGTGAGGAGCCTTATATTGCAAGGCATGGAATACTTGCAGAAAATGCTGCCATGCAAAACTGTGATATTGCCATTGGCACTTCAACAAAGTTATGTGAAAGGCACGAACAGACGAGCCATCGTAAGGTGCATTTATTAGCAAATGCCGCCGATTATGAACTGTTTGAAAATGCCCTCAATAAGCCCTTGGTAAAACCCGATGAATTTACACGCTTTACAAAACCTGTAATTATTTATACCGGACATTACAGCGATTTGAGACTGGACCATGAACTAGTGAAAAAAATTACAGCAGCCTTCACTGATTATGAAATACTTTTTGTGGGAACCTATGTGCAGGAAGATATTGAAAGACACAAGTTAACGGAGATTCCTAATTTACATTTTATAGGTTCAAGACCAATTGAACAATTACCCGCCTATTTAAAATATTCTAAAGTAGCTATTATTCCTTATAAAAGTAATTCATTAACGGCGGGCATCTATCCCCTAAAGATTAATGAATACCTGGCCGCCGGAATTCCATGCGTATCAAGTGATTTTAGTAAAGATATAGCGGGCTTTAAGGAGGTAATTTATCTGGCAAATACCCACAACCGGTTTATAGATTGCCTAAAGCAGGCATTGCTTGAAAATCCACAGGAAAGGTTAGCACAACGCATGCAGGTTGCTGCTTCAAACTCCTGGCGGATGCGTATTAATAAACTGGAGAATATAGTGGAGGATTTTGCGGAATTAAATGGGCGTATAATGTAAAATCCGTATGGGTTTTTAGGTTAAAAGTGAAATCATTTGAAACCCTTTTTTAGAAGTTAAAATTTACAACTTGAAAAAGTAAGACTTGCGAAGATCTTTAGCATGTTAGAAGCAATTGCTTCTAAATAAATCCATTCCATTTTCTTATGAACCATTCAACCGTCATAAACAAAACGATCAACCCAAAGAGCCATTTTTGATGCATTAATTCTTTTATTTCTTTCTGTTCATAAATAACAGGTTTTATATTTTCATTTTTAGTTAATTCATCAAAAACATTTTGCATGTTATTGGGATAAAATAATTTACCTCCGTTTTTAGAGGCCAGGTTAAATAATAACTGATGATCTGCTTTGGTTTGCAATAACTCCGTTTGAAGTGCACTTACAGAAAACCTGCCTGTCTTCTTTTGATATTTGTTTATTCCGTTAACTTGTGCATTATATTGATAGGTGCCTGGAGGTAAGGTTCCTGTTTCTAACTGATAAGCTTTAGTAGTTTTGCTGAAGGTATAACTGTACGTTTTTTCTTCTTCATTTTTAAGTGTGATACTAACGTCAGGCTCATTCACTAATTCATATGCATCATTATAAAGTTCCGCTTCTATTTGTATCGGTTCGTTTTCATCGAATACTTTTTTGGCAGGGCTCACTCTAAACTTACTTTTATCATCTTTACCGGCTACTAATTGTATGGTTTTACTTAATAAGGTTTCTGTAAAAGTATGATTACCGTTAAGCATAAAATCTTGTAAATACCAGCGCCAGTAACCTTCTCCGCATAAGTATGCCTGGTGCACTCCTTTGCTTTGTGTAAAAAACAACAAGGGGTTATTTGTTTTAACATAACCAATCTGCTGGTTCAACAAAACAGCAGCATCTGTAGGAATTTTATAGTTTCCATACGGAGTAATTAAGGGCGCAAATTTGCTTAACAAGTTAAGTTGATCCTCCTCTAATTGAAATAAATTAAAGCTGGCAAGAGGCCAACCCTGCGCCTCGTTAAAATTCTCTACAGAACCTGTAATCTGAAGGGCACTTAATTGTGCTAATTGGTTCAAACCACTTTGCCTGCCTACAATAAATAAACAAGGCATATTTTTTTTTGCAAGTTGCGCTATCAGGTTAAAACCCTCTTCTCTTAACCCGGGTAATTGGTGAAGAATGAATAATCCGGCATCATCCATCCATTCATTTTTATAATTTTCAAACAAGGCAAATTTTACTTCGTAGTTAGGGTTGGCTTCCAAACTTTTTCTGATAGCTGCAATGTCCGGATGAGCAGATTGGGCAAGCAATACAATTTTTTGTTTGGTTTTAATAACATTTACCTGAATCTGGTAATCATTATTAATATAGTTCATTTCATTTTTTAATTTTTGAACCCGTATGGTATATACATGCAGCCCTTCTTGCGCAGCAGCAAGTGTTACCGGAATACTTGCAAAATAAGAATTATTGCTGATGTTAATATGCTGTGTTATGAGCGACTTTCCATTTTCGTTTACACTTAACAGAACCTCTTCATTGTTACAATAAAATGCTTTCAGCTCTACCTGAATATCGAAGGCATTACCTGCATATACAAGTTGATTATAGCGTACAAATTTTATTAACAAATCTCTGCGTTGTAAGGTATCGCCAAGTGCTATGGTATAGATGGCACTTTTAAGGTTACTTGCTGTATATAAAGGATTGTTGCCCTGGTTATAAATACCATCGCTTGCTAATATTACTGCCGATAAATTAAGGTTATAATAATTGTTTTGGATGGCAAGTAAAGCATCAGAAATATTACTGAGTTTTTCGGTATAGGTAAGGTTGCCATTATTGGTTTGGGTTGATCCGAAGGTTAGAATCTTTAAATCATATTTTTCTCCAATCTTTTCTTTTAGTTTATCAAGTTCTTTAATAAATTCACCTTTATAATAAGCAGAATCTTTGTTATTAATAATAGACTGGCTGTTATCGAGTGCCATTACTACAATGGGCTTTTCTGTTTTCTGACTAATAAATTTTAAGAGCGGACCTAATAACAAAAAGAGGATAAAGAAAAGTGTTAAAAACCTAAGTAAATGCAAAGCATAGTTTGCATAAACAGCAGTAAGCTTAAGAGGATTATTACGATACAGAAAATAGCTGCCACCTGCTGCTATAATAAAACTGAGCAGTATCAATAGCCAAGGATAATTAACACTAAAACTCATTCAAATAAAAATAAAGGGTTTGGGTTGTGCACACTAAATATTTAAGTAATTTTTACATTACCATTCCACCACAAACATTAATTGTTTGTCCGCTGATATAGGCAGAGGCGTCGCTGGCCAAAAACAAAACACAATTGGCAACATCTTCCGGGCGGCCAATGCGTTTCAGGGGTATGTTTTTCACCCATTCAGCGCGTATATCATCGCCAAGTGTTTCTGTCATTTCTGTTTCAATAAAGCCGGGTGCAATTGCATTGCAGCGAATATTGCGTGAACCTAATTCTTTGGCTACAGATTTTGTTAAGCCAATCATACCTGCCTTGGAGGCCGCATAGTTTGCCTGCCCGGCATTTCCTGTTATGCCCACTACAGAAGTGATATTAATAATAGATCCGGACTTTGCTTTCATCATAGTTCGCATAACAGCTTTGGTTAGCGCAAAAGCCGATTTTAAATTGGTATCCATAACTTCATCCCACTGTTGTTCATTCATTCTTAGCATCAGGTTATCTCTGGTAATGCCGGCATTATTTACCAGTATATCTATGGTGCCAAATTCTTTAACAACATCTTCAACTAGTTTTTCAACTGCTGTAAATTGAGCGGCATTACTTTGATAGCCCTTTGCTTTAATGCCTGTTGCGGTTAATTCGGCTTCAAAGGCAGCAGCTTTTTCTACAGAACTAACATATGTAAAAGCAATATTGGCACCGGCCTTTGCAAGCGTTAGTGCAATTCCTTTTCCTATGCCCCGCGAAGCTCCTGTTATCAATGCTGTTTTTCCCTTAAGGTTCATCATAAAAAATTTATTTAAGCAAATATAACCACAAATAGCATTGTTTCTAACCCGCTTAATGCGTAGGGTATTTTTAACTTACGTTTGCCTGTTGCATATCCCAGGTATCTTAGTTTAGCCCTTAAGGCGTTTTAAGTTTTTACAGAAGCCAATTCCTATTTGCCAATTGTGTTCAACTACCATAAAAAAACAGGTAAATATTTATTTGCATGTATTACCTTTATTAAAACAACAAAGGCATGAATCTTAATTTTTTTTTATGCTATCAGTTAGTTTAATATTTGGTTCAGGTAGTTATGCGCAATCTCCTTGTTACCAACCTCAATTATTAATGGTGTCTGAACCTACTTCTTCAACTGCCATACTCACATGGTCAGGGCCACCTATTGCCACCTCTTATCATGTATTGTATAAACCAGTTAATGATTCGGTGTGGGGCCTCCGGGTAACATATACATCAACTGTTAATTTAGTAAATCTGTTCCCCTTTAGGTGTTACGATGTAATAGTGCAATGTGAATGTGAGGGGAATGGGATTAAATTATCATCTGCTTTTTCGCCGGTATCATTCATGACATCTTTCAGGGAAATGTTTAAGCGATAGAGAACATTATTTTTTAATAGCAGTAATCTGAATCTCCACCCTTCTATCCATTTTCTCACCTTTGCCCGTTGGGTAATCACCTTTTAGTCCCTTATAAGCCAAGCGGGCCGGGTCAACACCTTTTCTTATCAGATAATCAAATACTGTTTTTGCCCTTGCCTCCGATAAGTTTTTTTTGCCGGTGTCTGTATCCACTGCATCCTTTCCAAAAGTAGTACAACATACATGCCCAAGTATAAGAATTTTAAATTCTTTACTCCTTAACAAAATTGAAGTAAGGCTGTCTAAACCGGCATTTGATTCTGCAAGTAACCGGTGCCTGTTATTAGCGAATAAAATGTTTTCTAATGTTATAATATCACCTATTGCGGTTTTATCTGATAACATATCAACAACTATTGGTTTAGGTTTTTCTTTTAGAGCATAGTTAACCATTATTTCTACTCTTCTGTTAAAAGCCCGTTGTTCGGCATCTGTCATATAAGTAGGCGGTCTTAAATCAACTTCTCCTATTCCATGCCATTGCGTAATAAGGGAATCTTTAATATGGGTGGTTATTAAAAAATCCTTCACATTTTTAACCCGCTTTGTAGATAAAGAATCATTGGCAGGGCAAGAACCTATATCATCGCAGAAACCGGAAAGCGATATTTTTTTAATTACTACCGTGTCAAAGCCATAAATAAATTTCATTATTTTATCTTGTTGGTCCATACCAATTGTAAAATTGGCAGGGCCAAAAAACACATTACAACTATCTTTAAACTGTGCTTTTAAGGTGCCTGGTAAGGTTACAATTACAAGCAATAGAAAATGCATATTGAACCGAATGAATATATTGAATTTTACAGACAAAGTTTTGTTATTTTTCATCGCATATTAATCAGAGAAAAGTAAGGCGTAAATGCTGGCATAAAATTACTGATAATGATGTGTTAACAAGCAATTATTTTTTATAAAATTATTGTATCTTTTTTATGTTTTAAGTGCCTGTATTTTGTAGCATTAGCGCGGTTTGCCCTTAGTAATTTCATACATTTCATTAACATAAATTAAGTGAATACTTAAGTTTTTTATCGCTTTTTATAGCGCAGCAAAAGTTAAACCGATGTTAATTTCTTATAAAACAGGGTAGGAATTTTCTTCTCAAAAATGCTAAAATCTGGCCATTAATTTTAAATTTACGCGGCGGTTTGTTAAGTAATTAGGTACCGCATATCTGTTCCCTTCTACATCCTGAATCCAGATGTAACTGATGGTATTATTTACACCAAGCAGGTTAAACACTTCCAGGCCTATCCAGGCGCTTTTAATATGGCGTTTCCAGAAATTGTCTCTTTCTTTTGTCTCTTCAGAAACCAGAACCCTGTTAATACCTAAGTCAACACGGCGGTAACTTGGTATTCTATTGAGGTCGTTATACCTGTTTCGGTCGGGTACGCCAAAAGGCAGGCCGCTGCCATAAATCAGATTTAAACTCATGCGAACTTTAGGATTTCGTGGTAGATAATCCTGAAAAAAAATGGCAAAAGTTACCCGTTGATCGGTTGGTCTTGGTATATAATGTGGCGTAATTGGGTTGCCAGCCATGTCTTTGGCATCTGTAATTTTTTCTTCTGTTTTCATTACACTTAAACTAGCCCAGCTTTCCACGCCTTTTACAAAATATCCGTTCACTCTTAGGTCTATTCCTGTAGCGTAACCCTTACTGTTATTATTGGCAAAATATCTTATGCGCACATTTTCTATTTCATAAGGAATCAGGTTATCAAGTTGCTTATAATACAGTTCGGTAGTAAATTTAAAAGGCCGGTTCCAGGCTGTAAAATTAAGATCGCCACCTATTACATAATGTATGGCTCTTTGTGCTTTTATGTGTGGGTTCAGCCGGCCATCAAAATCTCTTAACTCCCGGTAAAACGGGGGTTGATAATACCATCCGTATGCGGCTTTTATAAGCCAGTCTTTGCGCGGTTTTTTACCGGGATAAAGACTGTCTTTCAGGTGCCTGTTATATTTTCTATTTGGTTCAAACCCCAATTGTACCCGCGGGCTAATTACATTTTCATTATTATAACTCCAGTAATTGGTTCTTATTCCGTATGTTAATTTTGTGTTATAATCTTTGTTAAAAGTTTGAGAGTTCTGTATATAGCCATTGGTTCTGTAACTGCTTAAAGTAAGTCCGGTATTTAGGTAACTGTTCAGGTTAAAATTACCATTGGTGTCTAACGGCGGTCTGGAGAAACCGGCTGAATCTTCATAATACCATTCATGCAATTTATCTGAGATATTTTCTGTCTGAAAAAATGCCCCCCATTGCATATTACTTCTGCCACTGTTGTGATAACCCCTGTGACCTATGTTATTTACATTAGCTACTATAATGTTGCGGGCATTATTAATAAAGTAACCTATGCCCCTTAAATTACGTGCACGGGCAAAATTATCAGATCCCAGATCCGTCTCAATATCACTTAAACGATAGGCGCCCTCCACCGTAAATATTTCGTTTTCATTTGAATAAAAACTGGAAGTTATAAGTTTTAATTGTGTACGGTGATTGGGTTGGTAATTAAGTGTAGCTGCTCCCGTTCCTGTTTGGTAATGCATCAGGTCGGCACCGTCAAAATAAATTTTTAACTGATAAGCTCTGTTCACTGTTCCAAATGTGGTTTCGCGGTCTTGCGGTATAAAATAATATTTGTTTTGGGCATAGCTGCCTAAAAAACTAAGACTTAAGTTTTCTTTTAAATGCCAGGTAAGCAGGGTTTGTACATCATAAAAACTAGGTTGATAATCACCTTTTACATCAAGCGTACTTAATACATATTTGTTGCTCCAGTAACGCGCACCAATCAGGTAAGTAAAACGAAGGTCTTTGCTGGCACCTTCGGTATGCGTTTGCACTCCTAATAAACTCACGTTGGCAGAAGCTGCAAAAGTTTTAGGGTTTTTGTAAGTGATGTCGAGTACGCTGCTCATCTTATCTCCATATCTTGCCTCAAAACCACCTGCGCTAAATTTTACATTCTGAACCAATTCGGTATGAATAAAACTAAGTCCTTCCTGTTGTCCGCTGCGGGGCAGAAAAGGGCGATAAATTTCTACATCATTTACGTAAATTAAATTTTCATCATAATTTCCTCCCCTTACATTGTATTGAGAGCTGAGTTCATTATTAGATGATACTCCGGGCAATGTTTTAAGAATCTGCTCAAAACTACCGCTTATATTTGGGATGGCTCCCGCATGACGGGGATTAATTGTAAAAATAGTTTTATCGCGGTTGCGTTCTTCAATAAATACATAAGCACCCAGTTCAATCCCAAAACTCATTTTTACTTCCTGTCTCATTTTTTCGCCGGCTGTTAATGCCCTTACATTTACAATACGGGAGAGGCCGCCAACATAGGAAAATACAAGCTGGAAGGCCGAATCGGGGGGGACATTCAGAGAATAATACCCATTCTCATTGGTTAATCCGGTTATTGTTTTTTTTAATACTTGTATATTTACTCCGTCAATAGGTTTTCCGGTAGAGTCTACAACGGTACCATATACTACAGCATTTTTTTGTGCAAACAACAAGGTTGTGTTCAAACCAAAAAACAATACAAATAAGTACAACACCTGTGCCGTTTTACTGGGTAGCTTTATAAAAGTTTTAAATTTAAAATTCAACGCAAGGGTAACGGTTAAGATAGGCTTGTAGTATTAGATCCCATTTGTTTAAGTGTGTTTATTGTATTTATTGGGTTGGCTGAACCAAACACATAATTGCCGGCCACCAGTATATCTGCACCTGCATTTAACAAAAGCGGCCCGGTAGTATCATTAACCCCGCCATCAATTTCTATTAAGCAGGATGAATGAGCTTTAAGGATCATTTCCTTAAGTTCAGCACATTTCTGATAGGTATGTTTGATGAATTTTTGCCCTCCAAAACCGGGATTTACGCTCATCATACAAACCATGTCAATATCGGCAATCACTTCTTTTAACAAATGAATGGAGGTATGCGGATTAATGGCTACACCGGCTTTCATTCCGTTTTCTTTAATTGCATCAATGGTTCTGTGTAAGTGTGTACAGGCCTCATAATGTATTGAAAGTATGGCAGCGCCCGCTTCTTTAAATTCTTTGATATAGCGTTCGGGTTGTACTATCATCAGGTGCACATCCAAGGGCTTTTTGGCAAGTTTATGCACTGCTGCTATTACTGGGAAACCAAAGGAAATATTGGGCACAAATACGCCATCCATTACATCCACATGAAACCAGTCGGCAGCACTGTTGTTAATCATTTCAACAGCCTGGCCCAGGTTAGCAAAATCGGCAGACAAAATAGAAGGGGCTATAATAGGAAAACTCATGCGGCGAATATAACCAAAAATAGAGAAAGATAATGGGGAGTTGAGGAATGAGCGATGGGAGATGGGCGATGAGAGATGAGAGATGAGAGATGAGAGATGGGAGATGAGCGATGGGAGATGAGAGATGAGCGATGAGAGATGAGCGATGGGAAATCATAAAGAGGATTAAAATTGAGATCGTTTCAGGTGGCGTTGTAACTTCAATGCAAATGTTTGCATCACAGTTTAGCTCAGATGATTTTCTCCTTTGCGTTCCCGATTTTCAGTTTACTTTAACATTATTATAATGGGTTTTCATGTTCTCAGATTTTGTTTTGTAAACTAATCCATCCGCCACCATTGTGAACATTTATGTAGCCATTTGATTTTAAAATACTTTTTGCTGATGCACTTCTAATGCCACTTGCACAACAAGTAATAATTGGGTTGGTTTTGTCTTTAAGCATATTCAAATTATTAACCAATGTATTTACAGAAATATTTATTGACCCATTTATATGGCCTCCAGCATATTCACTTTTGCTGCGAACATCTAAAATAATAGCACCATCATTTACTAATTTTGCATAGTCCACTTTACTGCCAAAACCCAAAAACTGTTTAATTACGTTTAGCATATGTTTATAATGATTGGCTTTGAAAAAAATTTACATCTAACCATGAACCGCCATTGCAACATTCAATCCCATTTTGTATTAGTAGCCGGGTAGCTTGTTCGCTTCTTACACCCGATGCACAGCATAGTATTATTGGTTGCTTAAATTTATTCAGTTCCTCCATTCGTTGTGAAATTTCCTGTAAAGGAATATTAATTGAACCTTCGGCACTCCCGCCTGTATATTCTTCTCTGGTGCGCACGTCTACAATAGTGCCTTGTTTTTCTTTAATGATTTTTTCAGTATTCATTTTTATTTTGTCTTAGATTTTTCTGTTTTAAAAGAGGAGCATAATAAACCGCCCATTATTAAACCATATAAAGTACTGTTTAATGGTTTTGAGGTGATGGCACAATTACCACTTGCACAACCTATAAAATAATAATAGAGATAACCACCAATTGCACCTGCAACCATGCCAATGATGAGTTTATGTTTTAGGATAAAATTCATTTTTGAAATTTTTTTACGGCTTCGCCTAAATCATATACTTGTACATTGCCGTTTATAATTGATTTGATAATGCTACTACCGGCCGCACTTCTGTAACCTCCTGCACAATGCACTACAATTGGTTTATGCAATGGAATTTCATTAATGCGTTCTCTTAATTCGTGTAAGGGAATGTGAATGGCGTTTGCAAAAATCATATTTCCCCTCACTTCCGAATAATTGCGAATATCAATGATAGTGTAAGCCTCCCGGTTTGTTTTAAAATCATCTTCGTCAATCAGTTTCATTATTGTATTTCCATATTCCATTACAAAGGCCAAAGCAATTTGTTTTTCATAACCAATTTTGGCAGTGCGTTCAATTAATTTATCTAATACGGTTTTATTTTCAGCTATTAGGTAAAATAGTTCATCGGGGTTTACAATACTCCCCAGCCATGTTTCAAATTTTATATCATTCATCAGGTTGATGGCGTTTTTTAAATATGCTTTTTTAAATTGCTCCTGTGGTCTTGTATCAATAATTAATATATCCGGATTTAATAAATTAGCAAAATCTTCGCAAGTAACACTTTCTCGTTTTTCTACTTTCGCAATGTTTTTTGCATATCCATCAGCACCTTTTTTATTAAGCGCCACATCAAAAGAAAAGTATTTTGGAATGAATGGTTGGTCTGCCAATAATTCTTTTACAAAATCCGCTTCACTCATATTTTGCAAACTCCAGTTACTTATTTTTTCGGCACCAATAGTGCTGGTATTTTGTTCACTTAAGGCTTTTCCACATAAACTTCCTGCTCCGTGCCCAGGATACACAAGCACATCATTGGGCAAAGTAATTAGCTTGTTGCGAAGCGAATGATACATTTGTTTTGCTAACGTAACTCTTGTAGCTGTAATTGCCCCTGCCTGTTCTCTTAAGTCTGGTCTGCCACAATCACCAATAAATAAAGTGTCGCCTGTAAAAACTGATTGTTTTTTCCCATTTTCATCAATTACTAGAATGCTAATACTATCAGGCGAATGTCCGGGGGTATTTATTGCATTCAATGTAAGCTTTCCTAAAACAATTGCATCACCATCATCAAAAGTTTGATGTTCATATTCAGCACCTAAAAGTTTACTTACATAAATTGTTGCATTGGTTGTGTTATGAATTTCTAAATGACTGCTTGCAAAATCTGCATGTGAATGGGTTTCAATTATTGTTGTAATTTTTGCGTTGTGTTGTTTTGCAAAATCGTAATAGGCTTGTGGATTTCTTGAAGGGTCAATCAAGGCAACTTCACCATTGCTTAAAATGGCATAAGAGAATTGCGCTAAATTTTTATCTTCAAATTGTTTGATTTCCATTTATATGTTATTTGGTGGTACAAAGTTCGGTTATTAGTTTTTTAAGCTTTGCTACTTTAGTTACACAATAGAATTTATTTTACAAGCTCCCTAATTCCAATTGTTATGAAGGAGTATTTTAAAAAATTTAATGTTTAGTAAATGTATTCATAAACAATACACATTGTTGTAACATCATTTTCTTTGATGTTCATAGCTATGCCCCATTGGATGGCGAAACCTTTACATTTTGTAGTACATGGCGGAATGGGGAGTGTATGAAAAGTTTTTCAGATATTGGAATTTAAACCCGCAACTTAAGGCATGGCAGGTATTTGCGGAAATAGCTTTTAAATTTCATACTTACCACGCCCAGCACAGCCTCTTGTATAATGCCTTTACTTATTTTTGATTCCCCCTTTGTTCTGTCGGTAAATATGATGGGCACTTCTTCTATTTTAAAACCATGTTTCCAGGCAGTAAATTTCATCTCTATCTGAAATGCATAACCTCTGAATTTTATATCATCAAGTTTAATGTGTTCAAGTACCCGCTGGTGGTAACCTACAAAGCCTGCAGTGGTATCATGTATATTCATACCAGTAATGTAGCGAACATACGACGATGCAAAATAACTCATCATCACGCGGCTCATAGGCCAGTTAACTACATTCACACCTGTTTTATAACGAGAGCCAATAGCTACATCAGCACCTTCGGCAAGGGCTTCAAACAATTTGGGCAGATCGTTGGGGTTATGAGAAAAATCGGCATCCATTTCAAAAATATACGAATAACCTTTGTTTAAGCACCATTTAAATCCTTCAATATAAGCGGTGCCCAGCCCGTTTTTTTCTTGGCGTTCCAGCATATGCAGGTTTAATGCAAACTCCCGTTCCTGTAAGTGTTTTACAATTTTTGCCGTGCCGTCCGGCGAGTTATCGTCTACCACCAAAATATCGAAAGTCTGGTGCAAAGAAAAGACCGCACGAATAATATCTTCAATATTTTCGAGTTCATTATAGGTTGGTATGATGACGATTTTCTTCGACAAGATCTTTCAATAATAGCTTTTGATCGCCAAATAGTCAATTTTATGCGAATAAATATCCTGTAAATGGATAGATTTCAGAATGGAAATATATTTTTGCAGGAACGGCGTAAAGATAAGGTTGCAAAATAAAATCATTATTATTTCTTTTCAATGCGGGTGTAATAGGTTCAAATAATTATGAAAAATAAAGCGGTATTTTTAGATAGAGATGGTGTGTTAAATGAAGAGGTTGGCGATTATATTATGCGTTTTGAAGACTTTAAAATTTTGCCACATGTGGCAAAAGGATTAGTAGATTTGCATCGGGCAGGTTATCTTTTAATTGTTATTACTAACCAGGGCGGACTGGCAAAACAGTTATATACAGAAGAAACACTGGCAAAAATGCACCAATATATGAGCGATGAATTATTAAAAGCCGGGGTTTTTTTTACTGATATATATTTTTGTGCGCATCACCCCGTAAAAGGCAATTGCTTGTGCCGGAAACCGGGTTCATTGTTGGTTGAAAAAGCTTTGAGCAAACACAATATAGATCCGTTACAGTCGTACTTTATAGGCGATAAAATACGCGACATTATGTGTGGCCAAGCTGTAGAGGTAAAGGGTATTTTAATTGAACCTAATGAGGACTGGAGTATCTATGCAACGCAAATTTCTGAAGGCAGTTATATTGGCCCAACAAAAATTTAATGGCAAATTGGTTCAAATTATTGTTCTAATAAAAGTAATCGTTTAAATAATTTCAGGTTTTATAGCAACTGGGCATTATCTGCCAATATCATTCATTCTATTTACAATCATAAAATTCTTATTATTGTTTTTTAATACATCAACATTTATTAATGGCTCAAAAAAAATTAAACCTGATAGATAGCACCATGCTTGTAATGGGCAGTATGATAGGTTCAGGCATTTTTATTGTATCGGCCGGTATGGGCCGCGATTTGATGAGTGTTGAAAATTTATTATTGGCCTGGGTGCTTACCGGTGTGCTAACTTTACTGGCTGCCCTCAGTTACGCCGAACTTGGTGCGGCCATGCCCAAAGCTGGTGGCCAATATATTTATTTAAAAGAGGCATACGGAAAATTGTTTGGCTTTTTATATGGCTGGACCTTGTTTGCCGTAATTCAAACAGGCACCATTGCTGCTGTTGGCGTGGCATTCGCAAAATTTACAGGTGTTTTGTTTCCTGCAATTTCCGAACATAATTTTATATTCAACATAGGTGCATTTCATATAAGTACTGTGCAGGTATTAGGTATCGCTGTTATCTGGTTATTAACCTTAAGCAATTTTAGAGAAGTAAAGAAAGGTGCTATAATTCAGAACATTTTTACAATTAGTAAAATAGCAGCCCTTTTGTTTGTTTGCATAGCCGGCTTTTATTTTATTATAAAATCGCCACAAGTACAATGGCATTTTGATGCCGGTAAATTAAACATAGGGCAAGTAGGCATTGGCATGTTTGCTGCAGCTATGGTCGGCTCCTTGTTTTCGAGTGATGCCTGGAACAACATTACCTTTACTGCAAGTGAAATTGATGCACCTGAAAAAACATTGCCACGTTCTTTATTGATTGGCACTGGTGCTGTTACTTTTTTGTATTTGCTTTGCAATATTGTTTATGTAAAAGCACTGCCTTTTGCGGCCATTCAAACCGCAGAATCAGACAGGGTAGGCACTTTGTTAATGCAAACTGTATTTGGCAATGTTGGTTCAGTTCTAATGGCTATACTAATTATGGTATCTACCTTTGGTTGTTTAAATGGTTTAACTTTAAGTGGTGCACGTGTTTATTACGCAATGGCCAAAGATGGTTACTTTTTAAAACAGGCTGCTGTGTTAAATAACAGTCAGGCACCGCAACAGGCATTGGTTATGCAGGCGGTTTGGGCAAGCCTGCTTACGCTTAGTGGGTCGTATGGCGATTTATTAGACTATGTGGTTTTTGCTGTTTTGTTGTTTTATATATTAACGGTAGCTGCTGTAATCGTACTCAGAAAAAAACAGCCTGCACTTAAACGTCCGTATAAAGTTTTTGCATACCCGCTTATTCCCATGGCTTATATTTTGCTGGCAGGAATTATTTGTGTAAGCCTGCTTATTTATAAACCCAATTACAGCTATCCCGGGCTGGCTATTGTACTGGCGGGTGTGCCTGTTTATTGGCTGATCCAAAGTGCTCGAAAATAAATGCGGAATACTGCCTTGTTATTTTGCCTGCTTTTTTTAGCTTTTTCTGCCAGAACGCAGGATATAAAAAAAGTGGCTTGGTCGGTAAGTGCTCAAAATATAAACGCTTTTTTATTGGTTCATGATAAAGCTTTTTCTTATTTAAAAGGCACAACGGGTATAGGTTTTCAAATAGATCTGAACCGTGTTCGTTTTGATGAAACTGCATTTAATTATGCCCATAAAAAATATAACAGCGGCTATAGTTTACAATTCGTACATTTTAGCAACCAGGTGTTGGGAAATGCATTTAATGCAGCCTATTTTATGGAGCCATTTTTAATTAACCGTCGTGCTTTCTCCATACGCATCCGGGCGGCCGGTGGCATTAGTTATGAAACTAATCCATACAACGCTGCCACCATTGATTCACTTAATATTGTTTACAGCACGCACATAAACGGATATCTTGCCCTGGGCTTATCTGCTTATGTTAAAGTACACAAAAATATTAAGGTGTTTGCAGCTGCTACCTATAGTCACTTTTCAAATGGCAATACAAAAAATCCAAACTATGGTGTTAATTATCCGAATGTTAGTGTAGGGCTTGATTATACTTTTCTTACTACAGAAAAACCTTGCGGTAAAATGTATTTTTATTCTGAACACTGGCGTTATGATGCTATTGTTTTTGGGTCGAACAAATCTACTTCTATTGCCAAGCTGGAACGGTTTTGGGTATATGGTGCAGGCGTTCTGGCTTCATACCGGTCGGGCCTCCTGCATGCCTGGACGGCAAGTGCCGAGATATTAAACGATCAAAGCACCCGCTACAATTTTGATCACAGTAAAACTGAATCATTAAAAAACAACAGCAGTATATTATCAGGGATTATGCTAGGGCATGAGTTTTTGTTAAACCGTTGTATTTTTAGTCAGCAGCTTGGCTATTATATTTTTAAAGATAACCCCGAGCTCATGCGTATATATCACCGTTGGGGTATATCCTACAAACTTAATAAACAAATAAGAATAGGATTGAACCTGAATGCAAGCTTACAAAGAGCTTATGTATTTGATGTGCGTTTAAGTTATAGTTTTTATCATTAATTATCAAACATCGCGGCATCGTGTTTCATCCCCGCTTCTATTTTTACAGGAAGCAAATTTTCTTTTGGTGGAACAGGGCAGGTAAAGCTGCTGTTGTAAGCGCAGTAAGGACTATAAGCAAGGTTAAAGTCTAACTCTAACGTGTTGCCCACAGGCTTTAAAATATCAATATACCTGCCGCCACCATAAGTATTTGCGCCATTGGTTTCATCAAGAAACGGAACCAGTAAATAATTTTCGTAACCCACTTTCTTATTCGCTGCTTCTAAAATTATTAACGTGTAACTGCGCCCCTTAAGTTCAAATTTTATTCTGCCGTAATGCTTATAAGGTTTTGTTGCATTGTGTGAATGCGGTAGTTCAAAAACCGGTGCATTATTAATTGGTTCAATGATAGCGGTAACGTTATAATCTTCATCAACCGGAAAAAATTTAATGCCTTTAAAATGAGTAAATGCATTGCTGTCGAGCGGCGATTGTGCCGGGTCGAAAAAAATTTCATTTAACTGCATGCGATGGGCGGCAATGGTTTGTAGGTATTTGCTGTTGTTTTGGTTATTACATGACGTTAACAATACCAACAGGATTATGTGAGAAAAAGCGATTATTACAGTACGCATCAGTTTACTAAATAAATGATTACTAAATATATATTTTACACTTATTAAGGAGAAGTGTTTTACTGGTTATAATAGTGCGGGCTTACGATAAAAACGGATTATTTAACATGCGTTTCTTTTGAATGAATTACATTCTTTTTTACGGTATTTAAATGAATAAAAGCCACCACCTCTAAATTAGTTTTTACCCACGAAATATCCCTCAGGTAAGTATATTTTTTATTGAAAATCCTTCCGGGTTCGAGTTTAGCTTTTAACAGATCGCCGAAATAATCAGTAACTATAGCACGTAAAACATGTTTGTGAACGTATTTCTCATCAAAAATTGTTTTATTATTCATGTCTCTTCCTTCCTGCACATCTGTAATTTCACTCTCTACAACAGCAAGGGTTATGTAATGAGAATCTGTTACTGCTTCCGTATACTTTAATGTTAATTCAATATTGATTGAATCTCCTGAGTTATTTGCCGAAACACTTATATTTACAGGAGTGCTTATGTTTAACTCTTCAAGTACCTTAGCAGACCATTTTTGATAATCTATATTGGAAGATGTTTCGGTAGTAAATAATTTTCTGTTAATATTTCCAATCGGTAAAGAATTTGAAATACCCACCATTTCAAAAATCTGTGCACCTGCAAGTGTTCTAAAATCATATTTGCTTTTGTAATCATCTCCTTTTGCCGGATCAAAAGGGCGGGTTAACGGATCTAACTTTCCTAAAGGATGAACTGTTATTAAGTTTATGCGTCCCGGGTTATTATCTGCAATTGTTCTGGCCTCTAGTTGTGCGGCCGGGCAATTTGGGCATTGTACCCCTGTAAATTCTTCTATCAACACATTTTTTATTTCAGGGGTTGGTGCAGGAAGTGCAACATAACTGGTATCTGAAGCCACATTGGCCTTAACAAAGTTTATATATGGCGGTGTTTCTTTGCAGGATTGAAGAGTTATACACATACCTATGGCAAGCAAATAAAAATGTTGTATGAATTTCATAATATTAGAAATTAGTTGTTAAAGTTAATCTTACTCCGCTAAAGGCAGGTTCAACTCTGCACACACCACCCGTACAATTAACGCCCTCTACCTGCCTTATATACCCGCCGGTTATGCGTGTATTGTTGTGAGAATATGCGCAAAAAATATTCCAGTAATGAACCAGTTTAAATGATGAACCCGCAGCAGGCTGGTTTCTGTATCCCGGCGATACATTTACCATATCTCCAACGCTTATTGATAGCGGCGCAAAATTGTATTCAAGCAAACCATTCGCAAAGCTTCCAAGATCCTGCTGTGTTTTTAAATATTGCGATTCTATTCTAAGTGATTTTCTTGCAGATAGCTTATAGGTAGCTTCGCCAAAAATAGTATTGGCAATTACATAAGGCACATTGGCTTTGGCTTCAAACAATTGCTGGTTATAATTAATGTTCTGGTACCCAATAAGCAATTTAAATTTTTTGTTGAACCTATGTTGTAGTTCAAAATAAAACTCCCTGAAGTAACGCGTAGAATCTGCTGCGTTATTAAATGGATTGATGGTGTTTCCTTTAAAACCTCCTTTTCCTGTTGAAAGCGAGGTGTTAAAGTTTAGCTGGGTTTGGTACTTCTTTAAAAACTTAGGCTTAATGCTCAGTTCAAATTGCAAGCCATTTTCGCCGTATTCTTGTGTAACTGCATTATATCTGGCCAGTAAACGATATACATTTTGCCGTGTAATACTGGGTAAATATGCCACCATGCCCAGATTCTGATTCTCGAGCGGCGAAGTGCGTAATGAAAACTTATCGATATATCTGTACTGTACATTTATACCCAAGCCTTTTGTTGAATAAGACAAACTTGTTAAATAAACTTTGCCCGTATGCAACTCCATGCGGTTGGTGTTTGGGTTCACAATGGCTTCACCTGTTTTCTTTGCAACTTCGGCATACCACGAAATATTTTTATACCGGAGTGTATTATAAACATTATATACAAACACATTGTATTTTGGAAGGAACCGGTTTTCTATAGCATAGTTGTTAATAGATGATGCTATCACATTCATAGTGGTATTATCTATTGTTCGGTTAACGAGGCTTACACCTGGCTCCATGCTAAAATCATCGGCAAGGTCAAGGTGATGCTCGGCATTAAATCCTTTAAGCACTTCCGGCCTAAGATCGAACCGGTATTTTTGCAAACCGGTAAATGCTTTAATGGTTGTGTTTTCGGTAGGCCGCCAACGCAGCCTTACTCCTTGTATGCCAAAATCAAGACCCAGGTTCCTGTCTTCATAAGCTCTAAATACCATTCCACTGGCAAACTGATCGTAAAAATAGCCCGCTGTAACGTTTAGTTTTTCAATGTCCTTGCTAATACTCCATATTGCTAATCCACTGCGTGTATAAGCTTCCTGTGGGTTCAGCAAGGGAGAGTTATTAAACAGGTCGAAGCGGGCTGTAAAGGTATAACCGTTCTTTTTATAATTTAAAAGCAGCCACGCATCGGTACTCGATAATTCTTTTTGATACTGGGTTGTAGTGGCTCCAATACTACTGTCTTTTACATAAAACTGATTAGTTGTCTGAAAATTTCCGGAAAATTCTCCTTTGTCTTCTTTCTTTTCAGGTTCCTGGGCAAAAACCTGCAACACAAATCCAATCAATAACAAACTGAGTAAAACTTTTTTCATTAATTATTTCATTAGTAAGGGGCTACTAAAATAATTTATTTTGCGTAAAAGTGTTCAGGTGGAATTATTTTCCCTTGAATATCACTTCTTCCGCATCACCCCAAAGTTGCTCAATTGAATAAAAATCACGTTTCTCTTCCTGAAAAACATGCGCAACTACGTTAAAATAATCAATAAGTACCCACTCCAGGTTCTCAAAACCTTCACGATGCAACGGATTTTCATTTAGTGTTTTCTTTACTTCTTCTTCCAGACTTTTGCCAATGGCATCTACCTGTTTATCGTTTGATGCATGTGAAATAACAAAAAAATCTGCGGATGCACCAGCTATCTTGCGCATATCCAGTATCCTTATATTTTCTGCTTTGCGTTCATACATGCCCTGCGCTACCGTTAAGGCAAGTAAAAGACCCGGTTCTATAACCTTTACCTCCTTTATTGCTTTGGCAGGAGTTTTTTTAACCGCAGTTTTATTTGTAGGGATTTCTTTTTCTATTGTTTTTTTAACTACTGTTTTTTTTGCTGCTACTTTTTTTACAGCCACTTTCTTAACAGCCACTTTCTTAACTGATGTTTTTGTTGCTTCAACTTTTTCAGAAGCAGCTTTTTTTGCAATTTTTTTTGCTGGTAATTTTGCCATTTAGGTACAACTAGTAAATTTGATGCAAATTAAGCACTTTTTTTTGGCACCTGATCATACTCTTATTGGAAGTTATACTGTTTTTTTAACAGAAACCACTTCTACCAATGATTCACTCAAGTTATTGTTTACGAATGAATCGCTGCCCGATGGTACCGTTATGTACACCGATTTCCAGGTTTCGGGTCGTGGGCAACAACAGACTGTATGGGAATCGGAAAGCTGTAAAAACTTGTTAATGAGCGTTTTACTACTTCCTGTTTTTTTACAGGCAGATGAACAATTATGGTTAAATGTTTGTATTTGTTTGGCCTTAAGGGAAACTGTTGAAGAGTTATCTGGCATAGCTGCTTTTATTAAGTGGCCAAATGATATTTATTGTGCAGATAAAAAAATTGCCGGTATTTTAATTGAGAATGTTTTACAGGGCAACAAAATTAAATATACTATCATTGGGCTTGGTTTAAACGTGAACCAAAACAGTTTTATAACCAATAAAGCAATTTCACTGGCATTGCTTTGTAACAAACAACTGGATGTAAACGTAGTAAGAAAAACTGTTTGCAAAAAGCTGAGTTATTTTTATACCAAATTAAAAGCTAAGCAATGGTCATCTCTGTGGAGTTTATACCATCAGTATTTGTATGGAAGGGGCAACCAGGCTTATTTTTTATGGAAGGGTGAAAAAGTAGAAGCACAAATTCTGGGTTTAGATAAACTAGGCAGACTGCATTTGCTTATTATGGAAGAGGTAAGAAGTTTTGGCAACAAGGAAATTGAATTTTTAAGCCTGAAAAAATGAAGCATTTGGAAAAATCAATCGTTATTGATATAGGAAATACGAGGCTCAAAGCAGGTGTTTTTTTTAATAATATTTTGCTTTCACAACAAAAAATTAAATTAACTGATGAGCATAAAATCTTCGATTTAATAATAAAATCAGGCGTTAAAAGTATAATAGTGAGTAATGTATCAGGTAAAGAAGTAGTTATTTTGAACCAATTGCCGGCTGATGTAGCCGTTTATAATTTAGGATCAGAAACAATTTTACCCTTTAAAAACACCTATAAAAGCAAGCAAACCCTTGGTGCCGATAGATTAGCACTGATAGCAGGGGCGCAACATTTTTTTGAAAATTGCAATTGTCTGGTAATTGACGCCGGCACTTGTATAACATATGATATATTAACGGCAGATGGGAAATATCCCGGCGGAAATATTTCTCCCGGCCTTCAGATGAGGTTAAAAGCTATGCACAATTACACAGGTAAACTGCCGTTACCCGAATGGAAACAACCTGAAGAACTAATGGGCACCGATACGAAAAGTTGTTTATTAACCGGTGCCTGGTTTGGATTATTAGGCGAAATTCAATTTATCATTGATCAATACAGCAAGGATTTTGATGATTTAAAAGTGCTTTTAAGCGGAGGTGATGCCACAATATTGGCAAAGCACATTAAAAACAGCATATTTGTAAACGAACACTTATTACTTTACGGACTTAATAAAATTTTGATTGTCAATGTTAATTAAAGCCAGATGGCTACTTTTAGTTGGGTTATTTTTAGGATTACATACAAACACCCGGCTTTATTCGCAAAATATTACCAAATCTCCTTATTCCATAATTGGTATAGGTGATCTTATATTTTCAGGCAATGCCGCTAATTATGCTATGGGGCAGGTTACCCAAGGCAAAAGAAATCCTTATAATATTAATTTTTTAAACCCGGCCTCTTACAGTGGTCTGCTCATCACTAATATTGAAGCCGGTGCAACATACAGTCAGGGACATTTTAAAGGCTCCGATCAAACCAATGATGTAAACAATGCATGGATTGGCTATCTTAATTTTGCTTTTCCTGTTTCTCCCAAAAAAGGGATTGGAATCTCTTTTGGAGCAACACCTTATTCTGGCGTTGGATATAATATTCGCTCCTCCGTTAATATTCCTTCCGACTCGGCAGCCATACCGGCCATTTATTACTTTACGGGTAACGGTGGTTTGTCCCGGTTCTATGCAGGATACGGAATGAGGATACATAAAAAACAACCCAAAACCATTTCTGCCTTTGATTCTGTTTACCGTTTTCATGTAAGCTCCTGGTTGCCCGACATATCTTTAGGGGGGAATGCAAATTATTTATTCGGACAAATAAAAAACACAACACAGCTATTAATTCCGGCTCAATATAAATTGTTTAATACCAATGAAGATAAAGTAAATTATATACATGGATGGAGTTATGATATTGGGGTGCAGGTTCATGACACCTTTACTACTGTTAACGAAATTAAAAATAAACATAGTAATACAGAATGGGTTTTAGGGGCAACTATAACGCCTGCAGGCAATTTGGCAGTGGAACAAGATTATATTTTACGTACTTTACCCGTTGGGTCTTCTGCCGGCATAAAGGATACCGTTTTTCAGAATTCAAATTTAACAGGTAACGCAGTGGCTCCCTTAAGCTGGAAGGTAGGATTTAATATAACTCAAAAAACAAGAAGGCAGAACAACGCTAAACAAACCATTTTAAATGAATGGCAACTGGCAGGCGATGTAAGAGGTACAAACTGGAGTAGTTACCGTAATTTAGGGTTAAATGATTCATTACGAAATAGCTTGGGAATTAGTATTGGGGCATCTTATATTCCCGATCTTACAGATGCACACAATATGTTAAAACGTATTGAATACCGGGCAGGGTGCAGGTTTGAACAAAGTAACCTGGAAGTTAATGGCACCGGGGTTAATGTATGGGCAGTAACTGCCGGGTTTGGAATACCACTGCCTAAAAGTAAATCGAAATTAAATCTTGGGTTCGAATACATGGTTAGAGGAACTGTAAATAATGGTTTAATCCAGGAAAATTATTTCAGAGGCATCATTGGTATTAGCTTTGCCGATAAATGGTTCCATCGTTATCGTTATGATTAGAATTTTTATAATCACTTTATTGAGTTTACAGGTATGTTTGTTTATTTCGTGCGGTGCCAGAGAAATAGATAAAATTAAAGTAGCTTCTAATGCTAAACCATTACCTGTAGAAAGAGGTACTAATATTAGTATTCATTATTCAGACAGTGGCTATTTAAAAGCACGTTTATTTGCACCTTTGCTTGAACGCTACAGTAATGAACAGCAAATGGAAACGGAAATGAAACAGGGTATAACTGCCTACTTCTACAGCAGTAATGGCAGAATTAACAGTTATTTAAAAAGTAAATATGCCATGCGCGACGAACGGTTAAGAACCATAACTGCCAGAAATGATGTACAGGTTATTAATATAAAAGGGGATACATTGAAAACCGAAGAGTTGATTTGGGATGAAAAAACAGACAAAATTTATTCTAATAAATTTGTAAAAATTAATTCGCCCGATAGAATAATATTCGGAACCGGTTTAGAAGCTAATACTGATTTTACTCGTTTTAAAGTTTTAAATATTACAGGTATAATAAGCCTTAAACAATAATGGATAACTGGATAGTTCGTAATTGGTTAATCTTATGTGCGGCTTCATTAATCGTAGGTTTCTGGATAGCTTTTTTTGAAGACTTTGTGAAAGGTAAGGCATATATGTTTTTTATCCTGTCTATTGTTTTTGCTTATGTATGGCTTAAAAAAAGCAATAAAATATAAGTTAAAAAAAATTCAGTAAATACAAAATAGATAGAACTTCTAAATTTACGCAATGGTAATAAAGCCTTACAATTTAGATTCGGCTGCCAGATTAATTGCTTTTAATCCCTGCTCAAAACTCTCTTCAGTTGAAGTTACTTTACCCGGTAACATAAACCTGAATAAAGGATTATAACCCACATCACCGGAATCAACCCAGAAAAGTTGAGTAGAGCCTGCAACCGATGCAAAATAAAAGATGGCTTCAGAGTGCATCTGGCCTTCATTAATAGACAGATCATAGCGTAACTTTTGCTCAGGTATGCTTTCAATAATCCTGAACCTGCCATTACCAACTAACCCTCCATTAAAATATTGCGTGGCACCTTCACCCATTTTTATTTGTGAGTAAAAAGATACCATTGAACTGTCAAGGCTATTATTCCAGGGACTCCAGTCTTTCCAGTTTTGAATCTGATTAAGGTAATTAAAAGTTGAAGATAAGGGTTTATTGATTATTACACTTTTTTCTATCCGGTATTGATGTGGGAATGCCAGAGAAGCTATAAAAATTAATGCGAAAAAGCCCATGATGCCGGCAAAAATGATGAATGATTTCATGTAGGTTCAAGATAGATTGATAAGTAATAACAACGGCGAATTTATACCGAAAAATGCAAATATTTTTTAAAAAGATTCTATGTATCTCCTTCCTTATAACGACAAAAACGGTTTGTTCAGCGACCTTTTAACTGCTATTATCTATTAGGCATTGTACCGTGTTTTGAATATGCATAGTTTTGACTCATAAGTAGGATAATTATGGATGTACATAGGGAAGAAGGAAGGCCGTTTAAAGGAGTCTATCCGAAAACTGGAAGGGTTATAAGTGGGAGCATTTTAATTGGTATTGGGCTGGTTTTTTTAGCGCACCAGTTAGGTGTTGAAATGCCGGGATGGTTGTTTACCTGGCCTGTTTTTTTAATAGCTTTAGGGTTATATGTGGGAGCAAAACACCTGTTCAGAAACCCGGGCTGGCTGGTTATGGTTGTGGTAGGTTTAGTATTTCTTTGTGAAGATATATATCAGGGGTTTGAACTGCATCGGTTTATAATACCATTCTTCCTAATTCTTGCAGGAGTTGTTGTAGTTTTTAAACCATATAAAGGAAGATTTAACAGAAATCGTTTTCAGCAGTATACAAAACGTGGTTCACGCAATGAATTTAAAGATTCATTTTGTAACAGGGATGCTGAAGATTCTAACGACGATGTAATTGATTCGACAAGCATATTTGGAGGGGTGAAGAAAAATATTTTAACAAAAAACTTTAAAGGTGGCGAAGTAATCTGTATAATGGGAGGAGCCGAAATAAATTTAAGTCACGCAGATATACAAGGTACTGTAGTACTTGAAATGATACAGATTTTTGGAGGAGCAAAACTTATCATTCCGGCAAACTGGGAAATAAGATCTGAAGCAGTTGTTATCTTAGGTAGCATCGAAGATAAACGTCAGCAGTTGGCAGATTCAATGGATACAACAAATAAAGTGCTGATTTTAAAAGGTACTTGTATATTCGGTGGCATTGATATTAAAAGTTACTAACCCCTAAATAAAAAACCTATGAACTGGTATTTAGCAAAAATTGTATTTAAAATAGTAAATAACGAAGTCATATCGGATGCACAATTTGATGAACAACTCTGCCTGATTGAAGCACGAAATAAACAGGAAGCCTTTATTAAAGCCCGTATGCTGGGGGTAAAAAATGAAGATGAAGTAAGTGGCGAAAATAACAGAAAAGTATTCTGGAAATTTATTGATGTTCCATATCTCAGCCAGGTTAATGAATTTACCGATGGTATGGAATTGTACTCTTGCATTCATGAATCAGATGCGGGTGATGGCTATGAAAAATATATTAAATTAAAAGCCCTGCAGCTACAGAATTCGTTTGAGAGAAATCTGGTTTCAAACTAAAAAGGATGAATTCCAACATCTCCTATAATAGAATAATTTATGTGTATGCCACCTTCTGGTTAATTTGGATTGGCTTGCATACCTATGTATTATTCGACGTTGGAATCAGGTTAAATACCGCTTTACTTGATAGTGTATTAACAAATGTTTTATTAGCAGTTACCAATTTTATTGTTTTTATTACCCTTAAATATTATCAGCCATCAAAAGATAATTTTTTTTATTTGCGGTTATGGGCCGTACTGCTGGCAATTGCCAATACCGCTATTCTTTTGTGGGGCTTTCGCATTTTATTTAGTAATGATCATGTGTATATTGAATTGCTTAACAAGTCGGTTACACTTCGTTTTTGTTACCAGCTTTTAATGATTGCTACTATAACCATTATTAACTGGCTTGGTTATTATTTGCTCGAACAGCAGTCTTTAATTAGCAGATCGCAGCAAACAGAACGCATGGCCCGAGAAGCGGAATTATATAACCTAAGGCAACAACTACAACCGCATTTTTTGTTTAACAGCCTTAATTCTATTAGTGCCCTGGCCGGATCAAAACCAGAAGAAGCTAGAAAAATGATCCAACAATTATCGGAGTTTTTAAGACACACACTTAAAAAAGATGAGCAACAACTGGTGCCCTTACAAGATGAAATGCATCAGGTACATTTGTATCTGGAAATAGAAAAAGTAAGGTTCGGACACAGGTTGCAATCGATAGTTAAAATTGCAGAAAATTGCCTGAACCAAATGGTGCCGGTACTGGTATTGCAACCACTGGTAGAAAATGCCATAAAATTTGGTTTGTATGATACGCTTGAACCAATTACCATCAGGATTGATGTGAGTTGCTATGAAAGAAATTTATTAATCACCATTAGTAATCCGTTTGATCCTAAAACATCCCAGGCAGATAAAGGTACAGGCTTCGGTTTAAGTTCGGTTCAACGTAGGTTATATTTGTTATATGCCCGAAATGATTTGGTTCAAACCGAAATAAATGAAAACCTGTTTACTATTAAATTAATGTTACCTCAAACATGATAAACTGTGTAATAATAGATGATGAGCCATTAGCCAGAACCTTGTTAATGGAGTATCTTACCGGCTTCCCGGAAATTAATGTGGTGAAGGAATGTAATGATGGCTTTGAAGGTGTAAAAGCTATTACACAACACCAGCCTCATTTTATATTTTTAGATATTCAAATGCCAAAAATAAATGGTTTTGAAATGCTTGAATTAATTGAAGACCCTCCTGCTGTTATTTTTACCACAGCATTTGATTCCTTTGCTATGAAAGCATTTGAGGCACATGCAATAGATTACCTGCTAAAACCTTTCAGCAAAGAACGATTTAACCTGGCCGTACAAAAGTTATTGGTTCAACTTAAAAACAATGAACCGCAAAATAAAGTTGATTTGGTAATGGAAGATTATACCGCTGTAGTTGAAAAGCAAAATCGGATCGTGGTTAAACATAATCATTCTGTACGCATTATACCTTTAGATGAAGTGGCTTACCTGGAAGCATACGGTGATTATATAAAGGTGCATACTGCCGATGGTGTTTTTGTTAAAAAGCAAACGATGGGGTTTTATGAAACTCATCTTGATCCGAAACAATTTATAAGGGTACACCGCTCCTTTATTGTAAGTAGCAGCAGAATTCAAAAAATACAATCGGCAGATTTTGTTTTGCTAAAAGCAGGAGATAAAATACCGGTTAGTAAAAGTGGTTATAGCAGATTAAAAAGCGTACTGGGTATTTAATGTAAGTGTTTGAAGGCATTTTATGCCACATCTTTATGCTGTCATACACTACTTCTTATCAATGTCAAACCAAGCTTCATTTTTCTCTTATATAGTGTTTGAAATATAACATGAAGACTCCAATAAAACAAGGCACCTTGGTGGATAATCAACATTGAATGGTGGATAAAAACATGCGTCTTTACTGAGTTTGAGCACGATTTATGCAATAGATTCGAGTATAAATCAATCAACATGCGTAAAAGATTTGAGCAGCAATTAATCATCGGAGCCACTCCAATTTCGGAAACAA
>JACMQU010000016.1 GCA_014376805.1 Bacteroidia bacterium
AGTGATCAGAATTTTATTCTGGAATGATTTCAATGAACTTCAGTTTAAGATTTTAATGCTGTTTACAGCACCTTCAAATGGCTTTCAGCCACTCTCCCTAACCTATGGATTTCCAATCCATAGTATGTTAAGTTGGTCAATACTGATGGAACAAATATTATCATTAGAAGAAATGATAACTCAAGTTCAAGTGCAGTTAGTGTTAGTTTATTTACTAATGCAACTTATACCAGACCACTTTACGGTATTGAAGAAATGGGGCCATTATGTGATTTAGATAATGATGGTCGCCCAGACTTAATTACTTCCCGGCAGGCGTTCACATCGACCGTTAATGCTAACCTTTTAATCTCCCGAAACACCTATATTATAGAAACTCCTACAACTAATGTAAGTTCGGCATCTTATTCGAGCCTTTCAGGTACTTCGATGACCATAACAATCAACACGCCTGGAAATGGAACAGGAAGGGTAATATTAATTAAGCAAGGAAGTGTTGCAATTAGCGCATTCCCTGTTAACTATACCTATTATGCCGCTACAAAGAACTATGGCACATCACCCGTTTTGGGCGATGGCTCAAGAGTGGTTTATGTGGGTGATACCAATGTGATAACCATTACAGGACTTAACGCTTCAACAGGTTATAAGGTGGCTGTTTTGGAAATGAATGGCTGGGCAAATGCAACAAACTATCTTACTGCCGGGGCTTATACAATTACTGCAACCACCCTGCCAGTTAAATGGTTAAGCTTTGAAGGGAAAAAAGTTGCAAAAGAGGTTCAATTGATTTGGCAAACTGCATCAGAAATTAACAACAGCTATTTTGAATTAGAACGCAAGTTTGATAACGAACAGTGGCATGCAATCGGAAAAGTTAAAGGAAATGGAAGCAAGTCAACCGCCAGTGAATACAATTATACTGATAATAACATCATGCTCAGCGTGGATGTGTACGCAACAGTCTATTACCGCTTAAAGCAGGTGGATGTGGACGGTTTGTTTGATTATTCGTCAGAGATTTCAATAATGCTCAATCAAAACAAACCGGTTGAACAATTAGAAGCCTATACATACCCAATGCCATTTGATAGTATTTTTAACATTAAGACAAATCAGAGAGATTTTGAATACATACTTACAGATTGTTCAGGTAAGGAATTAATAAAAGGCAAATCGGAATCAAGTTCAGTTTTAATTGATGGATTTGATTTAAGTCCGGGGTTATATATAGCTACAATAATAACGGCCAATCAGCAAACTAAAGTGCTTAAAATTATCAAGGCAAATGATAAATAATTGCGCAACAGGTTTGTTTTAGATACAAAAGGAGAGCGTGCTATAGATGATATAAATTAAATGAGGGATTTTAGACTCAAATAATTTTTTTTGAATGATTTAAATTATATTCGATTTGAAATTTCTTGTGGGATTTTATTTTAAAAATCTGCGTGGGCGAAGGAAAGTTAGCTAATGATTGATTCCTGAAATATTCAGCCTGTTGGTTAACTTAAAACCAGAAGATTGTGATCGTATAAGCTATGTAATTGGCTACCTTTCTTATATTAAATTGCAGGTTGTTTTTTAAAGTTGTATGCATACCCATACATTTGCGGCAATTAATTCTGCATTTATGAAATACGATGTAACCATTATTGGTTCGGGACCTGGTGGATATGTAGCGGCTATACGTTGCGCACAGCTTGGATTTAAGACAGCACTGATAGAAAAATACAATACCCTTGGTGGTACTTGTTTAAATGTTGGCTGCATTCCATCAAAAGCTCTTTTAGATAGTTCTGAACACTATCATAATGCAACCCAAACATTTAAAACACATGGTATTGATGTAAAAGAAATATCCGTTAACCTAAAGCAAATGATTGACCGCAAAAATGGTGTGGTTAAAGTTACTTGCGATGGCATTGACTTTTTAATGAAAAAAAATAAAATTGATGTATTTAAAGGTTTAGGTTCATTCGTAAATAAAAACACGATAAAAATAAGTGGTGAAAAAGAAGAACAAATAGAAACAGATAAAGTAATTATTGCAACGGGTTCAAAACCCTCCTCGCTACCCGGTTTGGAGATTGATAAGAAAAGGATCATCACATCAACGGAGGCATTAAATCTTACAGAAATACCAAAACAATTAATCATTATTGGCGGTGGTGTTATCGGGCTTGAGCTAGGCTCAATATATGCGCGTCTCGGTTCAAAAGTATCTGTAATAGAATACACCAATACCATCATCCCTACTATGGATGGTACCTTAAGTAAAGAATTGCAACGTAGCTTACGCAAACTCAGGTTTGAATTTTTCTTTAATCATAAAGTTAAATCAGCCAAAGCAAACGGCAATGAAGTAACTGTTGTAGCCGATAACGAAAAGGGTGAAGAGGTTAGCTTTATAGGTGATTATTGCTTGGTAAGTGTAGGGAGAAAGCCCTTTACTGAAGGACTTGGTTTAGAGAATGCAGGGGTACAGTTAGACGATCGCGGACGTATACAAACCGATGAACATTTAGAAACAAATGTAAAAGGCATCTATGCCATTGGTGATGTTGTAAAAGGCGCAATGCTGGCACATAAAGCAGAGGAGGAGGGAGCATTTGTGGCAGAGATTATGGCTGGACAAAAACCGCATATCAACTATAACCTGATACCCGGTGTTGTATACACATGGCCTGAAGTGGCTGCTGTTGGTGCTACCGAAGAAGAGTTGAAAAAGGCAGGCACTAAATACAAAATCGGTTCATTCCCTATGCGTGCCCTTGGTCGTGCAAGAGCAAGCATGGATATAGACGGACTGGTAAAAATTTTAGCCGATGCCGAAACCGATGAAGTATTGGGCGTGCACATGATTGGTCCGCGCGTAGCCGATCTGATTGCAGAAGCCGTGGTAGCAATGGAGTTCAGGGCAAGTGCCGAAGACATTGCCCGGATGAGCCACGCGCACCCAACCTACGCAGAGGCGGTTAAAGAAGCTGCCCTTGCGGCAACAGGCAATAGAGCGATACATGTGTAGGGTGGGAGTAATGTTTGCAGTAGTTAATGGTAAAGAATGATGTGTTAATTTAAATGAAAAATTGCTTAACCTTTATAATTCTTTTTTATGTTATCGGTTGCGATCAAGTAAATCAAAATATCAAAGGTAAACCCAACACTCCCGAAGACATTTATGCTCCAATCACAAATGATAAACCATTGCGGCCTTATCTCAATCAGGCTTCTTTTGATACTTTACATTCCTGGGACTTTGGATGGGCTATTTTGCAACCTTTAAAAACTGCTAAAGACGACGTATCAGAAAAAAGATTGATGCGAAGATTTTCTTCCGGCCAAAAAGCATTATACTCATTTTGGTACTTAGATTAGCAAGGTTATAACGGAGGATTTATACAATTTTACTGGAACAGCTATAGAAAATATTTTCCTCTTTTAAGGGAGGGACTTATTTTAATTGGAGACAAGAACTTGCCAGATTTATTAATAAAAGTTGATCAACAATATATCGTAAATAAATACAAATTTGATTTGCAATTAGAAAGTAAAAACTGGGAATCTTTATACCATGAGCTTAAACAATTTGAAGTATTCGATGAGCGGTATTTTAAAATACGCAACAAAACAATGGGCCTAATGGAAAAATATATTCGCCGAAATCCAGGTGAATTTATTTTACCTTAAAAAACCTGAAACCTCCCTACTTTTATTGAAATAATTTGAGGTGTCTTTAACCCATGAGCAGTAAATAATATTCCAGCTCCAAAAAGGCATTTTCCCACTTTCTCACCCTCTTACATTCACCCTCTCACCCTCACCCCCTCTCACCTCCCCATCTTCACTTCCCAACCCACGTTCTTAGCCATCTGTTGCATGCTTTTTATCATATCAATTCCCTTCTTAGCCGCTTCAACTAACAGGTAACTTTCCATTGCCTTCTGATAAATAAGTTGCTTAGCTTTATGGTTCATTTTATTATAATCATCCGCATTAAATTTATTAAACACGCCCTGGTTGATATCATAATAATCGAGGTCGTGATCCATACTTAGAATTGAAGGCTTAGGCATATTACGGATGTAAATGGTTTTGGTTTTTTCATTGGTTTCAAACTGCAAGGCACCTAAGTCATAACCTGCAGATACCTTCGCTCTTACGCGTATAATGGCCTTTTTTTGAAAGGGACTCCAGTTAAATTTATAATACTCGTGATAGGTATAGAGTTCATTGTAATAAGCTTCAACAGTTATCAGTTTTGAAACCGTTTTAATCTGCTCAATAAGTATAACAGATTCTTCTGTAGAATGATCTGCTTTGGGTTGGTAATAACTTTTAGCAACAAAAAAACCTGCAATAAAAATAACAACGATAAGCAGGTATGTAAGGTGTTTTGAATTGTTCATAAATTCATTTTTGAATTTCTCCATGGGGGGGTGCCCTTGTGGCACACCCCCCCAATTTCCATTTATCCCAACTTTACTTTCAATCCCTGATCCAACGCGTCTAAAAATTCTTCCGTATACAAATAATGTTCACCGTGGTTTACTTTATTGCCATGTATACAAACAGCAAGATCTTTGGTCATCTTGCCGCTTTCTACAACTTCTAAGCACACTTCTTCCAACGCCGTGCAGAAATCCACAAGAGGTTGGTTATTGTCTAATTTACCCCTGAATGCAAGCCCTCTTGTCCATGCAAATATGCTGGCAATGGGGTTAGTTGAGGTAGGCTTACCTGCCTGGTGGTCGCGGTAGTGACGTGTAACGGTACCATGTGCAGCTTCCGCTTCCATTGTTTTGCCATCAGGCGTAATAAGTACGGATGTCATTAAACCCAGTGAGCCAAAGCCCTGCGCTACTGTATCACTTTGTACATCGCCATCGTAGTTTTTACAGGCCCATACAAAGTTGCCGTGCCACTTTAATGCCGAGGCAACCATATCATCAATTAAACGGTGTTCGTATGTTATTCCAATTGCATCCATCTGTGGTTTAAATTCCTTCACATAAATGTCCTGGAAAATATCTTTAAACCTGCCATCATATTTTTTTAGAATAGTATTTTTTGTTGAAAGATACAATGGCCATTTTTTGGTAATAGCCTGGTTAAAGCAAGAGCGGGCAAAACCTATAATGCTTTCATCTGTATTGTACATCGCCAGTGCTATTCCATCACCTTTAAAATTATACACTTCCATTTCGTTAACCGTTCCGTCTTCACCTTCAAATTTAATGGTAAGTTTTCCTTTGCCTTTTGTAACAAAATCAGTAGCACGGTACTGGTCGCCAAAAGCGTGACGGCCTATGCAAATAGGTGCAGTCCAGTTAGGCACCAGGCGCGGTACATTGGCACATACAATAGGTTCACGAAAAACGGTGCCATCTAAAATATTACGGATCGTACCATTCGGACTCTTCCACATTTGTTTCAGTTTAAACTCTTTCACCCGTTCTTCATCCGGAGTAATGGTAGCGCACTTAATTCCTACATTGTATTTTTTGATAGCTTCGGCCGCATCAACAGTAACCTGGTCATTAGTTTCATCGCGGTGTTCCATGCCCAGGTCGTAATATTTTATATCAACTTCCAGGTAAGGAAGAATCAGTTTATCTTTAATAAATTTCCAAATGATACGCGTCATTTCATCGCCATCTAATTCAACAACCGGATTCGCTACTTTTATTTTATTCATGATGTTTTAATATTAAATTTAAAGGGTTCAATAATAGTTAAAATCCTGCATAAAGGGAAAGAGTTAAATTAATGAAATGTATGTAATTATTTTTGCAAATTACATTCCCTTAGGCATAACATCTCAAAAAATCCAGAAGCTACCAAATATGTTCGAAATGAAATACAAATAATCCTCATCGCAATTACAACATCCCTAGGGGTGACATCTCATAATTAGCAAGGGCAACAAAATGCGAAAAATGAAAAGCAAATAATCCTCTTCACCAATTACAACTCCTTAGAGGTGATATCTCTATATCCTTGGGTGCAAACCTGGGTTCAAGAATGAAATAACAAACGCGCGAATACGCAATGTATGAGAGAAAGAAGATTTCTATTTGCGCAAAGCGGGAGTTTTTGTTTAACTAAAAATGACATACCCACATCATTTCCCCGCTACAAATTCAACTTTCGTGGTTACATCATTTACTCCCGCAAACGGATTAACTGCATACATTGCCGAATCCTTATTTGTGGGGTCAATAAATATTGTTTTATAAGGTGGCATTACTGAAGTAAATTTCAAAATAATTTTGTGTTGCCATTCATCAAACAATAATTTACCGGTGCCTGCATTTACAACATTATACTCCCCTCCTTTAAAATAATATTCGTCAAAATCCATTGGCGCTTCTTCAACTGTATCAATTTTGTTTCCCAAATAAAAAAGACTTGTAGTTGCCGGTTGTGTGCGAATGGTATCTATAAATCTTCCATTTTGTTGAACCAATAGTTGACCATTCATAAATGCAATTTCCAATGCATGTAATTGTGCCTTTAATAAAAGTCCCGGATAATATTTTTGAAATATCTTCTCACTTAATACAACTTCTTTCTTTTGGTTCAACATAGATACCCTGTTGTTTTTAATTAAAACAAATAATGGACCATCAGAAACATTCAAAGCGGTACTGAATATTTTGATAGAATCATATTCGAAAGCAATCGCTTCTTTCCCTGTTGAATATAGCAATCCACATTTGTTATTCTTTTTTGCCCCGATAAGTTTGTTGGCATCAAAAGGCAATGTCTTTGATTCATTTGGATCAAGCGTAGACCTGTCATTGGTAATTGCGGAAAAATTCCGATCATCTAAATAAAACTCCCCAATATCAACAGCACCCAAAGTGTTAGATGTATAAAAGGCCAGACAATCATATATAGGTTCAATTTTAACAATAACTTCACCCGAATCATTTTGCGTTTCAAA
Source organism: Bacteroidia bacterium (assembly GCA_014376805.1). Classification (GTDB taxonomy): domain Bacteria; phylum Bacteroidota; class Bacteroidia; order UKL13-3; family UKL13-3; genus B1. Next base: position 6,950 of record JACMQU010000016.1, read on the forward strand.
GCCTGCCTTTCCGTTTTGATGAAAGGCCCTTACATGCGTGGCAATCGAATTTTTATTTTTTGTTTCAGTGTTACAAGCAAAGAATAGAAATGCTATGAGGAGCGTAAAGATAAAATTTTTCATAAAGGCTTCTTTGAACCAAATATAAAAAATTTAGTTAGAATATGCTATGTATAAATTTATCATTTAGCAATCTTCCATCGTGAAGAAATTGGAATTGTAACCTTAGAGTAAGTTGATAAAGTTAATTCGAATATCGGTTCGGGATTTCCATTTTCAATTAAATAATTAATAGCGTTCCTGATACCAAAATTAAGCTTATTAATATATCCTAAAACCTTTAACGATTCTGCTATCTCCAAATTTCTATAATCACTTAAGTTTGTAAAATTTTGAATGTTTAACTGCCCAAATAAGAAACCCGGTTTTTTAATCTCTATCCTGTCTGAGAACTCATATATTAAAATGAGGGCATTCGATTCATAATTTCTATGAATAATTGCATTAAATATTAACTCTCTAATTGCCCACACCGGTTAGTTGTAAATAATATCTTCGCATACTTTCAGGCTTTTAAAGCAATGTTTTTTTTATAATATCCCCTTGTATAAATTCATCAACATTTTGAAGATCGGGGCATAAACATTTTTTAAATTATTTTTCATATTCAATATGAGGTGTGGTTTCTGCTAAAGGGAATTTAACAAATTGACTATAAGACCCTGCAATATGATGTGTAGGTTTTATGCCAAATATTATCACTCCTGCATTGGTAGGTACATTAAATTTTAAATCAAAAAATCGTAATGAAGACAATTGTTGTTCCATACTTCTATGATTTTTTTTTAAGGTTTCTTCATCAACTGCTTTTGGAAGATAAAAAGTTTTAAAGTGATCTGTTCTTAAATCATTCAAAGTAGCATCGATACATATTTCTCTATCAAAGCTCATTGTGTGAGTCATAAAATAAAGATTTTATTTTACAAATTCTCAAACACTATAGCGGCACCTTGCCCTACTCCAATACACATGGTAGCTAAACCATAACGCACTTTTCTTTTTTGCATTTCATGAATCAATGTAGTACTTATTCTTGAACCACTAGCCCCCAATGGGTGACCAATGGCTATGGCGCCACCATTCACATTAATAATTTCAGGATTAAGTTGCAGGTCATGTATACATGCCAGACCTTGCGATGCAAATGCTTCATTCAACTCAATTAGGTCAAGATCATTTACCGCAATGCCCGCGCGCTTCAATGCTTTTTTTGTGGCAGGTATTGGTCCAACGCCCATTATAGAAGGATCAACGCCGGCTATGGCTTTACCTGCAATGCGTGCAATTGGTTTTAAATTATAACGTTTAACCGCATCTTCACTGGCAAGTAATAACATGGCTGCACCATCATTAATTCCACTTGAATTACCTGCTGTTACACTGCCATCTTTTTTAAACGCAGGTTTTAATTTAGCCAGGTCGGCAAGGCTGCTTAAACGTGGGTGTTCATCCTTTATAAATTGTACCGCATCCCCTTTTTTCTGAGGAATAGTTACTGCAATCATTTCTTCGGCAAAACGATTAGCTACATGTGCTGCCTGGTATTTGGTTTGCGATGCCAATGCAAATTCATCTTGTGCCTCGCGACTAATCATCCATTGGTCCGCTACATTTTCCGCTGTTTCGCCCATACTGTATGGATGGTACATACCTGCCAGTGATTTGTTGGTAAAGCGCCAGCCTAATGTAGTATCATAAATTTCGGGAACACGGTTAAATGCGGTATCTGCTTTTGCCATCACAAAGGGTGCTCGGGTCATACTTTCTGTGCCGCCGGCTATATACAAATCACCATCACCATCTGCAATGGCACGGCTTGCGTCCATTATACTTTGCAGTCCGCTTGCGCATAAGCGATTAACCGTATTGCCACCAATAGTTACAGGCAATCCTGCTAGTAATAATGCCATGCGTGCAACGTTTCTGTTATCTTCACCGGCCTGGTTAGCGCATCCTAAAATTACATCTTCAATGTCATTAACATCTATTTGCGGGTTGCGTTCAACCAATGCTTTTATGGCAATGGCAGCAAGGTCATCCGGACGAACATGACTCAACGTGCCCGCGTACTTTCCAACAGGCGTGCGCACCGCATCAATTATATAAACTGCTTTCATATTTTACTTGTTTTTAATATGGAACTCTATTGATATACTTTTGTTTTAAGTAGCAGCAAAAGGTGTCATATTAACAGCAAAAATATACTTTTTATTGAACCATATACTACAATACTTTGCATCACGTAAATACTATATTGTTGTCTCAATCGTTTTTATTATTCATTTAAATTTGGGTTTAAAATTCACCTATTTTTGTATAATGGAAATAGGTATAAAAAAGCAGGTGTATGTAGCGGGTGTATTGGTTATCAGCGCAAAAATTGCCGGGGCAAAAGCCGCAATGCAAGCAGCGCAGGAGGCTGCCAATACAGAAGAGAAAAGCAGCATGGGCGATAAATATGAAACAGGTCGTGCCATGAGCCAACTTGCTAAAGATATGAATGCGCAACAAATGATGGCGTTTCAACATGAGTTAAATCAACTACAAAAATATGCCGCTTTGTTGCCTTGTAAAATTATTCAACCAGGTGCCCTTGTTCAAACAACTCAGGGTTATTTTTATATAGCCGCCGCTATTGGTTCAGTAACTATAAATAATTTAAAAGTTATGATCCTCTCGCCCGAAACACCTTTAAGTAAAGCCTTGCTGGGCAAGAAAAAAGGCGATGCTTATGAGTTGAACGATAAGAAACTGAAAGTGCTTTTGGTGGAATAAATAAGCGTAGGGTAATATTATTTCATTGATAGCAGCTCTTCAATAATTGCTGCACTTACTTTGCCGATGGTGAAGTTGCCATGGTAACCAGATACCTTAATAATACCCTTTGATAATCTTTATCAATTATGGTGTTGCCGTTTTGTTTGTTTACCTTTATAACTTCTGCCGGCACAATTTTCTCCCATTGACTTTCTGTAAATAAAGCAGGGTGTTTAAGGCTATGACAAGTTGCGCAATTCTGCCGATATAAAATTTCTCCTTCATTTAATTCCTGCAAAGTATAACCGGGGTATTTGTCTTTAACCCGCTCTACATCATTGTTTGTGGGCATTGCCAGCTTTGTTATGCAGGCCATTAAATTTATAAACAAGAAAAGTATAAGCAGGTTTTTCATTTGAACCAAGGTAATAAAAAATATTTGAACCAGGTATAAATATCCTTACAACCCTTTTATTAATCCTCCACTTAAACGTTGTAATTCTACTTCACTTAAGCGAGCATCATAGGCTGCACTTAACAGCCTGTTTATGTTTTGTAACAGATTAACCTGTGCTATTCTTAAATCATTGCTGCTTATAACACCTTGGTCGTTCTGATCTTTTGCTATGGAGAAATTTTGTTGTGCTACATCTAAGTTCGTCAGTTCAAATTGCCATAATTCAATGTTGGTAGCATACGTATTATAAGCCTGCGTTATGGCCATATCTAATTTGCTTAACGAATCTTTATACAATAACTCACTAGATCGGTAGAGCAACTGCGCATTATTTAAGCGCCTGTTTACATCAAAGCCATTAAAAATATTAAGGGTTAGTCCGCCACCAAAGTGATAACCGTTATTGGTTGCCGATTGTAAAAAGCCTGCTTCAGATCTTTGCTTACTGTAGTTATAACCACTCCTTAACTGTATCAATGGAAACCGCTCACTTCTTATTTCTTTAACTTGTAAGTAATTTACCTTTTGATTTACTTTACTTATTTGAACGCCTGTATTTTGATCAAAGGCTTTTGTTTTTACTTCATCAAGTTTAATCTTGTCATTTAATAAAATGGTATCCGCCACCTCAAAATCAAATGAAATCTCTTTGGCCATTAATTGGTTCAAATTTAACTTACTGTTTTTATACAATGTTTGTAAACGCATCAACGCGGCCTTATCACTGTTTAAATTTACCTTAGCCAGCAGTACTTCCGATTTTGCACTCTTGCCGGCCTCTACCTTAGCTTCTGCTACCTTCAATCTTTTTTCGCTTATATCAATAAATGTTTTCGACGATTTAATTTGTTGTTTCGTAAGCACTGCATCATAATAGGCTTTGGCCATACGAGATAAAATCTGTTCTATTTGTTGTCTTAATCGCAGGCTTCCTATCACTTCAAGTTCCTTTAATTTTTCTTTAGTAACAAACATTTTCATGCCATTAAAAACAGTCCAACCCAACTCAATATTGGCATTTAAAAATGAGCTTTTTGCATTGTTCCGGTTGTTCTCCGAACCATTTAAAAAACGCTGCCTGGTATTCACAATCTGTTGATCCTGGTTTACCGTACCAAGAACAGTTGGTAACATACCTGCGTTACCAATTATATTATTATTTCTTGCTACCTCCACATCATTTTGAGCCACCCTTATTGCAAAATTATTCTGTAGTGCTAACTCATAAGCATCCTGCAAATTCAATATCGTTTGCCCCTCAACTTTAGGTTGAACCAACAACAAAACCGCCATCAAAAAATAGCTGATCATATTTAAGTTATACTTCTTCATAAAAACAGCTGAATTATAAACTCGCAACCTTCATCTCTCATCTCTAAATCTAACATCAAAAATCGCATATCAAAAAAAAATAAATATTCATTAAAAAATCAGCCACCAGTTAAATGTTTTCTTTAGTTTTTACTGCTTCCGCTTTTGGTTTATATGTTTTATTTCTTGATAAAAAATTATAAACAACCGGTATCACGTACAAAGTTAAGAAGCCCGAAAATAGCAAGCCGCCAATAATAACAATTCCCATCGAAACCCTGCTTTTAGCACCTGCTCCCAATGCCAGTGCAATGGGCAACGCTCCTAAAATGGTCGCAAGGCTAGTCATCATTATGGGTCTTAAGCGAGATACTGCCGCTTCTTTTACTGCCTGTAATTTAGGTAAGCCCTGTTCTCTCTTTTGGTTCGCAAACTCAACAATTAAAATGCCGTTTTTTGTAACCAGGCCTAACAATACAATAATGCCTATCTGGCTAAAAACATTTAATGTTTGGTTAAAATACCACAGTGAAACCAGTGCGCCTGCTAATGCAAGGGGCACCGTAATCATAATAATAATAGGGTCAACAAAACTTTCGAACTGCGCGGCAAGTACAAGATAAATTAATACCAGTGCAAGAAGAAAAGCAAACAAAGTGTTTGATGAGCTCTCTGCAAAATCGCGCGATGGTCCACTTAAATCCGTAGAAAAGGTTGGATCTAAAACTTTTGTGCCAATGCGCTTCATTTCTTCTATACCGTCACCAATGGTTTTTCCTGGTACTAATCCTGCTGATACAGTTGCTGCTTTATATCGGTTATAATGATATAACTGTGGTGGACTGCTTTCTTCAACTATCGATACAATATTATCCAACTGTATTAAAATACCTTTATCATTTCTTACATATAAGGATCGTAAGTCAAGCGGTGCATCGCGGTTAGCTCTCTCTACCTGACCAATAATCTGATATTGTTTGCCCTGCCTGCTAAAGTAACCATACCGTATACCACCATAAGCGAATTGAATTGTTTGAGCAACAGCCTGAACCGATACACCCAGGTTTCTCGCTTTCTCGCGGTTAAAAGTAACTACAAGCTCGGGCCTGTTAAATTTTAAATTTACGTCTACTCCCTGAAACACCTGACTTTTATTTGCCTCTTCTAAAAATTTAGGTAAATATGTCTGAATCTTATTAAAATCCTGGTTTTGTAAAATGAACTGAACAGGTAAACCCGCCCGCGAGCCTCCCGAACCGTTTATGGTTTGATCCTGAATTACAAAGGAGCGCGCACCGGTTAACTGCGATACATTTTTAGATAACATTTGCGCAATCTGTTGCTGTGTTTTTTTGCGCTCACCAGGGTCAACCAACATTATTCTTGCAAAGCCGGTATTAACAGCCCCACTGCCTGTAAAGCCGGGTGCCGTTACAATTAATGTTAATCTTTTTTCCGGAATAGAGTCGTCAATCAACGCTGATAATTGATCCATATAACGATCGGTATATTCATAAGAAGCACCTTCAGGAGCTGTGGCACTTATCCGCATTACACTTCTATCATCTAATGGCGACAATTCTGATTGCAGGTTATTGCCAACCAAAAAAATAAGAATTACCGATACTACAATTACCGCCAATGCCTGCCATGAATTACTAAAAAATCTTTCAAGAGAATTACGATATCCGTTGGTTAATGATTCAAAATAGGGTTCTGTTTTTAAATAAAAATTGGTGCGTTTATTTGATTTACGCTGCAAGTAAACATTCAATACAGGTGTTAAGGTTAGTGATACAAATGCGGAGATTAAAACAGAGCCTGCTACCACTACCCCGAACTCCCGAAATAAACGCCCTACAAATCCTTCAATAAAAATAATAGGAAGAAATACTACTGCTAAGGTAATAGAGGTGGAGATAACGGCAAAGAATATTTCATTGGAACCTTTTATCGCAGCTTCACGCGGACTTAAGCCTTCTTCAATTTTCTTGAAAATATTTTCGGTAACAACTATACCATCATCTACCACTAAACCTGTTGCAAGTACAATAGCCAGAAGTGTTAAAATATTAATAGAAAACCCTGCGATATACATTATAAAAAAGGCGCCAATTAATGAAACAGGAATATCAATTAATGGTCTGAATGCAATTAACCAGTCTCTGAAAAATAAGAATATAATGACTACCACCAGCAGAAATGCTATAAGTAAAGTTTCTGCAACTTCTTTAATGGAAGTGCGCACAAATTTTGTATTGTCTAAGGCTACATTTAGGTTTATATCCTGTGGTACTTCCTTTTTAATTTGCTCATATCTTTTATAAAATTCATCGGCAATTTCTATATAGTTTGCTCCGGGTTGTGGCACCAATCCAAGCCCTATCATGGCAGCGCCTCCCGATTTTAATATGGTCTCATCATTCTCAGCACCAAGCACTGCTCTTCCAATATCAGAAATCCGCACGGTCTGTGTGCCATCATTAAGTACGATGATATTATTAAACTCTTCTTCGCTTGTGTACCTGCCAACCGTTTTAATTGAAAGCTCCGTATTGTCACCAGAAATTTTACCCCCCGGTAACTCTACATTTTCTTTGTCTAAAGCAGTCTTAACATCCGGCGGTGTGAGGCCAAAAGCAGCTAGTTTTTCGGGATCAAGCCATAAACGCATCGCATATTTTTTCTGACCCCACACTTGTATAGAACTAACACCGGGTATAGTTTGAAAACGCTCCAGCAAAACATTTTCTGCATAATCATTTAGTTCTAGTTTCGAACGGGTATCACTCTGAATTGTTAATGATACAATTGCATCAGCATTCGCATCTGCTTTGCTTACTACCGGCGGTGCATCAATATCCTGTGGTAATTGTCTAACTGCCTGAGAAACTTTATCACGAACATCATTGGCAGCTTCTTCCAGATTTTCACTCAGGTTAAATTCAACAGTTATTAAACTGCTTCCCTGGTTACTTGAAGAAGAGATGGATCGGATGCCTGCAATTCCATTTATGGCTTTTTCTAAAGGCTCTGTAATTTGTGATTCAATGATATCTGGATTAGCGCCTGTATAATTTGTTCTCACCGTAATAACTGGCGGGTCTATACTTGGAAATTCTCTAACCCCTAAATAACGAAAAGCAATCGCTCCGAAAAGCATAATCATAATAGACATTACGAGTGCGAGAACGGGCCGGTTAATGCTGGTACTTGATAAACTCATAGCTTTATTTTTTCCGCCTGTTTAAAATAATTTTACTGCCATTCTTAATATACATTATCCCTTCAAGTATTATCGAATCACCTAAGTGCAATCCTTCTGTAACTTCAATCTTATCTTCATTTCTGAATCCGGTTTTAATAATCCTTTCAACAGCAGAATCTCCTTGTATCAGAAATACTTTCTGCCCCTTTAATATCGGAACCATTGCCTGTGTAGGTATTAGAAATGAATTTTTTGATACAGGAAGTGTGATACTAACATTTGCAAATAATCCGGGTATTAAATGTTTGTCAGTTTCATCGCAAATAGCTCGGGTAAGTATGGTTCTGGTTTGCATAGCAATTTTTGGCTCAATGGCATAAACAGTTGCGGTATACTTTTTATCGGTGCCACTTACAGTAAAGCTAATAATGCTTCCGTTTTGAACCGATGTGGCAAATTTTTCAGGAACAGCAAATTCAATCTTTACTTTTTGTATATCCTGCAAGGATGCAATTGGTGTTGCAGGGGTAACATACGCTCCCTGGCTTATAGAACGTAAACCTATAACCCCCGAAAAGGGTGCATGCAATTCTGTTTTCCGTATCTGTTCTTTTAATAATTCAACATCCGCATTTACGCCGCTAAGCTCAGAAGTACTTAAGTCAAAATCCTGCTTACTGATTGCCTCTTTGGCAAGTAATGTACGGTTGCGATTTTCGTTATCTTCTTTTAGTTTTTTATTGGCATCTGCTTTCTTTAACTGAGCCTGCAAATCTGCGTCATTAATCTTAAGCAGTAAATCTCCTTTTTTTACCATACTTCCTTCATTAATAGCAAGCTTTATAACAATGCCCTGTGCCTCACATTTTAAATCAACCTGCTCATTGGCTAATATGTTTCCGCTTACATTAAATGAATTCGTAAAAGTTTGTTTCTGAACAACATATACCCCCACTTTAACTGGGGGCTTTATTCCTGGTTTCCCTGCTAATGATGCGGGCTTTGAGTCCTGACAATAAAATTTAGATAATAGCAAAGCAGCTAATACCAATAAAATTATTGCAATTCTTATTATTGATTTACTATTCATTTCTTTCCTGTTATATAATTATTTTACATGCGGGTTTTTATTTTTCATCAAGCTTAACATCACTCATATTGGTTTCTATGCGTAACAACATGTGGTTGAACAAAGCAAGCTCTTTGCGCGAAAATCCTTTTAATGCAAGTGCTTGGGTAGTTAAAAAAGCAGCTTCTATTTTTGGTAGTATTTTTATTGCTTTGGTAGTAGGAATAATAATATGTTCTCTCCGGTCGTCGGGGTTAATACTCCTTTTAACTAGTTTTTTTTCGGTTAAGTAGTCAATGATGCGAACTACTGTAGCCTTATCTATTCCCAAAGAATTAACCAAACATTGCTGCGTAACTTTCTGCTTCCTGCAAATAACCGAAAGCATATAATGATACCGGTCAAGCGACGTTGATTGAAAAGTTTCTTTAATAGATCCTTTGCATTTTTTGCCTAAATAAGAAAAAATAAAAGAAAGCGGCTTTTCTTTATCCGGCACAAATACGGATGGCTTTATGGTTTGTTTTTGTAATATCATTTAAACGGCAATATTAGTTGATAATATCAATAGTTGATAAAGTCAACTAATATTATTTGTTTGAACACACATTAACATGGCAATCAAAAATAAGTTTTAAAACATTACACGAAGCTGAATATTGAAACTGCGCGGTGGATCAACTTTACCCGGCCTGGTTGCATACTCGCGGTTAGTAAAATTGTTAACAATAAATGAAATTCTTGTTTGCTGGTTAATTTGTAGTGAAGTTCTTGCATTCTGTACAAAGTCACCATCTCCTGCCCTGGCAAAAAAGTCTTTTATACTCGGAATAAAAACAGGTATAAATTCATCAACTTTTTCATAGGTGCTGTAATAATTAAAGGTATAACCCAAACTAAATTTACGGTAAGTTCCTTCTATATCCCACTTGCCGGTTTTACGGTTTCTGTAAGGTAATAGCGCTTTGTAGTACTTACTACTGTCAAGTTTACCCATTGAGCCAAAAAATGCCTCTGAGTAATTGTTCCAGTCACGAAGCTCAGGATTTGTACTCAGATTAACGGGCATAGAATAGGTAAAACCGCCAATGGTTCTAATTAAAACATCGCCAATGCGGCCTTCTCCGGTTAGTGATATTTCGTAACCTGCTATCCGTGTTTTTCCAATGTTTACAGATTTAAACCCAAATTTGCCTGATGGTGGGTCTTCAAGTGCAGAAACCCATTGTCCAAACCTGAATTCTATCATACTATCATATTGCTGATTAAAAACTGCAAAATCAATAGCACCTACAAAGTTTCCTATTTTAAACCCTTGCTGAAGGCCAATTTCTGCTGTCCATCCCTTTTCAGAAACAAGAGTTGGATTTGGAAAAATGTTCAGTCCTGCAGCCCTGTCTTCCACATATTTTTCGCCAATTGTTGGAAAGCGGTATCCTTCAGAGTAATTAGCTCTTATAAACGTTTTAGAAGTGATTTCATAATTACCTCCTATCCGTTTTAATAAGCCTGTTGGTTCTACTAATTGTGCCAGTCCGTTTATTTCATATCTTCCGCCAATTACTGCATTCCATCTTTTATAGCGGTACTCAAGTTGGCTGTAAACTGCGGTACTAAAACCCGTAAACTCCCCTTTATAAACGTTTCCTACAGACCATAATGTGGTAGAATAGTTTCCAGCTGTTATAAAAAAACGCTTTCCTAAATTTCTTTTAAAATTATAATCAAATGCATAAAGATTAGCAATGGCATCATTATCTTTAGGAAATAAAACCGGATCAACATAACGCCTGATCTGATAAATGCGGGTTTTAAAGGCATGCGTACTTTTTCCTTTTACCCAGTCCACATGTGGGTCAAATGAAAAGATCCGGTAAAAATCGTCCACTACATAATTATCTAATGGCTTTAAAGCCCCGGAATCCGCATTTTGCCAAAGAAAATAACGACCAGCCTGCTCATACATAAGGTTTAAATTGATCCCATAACTTAAATTTTTGTTTACTCTGTAACGGGTTTTTATATAAGTTCGCCCTCTGTAAGTATCCGCTTTTTGAATATGACTGCTTACAAGATTTGTATTGCCGCACCAAACCAGATCAAATTTACCCCAACTTTGTTTGTGGCTAAAAAAAGCACCGGCGTTAAATGGGTGATGCGTTGGTGTCCACCAGATAGTTTCTTTTCTTTTTGGGTTTGAGCTAACGCCTTCGTAAAACTGTATTTTAGTCTGTGGTTTGCTGTTACCCCAGCCTGTGCGCACATTCACGGTTCCATTTAAAGCGGAGGATCCATATAAAACAGACGCAGAACCTTTAATCACTTCAATCTGCTCTGCTGATTCTATGGGTAAAAAGTTCCAGCGTACATCGCCTAAATCAGCACCCAGTAATGGCATGTCATCTAATAGTATGGCCACTCTGCTACCCGTGTTAAAGGAGAAACCTACACCACCTCTTATAGTTGGCTGCCCATCAATTACATTAACACCGGGTACTTTATTTAATACCTCTGCCAGATCTGTTGCATTGGTATTCGATATCAGGTATGGCTGAATTATATTTACACTGGTTATTTCTCTGGCAACTTGTTTTGCACTGCGAGACCCTGCTATAACTACCTGCCCAAGCTGATTGACAAATGGTTCAAGTAAAATCTGGATTTCCCGATTACCGGTTAATAGTTCCTCGTATGGATTTTCGTAATTCTGATAGCCTACCCTGCTTACTTTTAAAGTGTGTTTGCCGGGATCCATTTTTAAAATAAATATTCCATTTGAATCAGTAATGGCGGTCTGGGTTTTATCAAAAATGATTGTTGTAAAACTTAATGGCTGTAAAGTTATACCATCTAAAATTATTCCCTTTAAGGTGAGATTTTGTGCTAACGAACTAAAAGTAAGGAGCGTTACAAAGGCTAAAGTAAGGGTGGAAATCTTTTTTCTCATGTTAAATCTTTTACTGTAAAAATAATACTTAATTGATTTTTTGAAACAATTTGTTTTAGTAGATAAACAAATACTAATTTAGCGGAGTTATTTTTAGACAGTAAGAAAATTATAAAATGGGGCAATTAAAGAAAAAATTTATTGAGAAAGCCTTGCCGTTATCGGCAGAAATTAAACAATTTGCTAAAGAAAATGGTAATATCGCCTTGGGTAGTTTTACTGTTGATGATGTTTACGCAGGCCAAAAGGGAATTATTGGATTATTAACAGAAACTTCATTGCTTGATCCTTCTGAGGGCATCCGGTTTCGTGGATATACCATTCCTGAATTAAGAGAAAAATTGCCTAAAGTGCCGGGCGGTACTGAACCTCTGCCAGAAGGTCTTTTTTATTTAATGCTCTTAAATGAATTGCCCACCTATGAAGATGTGTTAGATATTCAGGAAGACTGGAGCATTAGGGCAGAAGTTCCTAAAAATGTGTTTGATACGCTTGATACGCTTCCATTAAACACGCATCCAATGACTCAGTTTAGTATTGGCATTATGGCTATGCAAAACGAATCTGTTTTTGCCAAAGCTTACCATGATGGAATTAATAAAAAGGATTATTGGGATCCCACTTATGAAGATGTGTGCAATTTACTTGCTCGTTTACCTCGTATTGCTGCTTATATATATAGAAGAACGTACAAAAAAAGCGAACATATTGCTCCTAAGCCTGAACTTGATTGGGCAGCCAACTTTGCTCATATGCTCGGTTACGATCAGCCCGAGTTTTATAAATTAATGCGTTTATATCTTACTATCCATGCAGATCATGAAGGCGGCAACGTGTCGGCTCATACAACGCATCTGGTGGGTTCAGCATTAAGCGACCCATATTTGTCGTTTGCAGCCTCTATGAATGGTTTGGCAGGCCCATTACACGGTTTAGCTAATCAGGAAGTAGTACGGTGGATTAACGAAATGAGAGAAGAAATTGGTAAAGCCCCCAGCAAATCCCAAATTGCTGATTATATTAATAAAACGCTATCTGAAGGCAAGGTTGTACCTGGCTATGGCCATGCTGTTCTCAGAAAAACAGATCCCAGATTTCTTGCTCAACAGGAATTTGCTAAAACTTACATGCCCGATGATGAACTTGTAAATATTGTGTGGAATATTTATGAAGTGGCCCCGCCAATTCTGGAACAAACAGGCAAAATTAAAAATCCATGGCCTAATGTAGATGCGCATTCAGGTGCTTTGCTGCTACATTACGGATTAAACGAATATGATTTTTTTACCGTATTATTTGGCGTTTCAAGAGCCCTAGGTGTATTGGCTTCTTTAATCTGGGACAGAGCTTTGGGTCTGCCAATAGAAAGACCAAAATCGGTAACCTATGAATGGTTAAAAAATGCAGTTGCTTCTAAAAAAGCTAATGCTTAATTACAATAGAAAAATAAACAAAACGCAGGCTTTGGCCTGCGTTTTGCGTTCATCCGTTTTTAAATATGAAAATGCTTAGGTTTTTATTTTTTGCATTTATTTGTTTAGCTTACGCAAGTTGCGGGGTATATACACAAAGTGGTGCTTCTGTTCCTCCTGATGCAAAAACTTTTAGTGTCTCCTACATTGTTAATAATGCTAGTATAATAGCACCCACATTAAGCCAGGTATTAACAGAAAGAATTAAATCTAAATTCATAAATGAAACGCAGTTAAAACTTACTTCTTCTGAGGGAGATTTGCATTTTAGTGGTAAAATTACCAATTATACAACCGCTCCCGCCGCTATTACCGGAAACCAACAAAATGCTGTTAGCAGGCTTACTGTTACTGTTGAAATAACTTGCGAAAACAAAAAAGATGAGTCCAAAAATTTTACCCAAACTTTCACCAATTTTGCAGACTTTAAAGCAGAAGAGAATTTTGCCGCTATTGAATCAAGATTGATAACCGAAATAACAAACGGTTTAGTGCAGGATATTTTTAATAAAGCATTTATAAATTGGTAAATTACCGCCCTGTTAAATTTTTTTTTATATTGCCTGAAAATACTTCTCATTGAATAAGTACGATTTTACAAGCTTAGTTAAGGACCCTGATAAACTTGGTTCTCAGGATATCGAATCCCTGAAACTGCTGGTAGCAGAGTTTCCTTACTTTTCTGTTGGGCAAAACCTACTTGTTAAAGCCCTTTATAATACAAAACATTATGATTACGATAAGTTTTTAAAACAGGCTGCACTTCAGGCCGGAGACAGGAGTGTACTCTACAACCTGGTTCATAATCTGCCGGCAGAAACAGAAAGTGCCGCCAGATTAAATGAAGTTGTAGGTTATATGAAAACTTCAGAGCCGGTTATAACAGAAAGCGCCGTTGTTTTTAGTGAACCAATTGTAAGTGAAGTAGAAAAAATAGAAATGCAGGAAGCCTTTGATACCAACGATAGCCTGAAACCGGAAGAAATTCAATTGCAGCATTCGTCATCTCAGTTACCAGTAGTTAACGAAGAAATAACTTTTACAAAAAGTCAGGAAAGTGAACCCATAGAAGGCCTTAATGGCAAGGAGGAAATACAGCCTCAAGAACCTCCTGTTAATGAATATGTACAAATAGAAAATACTCAAAAAAACAAACCGATAGTACCCGTAATTCCAGAAACAAAACCTACCAGGCTAATTATTCCTGAGCCTGAACCTGATCCTGAAACTTCGGTGTTTTTTAATAAAAAATCAGCTCAGATTGATGCGGATGAGAAATTGGTGGAAAGCACGGGTAACTTTGTACGTTATATTCCTAAAAATCCGCGAGTGGCCGCCTCTGAAAAGGAAGAATCTCTGGTAAACTCATCATCCCATACGGATGATCTGATCTTGCAGAATTTTGATATTTCAAGCCTTCAGGATCTGAATATACCCGAACCGGTAAATTTACTAACAGTTAAAAATATTTCTGTTGAAGAAGATGTAGTTATACCAAAAGAAAATATTGTTAACGACGATCAATCTGCTTCTGATGTCATCAAAACAAAAGAAATTGAGACGGTTCTACCCGCTGTTGAAATAAAGATGCCGTTATTAGAAATTCCTTTGGTTCATAATATAGAATTAGTCTGCAAAAATGAATTTTCCGGAGAATCTGAAGAGAGCCCGAAACAGCTTATTTCTCTCGAAAATATGCTGGATGTTAATTCTCAAGAAAGTGTTTTAAATGAAGTGAAACCTGTATCACTTATTTTAAATGAAACACCGGATAAAATACAAATACCTTATCCTGATCTTTCTATATTATCTGTAGAAAAAATCAAAAATGATTCTGAAAAAGTAGAAGTTACTCAGGTAGCAGATACCGACTTCTTTTATTGGCTCAGCAATAAACAAATTACAAACGACCAATCTTATAAAAAGCCTTCTTTAACAAATATTACTTTTGGATCTGAACAGAAAGAAGAGCTGCCTCCCTCAGCCGAATCTGAAGTTCTGAAGAGGCAAAACACGGAAGACGAATCTTTTGTGGCGGCTTTTCAATCTAAGTTGGCAGAACAATCCAAAAATTTATTGCATAACGAGATCGCAGGTAATTTGCATATAAATGAGGAAGATTTAAGTTTAAAAGTATTTGATGAACCCGTTTATATAGATAAAACGGATGCAGAAACTGACTTTATAGAAAGTCCTCAATCTGAACTGAATTTTGATGAAGAAAATGAGGAAGAATTTGAAGCTTTTGATTTTTTTAATAAATTAAAACCACAATCTTCTCCCATAGAAAATGAATTGTTAAGAAGCCTTGCTCTCTATGAAGTGAACGAATTCCTGGCTCCTTTATATAACAAGGTAATTTACAATAACCAATTATTTGAAGATAATTTTGGTTCTGTATTTGTTGAAACGGAACGTTCAGAACCAAAACCTGTTTCAGAAATTTATAACGTAAACGCTGCGGTTATTAAAGTTCAGAAAAGAAAAGTAAATATTGAAAAAGAACCGGTAGATATGAATGCAGAGAAGGTAATTAAACCAAAACTTTCTGATAACTTGCAACCAAAAATTCATAGAAATCCACAAATAGCAGAGTCTATATTAGATAAGTTTATAAGGGAAAATCCATCTATTGCAAGGCCTAAAAGCGAGTTTTATAGTCCGCTGAATATGGCAAAACAAAGTGCTGAAGATAATAATGAAATGGTGAGCGAAACACTGGCACAGATATATACCCAACAATCATTATATAAGAAGGCAATTTCCATGTATCAAAAATTAGGTTTGCTTTATCCCGATAAATTGTCTTATTTCGCGGGCCTTATTAATCAAATCAAATCAGCACATAATATAGAGTAACATATGTTAACCTTCATTTTAGTTTTAATTATTATCATTTGTTTGTTTTTAACCTTATTGGTTCTCATTCAAAATCCAAAAGGCGGTATTGCCGCAAATTTCGTTGCTCCAAGCCAGATAATGGGTGTTAAGCGTAGTACTGATATTGTAGAAAAAGCTACCTGGGTGCTCGCTCTGGCCTTAATTTCATTGTCGCTATTGTCCAACTTTTTTCGTCCTGATGGTGCTGGAACAGAAAGTATCAATGATTCAAGGCTAAAAAATCAAACGGAGGAAATGGTAGTTCCTGCCGAACAAAGACAACCATCACCTCCTCCTGTAAATGGAAGCCCAAACACACAGCCCTCTAACGCTAAATAGTTATTTTTTATATAAAGTTAAAAAGCCGTCACACGTTTTACGTTTGACGGCTTTTTTGATTTGTCATTCCAAAAATTTTGTCAGCTTGCGTTTTGTTATGTGTAATAAGTTTTTTTAGGGAGAAATGAAGCTTGCACCCAATGGCACATGTTGCAGGATTTGGTAATTTCTTCCGTTTTTTTTGGAGATCAATTTTTATGTTTCCTGTAGTATTCACAAAACTTTTACGATAGCTTTCAAGATTGGTTGTGGAAATGGCCCGACAATTTTCGTAGTTGTTTTCAATCAATTTGAACTCATATTCATAAACCCTAAAGTCAGGAATTTTTTAAGATCAATATCACAAAAGGTTTGTGGAAATTTACTGTGTAAATTATTTTTCTGGCTGATAAATGTCTTTAAGTTTCTATAAAGAAACATCAAATCTGCTAATTGTAGATACAATCGCATTTGGTTAAATGTAATTGTACCTTTTTTAGGTATGCTAAAAAAACGCACTTTTATAGTTGATATCTACCACATCTGAATAAAACCAATCAGACAACAATGTTTTCATGCAATTTTTGGTTGTTTAACGCTATTTATACATAGAGCGCACCCATTAAAGTTTAGCATTTTAATGAAAAGCGGGATTTCGTTAAAAGCGTTTTCTCATATACACATTTAAACCGGCAAACCAAGGGCGCTGCTCAATCCAGTTATTGTTGTCTGTCATATTTTTTAGAGATACTTTTATTGTTGGCAAGGCACCAATGGATAAAGTGTTATTTATTTTAAACCCAATACCTGGGGAAAAACTTGCAAAAAACAAATTCTTCATTTTAGGGAAATCAGTTTTATTGGTAACAGTTAATAAACCAACACAACCCGGATCAGGCATATAAGCATTTACTAAATTTATAAAAGCATAACTTACACCAACTTGCAAGTCAAAGTCTATGGTTTCTCCGTTTAAAATATTGTATGAAACCAACACAGGAATTTCAGTGAAACTATATCTGTTCTCCAATATATTAGAAGTGCCTGCTATTATTGAATCTTTAGGGTTCAGGTAAGCACTTTGAGGTTGAGTAAGGTTATAATTTGTATCTAAAGGAGTTGTTAAATTATAATGCAAGGTTTGCCTGAAAGAGGTAATCTGTATGCCTGATGATATTATCCATTTTTGGTTAAGGTGATAATTTAAGTAGAAACCACCGTTATAATCCAATGCAGGTGTTTCCATTTGTTTGCGTAGTTCGTAAGATTTTTGAAGAGGATACATTTCTGAAACTGGCAGTACTAATTTCATAAAACACATTTGAGCGCCAACAGTAGCAGTAATTGATATATTACTCAACTGTTGCTCAGGATCACCATAATCATTAGGTCTAACAACTGTTTTCTCCTCTACCGTGTCTTTTATGTTTTTTTGGCTATTGGCATCTGCCTGAGGCGCCGTTTCTATTTTAACAGGGGCAGAAGGTATTACGGCAGATAACTCTCCGGTTTGGTTCAATTTTGATTGGGAAAGCAGCGGATTTGGTAAATTTGTTTTTGGTATATGTGTACTTTCGGTAATTGTATCAACAGCATAAACCTGTTTTAAATCTGATGGTGCATTTTGGTTTAAAGTGGTTAAAGTTTTATCAGAAGAATGATCGGTTTGAACTAAGGAATTTGAGGTTGGCTGGCGTAATCCGGAATTGGTTTTTATGTTAATATCCGAATTTTCCGCTTCCGTTTTTTCATTAAAGAAGGGGCGTTTTCCAACAGTTGCGTTGGTATAAACCTTAGCTGTCAATAAATAAGTATTAACTGGTGCACCGGAAATTTTTAAAATCTCTTTTTTATACGGTTTTATATTCTTCCTTAAATTGGGCTTCAGATCTGGTGGCATAATGGCGTTTTGGCTTCCTTTATTATCTATAGTTTTACGGGTTGATCCGTTTAAACTATTCTTTTTTTTAGTGCTTACTTCAGATGTAATTGCTATAGCCTTATTTAGGGTTGAACCGGAGTGAAAATTGTTTTTATCATCGGGATGAGCTTTTGATATGGGTTCAACAGAAACAGTTTGATTTAAATGGTTTGCTCCATTATTTTCAATAACAGTTTTTTTGTTCGGGTTGAACCAATAGCCCGCACTAAACCCTATTCCAAGAATCAGGGCTATCCAGGTAAACCAGATAAGACCTTTTCTTTTTTTAGATTCAGGTAAGTTATGTTCAATTTCAGTCCATACTTTTTCGTTTGGATCAATACTATAAGAAGTTAATTTTTGCTGAATTGCGGGTTCAAAACTATCAGCATATAGATTTTGTTCAATACGATCCCATAAAGCGCTTGACGGCTTATATTCCATGCCGTTCAACTGCTCGTTCAACTTCTCCTCAAATTTATCTTGCTTCTTCAAAGGGCTCATTTAAAATATGGTAATGTTTAGCCAAAAGACCCTGCATAAATTGTTTTGCACGAGAATATTGAGATTTGCTGGTGCCAATGGCAATTTCCAGCTTTTCAGCAATTTCCTTATGTGAATACCCTTCAATGGCATACAGGTTAAAGATAACCCGGTACCCCTCAGGCAAATGTTGGATTAATGCAACGATTTCTTTGGCGGAAATTTTTTCTATAACATAGTCGTGGTAAACTGCATCATAATTTTCTCTGTCAAGATCTTCCTGAAACTTCCGACTTCTGTGTTTATAGTGATTAATTGCATTGAATACCATAATTCGTCTTACCCATCCCTCAAAACTGCCTTCACCCTTAAATTTTGTCATTCCCTGAAAAACCTTTAAAAACCCTTCTTGCAACATATCCTCAGCTTCTGCACGGTCTTTGGCGTAGCGCATACAAACACCCAACATCTTTCCGGCAAAGTGCTCATAAAGTTTTTTCTGACTGGCTCTGTCACCATCCAGACATCCTTTTATTATTTCGGTTTCGTTGTAAGGCATGAAGGGTTTTCTTATTTTTAGTCAACCCTTCACCCGTAAAGGTTGCCTTATCACAAATATCTTTAATTAAAATCACATTTACTGACTGATTATGATCCACAGGACAAAAAAGGGTTATAAAAATGTTCCGGATTTGTTAGCAAATTTGAATAAAATGTGAAAAACTGTCAGCTAATCTGCATTGGCATAACTTATGCTAGGAAAGGTTGTTATTAAGAAACCAATTTAACAAAAATAATTATATGTCAGCATCATTAAAACCTATTGCAGGTACGCAAAACAGAGTTGTTGTGGAGCCTGCCCAGGCAGAAGAAAAAACAGCTTCGGGTATCATTATCCCCGACACAGCTAAGGAAAAACCACAAAGAGGAAAGGTTATTTCTGTTAGTGAAGTAGATGAAAAAGGTAATAAGCCAGCAGTTAAAGCAGGTGATACTGTATTATACGGCAAATATGCAGGAACTGAAATCAGTGTTGAAGGCAAAGATTACCTGATTATGCGTGAAAGTGACATTTTTGCCACTATCTAAATAAAATGCCTGTACTTCTTTATTCAGGCTGAATCCATCAAAAAAAAACAAAAATAAAATTAAACAATTATGTCAAAAAAAATATCGTATAGTGTAGATGCCCGTGAAGGTTTAAAACGCGGCGTTGATGCTTTAGCTAATGCTGTAAAAGTAACTTTAGGACCTAAAGGTCGGAATGTGGTAATCGACAAAAAATTTGGTTCCCCTATTATCACTAAAGATGGTGTAACAGTAGCCAAAGAAATTGAATTGAAAGATGCAATAGAAAATATGGGTGCTCAAATGGTTAAAGAAGTAGCTTCAAAAACTGCCGATCAGGCAGGTGATGGCACAACTACTGCAACTGTATTAGCGCAAGCTATTGTAACTGCCGGTTTAAAAAATGTAGCAGCGGGTGCAAATCCAATGGATTTAAAACGTGGTATTGACAAAGCTGTGGAAGCAGTTGTTGAGAATTTGAAAAAACAATCGCAACAAGTTGGAAATGATAATAAGAAAATACAACAGGTTGCTACTATTAGTGCAAATAACGATGAAGTTATAGGCAAACTAATAGCAGATGCAATGGCTAAAGTGGGCAAAGAGGGTGTAATTACTGTTGAAGAAGCTAAAGGAACAGAAACAGAAGTTAAAACTGTTGAAGGTATGCAATTTGATCGCGGCTACTTATCTCCTTACTTTGTTACCAATGCAGAGAAAATGGAAGCAGAGTTAGAAAGCCCTTTTGTTTTGATATATGATAAAAAAATATCAAGTATGAAAGAACTATTACCTATTCTTGAGTTAGTAGTACAAACAGGCAAACCATTGTTAATTATTGCTGAAGATTTAGAAGGTGAAGCTTTGGCTACACTAGTGGTAAATAAAATCAGAGGCTCCTTAAAAATTGCAGCCGTTAAAGCTCCTGGTTTTGGCGACAGAAGAAAAGCGATGCTGGAAGATATTGCTATCTTAACAGGTGGTACGGTTATTAGTGAAGAGCGTGGGTTCAAACTTGAAAATGCCGATCTTACTTATTTAGGAAAAGCTGAAAAAATAACAATCGACAAAGACAATTCAACCATTATTAATGGTGCTGGTACTAAAGAAGATATTATTTCACGTGTTAATCAGATCAAAGCACAAATAGAAAATACCACTTCTGATTATGATAAAGAAAAATTGCAGGAACGCCTGGCTAAATTAGCAGGTGGAGTTGCTGTTTTGTATATCGGTGCTGCTTCGGAAGTTGAAATGAAAGAAAAGAAAGATCGTGTTGACGATGCTTTGAACGCAACTCGTGCCGCCGTTGAAGAAGGTATTGTTGCGGGTGGAGGTGTAGCTTATATCCGCGCTATTGCTGGTTTAGAAAAATTAACCGGTTTAAATGAAGATGAAAATACAGGTATTGCTATTATTAAACGTTCTCTGGAAGAGCCATTACGCCAAATTGTTGCCAATGCCGGTGGCGAAGGAAGTGTGATAGTTAACAAAGTACGTGAAGGCAAAGATGATTATGGTTATAATGCACGCACTGAAGTGTATGAAAACCTTATTGTTGCCGGTGTTATTGATCCTACTAAAGTAAGTCGGGTTGCCTTGCAAAATGCTGCTTCGGTTGCTGCCATGATATTAACTACAGAATGTATATTAGCGGAAGAAAAAGAAGCAGGTGCTCCATCAATGCCAGGCGGAATGCCAGGTGGTATGGGTGGTATGGATTACTAAGTAGTTGATAGACCATAAACCATGGTTTATGCGCTAATGAACGATACTCATTATACAATTGAAAATCCCGGATCATGATTGGTCCGGGATTTTTTATTTCTTAGTATGTAAAGCATGCTTTACATTTGTTTGAGTTAAATGTTTATTTATGTTTAGATTTCTTATTCCTAAAGAATTTAAAAACGTGGCCTGGGGCTTATTAGGACTAAGCCTTGCGTTGATATTTTTTGGCGGTAAATTGAATATCGGCAAAATGCGGCTTGAAAGCATCATTTCAATAATGGGGTTGGTTGGGTTTGCGTTATTAATTATCAGTAAAGAAAAGGATGAAGATGAAAGAACAATGTTTTCACGATATAAAGCTCTTTCTCAAGCATTTTATTTCCTGATTTTTATGGAAATATCGACAAAAATTATTGACCTGATTTATGAATTTGCCACATTACACCCGTTTAATACCTCATTAGTGTACATTTCATTTTTAGTTTATTATTCAAACTTTAGAAGATATTTAAAAGTTGAAAGGTAAGCTCAATCTTTGTCTTTAATTTTTTATTTCTGTAACTACAAAGCATAGGTTTGTATGAATTTAAGTTTATCGCCAAATGCATTTAAAAAAGTAGGGTGGGATATTTTATTATCAGCAATAGCATCATTAATAATTTTACCTTTTGTAGGAATAGTTGGAATAACCTATAAGAAAATTTTTGAATGGATACCTGCGGATAAATTAAATGATATGCTTTGCCTGATTGGCATTTTAGGGTTGTTTATTATTAGCATAAGTAAAGAGCTGTGATGAGGATGAGAGAGTAATGCACGAACGCAGCAAAGCTTTAGCAAATGCTTTTATCACCTTGGTTACATCGGTGTTTGTTTGAAAATTTTTGAGCCTTTTTATGTTTAATCAACTTATGGCATTTATTACCTTAAACTTTTCTGCAGGGTTTTTAATTTTTAATTCTCCAATGGTATTGATTTATTTTCCGGCAATTTTTTATTTTGTAACTTTTTGCTACCCTAAAGATGAAAAATAAGATGAGGGCTGAACGCCTGGCACATAACCTATCGCAGACCGAACTGGCAGAAAAAGTTAAGGTGAGCAGACAAACCATTCACTTTATAGAAACAGCAAAGTATATTCCATCAACAGAACTGGCATTGCGGTTCTCCAAAGTTTTTGATAAATCTGTTAATGAATTGTTTTGGCTTGAAGAATATTAAAATAAGTAACAGTTTTGCTATACTTTAATTTGTAATGTGCATTTAAATATTACGTTTGTTTACGCAATCTAATTTAATTAAGATGAAAAAAATAAGCTGGATGTTCTGTTTTTATTTAAGCATACTTACTGCTAATGCTTAGGAAATTTCCCCCTACAATGAATCATTTTTTTATACCTTAACTAATAATAAGGGCATCGCTTATTTTACAAACAAAGTGAGCGATGTAAATTACATTGAATGATAAAACCAAAAAGCAATCTGGCAAAAAAACAATGTTCTTAAATGAAAGGGGACAGCTTACAAATTTCATAAAATTGAACTACAAAAATGAAATATTGTCTTCCTGGCATTATCGCTTTTTACATGATACATTGGTTATTGTTACCTGGCGTAAAAATAAAAATGGCGATACGTTATTTAAAAGTATTAATTCTTACAGCAATTCTATGAGGATAGTAATAAAGGATAGTTTTTTTAACAGGATGGATCATCCAAAAACTTATGAAACCCATACTTATACAGACATTGGTAAAATTTCCAACGATGCATTTTATGGTTCAAAAGAAAAACTGTTTTACAGGTATGAATATGATTATTTTGAGAACGGGAAGAAAAAAGAAACACGCTATTTCAATCATAAAAATAAGTTAAAGTTTAAATACGCTTACAGGTTTGATTTAAAAGGCGAAGTATAGAAAAAGAAAGTTTAAGAAGTATAATATTGCATAAAAAAAAGTGTAAATCAAGCGTGTTCATTTTATGAAATATTTGAAAACAAGGATGAAAAAAACCGACTCAAAAAAACAATTTTCACCTATTCTACAGACTCTAATCTAGTGCAGGATGAAGTATTTAATCATAAAGGTAAATTAAAGTATAAGACAACTTTTACTTATGATGATAAACATCAGATAGCGTCTTTAAATACCTACAAAGGAAATGGCAAATTTAATATGGCGTGGAAATACAACTATAATGAAAAGGGATTTATTAAAAAATTAGTGAAGGTTAACAATAAAAACAAACAGTTGGAAGAAATAAATTATTCTTATACTTATTATAACTGAAATTTTGTAAAGTCTCACACATCCAATTATCATTAATATAAGAAGTACAGAATTAAAATTGAACAAATTTTAAAGGTTAATTTGTAT
>JACMQU010000171.1 GCA_014376805.1 Bacteroidia bacterium
GATTTGACACTCAAGAATGGATAAATTAAGCTGTATAATTATAGAAGATGAGCCATTGGCACTTGAGCGCACCAGTTTATTTGTCAATAAGATCCCCTTTCTAAATTTATACGCAACTTTTGATAATGCATTCACTGGATTGGCCTATTTAAAAACAAATAAAGTTGATTTACTTTTTCTGGATATCAATATGGATGAATTATCTGGTATAGAATTGCTCGAAAGTTCAAAAATTACCAGCCAGGTAATTATTACTACTGCTTACCAGGAGTATGCTTTAAAAGGCTACGAATTGCAAATAACCGACTATCTTTTAAAACCATTTACATTCAATCGTTTTTTGCAGGCGGTAAATAAAGCACAGGAGAATTTATCCCAACGAAATGCTGGCAAACAAGTGGATTTTATTTTTGTAAAAACCGAAAACCGGCTGGAGAAAATTATGATCAATGACATCCTTTATATCGAAGGCATGAGAGATTACCTGCGCATTCATTGCGTAAGCAAAAAAATCATGACATTGCAGGGCTTTAGTGAGCTTGAACAGTTAATACCTGCTCACCTGGTATGCAGGGTACACAAGTCGTATATGGTTGCCATCAATAAAATTGAATCCATCGAACGCAGCAGGATAAAAATTGCAGATCAACTCATTCCCGTTTCAGACACATACAAAGATGCTTTCCTCCAACTAATTAACAGCAAGCCATAAATCTGCTATAATTTGGAAGATTAAAAACACCCATTTGCAGATACTCTCCCCCGGTTTGCATAGCTGAATTGCAGGCCCACACTTAGTCATATACTTTTGCTTTAGTTAATCAAACATAAACAACTAAAAAAAAGAATTATGAAAAAAGTAGTACAAACAGGATTTATCATGAGCATGATTTTTCTATCAGCAAACACATTTGGCCAAACTCAATCGTCTGAATCAAACAACGTAAACGAAGGCATGAAAACTGCAAAAACCTACTTTGATCTTATGATTAATGTAGCTAGTACAAACATCAACTACGGTGGTGCAAACAGTAGCCTGGATGATTATAAGAAATCAAATAACGGGGTACAGGCCGGGGCATCATTTCAGGCTGGTATCACCCCATCCTTTTCATTGGTATCTGAGTTATATTTTATGCGGAAGGGTGGTAAATTAAAAGTTAATAACCCTTTAACCACTAGTGAATCAACACTTCATTTAAATACACTTGAATTACCTGTGCTGGCCCGCTTTCATTTTGGTAAATTTTATGTGAATGCCGGCCCTTCAATTTCTTATGCGCTTAGTGGTGACTGGAAAGTTAATGACAAGTCTACCAAACTTTCATTTAACAACACTGTAGATGGTTACAGGCGTTTTGATGCCGGCGTTCAAATGGGCGGAGGTGTTGAGTTTCCGTTTAAACAAAAAAGAATTGCAGTAGATATAAGATACAATTATGGTTTAACCAATTTAAGTTACAGCAAGGAAATGTATAACAGGGCTTTGATGATCAGTGTACATTTTTCTAAAGCCTGGAAAACAAACCCACTTGGAAGAAATTAAAATTCATAAAATATCAGCAACCGCAAATTCATGTCGTTTGTAGCCTGTAATCTTAATAAAAAGAAATGATGAAAAATAAAGAACCAATAATATTGATACTGGTATGCATCATCTTTTTTAATCAGGTTAATATAACATATGCCTTTAAAGATTCAGGAAATACCAATATTGAAATGATTGTAACGGCAAATTTTTCGCCGTCAATTCAAACTCTTTACTGGACTGTGCAACAATTTTTTCATCATGAACCGGCTGAGCTACTCCAAAAGTTTTCAAATTTTACCAACAGCTTTTTATAAATTTTACAAAAATGAATGCAACTATAAATATCCCGAGAGTTAAAGCTCAAGCAACAAAAAAAACGAAGATGAGTTCCTTGCGGAAAACCTCACTACTTGCCGGAGTTCTTTACCTGCTAACGTTTGTTTCGATCCCGACTGTTGCGCTCTATGGCCCCATTCATCTGCCGGGTTATATCACTGGCTCTGGTTCTGACAATCCAGTTATCATCGGCGGTATTCTTGAGATTATCGTAGCCCTTGCAGGCATTAGCACAGCGGTAGTTTTATACCCGGTGCTTAGGAAGCAAAATGCGACTGCTGCGTTAGGTCTCGTGGCTGCCCGAATCCTGGAATCCGGCACCATCTTCGTAGGTGTGGCATTCCTTTTATCGATTGTTACTTTACACCAGGCCGGCGCAGGTGCAGATGCATTAGCAACCAGCCGTGCATTGGTCGCTCTTTATGACCGCATCTTCCTGCTCGGACAAAGTTTTATGCCGGCTATTTGCGACCTGTTGCTAGGATACCTGTTGTACCAATCACGCCTTGTGCCCCGTGCCCTTGCCATGATTGGAATGCTTGGAGCTTTACCTCTTATAGCGGGCTATATCGCAATGATGTTTGGCGTGGTTGAGCGAAATTCTCCTATAGCAGGCTTATCAGCAATATTGGTTGCATTATTTGAATTTTCACTGGGCATCTATCTCGTCGTAAAAGGTTTCAAGCATTCGACCATCACTGCAGGCAAATAATACCAAAAAAAATAAGTCCAATTGTCTTTTGTTGACATAGGGCTGTCATTTGCGGCGCTTATAGCGAGGATAAATTTACATCATAGATTAACAACCCAAAAAATAAAAATGAAAAGTTTAAGACCTATTGTAATTACTGTGGTTTTAGTGTGCATGTTTGGAAATGCAAAATCGAATGCCCGCTATGATTCAAGCGGAATAAAAGATTCGATTGAAAGAAAGATTGACACGCTGATAGCTCACATGGGCTTGTCATCTACTTCTCCGGGTGGAGTGGTTAGTGTTTTTAAAAATGGGAAGATCATCTTTATTAAAGCGTATGGGCTAGCCAATGTTGAAACAAAGGAGCCAAATAAAACTTCCACCTTATTTAACCTTGCTTCGGTATCAAAACAATTTACGGCAGCTGCTATCCTGCTACTGGCACAGGAAAAAAAACTTTCTTTAAAGGACGACATCAGGAAATATCTTCCCGATTTCCCTGATTACGGAACTGCCATTACCATCGAAAACCTGGTACATCATACCTGTGGAATAAGATCAAATGATGTGCTTAAGTTACTGGCAGGAAGCCAGGATTCATTGGAAACTCAGGAAGAAATTTACAGTTTAATCATCAAACAAAAAGCACTGAATTTTAAACCGGGCGATGAATTTTTATACTCCAATTCCGGATATGTTTTGCTGGTAAAGATCATAGAAAAAGTGAGTGGAATCTCATTTAGTAAATTCATAGAAGAAAGGATTTTCCGGCAGTCGGGAATGAACCAGACAGCTATCTATGACCATTACGGTAAAATAATAAAGAACAGTGCATCAGGCCATTCATGGGGAGAAAATGGAAAATTTAATAGAACTGTGAGTATGAACAGTACCGTTGTTGGTCAGTCAAATATTTATACTTGTGTAGCGGATTTTCTAAAATGGGATAACAATTTTTATAAAAACAAACTGGGTAATTGGGATTTTAACAAGGAAATGACAACGCTGACAAAGCTTAATAATGGCGATAAATGCAGCTATGCATTCGGACTTGAAATTACTGAACACAATGGTTTAAAAACAATCAGTCACCAGGGCGGCATTGGGGATTTTACGGCACAATATGTACAGGTTCCTTCAGAAAATTTTTCGGTTGTGTGCCTGTTTAATATTCCTGTTGATGTAACAGGACTTGCCTACAATATAACCGACTTATATATAAAAGGAAAACCCAAAACAGATGTTGTCCCTTTACTTACGGAAAAAGTAATAGTTGATTCTGCTCTGCTTCAAAGATATGTTGGAAAATACTTCGATGAAAAACAATGGCTGCTAGCAACTATTACCAAAGAAAATGATCATCTTGTTTTTGATGCTCCGTACCAGGATAAGTTCGAATTATATCCTTCTTCAGACAGTTCGTTTTTTGTAACATTTGCAGACATGAAATTAATTTTCAGTAAAGATTCAAAAGGAAACACTGAGAAAGTTACTATTGTGCAGGAAGGTCAAAAAATTCCACTGACTTACATGGGTACAAATGTAGTTCCACAAAAAGAAGCACAATTAAGCCAATATGCTGGAGATTTTTACAGCGAAGAAATAAATGCAACCTATCCTGTACTATATAAAGACAATAAGCTGTTTGTGAAATTCCCCCAATCCCTTGCAGGGTTTTGTAAAGGCAATCCTGAAGCAGAATTAATTCCAGAGTATGCAGATTATTTTGCTACACCACTTGGTGGTTTTCAATTTACAAGAAACAGTAAAAATAAAATATCCGGCTTTATCCTTAGAGATGTAGGCAGGGTAAGGAACCTGGCATTTAGTAATAGAAAATGAAGATATACTCACCACTTAAAAAAGTAAAATGCTAACAAAACAAAAAATACTACAGTCGGCTTTAGTAAAAATAATTCTTGGTGCAATTATCGTCTTAGCATCAGTAATTATCGGGCAGCAAATATTCCTTAAAATACCCGGTGTAAGTTTACTAAACTCAGATGTAAGAAATTTTATCAAAGGTATTTTTGTATCCACTTTGGCCATTGGCGGTTATTGGCTTTTTTACAGTAAATACGAGCATAGGATTATTACTGAGTTGTCACCTAAAGGCCTTTGGAAAAATTTATTTGCAGGAATATCCATCGGAAGTGGATTGCAAGTTCTTACAATTTTGGTAATCTATCTGTTTGGTGGTTTTACAATTATTGCTGTAAATCCGTTTTCAGCATTAGTTATTCCATTTACTGTCGCTTTTACCGTTGCCATTTTAGAGGAAATTCTGTTGAGAGGAATTGTATTCAGATTAACAGAAGAAAAATGGGGCAGTACTATTGCCTTAATTATTTCGGGGTTAATTTTTGCCGGCTTACACCTTGTTAACCCCCATGTCACAGTAATTTCAGTTCTCTGTATAACGGCTGTAGGTGTATTGCTGGGTGCTGCTTATATGTATTACAGAAGTTTATGGGTACCAATTGCAATTCATTTTGCCTGGAATTTTACCCAGAATGGAATTTTTGGAGCAATAACATCAGGGAATGAAAAAACCAGCAGTCTGTTAACAACCCAAATTACCGGGCCGAAATTTTTAACCGGCGGCCAGTTTGGTCCGGAAGGGTCAGTACAGGCTGTCTTATTCTGCCTGATTGTTGCAGTCTTTATTATCCGTCAACTATATAACCAAGATAAATTGGTTAGGTTAATTTAATTTCTCATTTTAACAGCTATAATGCCAAACCTATAGAGAGTTTCAAAAAAACTTTAACGCTTAAACTAATTCCTGAAGCAAAAGCTTAAAAAATAATTGAAGGAAAACAAAAAAGGATCGCACGTCATTAAAAAAATTAACAAATGAAAAATATATTAAGAGCAGAAGAAGCAGCAATGGCCGTCCTTGGCATTTATTTTTTAACTATTCATAATCTCCACTTATCTGTGTGGATTTGGCTATTACTGTTTTTTTCTTCTGATATAAGTATGTTGGGATACCTGGTTAATGCTAAAGTTGGTGCAATCTCCTATAATATTTTTCATCATACAGTAATTGCAATTGCTGTCGTGGGCATGGGATTCTTTATGAAAATTGAAGTTGTTATGGTGATAGGAATATTGCTATTCGCTCATTCGTCTTTTGATCGTTTTATGGGATACGGTTTAAAGTACTTCAGTTGTTTTAATGATACACATTTAGGTAAATTAAAAAAGGATAAAACCATTGTTGGCGGCAATTTTAGACATTCATTAATTTTAACGATGGAAAAACATGAAAAATGAGAATAAAGAAAACTATAGGCAACTTCTAATCGACAAAATAGAAGGATTAGTTGAACAAAGAGAAGTAACTATTGGAACAATTAAAACCACCTACTTATTATGTGGAAATGGTAAACCTGTAATTTTCCTGCACGGAGCTGGTGCAGGCGCTGTTACCTGGTATCCATCAATTAATATTATCTCCAAAAATTTTCAAGTAGTAGCACCAGATATAGTTGGATATGGAGAATCTGATAAACCTGATGCGCCTTATAATAGGTCATATTTTTCGAAGTGGCTCAAAGATTTCATGAAAGAATTGAAAATATCAAAGGCTCATATTGTCGGATTGTCTCAAGGTGGCGCCATTGCGTTGCAGTTTGCCATAGACAATGCTGAAATGGTTAATAAACTTGTTTTAGTTAACGCTGCAGGTTTAGGTGCAAAAGTTTCTTTTTGGCCTTTAATTGGAACAATATGGATGAATAGTTTTCCATCATCAATGGCAAATCGTTTTAATTCGC
>JACMQU010000172.1 GCA_014376805.1 Bacteroidia bacterium
GTATTGGTTGCTGTTTTCGCCAAATACATGCTTTACGTGCAGTTTTACGCCGTCAACTACTTTTAACAAGGCATCAGGACCTTTCTGCAACATTTCATCACGAGAATTGCGCTGCTCGTTTAAGGTTTGTTCATTGCCTCTTACGGTAGTGTTAAGCGAATCTAATTTGTCTTTATAAGCCGTTAAACTTTCAACCGACAAATCAGGCTCGGCTGGATTGTAATCTTCAATAGGCTAAACAAAACTTATAATAATTTTCGGGAAAGTCAAGTTTTATTTGCAGTATTTTTGATTTATATTGCTATATTTTAATGTAAGGTAGCATTCAATGCCGAAAATACCCCTATTAAAAGCGGGATCACGTATTAGTTGCATTACGTTAATTCCACTTAGGATAATTAATGAATACAAGTCAACTTATCGAATATTTCACAAACGGAAATCCTTAATCCGTGAAACCCTTATTCCGCGAAATTCTTAAATCCGCTTAACCCGTGATTCAGACTATTTTCCGTGCGCCAAAGTACACGTGCGAAATTGCCATTTTCATTTTACAGCAACATGTTTTTTGTGGAGAGTTTTGAGAAAAGATTCTCGATTGAACTTTTAAAAGTTGCTCCGCTTTAGCTTGCTCTTTTTTGAGGTAGAAATATGTGTAAACTTTTTTTACGCAATTACTTTTTTGCGATAGGTATGAGAATGTCTGCATTTTTATTTGATCCAGTAATAATAAACTCGTTACAAGTGAGTTGGTCAAACTTAAAATATCTTCCGAAGTGCTAATATTCATTAAGCGGATAATTTTAAGTCGCTTTAGTTCTGATAGGTCAGACAAAGATTTTGGTTGTTTCTCGTCTTCAATTTTAAGTTTGATTAAGCCCGCCAGTTTGGATATTGCGTTTATGCAGGCCAGTTGCATTACCCAAAGAATGTCAAGTTCTTCAAGATTTTCAAGTTGGCTTATTGTATCAATATTTTTTGAAGTCCCAAAACCAATATAAAGTCGCCTCAAATTTTGCAGGTCGTTAAGAAATGAAAGTTTGTCAATTGAATAACCTGTTAAAGCCAATTCGGTCAATTTGGGAAGTCGTTTTATACTTTCTAATCCATTTACTTGTCTTACTACTGATAAATAATTGAGGTTGGAAAAGTTCTCCAAGCACTCTAGAGAAATTTTCTTCTCTTTCAATTCACCAGGTTGTAAATTCTCTACACGGTCAGCAAGGTGCAGTATTGGTTTTATATCAGTAACGCCAGGCAAATAAATCCTAATTGTCTTAATGCCTTTATAAAACTTTAGAAAAGTTAAACCATAATCTTTGTTCGTTTCCTAAGTTGCTCCCCACCGTCCGCCAGCATCTGAAAGTTTAATTCCATCAATTTTATGAATAGTAAGTTGCTCCGCAATCTCACGATGTTGATTAATGGTTAAGTTGCCCGTTATTTTAGTTAATGATATTGGTTTCATCAGTATCTGTGTGAGTTTGCAAAGTGGTCATAGCATTGCAGGTAATCGGTTTCACGCTAAGAGCAGTTGGGGTTTCGAAGCCACAAAACTTTCAGCGTAACGAATTGTAAATATATAGAAAAGCTCTCAATTTCCACTTCAGCCCCAATTGATTTTAGCGTGTGTTATGCCCTGTGCTATTTCCTGTATTACAATGTCACGCAATGGATTTCGAGCGCTTTGCAGGTCGGAATTTCTTTGTCGAGGAAACAGATTTGAACTGCTGAAGTTTGCGTTGTCTAAAGAAGTCACTTAGTGCTTTTTCTTCTTCAATTGTAAG
The DNA here is from genome assembly GCA_014376805.1 of Bacteroidia bacterium. Lineage (GTDB taxonomy): Bacteria > Bacteroidota > Bacteroidia > UKL13-3 > UKL13-3 > B1. The sequence goes on from JACMQU010000172.1 coordinate 1,788, forward strand.
TGAACCTTGCCCACCGATGAAGTCAACGTCTAATTCTATTTTTTTCATTTTCATATTATTGATTTGGAAAATATTTATTAATGAGTCTTAGTGCAGTTTGTGTTTCAATAACCATTATACGTCCACCGAAATGAAATGCCCCAAGTGTCTTTTCATAATGGTCAATAAGGACAGTTTTAGAAAGGAATGAAACGTTCCCATCATGTCCACGTTGGAATGAGAATTTGCAAGCAAATGCAACAAGGTTTCCACATACTCCATTATACATCTTTTTCTTGCCTCGGTTGAAAGGGGCACTTTCTATCAGATGCAAATAAACATGGTCGGGTTTGACTTCTAAACAAATAAGTCCTTGTATGATTGACGAATTATTAACAATGGTCAGCTTATAGACGTCACGAGTCGGCTCCTTTAATTCGTCACGCCAGTTGAAAACCCAGCCATTTGTCTTGGTAACTAGTTTTAAGTCACTATTGGTAAGTACTGAAACTTCTGTTGCGAAACTGTCCCCAGTAACCACATTCTCTATGGAATTGGTCAATTTGTCGACAATGAAGTCAAGTCCGGTTTCCTGCTTATTTTTCACTCAGCTAATTTAAAGAAATTTGTAGTCCAAAACAACAAAATATTGAAGGAAAACTGTCATTATAGCATTGGGCATAACTACTCGATACCCCTTTCAAACTCCATCCAAACTCCCCATTTTAACCAGGCTTTGCAAAGTCTTCATCAAAATAAAATATAAAAGAATTGTTAAAACCTTGGGCTTACCCTAAAATAAAAATACCACCCGAAGGTGGTTTTAGTTTAGAATACAGTTCGGAGAAACAGTGCGTTATAATCCTAAGCTACAGCATAAGTTGTGCGCTAAATCTAAGGATTACGAACTCTTTCTGTTTCTTCTCTTACTCAGCTATAACTTCTACAGCAATGTTAACAGTAACATCGCGGTGTAAGTTTAAAGTAGCCTCATAGCTTCCTAACATTTTAACATCGCTAATTTCAATTTTACGCCTGTCTATATCAAATCCTTTAGTTTTTAAAACCTGTGAGATTTGAAGAGGAGTAATAGAACCAAAGATTTTACCGTTAGCACCGGCTTTAGTGCCGATGGTGATCGACATTTCTTTAAGTTGATCAGACAATCCAAGAGCGTCGGTTTTCATTTTTTCGCGCTTTTTGGTGCCCTGGCGGGTGTTTTCCTCGTGGATCTTAACATTACTGGCAGTTGCCATAACAGCCATTCCGCGGGGGAAAAGAAAGTTATTGGCATAACCATTTTTCACATCAACCATGTCACCCTGGTGACCGAGGTTTTTCATGTTTTCTTTTAAAATAATTTTCATTTGTTTACCTCCTGTTGTTATTTTAATGAATCGCCTGTAAATGGTAAAACTGCAATGTGCCGGGCACGTTTAATTGCCTGGGCTACTTTGCGTTGATACTTTAATGAGGTACCGGTAAGTCTTCTAGGAAGCACTTTACCCTGATCATTCACAAACTTTAATAAAAAGTTAGCGTCTTTGTAATCAAGATACTTGATCCCGTTTTTTCTGAAGCGGCAGAATTTCTTCTTTTGCTGCACTTCGGGCATGGTGTTAAAAACCATCGCCGGATTTGCGTTTGTTTTCTTTTTCATGATTACTTGGCTGCCTCCTGTTTTTGATCTTTTTTGCCCTGGTTGAATTCACCATTGCGTTTGCGTTTGTTGTAAACTACAGCATGTTTATCTAACGATACCGTTAAATAACGCATAATGCGTTCATCGCGCCTGAAAGCCAGTTCGAATTTTGAAATAAAATCTGGATTTGACCGGTATTCATACAAAATGTAAAAACCTGTGGTTTTCTTTTGAATTGGATACGCTAGTTTGGTCAAGCCCCAGTTTTCTTCATGAACCAGCTCGCCAGCTTCGTCAGTTATCAGTTTGCGGTATTTTGCAATCGCATCCTTTAACTGCTCGTCGGAGAGTACGGGAGTGAAAATAATCACTGACTCATAGTCTTTTAAGACAACCGTCTCTGTTGTTTTAGATTTGGTTTTAGTTGCCATCTACTGAGGAATTTATTTTTTAAGGACCGCGAAAGTAAAGATATTTTTGAGATAATCAAACAATTAGGTTTTTAATTGGAAGTTCAAACTAAATGCTGCGTTAATTGGTTGGTTATTTTATTTTTAATTCTTCACTTCTTTTTAGCTCAAAAATATTGTTTAATGATTAAATGAACAATTTAAGTCAATTTTTAAATTTTTTTAATTAAAAATCCTATTTCATTTAAAGTAATAAAATAGGGATTATTTTAAAAGCATATTTAAGTTTGATATGATCAAAAATAAAAATTAATTTTTAATATAATTTTTAACTGATGAAATAAGTACTTTTGTAAAATCATGACTTTAAAAAGATTGCCCCCGCTTTACTGTCTTCTATTTATCTTAACCATCTTTTCAAAAGGTGTTGTTGCCTACTCGTCTGATTCTGCAGCAAAAGTTGTACAGAATTATATTGATAACCATAAGGTTGATCTTGCGAAATCTGCATTAATCCCTATAAAAAAAGCGTTTGAAAAAGATATTTATTCTTTAGATGCCTGGCATTATTATCACTTGCAATCGCAATTATTTGATGGAAACGAAGTATATGACAGTGCTTTAATTTTTATACGGAATGAAATTAATTTATCTAAAAAATTAAAGAGGAATGATTTACTGATTCATAGTCTGCTTAATATGGGCAGTCATTACGAATCACTGGATGATTTAGCCCATGCACTTGCGTGTTATCTGGAGATACTGGACTTATACGAAGAAGCATATAATGAAACTGAAATGGCCTATATGTATAATAAACTAGGGCTAATCTTTTTTGCAGATTATGATTATGAAACTGCTATTAAATATTTTAACGCGAGTTTTGTTATTTTTAATAAGAATAAGAATGAAAGGGAAGTATTTGCTTATTGGGTTCAAAATACACTTACCAATATTGGGTTATGTTATGAGAGACTGGGCAAACTATACAAGGCTATGTTCTACTTCAGGCTTTCACTTAAATTTTGTGAAACTGCAAAATTTGATCAGCACAGACCGATAGGTGTAATTAAAACAAACATAGGTGCTTTATATGCCAATTTAGGAAATTATCCGCTGGCTATAAGTTATATGAGACAAGGAATTATACTTTGTCTTGATCCGAAAAACTATGAAATTGCCCACGGAGTGGGAAGCCTGATGGAATTAGCGGAGATCTACAGTAAAACAGGCAATTATTACAATGCTGATACCTGTTTAAGTAAAGCGCTTAAGTTAATTGAAGAGAAAAAATTTGTTTCATTATGGTCTTATTATTATGAGGCTGCTTACAAGAATGCCGAACGAAAAAAACAGTTTGAAAAAGCATTTAATTATCAGACCCGCTTTTACCAGACACGCGATTCACTCAATCAAAGCAGAGACCAGGTTGGGTACACTAAACAAATACTCCTGCACAACCTCGAAAAACAAAAAGTTGAAAATAAACTTTTGGCTCAAAATATTGAACTAAAAACATTACAAAACAGGGTGGTAATGGGCATTGTTATTTTCTTTTTTTTCATTTCCTTTTTCATCCTGTATAATTTAAAAAAGTCAGGAAAAAGAAACACAGAACTTGAATTGTTAAATGAACAAATTACAGAACAAAAAAATACATTGCAATTATTAAATCTGCAATTGGAAAGAACCAATCAAAATAAAAGCTACCTCATTCAAACTGTTGCACACGATCTCCGCACTCCTATTGGTAATATTATGAGCCTTGGAAATTTAATGGCTGAAAGTATTAGTGAAAATGAGGAATTTAATGAATATGTAACACTCATAAACCACAGTTCACAGAGTGCCATTACTATTATAGAAGATATCCTCGATCAATCTGCAATTGAAAGGGGTAAGCTTAATTTATTTCTGAGTCCTTTACATATTAATGATGTTATTTTAGAAAGTATTCAAACCATTAAATTCAGGCTCGAACCTAAAAACATTTCTGTGAAAACTAACTTTCAGAATAATGCTGTGATCCAGTTAGACCACGATAGGTTTAAAAGGGTAATGTTGAATATTATTTCTAATGCCATTAAATTTAGTCCACGTAAATCAATTATAGAAATTAACCAGATTCAACAAGAAAATAGTGTTCTCATTTCTATAAGAGACTCGGGTATTGGCATGGATGCCCATATTTTGAGTCAGATTTTCGAAAAAAATACTGTCGTTGGCAGAGCCGGTCTGGAGAATGAAAAAACAATTGGAGTAGGGCTGTCAATTGCCAAAACAATAATTGAAGGGCATAAAGGGAAATTATGGGCAGAAAGTGAACCAGAAAAAGGCTCTGTATTCTTTATTGAATTACCCATTGAAAGAGACGGGGTTTAGAGAAATAAATGGAACTTTAATTAATAAGAATTACCTTTGCCCTATGGAAAATTTTGTAGTAAGTGCACGCAAATACAGGCCTGCCCGTTTTGATACGGTTATTGGGCAGGAACATGTGGTGCAAACTTTAAAAAATGCCATCAAAAACAGGCACATTGCACATGCATTTTTATTTTGTGGCCCCAGAGGTGTGGGCAAAACAACCAGTGCACGCTTATTAGCCAAAACCATTAACTGTACAAATATTAGCCACGATTATGAAGCTTGTGATAATTGTGATAGTTGCAAAGCCTTTAATGCAAACACCTCTTTTAATATCTATGAACTTGATGCTGCTTCCAACAATTCTGTTGATGATATAAGAAGCCTGGCAGAACAAGTTAGATATGCGCCGCAAGGAGCCCAATATAAAATTTATATTATAGATGAGGTACACATGTTAAGTGCCTCAGCTTTTAACGCATTTCTTAAAACACTTGAAGAACCCCCTCCTTATGCCAAATTTATTTTGGCTACCACCGAAAAACATAAAATTTTACCTACCATTTTATCCAGATGTCAGGTATTCGATTTTCATAGAATTAAAATTGACGATGCTGTAACACAATTAAAAAAGATTTGTGAAAATGAACAAATCCTTTTTGAAGAAGAAGCCTTGCATGTTATTGCTAAAAAAGCAGATGGTGCCATGCGGGATGCCTTATCTATTTTTGACAGAATAGTTAGTTTTAGCGGAAATAAAATTACCTATTCCGATGTTATCAATAACCTGAACATACTTGATTATGATTATTATTTTAAAGCCACTAATCAGCTGCTCAATGAAGATCTGGCAGGCAGCTTATTGTTATTTGATGATATTTTAAACAGTGGGTTCGAAGCCCAGCATTTTTTGCAGGGCTTTAGTGAACACATCCGTAACCTTATGGTATGTAAGCACCCCGATACTTTACGCTTACTTGATGTTGCGCCAAATGTTGCTGCAAAGTTTGCACAACAGGCGCAAACCTGCACGAGTACATGGTTGTTAAATTCGCTTAACTTGTTAAGTCAAACCGACTTTAATTATAAAATAAGCAAGAACCAGCGTTTGCACGTTGAACTCGCACTTATGAAGCTGTGCAACTTACAACGGCTTATTAAACTTAACACGCAGCAACCAATGGTTGATGAAAAAAAAAAAACGACTGATGTAAATGCTGCAATAATAAATTCATCCAAACAGGTTATCAAAGAAATAAATGTAGAACCGGAAACAAAGAATGTAATCTCCCTGTCTCCGCTTTTGCCCCCTGATATAAGCCAGGTAAATTTAAAAGTAAATCAGCTCGATAAGCTAAAAGAAAAGATTGCACTTCAAAAAAAAGCACTTCATGATGATAAGTCTATCCTGATGGAAGAGCAGGGAAAATACCCGGAAGAGCAATTAACATTTACACATGAAAAATTTAGTACAGTTTGGTCAAATTATATTCAGCAGCTCGAAGCATCAGGTAAATCCAGCATTTCCAGCTTTCTGAAACATTGTAATTACCAGTTAAATGATAATGCCATGGTTGAACTTGAGTTAAGAAGCAAACTTGAACAAGAACAGGTTGAAGAAGAACGAAGAGACATGATCCCTTACTTTAGAAAAGAATTAAAGAACACCCTTTTTGATCTCCGTATTGTGGTTAATACAAGTTTAATTCTACATACTAAAAAGGTGAGTAAATCGGATCAGCTTAAAATAATGATAGAAAAAAATCCCTTATTAGCAGATTTTGTACAAGGCCTTGGATTGGAAATTGATTATTAATATTTGGTTCAGCATATAATGAGTTTACACCTGAAAAAAGAAAAAATAAAAAGATCATTTGGTGCTAAAATCCGTAGGCTTTTTAACTACTTTTTAAAAGGACTTCTGATAACCTTACCTGTTTATGCAACTTACCGCATTATCCGCACGTCGGTAGAGGCAATTGATGCCGTACTTTTGCTCGATACTCCGGGTTTGGGCTTTATAATTGTAATAACTACCATCACTTTTTTAGGCATTATCGGATCCACCATTATTACCCGCCCTGTTATTGATTTGCTGGATGATATGTTTTCGAAAATCCCATTAATCAAAACTATCTATATTTCTGTTAAAGATTTGATTGGAGCTTTTGTAGGTGATAAAAAGAAATTTTCTAAACCTGTTATTGTTGAGTTAAGTGAAGGAATTTATAAGCCCGGCTTTATTACTCAGGATGATTTGCTTGAAATTAATTTGCCCGGGTTGGCTGCTGTTTATATGCCACACTCCTATGCATTTTCCGGAAACCTCTTTTTTGTTGACCGCAAAAAACTCACGGTATTTGAAGGCAGCAGCAGTAATTTAATGAAGTTCATTGTATCGGGCGGGGTAATTGAAATGGATAATAACAAGGAAGAAGAAAGTTTATAATGAAAGTGGTAATAGACTTTTTCAGACTCATTCGGATCCGTAATCTGATAATCATTTTATTAACACAGGTTTTTGCCTACTATTTTCTCACCCCAACTATATCTTTAAGTAACTTAATTGAAAAAGATTTTCTATTGCTTTTGTCGGCAACATGTTTGGTAGCAGCAGCAGGTTATATAATTAATGATTATATGGATGTAATGCTCGATTTAGTGAACAAGCCGGAGAAGGTAATTGTAGGTAAAACCATTTCACGCAGATGGGCAATGCTCTTGCATTTTGCCTGCAGTTTAAGTGCCTTGTCATTTGCCTGGGCTATTAATAAAAAAGTGGCGGTTATGGTTTTATTCTGTTCTATCTGTTTATGGATTTATTCGCAGTTTTTAAAACGCACTTACCTGGCAGGAAATCTTCTGGTGGCATTGTTAACAGCATTTACCTTATGGATTATTTTTGCGTTTGATCCTGATGTAAACAGCAGCGGAATATGGGTTTATGGAATTTTTGCATTTATTGCAACACTACTTCGTGAAATTATTAAGGATACCGAAGACCTGCGGGGAGATCAGAAATTTAAATGTAAAACCCTTCCCATTGTTTTAGGCATCAGGCAAACAAAACAGGTATTGATTTGGCTTCAGGCAATACTCCTTATTTTAAGTTTTGTTTATTGCAGTTTTTTTAGTGCATTAAGCGTAAGTGGCACTCAGATTTATGTGTTGTTTTTAATGTATATGATGCTGTTTGTTATTGTTCCAATGGTATTTATGTTATGGCAATTAAAGACGGCAGATGTTAAAAACGATTTTACACGCCTAAGCATATTAAGTAAAGTTATTATGCTCAGTGGAATCTTAAGTATGGTATTCTGGCGATTTTAAAACCAGCTAATCTCAAATTTTTTATAGTTACTGCCAGTATCCGACTTTTTAACTTCAACCTTTTCAACTAAAGACCCGGGAGATCCTGTATTACACCATAGAATCAGAGCATCCAGGTTCTCTGCCTCGCCACAGGCAATAATTTTAACGGATCCATCTTTCTGGTTGGCAACAAAACCTTTTAAGTTTAACTCATTTGCTTTTTGCATCGTACACTTTCTGAAAAATACTCCCTGTACTTTGCCTGATACTATTATTTGTAAGTTGTTTTGCATGTTATATAAATATCAAAGTTCCAAGATAAGCATTTTCCTTTAAGCATTATCATAACTTATGCTTTGCAATTAAAAAATCAAGTAATCCATTTATCGAATGTTTAATCTGATCATACATCAGCTCAAAATCTTCATCGGTTCCATAATAAGGATCGGGTATTATATTAACTCCATTAGCATGGATATCAAACGACCTTAAGTATAAAATCTCACAGGTTGTATCTTTAGGTTTTATTTCTAATACATTTTGGTAATTACTATTATCCATTACCAGTATATAATCAAAACTATAAAAATCAAGCAGTTGTAATTGCCGGCAGGTATGCGAAATCTCCACCTGATTTGCTTTTGCTACACTAATGGAGCGGGCATCCGGAATTCTGCCAACATGATAATCTGAGGTACCCGACGAATCAGCAAAAAAATGTTCTGTTAACCTATGTTCTGTAAGAACATAGTTAAACTGGGCTTCGGCCAAAGGCGATCTGCAGATATTACCTGTACAAACAAACAGTATTTTTAACATGGTTCAAAATTCACAATTCCTGGTTAATTTGCAAACCAATGAAAAAATATTTTTATTTTTTTTTATTTGTTACCGGCTTGGTACCTTTATTTGGGCAAATACCCTTTGCAGGTAAAAGCGGCATTAGATTTAATGTATTTACAGGCCATCATTTTGCAGCTAATGTAATTAATAAAACAAATCAATCATTAGATGGAAAAGTAAGTGGTTTTGATATTGGACTGGTTCAGTGCGGTTTGCGCAATGATAGTTTTACAGCAATTTATGGTACTCCCCGTTTGGGTCTGGATGCCCGGTTTATTAATATGAACAGTACCGATACCTTTGGTTATTGTTTAGCATTACTCCCCACCTTTGAAATAGAAATTATTCACCGAAAACTATGGAGTCTTCAATCCAAAATTGCTTATGGTATTAATTTCAATACAAAACAATTTAACGAACGCACTAATTTCGATAACAGGGCAATTAGTTCACCGGTAAACTTTGCTTTTGATATAGGCCTGCTTTTTCATACTAAACTAAACGCACATATCGAAGTAAACCTGGGTGCAGGTTTATACCATGTTTCTAACGGAAGTTTAAAAATGCCTAACGGAGGCATAAATATTGTTTATATCAATACTGGTATCAGCTATTATCCAAAACTATCAATTCAGCAGGCTTATAAGAAACCTAATTACAAATTAACAGGTAAGCGTTTATACTTTATGGGGTATGCAGCCTTTGCATATCGCGAACAAGGTTATTTTAATTATGTTCGAAGATTTTGGGTTTTTTCTGCAGTAAACCAGTTCATGTTTCCCATTAATAAATTATATTCTTTGGGAGCTGGTATTGATGGATTTTATGATGCCACGCAACCACTCATTAACAACTATACAGACAGATTAGCAGATGTCCCTGAGTATAAAAAATATTATCTTGCTGTAGGTTTCACTAATAGGTTTGATATAGGAAAAGTTTTTATACCTTTAGGCATTTACAGATATGTATACAATAAAGCCTTTGTAAAAGAACCCGTGTATATCCGTTTCGGGTTAGGGTTACAATTAAACAAATATTTTTTTATTGGTTCATTCTTTAAAGGTACCATTACAAAAGATCTTAAGTTACAATCTGATTTTATGGAATGGTGTTTAGGTGTGCGTCTCTAATCATCTTTCATTAACCGGTAAACAATACTTTCACTTAGGCTGTGTGGTGCCACCGGTAATTTCTATTTAGGTGAAAAACCTATAAACTCAGGTGTTTGAATCATCAGTATTTTTGTCTGACCATTCTTTATATCTACATCAAAAGTTTTAGCTGCACCTTTTTCATTATTTCTTGTGTAAGCCTCAAAGCTTATTGTTTGCTTACCTTCACTCATTGGCAGGCGCGTATAACTTATTGCAGAAGGCAAGAGCTGCCAGTTTCTAGTATCAGCCTGTTCTGATAAAGCACTGTATATACTTGCAGCTAAAGCAATGCCTGCATTGTTTTTATCCTGGCTTGCTTCATAAACAGCAAATTGTTTTAAAGCAACGCGTAACAATGCCTCACCTAATTCTTTTAATAAACGGTCTTCCAGACTTCTAAACGCAATGGCATTTATATCTTCCGCAAGACTAAAATTATAGGTACCCTGATTAGATATCAGATTTGCTTTGGTATAATAATTTTGCCTGCTAATAAACTTTGGTAAAGCTATCCTAACAAACTTCATATCTAGCAAACCTTTTTCTTTATTTTGATTATCGCCCAGGTAAAATGGAAAATGAAAGCCCAAATCTAAATTTACAAATTCAACCCAGCCACTTTTGCCTCCATAAGGAATAATAGCAAAATTAACAGAAAGTTGATCCTTAACCGGGCATAAGCCATTGTTCCAAAAGAATACTACATTACTGGTTTTTCGCGATGTGTTTTTATCAAATACCATATTAAATTCCTGTTCATAATTCTTTACCTCATCATAGAAACCTGAAAAATATGCGGTGCGAAGCAGATCTAGTTTTAATTGCGCCGGTACCGGAGTACTAAGCATCTTTAAATAATCCTCTTTATACACTTCATATGCATTTCGGTAAGCAATAAATGCGTCATTATATTCTCCTTTTGCATCATATATAATCCCTAATAAATTATGTGCAAATGCATCCCTTTTAAATTTGTTTTTTGATTTATACTTATCGGTGTTTTTATCCATTTTCTCCAGCATACGCTTGCCCTCCACCAATGCTTCATCATACTGGTTCAAACTTAAATAATTTAACGCACCGTAATAATGCAAGAGCACCTGCTCATAATCTTCACCCGGATAAGTTAATACGTTTGGATTAACTAAAATACTAAGAAAAGACAGCCCATAATTTTTCTGAAAATCTTCCACGAAAAAATCAGCTTTTCTAAAGTAAATATTGCTGTTTACATAATCTCCCTGCATCCATAACACAGTACCTTTATTAAGATAAAAAAGTAGTTTATTCTTTGACCGCTTCTCCCATTTCTTATCATTATCGAGCAATTTATTAGCCACATCAAATTTATTCTGATATACGGCATCCATTAATTTTTCATTCTTCTGATAATAAGATGAACAGGCACTTATTACCAGAAGAAAACAGAGGCTTACATACTTTAGTAAATTAGTGAATAAATTAATGCCTCTTACAGGCATGGGTAATTGTAACATTTGAGATGTATTATGCAAACCTGCGCAAGATTACACGAGCCTGTTGAAAAATAAAAAACCCTTTTGATTAATTTGAACAACTTAATTTTTTATGAATTTCTTTATTTCTTTTTCACCAATCCAAACTTTTTCATTGGTTTCTAAATCTGTTAATTCAAGGTTGATTTGATATTTAATAGCTTTCTGATTTTTATATTCATCTACTATAGATAAAATCACACCATTCATCATAAAATCAGCTCCTTTCTCCTTTGCCCATTTCTTACGGGTTTCTTCACTTGCAAATGTTTGCTGATCACTACGCTCGTCGCGTATCTCATTACGTTCATCTCCACTTTGCACTACACTAACTGTGCCTGTATTGATAAACGATTTTTCCATATTTTTTATAAATGTAGTGGCATCAATATGCTCTGATGTTTTATTTTTTATATGACCAATAATTACTGTAGGTCTTTTCTTATGTATCACTTCAAAATTACTACGCCAAGGTCTTTGCAATACGTCTTTAATCATTTCATCTGCCACCAGTCTTGAGTCTGTATCATTCCAGCGTCCGCTTATATCTGTTACCTGATTAGGGTCAATACGCTCTACTTTACGGGCAGGATGGCAATTACTGAAAACCAAAAAGGCAGACAAACTTCCTAATAAAACTATCTTTTTCATTTTGTTTTTATTTATTTGCTCAAGTTTACAAAATCCATTCCAAAAAAAAGAACTTTTGTATTTTAACCCAAATTAAAAAATCCAGATGCACTATTCTAACCTTTTATCTGCCGCTAAAGTATTAATTATATTTACATTAAGTACCTGTACGATGCCAAAAAAATATACCATAAAAAAAATTGATGGCGAGTTGATCATTAATGGAATTATTAAAAAAGAAGTATTAATGAATACAAAAAATTACCCTTGGTTTAATAAGGTTTATAACGCCTACCTACCTGAACCAAAATATATAAAAATGCTACAACCACTTGCTAAAGAACTGAAAGTGTTAATTATTGCAGGAAGTTGGTGCGGTGATACTAAAAGAGAATTACCCGTCTTTTATAAGGTGGCTGATCAGATCGAACTAAATTCGGATCAGGTTGAACTAATTATGGTTGATAAAAACAAAAAATGCAATGTCTTTAATATCAGCATCCTGCAGGTAAGCAATATCCCCACTTTTATAATTTACATAAATGGTAAAGAAAAAGGCCGGATAATAGAAAGCACAACTGTAAATATGGAACATGATATGGCAGAAATACTGCAAATTATTCGTTAAATGTAAATCAATTACCATATATAATATCAGGGCCATTAGTCACTATCTTTTTGTTAATATTCAATTTTAACCGTTTATGGCACAAATTTTTCAGTTAACCTTATTCAATTTTGTTCCCTATTTATTTTTAATACCTTGCGTTCGATGAATAAAAGTGTTTTTGCAGGCCTTATTGGCCTTATGTTTAGTGTTCCGGTTTTTGCAAACGATAGCACAAAAATTGTATTAAAAACTTTGGCTTCTGAGAGCCAACATCCGGTTTTATATCAATTGGTTGGTCAAATCTTAAACTCATACCATTATAAAAAAATAAAAATTGATGATAAATTATCTTCAGATTTGTTAGATAATTATATTGAAAACCTGGATCCGGGAAAAGTATATTTTCTAAAAGAAGATATTGATAAATTTGAAAAATATCGCAACCAGCTGGATGATGATATCCTGAAGGGAGATGTGCAGAAAGCATTTGAGATTTATAACATATACCAGGCTCATCTGGAAGATCGTATTTACTATACACTCGATCTGTTAAAACAGGATTTTGACTTTACTCAAAATGATTCCTTCGAAGCAAGAAGAGAAAAAACCGAATGGGTTAAGAACTACCGTGAATACGATCAACTGTGGTATAAAAAAACAAAGAGTGAAGTTTTACAATTAAAAGCCGATGGTAAGGATAAAAAAACCTATACCGATATAATTACCAAAAGATACAGAAATTTATTAAAGCAATTAAGTAAAACAAAGAACGAAGATGTGTTCTCTTACTTTGCAAACTCTCTAACAGAAATTGCAGATCCACATTCTAATTATTTATCGCCGCGGGCTGCCGAAGATTTTAACCAAAGCATGAGTTTAAGTTTAGAAGGAATTGGTGCTACTTTACAAACCGATAATGAATTTACCAAGATCAGAGAAACTATAAAAGGTGGACCAGCAGAAAAAAGCAAACAACTTTTTGCCAATGATAAAATTATTGCTGTAGGCCAGGGAAAAGAGGGAGAGATGGTAAACATACTTGATTGGAGAATTGATGATGTAGTAGCACTAATACGGGGCAAAAAAGGCACATTAGTACGTTTGGAAGTTATCTCACATGATGCCATTAACAAGAAGTCGAAAATAGTTGAAATAATCCGTGATAAAATTGTTCTGGAAGATCAAAGCGCTAAAAGCAATATTAAATCTATTGAACGCAATGGCAAAAAAGAAAAAATAGGAACGATCATGCTTCCGAGTTTTTACCTTGATGTAGCTGCCTTGCAACGGGGCGATGCAAATTATAAAAGCACCACCCGTGATGTAAAAAAACTCATCCTGCAACTCAAAGATTCAAATATTACTTCATTAATTATTGACTTGCGTAATAATGGTGGCGGAAGTTTACCTGAAGCTGTAGAACTTACCGGATTATTTATAAAAAAAGGGCCTGTAGTGCAGGTGCGTGATGCATTTGGAATAACTAAGGGGGAAGAAGATGATAACGAAAGCGTTACGTGGGAAGGCCCTTTGGCCGTATTGGTGAACCGTTTCAGTGCGTCAGCATCAGAGATTTTTGCCGCTGCAATTCAGGATTACAACCGGGGCGTAATAGTAGGTGAACGTACCTATGGAAAAGGTACTGTTCAAAACCTGTTCGACTTAAACCAGTTTGTAATGGTTGACGGTAAAAAACTTGGACAGATAAAAATTACCATTGCTAAATTTTACCGCATTTCAGGTGGTAGTACACAGTTTAAAGGGGTAGTTCCTGATATTGAATTTCCGGGTATTTATGATGACAAAGAATACGGAGAAGCAGCAAGCAAATTCGCATTGCCGTATGATGAGATAAAACAGATGACTTATAATGAGCAGGGACATACAAAATCTGCGCTGCCGGGTTTAAAAAAGAAACATGAGCAACGAATGAAGAATTCATTAGAGTATAGCTTCTTATTAGAAGATATTGATGCCATGAAAAAAGCAAAAGCTAAAAATTTTTACACGCTGAATGAAGAAAAATATAAAACAGAAGTTGCCATGGCAGATCAACAAAAAAAATTACGTGAAGCAGCAAAAGCAAAATTAAAGGAAGGCAAAACAGGTGAACCAAATCTCATTTTAGATGAAACATATCAAATATTAATGGATCTGGAAGGGAAATAATTTGATTTTCCAGGGTGATCCGGTTAACACTGCATTATGAAATAAATCGCCTGGTGAAGCCGGTAAAATAAACATCAGCGCCAGCACTAATGAATTAGTTAAGGATAAATGCAATTGTGCACACCGGGTTAAAATACAAGCCAGTAATAAAGGAGGATTGATATTAACAACAACCATCCAAAAACAAAAATTGCATAGCGATGAAATATTGGTAACCAATGAAATATTGGATCAAAAAAACCATCCAAAAACAACAACCGCGTAGCGATGAAATATTGGTAGAATTTGTTTTTGCAAAGTTGCATGCCTACGGCATTCAATTATGGGATTAAATGTTTTTTTCTACCCATTTCGTGCCTATGGCACTATACCAAAAGTTTAATGAATTAATGGAACCTAATGATAAGTTAATATGCACTCATAAATTCCATTTAACTCATTCTGATAAACAAATTAAGAAGATGCTCCTTTGGTTCAGCTTACTTAGTTGTTTCAATTAGCACATCAGCAATGCCCACAGCTTTGGTAATACCCAGTTGCAAGGCTGCTGCTTTTGAAAGGTCTAAAATATGTGCTTTTACACCCGGACCCCGGTCGTTTACACGTACTATAACAATTTTCCCGTTTTGCTTATTGGTAACTTTTAACATTGTTTGGAAAGGCAGCGTGCGGTGTGCAGCCGTTAATAGTTTTGGATCATACATTTCGCCGCTGGCAGTTTTGTTATTTTTCAATTTATTGCTATAAAAACTAGCCTTGCCTTCTTGTTTGAAAGTGCCCGATTTTGGTAAAGGTTTACCTTCATGTTTAATCTTTTGAGCAGACAACATAAATGGGATCATCAAACAAAATAAAAAAGCATATTTCATAATTATTTTTTGTATTATCTTTAACGAAAATATGGTTTTTTTACTATATTAATTATTATGCGATGAGTATTTTACAAAAACCACTGGCAGAACGCGTACGGCCGCAAAAGCTAACAGATATGATCGGGCAGCAACACCTGGTTGGTCCTAATGCACCTTTAACAAAAGCCATTTTAAATAAGAACATCCCCAGTATCATTTTTTGGGGGCCACCGGGAGTAGGCAAAACAACCCTTGCAAAGATTATTGGCAATGAACTTGGACTTCACTTTTATTACCTGAGTGCCATTAATGCGGGTGTTGCCGAAGTGCGCAAGGTTATTGAAGAAGCAAAAAAAATCGGTAAAGTATTGTTATTTCTCGACGAAATTCACCGTTTCAGTAAAAGCCAGCAGGATGCTTTACTAGGTGCTGTTGAGAATGGAACTATCGTATTGATAGGCGCCACCACAGAGAACCCCGGCTTTGAAGTAAATAATGCATTGTTGAGCCGATCGCAAGTATATATTTTAAACGAACTCAGCAAAGATGAACTGCAACTACTTTTGGATAAGGCGATAGAAAAAGATGAATGGCTAAACAAAAAAAACATCATACTCGAACAAACAGAGGTGCTGTTTCTGCATAGCGATGGCGATGGCAGAAAATTACTGAACCTGCTTGAATTAATCGTTAACCAGTTTGATGAAAACGAACCGGTAGTGATCAATAATAAAAACGTAGGTGAGATCCTTCAAAAGAAAACAGCCCTATATGATAAGGGTGGTGAAGAGCACTATAACGTAATTTCAGCTTTCATAAAATCTATAAGAGGTAGCGACCCTAATGGAGCCGTTTACTGGCTTGCACGTATGTTGGCAGGAGGAGAGCAAATAGAATTTATTGCCCGGCGGATGCTAATTCTGGCTAGTGAAGACATTGGTAATGCTAACCCGAATGCATTGCTTATGGCCACTAATTGTTTTGAAGCAATACGTATGATAGGCATGCCAGAAAGCAGAATTATTTTATCGCAGTGTGCCATCTACCTTGCCACTTCTGTTAAAAGTAATGCCTCTTATATGGCAATTAATGAAGCCATAGCATTGGTTCAAAAAACAGGCAATCTACCCATACCTTTACACCTACGTAACGCCCCCACTAAACTAATGAAGGAACTGAATTATGGAAAAGAATATGCTTACGCCCATAGCTATGAAAATAATTTTGTTGAACTCGAATTTCTTCCTGAAAACATTAAAGGCAAAAAATTTTTCGACCCTGGTAATAACCCAAGAGAAAATGAACAACGACAGTTTCTTAAACAACGCTGGAAAGAGAAATATGGGTATTAAATAAGCAGGCGTTAATTGTGCCAAATTATATTTGAACACTACAGGCTTTGAACCATTTTAGTATCTTCGAAAAAAATAACTGTATGGAATTTAAAACAACAATTGGACAATTTAGAGCAATAGCTATTCTGGAAGGTATTTCATTTTTGATATTAATATTTATTGGTATGCCATTGAAGTATATGGCTGGGTTGCCTTTGTTTGTAAAATATATGGGCTGGGCACATGGCATATTATTTATTTCGTATTTATTTTTACTGATCAGAGTAAAGGTAGAATACAACTGGAGCCTCTTGCAATGTGCGGGAGCAATTTTAGCCTCCCTCCTCCCCTTTGGGCCATTTGTTATGGAAAGCAGGTTAAGAAAAACACAACCATAATCCGATTCCTCATGCAACTTTTCGATGTTTAATTTATTAAAAACTTATCAGATTTAGTCGTCCTTTTTTCTACCTTTCGGGTATAAGTTAAAAGATTGATATGCCCTTGGCAAAGCATTCCCGTTTTTTAAATATTCCGGTTTTTATTCCTGAACATTCATAGAATATTCAGGTAGTGGTTCACTCATTACTCCGCTATCATCCATTCCAAGGTTTGTGCAATTGATGTTCTTCTGTATAATTAATTATTAAAATGATACTTTTTATAGTAATTTTGATAATTACACTACTCGATATAATGGTTGCTGCTAAAAACGAAAATGAACTTAAAAATTTATTGGAAAACAAGTTTGGTTTGGCACCACTTACAGGCATAAAATTTGCACATGAAAAATATAAAGTTGAAAGCACTATCACCTTTCAGCTTCCGCACAACGATTTAATTTACCTATTTGAAGTAGACTCTTACAATACCCCTAAAGTATTGTTTGGCGAATATGTTTTACTCAATAATTATTTAACAGATTATAGCAGGTATATGTTTATCGCCATACAATATGCCAAAGCCTTTAATACAGACCGTACAGCCAATCACCTTAATTTTGCGAGGAAAAAATTAGGATGTAAAATTCCTTTTAAAGTATTTGACGGATTAAGTATAATGGCACTTGCCTTACAATCGAATTCGTTAAATATTTTTTTCAAGAAATTACATCAAGAAAAGCTTCAATACAAATTGGAAAAAAAATTTTCATCGGAACATTTATAATGAAAACAATTTGTTGTGTTAAATTTTACAGAACCTTACTTATTCATTTTAAAAACTTCACGCAACAATATTTTACTAACTGATAGTTATCAGATAAAATTAGTAATAGTACTATTCTTAATATCATTTTGACAACTTAATTATCAAAATACACTATTGAACTGTTAAATAACACATGAATAGGAAAAAAACCTTAGTAAGTAAACATTTTAGGGGTATTGAACACCAGAAGTATGGGTGTTAAATTTTATCACCTGTGTTGCCTTAACCAACCTGTTACTTATTTTTAAAATCAGGTTGCTATAAATTTTGTAAAACTGTTAATCCAATACCTTGCTATCTAATTTTTACATTTTAAATAAGTCAGCACAGCCGTATGCAGTTTGTCATAATCAAGCGGAGTAGTGAAAGTATATTTTTCCAGCGTTTCATTTATATTCTGAGCACCGTTAGTGGCATACACCACTTTTGTTAATATATAATCAGGATCATTGCTTTTTATTTTCCTAAACTTAAGTACTTCAAGGGCATAGAGTAATTTTTCTTCACCTGCTGCTGTTCTCACATTTACAAAGTATATGTATGGAGCTATCTCAGCATCAGTTTTCATTCCACTTTTATCCTTTGCGGCATAAAATTCTGATCCTGTAATATATTTGCTGTTGCATTCAAAAATTTCAAAATAGTAGCTTCTGCGTAGGGGATTAATTAATTGTTTGCTTTTGTATATTTCATATAATTTTTCTTGAAATGGTTTAGCCTTTTCCCGCTGCCCTAATCCAGAATAAGCTATAATTATATTTTCATAAACTGCCTCGGTTTGCATCTTAAAACCCGCACCTAAAAATTCTTTGTCGGTGTGTAAAATTTTGAGAAATTCATTTGACAAATCTATGATTTTACGCCATTCAAAATTCCATTTTGGAACTGCCATTGAATAATATATCGAAGTAGCATACCCCGGTGCAATCTCTGCATATAACTGATTTTTGCGATCCACTTGCTGATGGAGTGTTTTAAAAAGTTTTAAGGCATTAACATAATCCTTCCTGGCCAAACAGGCATTTGCTTCCTTTACTTTAGTTATAATTGCTGATTGCTTAACTGTTAAAGCCGGGGCTGTAAAAAACAATAGCAACAGTAAAATTAATTTGCTCATTTTATTATTAAATTTCAATCCACAATAGTATCCTAATTAACATACATGGGTAAGCCCGGAATTGTAACTGTAAGGACTTCTTGTCTTATCCATTTTTTACTAAAATTCACTCACCCCATTCCTTCACAAATGGATAAGAAGCGCCTCTATATTTTGGTTCAGGAACTCTTAGTTTAAGATTGATTAGACTTTGAAAAGGACCATCGGTAATGAACATATTGGTTAGCCATGCGGGTAACTCTCCACCGGGGTCAAAAATTAGCACGTATTCTAACTGTATTAAATTAGGTCCAATCGGCGTTAATGTCCAAACGGTATTTGATTTAGGCAAACGGGTAAAACCCTCTTTTTTGGGAATATATCCGGGTAAGCCTTGAGCTGTTATTTTTAACTCCAGCGTATGTTTATTCTGAGTAATCAGGAACCTCGAAATTGCATCCCTGTCTTCCATTGGCCAGGGTGCATCTATTACATGATAATAGCACATATCAGAATCGCCCACAGATTTAAGTAGTCGGGCTTCACTGCATTTATAAACCCAGTAAGTATAAGATTCAAAATCGTTGATGATGGCAACCACTGTGCTTAAAGAAGAATTTAAAAGCATCCGGGCTTTTATCTCTTTTAATTCTGATCCTGTTGTTGTTCGGGTATAAATTTTTAGTCCCTGGTCATCTCTTACCAATTGCCAAGGGCCAGGTTCCTGGGCACGCAGGGAAATTACCCATAAAATAAGGCTGAAAAAGAACACACATTTCTTTTTATCAACGGTAATCATTCCACTATGATAAGGTGTTTTGATGACAAAAAAAAGTGTGCAATTATTAATTGGCAAACCATCCTTGGTTACTTTAAGCGTTATAACAGGCGATTACAGAGCTGGAAACCTGAAAGATCATCTCCCCTATTAAATCTGAAATATATTTTCTTTAAATACCCGGAAAGCCGTAAGATGAACTTTGCTGAAGTAAATTTGCGCAGTGGTATTAAAGGTTTAAATACACCATTCTATAAACAAGCTATGTGCAAAAAAAGGTTAATATTTAACAAAGTAACAGGTGACACAAGCTATGTTAAAAAAACTGAAAAGCTCAAATGAATTATAGAGATTGAAATTTAATTATACACTTAGCCAACTAAATAAATTTTTCATTTTTACCAACATAACAAAACCAAAAACACAAACTTTTTGTCAGCAACTTATTTTACCCTTTCTACATAATCACCAGTACGGGTATCCACTTTTACTTTATCGCCTTCATTCACAAAAAGTGGAACCATTACTTCCGCACCATTATCTAATGTGGCCGGTTTTAGGGTATTGGTAGCAGTATCCCCTTTTACTCCGGGTTCTGTATAGGATATATTTAAAATAACAAAGGTTGGGGCTTCTGCACTTAAGGCTGTATCACCATCAAATGAAACTTTTACGATCATCTCTTCTTTCAGAAATTTTAAAGCCGGACCAATTAAAACCTGGTCAACATATACCTGATCAAATGTTTCCGGATCCATTAATACCAGGTTAGTTCCATCCTTATACAGGTATTGCATTTCTTTAAACTCCACACGTATCATCTCTACACTTTCGCCTGCACGAAAACGATGTTCGAGTTGTTTACCACTTTTTACATTGCGCAATACAACTTGATAAAAGGCACGCAAATTACCCGGGGTGCGATGCACATATTCCAGCACTTGAAATAATTCGTTATTAATTTTAATAAAACATCCTTTAAACAGATCTCCGGTATTTGCCATTTGATTTTAATAGTTGAGGCAGCGAAAATAAGAATTTAGGTGAATTTACCTGCTACACTTTTTTTTTAAACAAACAATTCAGCAGCTTGTTAATAAAATCAGTTTATATAAAAGCACAATTTAAAGAACCAGATCCGGAAGTAAAACCCGTTATAAAAAAATGGAGGATCTAAAATAGCTTAACTTAATTTTGATGCTATTTTTTCAAGATGATCCAACCAAAAAATAAATTACTCAATGGTGTGGCTTTAGAAAGCACAATTCGATGTTTGCAAAAAAGTTAAAAATTACTATTAAGCAGTGATCCGGTATTTGCCAGATTACCCACATGCAAACTAAAACTTTATATACTTGCTATCCATCCTGAACTTTGGGATAAACGCAAAGAATTACTGAACAAATTTCTTAAAAATACACCTTCAAAAAATCGGGTGTGTACTTCCCTTTGGTTTAATGGAATAACGAAATAAAAGATTTTATCAGGCAATTAAACAGGATCTGAAATGTAAACTTGTGTGTAAATTTAGTGCGGGATAAATGAGTTGAAAAGAACGTAGAAAGGTGCCGGGAATCTATGCAGAAAATAGGCAGAGACCTTGCATTGAAACCACATCTATGGAGCAACTGATTTGCGGTATTCTGCTATACGTTTTATGATAGATAAAAGGAAACCGATAACCATAATAATGGTTCCTGCCCATACAAAGTTAATCCATGGAAAAACGATGGCTTTCATGATAATGAAATCACCTGACTGATCTTTTTCAGAGGTTTCGATAGTTATACTTTTTGTTTGTGGATCAACTGCCGTAAACTTAAATTTTAGCCTGGCTTCATCTACTAATGCATCATAACTTACCGCTTCATTATTCTGAATCCCATACATGGGTATAGCCTGATAAACGTTATCAAGTGTATATACTTTAAGCTCTGCTGATAACAAGACCTGTAAATTTTTAACATCTACAACTTTGCCCTCTGTGCTGGATGTTACTCTTTGTAAAACAGCATATCCATTATTGGTATAAATGGTATCACCTTGTTTAACTTTGTGTAACTTTGTATTTACAAATTTAGCATCTGTTTTTTTTGCCGGAACCGAGCTTACATAAGTGAACACATCATGGCTGATATAGTGTCTGGTATCCGGATTTGCCACCAGTCCAAACTTAGGATTTATTTGTCCGTTAGGATATAAATTAAATTCATAATCTATCTCTCCCACTTTGTTTAATTTTTTATAGTTCACCTGGTAATAAGTATTTACCCAATGAACTGAATCTTTAACATAGGTAATTATATAATCTCCCATTTTATTAGGCTTACCACGCTCCAGGTAAATATTTTCTACATTTTCTTTGGCACTGAATTCGGGGTTAATCTGTGTTCCTGAATCGTTTAAAGAAATAACCTGTTTGTTGGCTGAAGAAACCAAAACACCTAATAATAAAACACCAAAACCGATATGCGCGACACTTGATCCTGCCAGTTTTATTTTTCCATTTAAAAATGGGATCAGCAATAAAAAATTAGTAATAATACCAAATACACTTGCAAATAATAAGCCTGTAAAAACATAATTAGTCAGGTTGAACGCAAAGTATAATATAACAGCAATAAGAACCGAGATCAATGCCAGTAAACCAATTTTTTTAAGTGCTTCTTTCTTGTTTTTTTTATATTTTAGCAGATGTGCCACCCCTGTTAAAATACCTATAATAATTGCCATAGGCATCTGCCATTTATTGTAGTGACCAATGGCATCTGCCGGAGGAGCCATATTAGCACCAAATATTTTGTTAAATACCGGAATGGAGGTGGTGAGAATAATCTGAAAAGCGGAGATAACTAATACAAGACTACCAATAAACATCCAGAACTCACGGGTATAGATTTCTTCATCTTTTGCAGAATGTGGCATAGCCTTCCATCGCCATGCAACCATGCAAACAGAAAGTATAACAAAGAGCATAAAGAAAACAAGTAACTGACCACTCATACCCAAATCGGTAAAGGAGTGAACAGACGAATTACCAAGGATTCCGGAGCGTGTTAAAAAGGTAGCGTACAATACCAGTAGAAAGGTAGCAAGAATTAGCACTACTGCAACAATGTAAGAGTTACCGGTAGCTTTGTGCAACATCATCACATGCACGCCGGCAATAAGAATGAGCCATGGAACAAGGGAGGCATTCTCCACCGGATCCCAAGCCCAATAGCCACCAAAGCTCAAGCTTTCGTAAGCCCAGAAACCACCCATAATAATGCCTGTGCCCAAAACCATTACACTAACCAATGCCCAAGGCAGGGCAGGCTTAAGCCATTGGGTAAAATCTTTGCGCCATAAGGCTGCTATAGCATAAGCAAAAGGAACAACAGTAGTGGCAAACCCAAAAAATAAAGTAGGGGGATGAATCACCATCCAATAGTTTTGTAATAGCGGATTTAAACCGTTACCATCTTTAACTTTACTTAAATAATCGGGTAATTTAAAGATGGGGGCATTGCTCATAAAATTTCGCAACAATTCAAACGGGCTGCTGCCTAATTTATAACCAAATATTTTTACGCCCAGTAACATACTGGTTAATGCTATCTGAGAGAGCATTAAAACTGCCATTACGGGGAAAAGCCAATTTTTAGCTGTGCGCATTAAGATCTGCCCGATTACCATTTGCCAAAAGATCCAGAGCAGAAAACTCCCTTCCTGGCCTTCCCAGAAACAGGAGATCATAAAATGAACTGGCAGATCGGTACTACTATGCTGCCAGGCATAATGATATTCGAAATAGTGACTGTAAATTATTTTAAAGAGAGATCCCACAATGGTAAGCACAGCAAGACTATGCAGGTAAAAAGTCCATTTAGCCAGTTTAGCCCAGCTTTGATCCAAAGGATTGCGTTCAGCAAAAAAGAAAGAAATAGCCGCCAGTATAGAAGTGATAAAGGAAATAACAACTGCACTATGACCAAGATTACCCCAGAAAAGATGTTCACCCTGAAAAACAATATTGTTCATGTATAAATAGAAACATTTTAAATTGGCAAGTTCTTTCTTCCCAAAATGGTTGCAAATGTAGCAAAGAAAAGAAGATTTTGAATGAATATTATTACTTTACATACCGGTAAATTAATTGCTTTTTTGCGCCAGCTAATCCTAATACACCACAAACATGGAATAACGCCCGGTAACGCTTATAAAAACCCTTTAAGGCGAGTTTAACTGACTGCTTCCATTTTAAATTTATCCTGTCCTACATATTTAGTTAAAAAGTGTTTTATTCTTTTTCTACATATCCAATTTCTACCGTTAAATCATCTATGAGAATTAATTTTCCTTTTTGATTGAGTAGGTAAACTTTTAAGATATCATCAACCTGTCTGATAGTGGGTAGTTTTATTTCATCTTCCCGTTTAATCCATCTACCAATTTCATCCGGGTTATCTGTAGTTTTAACAATAATATTCCAAAAATAATTTTCACCACTTTTACTTTCTATGGAAACAATTAAAAAAGCTTCTGAATTTAAGTGTTGATCCAGTTTCCAGAATGAGGCATTTAATACCAATTCTTGTATGTTGATGAATGCCTTACAATCCTGAATAAGTAATGTTGCACTAAAAATTGAATTGCTGTCTACAAAGGTAAATCCCTTGCCTGAATGAGCCCTGTTGTAAGGAAATTTGCTCACTGCCCCAATCCAACCCGGCTTTATGGTTTCAAAACTATTGGAGTCGTAAAATATAATTTTTCTGTAAGGAATATATTCATGCTTTTCAGATTCAAACAATTTAAATACACTCACTAATTTTGCATCACCTGTATTCACAGAAAACACTTCATTTTTATAGCGATAATCCTGCTTGTGAGAACGGTAATCTCCGAGGTAATAATCGGCACCTTTAAAGTGCCTGGTAAAACGCAATCTCTTTCTGCTGTTCTCTGGCAGAATTTCTGCATTGAGTACTCCGGGTGTGTGCGGTGCCAATACGGTAATAACGGAAGCCGTATCATGTTTTAAAATATATTCCAGCGCGCCCCTTGAAGACAATCCCCAGTAATCCATTTCAAAATTATTTTTCACCTTTTTCATATTATTACCGGCAACAAAATTAAAATATACATTCTGAAACGGATGCAGTTTTATCATGGCTGCCAGTGTATTCATAAATGAGAAGAAGATGATAACTACCAGCGTAAGTTTTCCATACTTTATTTTACGCACCAGAGTAAGCAATGCCTGAACGCCATACAATGACAGAAGCAGAAATGCCCCATAAATAAAAAACACATGCCGCCATGCATCATATACCACACTTTGCAACACAATAACCGCCAGCAGTGGTATAAAAAACCATAACGCAATCAATACCTCATTCTTTTTTGTGGCAAAAAAATATAACGGAGTTTTAAGCAAAGTTAATAGCATGTTTATTAGTCCGGCAATAAATAGTACGGTGTATAAAAAAGGGGTAGAGATAAAAATCCATACCGGCAAATAATGCCAGGGAAGTTTTGTTGATTCAATATACCTTCCACCATAAAGAACTACACTATCCCATTGGTACATGCTCATTTCTTTAAAAGCCTCTTTAAAATGATAAACCGGCCCTAACCATAATACCGGCCAGAACAAAATGGTAAATGCAATTAATGATAAAAAATAAATAATAAATGCCATCGGTTTTATAGCTAATTTATTTTTATTCAAATAAGAGTCTGTTACCTGAAGGAGCATAAAAACTAAACTCAGGGCAGGCAATACAACAGAAGTAATACGAATACCAATGGCAAAGCCACAAAGTAAGGCATGCACTACAGCAATTCCCCATGTTTGTTTCTGATGAAAAAGCAGCATGGTATACATGCTGATTATAAAAAAGCATAATAAAATAATGTCCTTAGAATTATAAAAGGCTTCTGCAAAAATACGCGGACTTAAAACATACATTATACACCCGGTAATGGCTAATTTCCAGTTTTTTAAAAGGTGTTGGATCAAAAAATAAAAAAAAATAACGGAAATAAAAAACACGATAAAATTAACCAGGTGCCTCATCAGATAAACATCGCGTGTATCGGTTAGTTTAAACAGTTTTTCTATAGCAACAAGTACTACTTCAAATGCCGGACCATGATACTTATCAGCTGATGCCAGCAGACTTTCTTTAGCACCATCTACTATATAATTATAATTGATATTCCCATTATTTTTCCATTGCATGCCTTCGTCCCAGGATAATCCATACTGATCAAAAACTGATAAACCGGTAACAAGAAGCAGGCAGAAAAAAGCAAGTACAATTACTTTATAGTTAAGGTTGATGTAAAACAAAATCCGGGTGTACAGATTAATTAAGTTCATGAACAGGTTTCATTGTTTTCCTGCTGATAAAGAAAGTTACAATTGCAGTAGTAAGCAAACCCATTACAAATGAACCGGTTAATCCCTGAATGATGTAACTCCGGAGGTTAAAATATTCATCCGCATCTTCCCGGGTCATTTGTCCTTTACTAACCACATACTTAATCATGTTAGGGAAGTATTCGGGGGTGATAAGGTAAGTAGCAACTATTTGAGACATCGGACTGATAGCAGTTATGAGTATAGTTAAAATAAGTCCGCTCTCAAAGCCTTGCTTATATGATATTACTCCACCATAATAATTATTACGTTTATCAAGCAAAGCCAAAACATAAATGGTAATTGCCGGAATAGCAACTAAATTAGTGTAGATAGCATGCTTATCAATATGTATGGTATGCAGGCCTGCAATTTTTTCAAGTATCATCCATATCATTGACATTAATGTAAAAAAGATAGCCCATCTGATTTCGATAATGTATGTCTTCATGAAGGTTAATTTAACATATCAAATATAGCATTACCCATTATCCGTGCAACTTAATATTCATCACCCTTTAAACAAATTCGTATTTTTTTATATCGGGCTTACTCAACTCAGGTACTTGAATAAATTTAGGTTTTTGGGTACCATTATACTGAATAATCAAGTTAAAATGTCCGGGTTGTATACTATTATTCTCTTCAAACATTTTAAAATCGAAATTAATGGCGATGATAATAAATCGGAATTTATGGTGATTAAGTTTTAAGCTTTCAATAAGGAGACGTTTGTCTTCTAAAGGAATTTCTTGCAGATAAAGAACCTGCGGTTTTATTTTAGCCTGCAGGTAATAATCAACCGCTATGAGTTGCAGAATAAGAGGGTCATTTGGATAACTTTTACCCGCAAAATTGTAAAGAATATCATAAACATCTTTTAAGGCATACTGATGAAAGTCTTTTACCTTAGCAAAAGCATTGCCCAGTGCTGCTAAAAAATCAAAAATACTGTAATTTTCAGTAATATATTTTAAGGTATGAACTGTTCTTTTTTTATTCCAGTAAATTTCGAGTGCATTTTCTAAGATAACAATCTGCTCCAGTTCTGCTTTAGATAAATATCTGCTCTCAATGATCTGATATGGAGGTTCGGGATCAAAAATATAATTATGTTGCGCATACTTATCACGAACAGGGGTGCCTTTTAAAAATTTTAAAAAGCCTAATTGTAACTCAGGTGCAAACAACTTAAAAACCTCTTCAAAACTGTATTTAATATCTTCAAAATAATCTAATGGCAGCCCTACAATCAGATCGAGGTGCATTTCAATTTTGTGCTGTAACAGTTGGATAATGCTGCTGGTTTTGTCGAAATTCTGTTTGCGGCTAACCTCCAGATTGGCCTTTTGATTAACCGTCTGTATACCTATTTCAAACCTGAAAATTCCTTTAGGAACTTCATCAGTAATGTAAGCAATTATATCCGGATGAACAATATCTGCTGTAATCTCAAACTGAAAAACATTCTGTGGACGATGATTGGCTAAGATGAATTTAAAAACATCTATGGTAAATGCTTTTTTTATGTTAAAGGTACGGTCTAAAAACTTTATTACTTTACCATATTGCATCAGATATAATAAATTTTCTTTGGTAGTTTCTATTGGCAAGTACCTCACATTATTATCTAAACTGGCCAGGCAGAATTCGCATTTATAAGGGCAGCCTCTTGATGTCTCTACATATAAAACTTTATTGTGTAAGGTTAAAGGATCATCATAAAAATAAGGCATGAATCCTTTATAATTATTAAGATCAAACATAACAGTTTTAGGCTTAAACTGGATCCTGCCTTCTACTTTTCTTACCAGGTTAGATACATTTTCTACATCAGGATAATTATCTAAAAACTCTTTAAACGGAATTTCGCCTTCACCGGTAATAATATAATCCACTTCTGCTAAGGCAATCACATTCTCATATTCATAACTCACTTCAGGTCCGCCTAATAATATTTTTGCGTGGGGATTGATGGCTTTAATTTTGCGGGCAACTGTTAAAGTCTGTGTAATATTCCAGATATAACAACTAAAGGCTATCACATCATACAGTGCACAATAGCTTGCCACTTCATTGGTATCTTCTTTGATCGCAAACTCCTTCCATTCAAGCCCTTTCTTATCCTTATTAAGCCCATATAATAGCCTGATCGCAAGATTTACATGAATGTATTTGGAATTAAGGGTGGTAAGCAGAATGCGCATGGTGAAATTGGTGAATTGGTATATATTTAAAATTGTAAAATCCTTAGGTCTTCACCTGCTCATCGGTATATTTGCTCGGACATTTTAATAGTATTTTAGATGCTTCAAAATGATCCCCATCCATTTTGCCAACTATCACAATTTTTTCGGAGCGGTCGAAATCTGTTGGTTCAGGATTATGATACACTACTTTACTTTCCATGCCTTTCTCATCTTTTAAATAAAAGCTAAAATAATTGGGATCTTTTTTAGGTTCATAATACTTCACCTTTTCACGGTTTAAAACACCTACTACATGAAACTCCTTTCCGGGATGCTCGCCGGCTACAGAAAAACTTTCATAAGTGCTGGCATCACCATACATGCTAATAATAGCAGCAATGGCTATTGCTATAATGGCAATTCCAATAATACTGGTTTTTTTCATGTTGCAGTTTATTTATTCTCAAGGTCTCTTATTTTTTTATCAAGGCTAATAAGGTAGCCTGTAATCCCTGCAAATATTACAACGATTACGGCTATCACTACGTAATATTTATCATTACTGATGGCATCCGGCATTTCACTGCTTCGTTGCATTACCTGGTTCAACAAAAAATGTTTCATCACTTATTAATCATTATATTTTTTATGAGCCAATTTCTTAACTCTTATCTGAAGGTTTGCGATCCAGAATCCTAAGAGAATCCAACCTACAACTGCTGGATAAAACACCATTCGTAAACGACTGTCGAGGTCGTAAGAATTAAAACCCGGGTTACCCCCATTACCTGGATGTAAAGAGGAACTCATGCGGGGCAGAACAAAAATAAGCACGATAAATACAGGGAGACAAAATAAATTGTACACAGCAGATATTCTTGCTTTTTTTTCATCCTCTTCAATAGAACTTCTTAATACAAAATAAGCTGCATACATGAGCATGCCAATTGCTGCACCATTTAATTTTGGGTCATTAGGCCAATAGTCTCCCCAAGTGTTTTTAGCCCATAACATACCTGTTAAAAGGCCAATTGAACCATATAGTAAAGCTACTGATGCATAAGTAGAAGAAGAGATGTCTGAGTTACTTTCGTTTTTATTTAAGGTTTTAATGGCATGAAATGCTGAGGCAATTAATAACACAATCATACCAAACCACATGGGTACATGATAATATAGATTGCGGATACTTTGCTCCAGAATGGGGAGTTGAGGCACCCGCAGTAATAATCCTGCAACGAGCGCATAAAAAATTAAAACAATACTGAGTATTTTCCACCACTTCATCTCTGTTCAATTAAATAAATAGTTCTGAACAGGGCTATTTGTATTTTAGATCTGTTTTAAACCAGCCGGGCTTCTGTTAGAATTGGCGGCAAAGTTAAGTAATTATAGCATAAAATAAGCATTAAAAAAGCAAATATTACTCATAATTGAAGTGAGGTAATAGTGAAAACTGATCTAAACGGAACAGTAAACTTTAAACAAGGGGTAATTATTGGCAACAAAGATTAAAAATAAAAGTTCAGGCTACTTTTTTTATCGAGCGAATAACCTGATAAGATTCATCAATACAAAACTGCTGTTACTTACTGTTAAAAAAAATCTATTCAGTAATTTCCTTTTTTTTAAAGCTATTCTAATTATTTTACTAAATTTATATGAATGCTTATGCCGATAGTACAAAACCTTTGCATATAAAGAGGGTGAGGATTTCTCTGATATTTCCATTAAAATGTAACCTTGATTGATAACCCAAACAGAGAAATTAAGTATACATAAATAAGCAACTCAGGCTTTATGCTTCAACATTTTGTTGCACTTTAAATGTATCAGATTTTTTTGCATCATATAAGAAAAATTTACCATTTAACTCTTTATAAATTTAAAATATTTTACATCTTCTAAATAGATGAATAAACGCTTACTACTTATGAATACAATTTAATATTATTATCTATTTCATTTTTAAATAAGAAAAACATACTTAAACATTGCCCGGGTATAACATTTGGGTGCTCATTTTTAAGTTTATATTTAGGATTATACCTATAGCTTTGAGGTAATAAAAACACACAATGAATTATCTTTTCTATAAAAAGTGTATTAAGTGTTTAATGATGCTTTTAATTGTATCAAGCAGTTTAGCACCATTTTTAAAAGCGGCACAAATTGCAGGAAGTGAAATGAGTTATACCTGCACATCTATACCTGGCATTTATAAAGTAAAGTTAAATATCTACCGCAATTGTTCAGGCCCACAATTGTGTTCAGGTTGCCCTGAAAAATTAAATTTAAACTGTACAATACAGGCAACTATTTTCGGGTCACGCCAACCTTATGCAGGTTTTAATTTTGGCTCTATTACACTTTCTATTGATACGATTAACAGTTTAACAGAGGTTATTCAATTATGTAAAAGTATTTGCAGCAATTGTGGTACACGTACCCCTGGAACACTTACTCCCGGAATGGAAATATATACTTTTAGTGGCATGGCAGATCTCAGAAATTTACCTGCTAATTGCTGTGAAGTAAAAATTGGCTATTCACATAATTTCAGAAACAGTAATATACTTACTTTACAAAATGCTGCGAATACAAATTATTATAATGAACTTACGTTAAACAGATGTTTGAATAGTTGCAACAGTTCACCGGTATTTATAGTAGCTCCGGTTATTGTTACCTGTACAGGAGCAGACATGATACATTCATTTAATACTATTGATCCTGATGGTGATTCGCTTAGTTATAATCTGGGCCCGGTATTAACAGGAGTAAACCAATCGGCCACCTATGTTTCGCCATATTCTGCATTAGTTCCATTTCCATATTTTCCTGCACAAAACGGGCTAAGCTTTAATCCTATAACAGGAAATCTGAGAACCCTTACCACCACAATTTTTATATCCAATTTAGTGCTGGAAATAAACCAATGGAAAAAGACGGGAAATAACTACCTGTTTGTTGGACAAGTTAGACGTGATATAGAGTTTCATTCGGTGGTCTGTCCTAACAATGTTCCACCAGTATTTAAAACTTATACTAAAGATAAAATACTCACTACACCGCAGCCGGAGTATTTTTATCAGATAGAAGCTTTATCAGAGTTTTGTTTTGTTATAGTAGCGCAGGATTATATGGCAGATAGTGATACAACAGATATAGATGTGCAGATACCAGTTCAATTGGTTCAAACCGGTGCTGCAGTAATACCCTTGTACAACAAAGCAACCCGTTATAGTAATGGCCCCAAAGCAGACAGTATAATATTTTGCTGGACGCCGCCGGATACTATGATACGCAATGAACCATATTATATAAAAGCCAATGCCTCCGACCGTGCTTGTCCGGTAATGGCAAAAACAACCCGTTCTATTGGCATAAAAGTAAATGGAAAAACGTCTGCTATCAAAAATGTAGAAGCTTCAAAACCTTTTAGTATTTTTCCTAATCCAACAAAATCAATGTTAAATATTCAATTGGAAAAGCCAGTAATTGAAAAAATAATGATTGAAATTATTAGTATAGATGGCAAACAAATCATTTGCCAATGGATTAATCCGATGGAGACACAAACCATTGTTAAAACGGATGTAATGCCCTCAGGAATGTATTTTATAAGATTGAGTGGAGGTGGAATTCACCATAGTCAGAAGTTTATTGTGGAATAATGTTCTTTCAAAAATGAGACATTTAGTTGCTACATCGAATACACGTAACAAAGAAAATAAAGACAATAAATTTGCACTCAAAAAAATTCTTTTATTAATTAGCGCTCACATTTTCTGCTGTTTGTTGAAAAGGCTGATAGATTATTACAGGTAACCGGGATATGTTGCCTTTAGCGTCCATTACACTAACAAGGTAAAAACCGGCCGCCAAATTATTGATTTTATTTGACGACTGATAGTTTCCATTTCCAATTTTAAATTGGTAAGGGGCCTCACCACCTGTAACATTTATTTTTATACTTCCGGTTTGCTCACCATTTATTCCCACATGTCCTATTTCCCCGATTTGTATCGAGATAGGTGCCGCAATATCATTGGCAACACCATCTGATAATTCACTCAGGTTTGCAGCATAGCCCGTGCTAAAATAAAAATTTTGCACAGAGCCATTATATAACTTTGAGGCAAATGCATTACTTAAAAAAAATTGGAGAATAATTAAAGAAGCTAAAGTGAAAATTTTCATAAAAGGTAATTTTCGTAACATGTATCAAAGCCCCTGCCATAATACTTTATACTTTGATAAAGAACAACTTAAAGATATTTAAGTTTTATTATTAATTTCAAATTGAAACAAATACACCACAATTGGTTCAGATTAACCGGCATTTTTATAAACCCTGAATGGAAGTGAAACACAAAACAGTGCCCCAAATCTTACACGGATCAGGGGCACTGTTTTTAAAAGAATGAAATACAGAATGACTGTTGTAAATGACTAATATATTTTGCTTATTTTAAAAGTTTTTATATTACCACCATCATTAACCAACAAAGTATAAAACCCATTGGCAAACTCATTACCGAATGTAAATTCATTGGTATTCAACAATGATTTATCGTATATCATTTCTTTGCCGTTCATATCATAAATAACAATGCTAACATCTGATGAACTTAAGCCTTTAAGGGTAAAACCTTCACTGCTTGGATTAGGATAAACCAGGAGGTTATCGGTTAACTGAGTATGGCCATTATTATTATTTCCTCTTACCATCATACCATTACAGGCATTCACAGTTACCACTACTTCGGCAATACAATCGTTCTGATCTTTAACCGTAATGGTATAACAACCTGCTGCCAGTTCGCTAAACGTATTAGCCCATTGGTATGCACCATTGCCAATTTTATATTGATAAGGCGAAGTGCCGCCTGTAGCCCGAGCACTTGCAGATCCTGTAGCATAATTAAAAATGGTGCTGGTAATGTTTTGGATGCTTGCAGATATAGGTGCAGCAGGTTGGGTAATACTAACAATTTGAGTTGTTAAACATCCGTTTGCATCTTTAACAGTTACAACATTCATACCGGCACTTAAGCCTGTAAAACAATTTGAATATACATAAGTGCCTGATCCAATTTTATACTGGTATGGATAAGTGCCACCAAATGCATTCACACATACTGATCCGTTATTTGAAGCATAACAACTTACATTATTTTTCGTAGCAATGCCTGTACTTAATGGGTTAGCCGGTTGTGTAATGGTAACAGGTATTGACGATTCATTGCCCGATGCATCTTTAACAAGCAGAATATGTGAGCCGGCATACAATGAGGTTATGCAGTTTGATGATTGATATCCACCTGTTGCCGACCTGCACTGATAAGGTGCAGTTCCACCTGATGCAGCTAAACAAACAATTCCGGAATTGGCACCATAACAGCTAACATTGGTTTTTGAAGCAATATTTATAACAACAGTTCCTGTACTATAAATTATAGTTACAGGTTGTGTAGTGATGCATCCATTGGCATCAAGCACCGTTATTGTATAAGTGCCGGTTGCAAGGTTATTAAAAGCGTTGGATGATTGATATGATCCACTGCCTGATTTATATTGATAAGGGGCTGTGCCACCGGTAACCGATATGGTAACTGAACCCGTAGCTGCACCAACCACATCAACATTTGTTAGTCCGCCAATACCGGCAGTTAACGCTGTAAAAGGCTGGGTAATGATTGCTGCTATGCTGTATAAGCAACCTGATGAATCGCTTACAAATACAAGATGTGTGCCTGCTGATAAGCCGGTAAAAGATCCTGAATTCTGAAACGCGCTGTAATCAATATTAAACCTATATGGTGCTCTGCCTCCTGCCCCATTTAAAGTGATGGCGCCGTTTGCTGCACCATTGCAAAGTATATTTGCCTGCGATGTAATAACTGCGGTTAAGGATGCAGCAGGCTGCCCGATGCCAACATTTAATGCGGCCGAACAACCATTTACGTCGCGTACCATTATAAAATAATTACCTGCTATTAAACCACTAAATGAATTATAATCCTGCCAGTTGCCACTGCCAATTTTATATTGATAAGGTGCTACTCCACCACTTGCCGACATGCTTATAAACCCGGTAGCCCAGCCATAACAGGTTACATCACCTTTTTGAAGAATGTTTGGTACGATGGTTGTGAGGCACTGTGTTAATGATATAACTACAGACGTAGTGCAACCATTGGCACCCAATACAGTTACGGTATAATTGCCTGAACCCAGATTGTTAAAGGTGTTTGATGACTGGTAAGATCCACTACCAATTTTATATTGAAATGGTCCAATCCCCCCGCTTACATTAATTGAAGCAGATCCATCTGTTGAGGTAGCTGTACTCGGACTTGTATGTCCGCTTACCGATGCCGACATGGTTTGATTAGGTTGGCTAATGGTTACAGCGGTATTGTAAGTACAGCCTGTTGAATCCATAACATTTACTATATAAAAGCCGGCCGGAAGATTAGGAATAACATTAGATGACTGAAATAAACCGCTACCGGTGCGGTATTGGTATGGTGCATTTCCACCGGAACCATTTACCATAATGCTGCCAGTATTTGAACCATTGCAGCTTACATTGGTTACAGATGCAATACTGGCAGTAAACGGTGCGGAAGGCTGCGTAATAGTTACCGGTATAATACCGATACAACCTCCTGCATCACGCACAGCAACAGTATAATTACCTGCTGCCAGGGAGCCTAATACATTATAAGTTTGATAACCATTATTGCCTGTTTTATACATGTAGGGAGTTGTACCTCCGCTTGCTGATATTGTAACACCACCCGTTGACCATCCATAACAACCTGCATTAACCTGCGAAACAATAGCAGGAATTATAACAGCGCTGCATTGTGTAATAGTAAGTGAGGTTGATGCATTACAGCCAGTAGCATCAAGTATGCTTACAGTATAAGTACCGGCAGGTAATGAGGTAAAACAATTTGAAGCCTGGTAGGATCCACTGCCTAATTTATACTGGTAAGGTGCTGTTCCGTTTTGCCCTGTAAAGCATGCCGAACCATTACCCGAAGTACCAATGTTTACCTGCGAGGTTAATACAACTGCCATACTACTTGCACCATTAATAATAGGTATGGTTTGGGTTGTCATACAATCAGAAGAATCTTTTATTGTAATGATATAAGTACCTGCTGCAAGCGAAGTAAATGTTGCTGATGACTGGTAAGCCCCACTGCCTGATTTATAAAGATAAGGTGCAGTACCACCACCCGGTACTATGGTTACCGATCCGGTTGATGCACCGCTACAGCCAATATTAGTTTGCGAACCAATTGTTGAAGTTAAAGGCGCAGAAGGTTGTGTGATGGCAACTCTTAAGGTGTAGATACAACCCGTTGCATCCATAACAGTTATACAATAACAGCATGAAGGTGTTAAACCGCTGAAGCAACCTGATGACTGGTATGAACCATTAGCCATTTTATACTGATACGGAGACACACCACCCGATGCATTTACACAAGCAGATCCATTGCCCGATCCATAACAGGTTACGTTTGTTTTAGAAGTAAGAGAGGCAACCAAACCTCCTGCGGGTTGTGCTATAGTAACTACTGTTGATGCCATGCATCCATTGTTGTCTTTTATGGTTGCTGTATAGCTGCCACCGGATAAATTAGCATAACAATTGTTGGCCTGGAAAGAACCCGTATCGGCTTTGTAGGTATAGGGCCATTTGCCACCATCGGCGCTCATGCAAAAGGCTCCCATACCCGCACTGTTGCAAGTAATATTTGTTTGAGAGGATATATTTGCTCTTAAGCCTTCGGGTTCATGTATCGTTAATGTATAATAAGCCAGGCATCCTCTTGAGTCTTTAACAGTAACAACATAAAACCCCGGGGCAAGTGATGTAAAAGTATTGGATGACTGGTATGAACCTGTACCAATTTTATATTGATAAGGTGATGTTCCACCGATGGCATTCATGGTAAAAGTACCGCTCATGTCGCCATTGCAAATAAGGTCTGATCGCGAGAATAAATTAACTTGTAAGGCTGCAGGCTGTGAAATATTTACTGTTCTGTTATCGGTACAACCATTGGCATCTTTTACAGTAACCGTGTAGGTTCCTATGCCAAGGTTGCTGAATAAATTTGAAGCCTGGTAACTACCGCTTCCCATTTTATACTGGTAACCCGGTGTGCCGCCCGAAACGTTAACTTGTATGCTGCCTGTATTGCTGCCATAACATCCAACCTGCGTAAGGGTGGTAGACATGTTGATAGCTGTTGGTTCAGTAATTGCCGTGCCAATGGCGCTTGTACACCCTGAAGCATCTCTAATGGTAATGTTATAGTTGCCTGCTGCCAAACCATTAAAAGTTGATGATGACTGATAAACATTGCTGCCGTTCTGATACTGATATGGAGCGGTTCCACCCGTTGTGCTCAATGTAACTGTACCAATGCTTGTACCATTGCATGCCTGGTTGGTTTGCGAAGAGATAGAAGGAACGATGTTTGAAGGATATACTGTTTTGGTAATAACATTAGACTCTCCCTGGTAAACAGAACAACCATTTCTTTTTGAACCCCTGATATAATAAGTAGTTTGTATAATTGTTCCCGGATCATAAAAAACGCTGTTTGCACCTGATATTAATACCCAGCCATTGCTGCCATTATTAAAAGACACATTGTTTAAATTATAATACCATGCATATTCAATAGCACCTGTTCCGCCGGTTGGCAAAACAGAATTTACTATTGGCGACGGATCAAAAGAACCACAAGCGCTTTCGTTAGAACCAATGGTACCGCCAGTAGCAACATTGCAACAAGGCACAACTGTAACGGATGAAGATTGTTGGGCACTGCATCCAAATGAATCAGTTACAGTAACAGTATATGTGCCCGCATCAAGGTTGTTAATGCTTGCTGTGGTTTGCGTGTTAGACCATAAATAAGAATAAGGAACAATGCCACCTGTTACGGCAACACTGATGGTAGCCCTGTTATTGTTGCTGCAAGTACCGTTGGTGGCTGTATTGTTTAAGTTAAGTATTGAACTAACCCGCACGTTAACAGGTAACGAAGTGTTTGAATTACACCCGCCACTATCAGCAGTGATCATGGTATACAAACCAGCTAAAGAAATAGTATAAGAGTTTGTATTTGCACCACTAATTGCAATACCATTTGAATTCCATTGGTATGCAAAGCCGGTAGTACTTGTTAATAGAGTTGAATCGCCATAGCAAAGCCTTGCGTTGCCGGTTATAACCGGTGCAGCCACATTGCATTTGTAACCTGCATCAATGGTAGGATTATTTTTGGCTACCCCGGTGCCATAAAGATTCATAACAATTACATTGCTTAAGCCTGTTGAGGTATTGGCATCGCTGTTATTATCAACCCCTGCTGTAGCATTCTGAGTACTTAAAATTTTGGTACTCACATTAAGCGGAAATTGCACTTTATAATTGCCGCTGTTATAAATAATAAAATTATAATATCCCGGATTGCCGGATGCATCATTTGCAGTAACAGTCGAATCAACGATTAAATAGCTGCTTCCGAAATTTTGATACAGGTGAACTTTCACGCCATTAATACCATTGCTTGGTGGCTCATCATTTACATTGTTTTTATTCACATCAAACCATACATAATTACCTAAAGTACCCGTAGGATAAAAGCCAGCATCAATGGTTGTATTATCTTTATCCTGTCCGCTTCCCGATGCAATAATTATTATCAAACCACTTAAACCGCTTAATGAATCGGCATCACTATTTCCATCCAGCTTAACTGTTTGGTTTGATACCGGCGTTAAAAGGTACTTGTTATAGTTAGTCTCAAACTTTACATAATAGGTGCCCGAGGGCACTTCAATAAATTTATAATAACCCGGGCTACCAAAAAAATCATTTGCTGTAACCGATGAATCCGTTATGTTATCATCTCCCCCACCAATCACATGATCGGCACCTGCGTTATACAAGAATACTTTTAAACCATTTAATCCAAATGATGATGCTTCGTCCTGAATGCCATTCTTATTTACATCAACCCATGCATAATTTCCTATTGATCCAAGAACCGGAACGCAGTTAGTAACCATACCAACCTGTTGCGGAGTTGAAGGCAATAACCTGCTGTTGTTATCAGCGCGGCTTACCTGATACATGATAGAGTTGTTCATGATTTTGTTTACAGGCACTCCCACAGGAGCTCGCATTGGCCATGAAAGAACAATACTGTCTAAGGCAGGTAACGGTGCAGTTCTGGTAATTTTAATAGCTTTCACACGGGTAATATCAACCGGCGGCGTGGTTGTCCAGCTTGGAGCACCGCAGCCTGAAGGATTTGAAGCAGGTGTAAAATCGCTGTAACACGGATTTGATACCGTTGTATAATAAACGGTAGTAGAGGGATCGGTGATGCTTACCGGGCCTACCAGGTTGGCAAACCATTGTGAGCTTCTTATATCACCAATAAAAGGAAATACATCAACCAACACAATATCTTTGGCAGCAACATTTCCAAGGTTTTTAACAGTTATTTTATAGTTAACCGGACCAGCTTCCTGGGCTATAGCGGTTTGAGGATAAAATACGTAAGCAGGATCACAACCACTCTGACCTTTATATGCTCTTAAGGCAACAGAACTTAAAACAGTAATGTTAACATTTCCGGTAAAAGTATTGAATAAAGCATTGCTACTATTCAACATCATTCTATTGGGAATGGTGCCCGGCATTGTACCCGGTTTAACAATGGTTCTGAATTTAATGGTATAGGTGTTTCCTGTAGTTACATTGCCCAAATTCCATGTAATGATGTTGCCGTTAACTACCGGTGTAAGTGGCAGTAAGGTGCTGTTCCTGGTAAATACTGTTGAACCATCTACAAAGATCAGCCGGCTATCGAGTGTATCTGTAACTACCACACCCATGGCCGTAACATTGCCTCCCAAATAGGTTCTAAACTGGTAATTTACTGTATCGCCTCCATTAAAATTAGAAGATGAATTTAAACGCGATTTCGAAGTTGAATTCCATACCGGTTGTGGTATTAATATTTCGGCTACTCCACCACAATTCGAATAGGTATGGAATATCCCGTTGTAATAATAATTACCTATTGAATTGTTGTTAACAACGGTACCATCATCGCCCGGATTGGAAGGGTTGTAAGTTACCCCTTCAACAATTGAAGTAACACTATCTTTAGCTCCCTGAGCGGCAGTGCGGGCATCTCCGCAATAACTAAAATCCTGGCTGGCACCAATAGGCAATTGCCCTGTTACATGAAAATTAACCTTCTTAATATATTCACCTGCAGGTAATGTAATTGTTATGTTTTTTACAGAACCCGAAAGCGCTGCAATGCCAGGAGATGAATATGATCCTGCTGCTGCAAAAACGGCGTTAAGATTGGTTGTATAAAACACATCAATATTTGACTGTGCTACCCTGTTAAAACCATCATACATTGGCTTAAGGGAAATTACAGTCATATCAATACTTTTATCCACAGTATAAGTAACATCCACACTATCGAGTTGTGTATTACCCGAGTTAAACCATCCGTTTTTAAAAGTGTTACAGGTTGTGCCCGATAGAATATGTTTTGATAAATTACTGGCAGTAGCTGCAACAATATTAC
Organism: Bacteroidia bacterium; assembly: GCA_014376805.1. GTDB lineage: Bacteria > Bacteroidota > Bacteroidia > UKL13-3 > UKL13-3 > B1. The sequence goes on from JACMQU010000172.1 coordinate 41,944, forward strand.
CTCCCGAGCATGAAGCACCGGGATTGGGTGCCTGAACAGCAAAACAAAATCCACCATTTTTTGATGTAGCGCCATTGGTTCCGAATGGCAATATGGCAACTGTTCCTTGGAGATTAGCATAGTTGCAGGCACTCGAAGTAATGGTATACGTGGGTGTATTATACTTAACACTTATAAATGCCGACGAACTATAGTTAGTATTAAAGAAGCCTGATGTCCATGTCCAAGTTATCGTTCTGTTTGCAGGGTCGTAAACAGGTGTATCTGATCCGTTAAAGAGTTGAGCTTCCACAAATTCTACTCCCGGCAATAAAGTATCAATAAGAATTGGGTTATTTAAAATTAGTGATCCGGTAGAAGATAAAAAAGATGATATGGTAAGTTTAATAATTGATATATCATCAATAGCACCACCGTTGTTTAAAGATTTGTTGATGATAAAATTATTACTTGCATGCGCAACTACATTTATAATATTACTTAAAACCGGACCAGTAGTACTGTCAGGATTTAAGTTATTATTTGCGTCTATAGAAGTGTAAAGATCGGGATTGTAATTATTAGGAGTAGTGCCATTTAAATATTTAAACTTAACCTGCATTTGGCCTGTACTGCCCGCAGGCAACGGGTTAACAAAAGTTATGGTTATGGTATTCGATCCTACGTTATAAGTTACAGTACTTACCTGCGAATTATCAAATGATACCGAATTGCTAAAAGTAATGATGTCAAACGGGATAAGGTTTTGAGGCAATGGCATAGTGGCCAACACATTTATACCATTATCTGTTAAACCCGAGCATTGGTAATTTAAAGTATAAATAAATTGGTTTCCGCTATTACTGTTTATTGAATCAACACTTGCGCTAAGCGAAAGTTGAACCGTAGCAGAAGTAGTAAGTGTTGATAAAAAAGCGATTGATAAAATTATCGCTTTTAAGTAGTATGCGTTTTTTACTAAATTTTTTATTGTTGTTTTCATAAATTTAGTTGCAATCTTTAACTGTGTAAAAATTTACTTTACCTGCAGCATCAAATCCGATAATTACTTTACACATGGATGCTGATCCCTTAAGATTGTATTTATACATACTCATCACAATTTTATTATCAGGTTCACCTAGTAAATAAACTATTTCTTCACGGCTGGTTGTATGTGTTCCTATAGCCAAACCTGCAGGTGTTTCATTGTTTGCAATTTCTACAACCCTTATGAGTTGCTGTAATTGGGCAAATAATGTGAGTCTGTTGCTGCCTGTAAGTGATTTAAATAATTCACTGTTTTGCTGATCTGATTTTTTAGACCAGAAAACTTCAGGATTAATATTGGTTTGAGCCAATAAAGTACCGGCTGAAGCTGCAAAAAAAGTAAAAATCAAAAAAAATGTTTGAAAAATTTTATTAGAATTTACAAAAATAACTTTAAACAATCTTGTTTGATTTGCACCTAATAGCTTTTCAATTGCAGCTATAAAATTTAACCGGTAGATACTGTTTTTATTTATCATAAATATTACATCATAAATGTTTATAACTTTGAGGATTTGTAAGGTATGTAATTTTAAATAGTTATTTATATTTCTTTTTGATCTAAATCAGCAACCATTTTTAGAGGAACACAATTGCTCCAATAATAAAACCGCCATGTTAAAACGACATTTATTAATATTCATATGAATGATTGAATAAACAATTAGCAAAAACCTAACCATAATTTTAACCAATTATTTATCAACCATTTACCTGCCATTTACTGAAATTAGTGCGTTTCTTTTTGAAACAAATATTCAGTTTGTGAATTAAGCAAAATAGCACAGATATAAATTTAGAGGAGTTAACATACAGGCTTCATAGTTATTAAAATTTAGTTCCGGCTACACCATAACCGGAACTAATTCTTTTCTATTTTGGGTTCAATATAAATCATTTTTAAAACCACCAATGGGGGGTAAAAACATACCTGATATCTTTAATAAATTTTACTAATCTTAAACGTTTTTAAACTACCACCATCATTAACCAACAACGTATAAAACCCATTCGCAAATTCATTACCGAAAGAAATTTCGTGGTCATTAATATATTTTTTTTCATAAACTACTTGTTTGCCACTCATATCATAAATGATGATAGTTGCATCAGCAGATGTAATTCCACTCAGGGTAAAATCTGCATTAGACGGATTAGGATATACCCTGATATTATCATAAAGGCCAGGTAAAGAATTTGGATTGGTTATAGTACCGCCATTTCTTACAAAACCATTTACAGGTTCTATGGTAACCAATACTTCTGCAGTACAACCATTCTGATCTTTTACCGTTATAGTATTACACCCTAATGGCAGGCCTCCAAATGTATTAGACCATTGGTAGGCTCCAAGTCCGATTTTATACTGATAGGGGGCGGTACCACCTGCAGCACCTGCGCTTGTAGATCCTGTAGAAAAACCGGTTTGTGTATTGGTAACACTAAGAATACTTACTACCAATGGAGCAGCCGGTTGGGTAACTGATACAAGCTGGGTAGTTAAACAGCCTTTGTTATCTTTAACGGTAATCACATTTATACCTGCAAATAAGTTAGTAAAGCATGATGAAACCTGGTAGTAACCATTGGCTATTTTATAGGTATACGGATAAGTACCACCGCTAACATTTATACATGCCGAACCATTGCTTGCGCTGTAGCATGCAACATTTGATTTGCTGGCAATGCCTGTAATCATTGGATTAGCAGGTTGAGTTAAAGTAACAGGAATAGATGATTCGTTTCCGGTTGCATCTTTAACTATGATAATGTGTGAACCTGAAATTAACCCGGCAAAACAGTTTGATAGCTGATAAGATCCACTTGATAATCTGTATTGATAGGGCGCAGTACCTGCCGATGCGGTAATACATATAGAACCGTTAGTACCACCGTAACAATCTTCATTAAAGGTAGAGGATATGCTACATACAATTTTGCTCACACTATAAATAATGGTTACAGGTTGCGTTGTAGAGCATCCATAATAATCAATTATAGTTACTGTATAATTTCCAATACCCAGGCCGGTAAATACATTATTAGTCTGCAATGCACCGTTGCCAATCATAAACTGATAAGGAGCAGTACCGCCGGTTACCGCAATAGTTACGGCACCTGTTGATCCACCCGGGGTATTAACATTGGTGATGCCTCCGATACTGGCAGTTAAAGCTGTAAAAGGCTGGGTAATTGTTTGCGAAAGATTATAAGTACAGCCTGATGAATCAATAATATTGAAGGTATGACTTCCAGCTGTTAATCCACTAAACGAGCCATTGTTCTGAAAAGATCCATAATCAATACTATACCTGTATGGTGGTCGGCCACCTGCTGCAGTAACCAAAGTTGCACCTGTTGCTGCGCCGTTACACATAATATCAGTGTGTGAAACTACCGTTCCTGATAAAGGTGCAGTAGGTTGGTTAATGGTAACATAAAGCGCCGCTGCACAACTGTTAAGATCTCTGACTAAGATGAGATAAACACCGGAAATCAATCCACTAAGAACATCATGATTTTGCCAGTCGCTTACGTTATTGATTTTATACTGGTAAGGTGCTATGCCACCCGTTGCAGACATAGTTATAGATCCGTTGGAATAACCATAACAACTAACATCGGTTTTTTGCACCAGGATTGGAGTAATAGAAGTAGTACATCTCAATACAGATACAACCACTGTAGTAGTGCAGCCGTTGCGATCCATGATGGTAATTGTATAGGTGCCAAAACCTAAATTAGAAAACGTATTTGAAGCTTGATAGGTTCCATTACCGATTTTAAACTGGTAAGGAGCAGTACCACCACTTATACCAATTACAGCAATACCATCTGTAGCTCCCGGTGCGCTGGTGCTACTTTGTGAAGAAATAACAGCAGTAAGGGCCTGATAAGGTTGGTTTATAGAAACATTGGTATTGAAAGTACATCCTACTGAATCTATTACATCTACCAGGTAAAATCCGGCCGGTAAATTGTTAAATACATTCGATGTCTGATAAGCACCACCTGCAATACGATATTGATATGGGGCATAGCCGCCTGTTGCATTTACCATAACACTGCCCGTATTTGAGCCGTTACAAGCAACGTTTGTTACAGAAGCAATTGTGGCACTTAAGGCAACAGGGGGCTGATTGATGGTAATAGGTAAAATGCCTAAACAGCCATTTGCATCTTTAACAGTTATCACATAATATCCTGCTGGTAGTGATCCTAACACATTATAAGATTGATATCCATTATTGTTAACTTTATACATATATGGCAGCGTACCACCGGTGGCAGTAACTGTTACTCCGCCTGTTGACCAGCCTGAGCAACTAATATTCACCTGCGATGAAACTGATGGGGTAATTACGGCCGTACATTGAGTAATTGTTATGGAAGTAGATGCTGTACATCCTGTAGCATCACGCAAGGTTACTGTATAAGTGCCTGCCGCTAGTCCGGCAAAACAATTAGATGATTGATACGCCCCACTACCTAATTTATACATATAAGGTGCAGTTCCGTTCTTCCCTGCAAAACAGGCTGAACCAGTTCCTGTAGTTGCAATATTTACCTGAGAACTCAATAAGGCTAACATGCTGTTTGTTGAATTGATTATGACTATTGAATTAGCAGCAATGCAATTATTAGAATCTTTTAGAGTGATGGTATAAATACCTCCAGGTAAGCCTGAAAACGATCCCGATGATTGATATGATCCCGAATTTATTTTATACATATAAGGGGCAGTACCACCAGCTGCTGTTTCACTAATAGACCCAGTTGAACCACCAGAGCAACCAATGTTGTTTTGAGTTCCGAGCGTTGCACTTAAAGGTGCATCAGGCTGCGTGATGTCAGTCCTTAATACGAATGTGCATCCGATAGAATCAATTACTGTTATATTATTACAACACGTTGGGGTTAATCCACTAAAGCAACCTGAATTCTGATACGTACGGTTACCGATTTTGTAAAGATAAGGGGCTACTCCACCTGAGGCAGTAACACATATAGATCCATTTCCGGCACCATAACAGGTTACATTGGATTTAGATACCAGTGTTGTGGTAAGGGTACCAATTGGCTGGGTTATTGTTACGGAAGCCGAGGCCATACACCCATTACTATCTTCAATTAATGCAGCATAAGTGCCCGCAGATAAATTGGTATAACATCCATTTGTATGAAATGCACCTGTATCAACTTTAAACCTGTATGGCCATGTACCGCCGGTTGCGCTTATACAGAATGAGCCTAATTCGGTGCTTGTACAAGTTATATTAGTTTGTGATGCTATATTGGCCACCAATAGTTCGGGCTGATGAATGGTAACAGTATAATAGGTAAGACAGCCATTGGCATCTTTAATAGTAATTACATTAAAGCCTGATGGCAATGAGGTAAAAACATTTGAATTCTGGTAACTTCCTGTGCCTGCTTTAAACTGATATGGCATTGTTCCACCTGTTACTGACAAAGTAAAATTACCACCATTTGAACCACTGCATAACAGGTTCGATTTTGAAAATAAACTTACTGTCAGGGCTGCAGGTTGAGTGATGGATGTAGTTGTAGTATTGGTGCAGCCTGTTGTATCTTTAACAGTAATAGTATATGTACCTATTCCCAAATTACTGAATATATTAGATGACTGATAAGTACCACTACCCATTTTATACAGGTAACCCGGAGAGCCACCTGTAACATATACCTGGATATAACCGGTACTGCTACCATAGCATGTTACATTGTTATTTGCAGACGAAATTCCCATTGCAGCCGGTTCAGAAATTGTAACATTTAAACTGCCATTACAACCAAATGCATCGGTAACTATAAACGAATATGTGCCAGCCGCAAGGCCGGTAAATAAAGACGAAGACTGGTATGAACCAAAGTTTCTCTTGTACTGGTAGGGAGCAATTCCACCTGAAGCATTCAGGGTTACTGAACCTGTAGCAGCGCCATTACATGAAACATTGGTTTGTGATGTAATTGATGCTACTACTGCAGAAGAAGATTGAGAGATGTTTACTGCTTGTTGGGTAGTACAATTGTTTGCATCCTTAACTGTTATGATGTAAGTACCCCCGGTCAAACTACTGAAAGTTGCCGATGACTGGTATGGTCCGGCATCTAATTTATACAGGTAAGTAGTGGTGCCTCCGGTTATAGTGATAGTTACTGAACCTGCTGAAGATCCATTACAGCCTCCGTTGGTTTGAGATGCGATACTTGTTGTTAATCCTGATGCCGGTTGGGTAATGGTTACTGCTTGCGTTGTTGTGCAATTGTTTGTATCTTTAATTGTTATCGTATATGATCCTGCTGCAAGTGAACTAAAGGTATTAGATGACTGGTATGAACCTGCATCTAATTTATATAAATACGTTGCTGTGCCACCAGTTGCAGTAATACTTACTGAACCAGTTGAATTTCCAAAGCATGCAACATTGGTTTGAGATGCTATGCTTGAAGCTAATCCTGATGCAGGTTGAGTGATTGTTACAGCTTGCGCAGTTGTGCAATTGTTAGCATCGGTTACGGTTACATTATATGTTCCGCTGCTTAATCCTGATAGATCCTGAGTTGCAGCGGTAAATGCCGGTACTCCGGTTTTTGTCCAGGCATAAGTATAAGCAGTTGTACCACCTGTTACTGATAGATCAATCACACCCGTGGCATTTGCAAAACATAATACATTGGTTTGAGATGCGATGCTAGAAGTTAAACCTGATGCAGGTTGGGTGATTGTTACAGCTTGCGTTGTTGTGCAATTGTTTGCATCTTTTACGGTTACTGTATATGATCCTGCTGCCAATGAACTAAAGGTATTAGATGACTGGTATGAACCTGCATCTAATTTATATAAATACGTTGTTGTACCACCAATAGAAGTAATGCTTACTAAACCTGTTAGATTTCCAAAGCATGCAACATTGGTTTGAGATGCGATGCTTGCTGATAAACCTGATGCCGGTTGTGTAATGGTTACTGCTTGGGTTGTTGTGCAATTATTTGCATCTTTAATTGTTATTGTATATGAACCAGCTGCCAGTGAACTAAAGGTATTAGATGACTGGTATGAACCTGCATCTAATTTATATTGATATGTAGTTGTACCACCTGTTGCAGTAATGCTTACTGAGCCTGTTGAATTTCCATAACATGCAACATTGGTTTGTGATACTAAACTTGCTGATAAAGCTGATGCA
>JACMQU010000173.1 GCA_014376805.1 Bacteroidia bacterium
AAGCAACCTTGTATTGTTCAATGAAAACAAAGTTATAGGTTTGTTTAGGCAAGCGATAGAGAATGACTGGTTGCTTCAGAAGAATGAATTTGATCAACCTAATTATGAACAGGAATCAGAACCTATGCCTGCTCATTATTATATTTATGCTATGGAGGCTGAAGGAAAACGTAAAATTGTTTTCCGTTTTGAACCAATAGAAGGAATTGCTGTAATGGAGACTTTGGTAATATTTGAAGCATTAACTTTTTTTGCCCGAACCTATCTGGCGGAATATCAGTTTCAACTAAAAAAACAGGTAATTACCGGCAAATATCAACAGGCCCTTAAACGGCAACAGAGTTTATTACATGGGGCACAAACAAGAATGCATTATTTACAAACTCAAGTACCGCCAGATGAGATTGCTAATATAATAATGGCTAATTTACATGTATTAAAAAAGGAAGAAACCGAAGTAAATTTATTTGATTTTTATAGGGATCAGAACATTACTATTAAATTAAAAAAGGAATGGTCGCCGCAGAAAAATGCCGAACTATATTATAAGAAAGCTAAAAATAAAAAACTGGAGTGGGAGCAGGCTGAACAACAAATTGAAAAATCAACATTACTGATCCGGCAAATTAGCGAGCAATTGGCGCAAGCATTAAATATAACACAAACCAAAGAGTTTAAAAAGTTTGATCAGGAAACTTCTTTCATAAATTCCGGTTCAAAAAATAACATGAATAATGAACATGGCCAGCCTCATGAAATGTTCAAGTTGTTTACCTGTAATGGTTATTCTATTTATGTAGGTAAAAACGCTGCTAATAATGATCAGCTTACTTTAAAGTTTGCAAAAAAGGAAGACCTTTGGTTACATGCCAGAGGTGTAAGTGGAAGTCATGTAGTAATTAAACATAAAAACAAAGATACTCCTTTTCCGGCATCGGTAATTGAGTTTGCAGCTCAACTGGCTGCCTATTATTCAAAAGCAAAAAGTAGTAGTCTGGTGCCTGTAATATATACCTGTAAAAAATTTGTTCGTAAACCTAAAGGTGCTTTGCCGGGGCAGGTAAAAGTAGAAAAAGAAGAGGTATTATTGGTTGAACCTAAATTACCAATAAAGGATGCCTGAAAATAATTCAGGATAATTATTGCTTTACTGGATAAGCCGTTAAAACCTCCGCTACTTTTTAAATTTTTTTTCGTAAATACTAATCCACTCCTGTGGGGTTACTTTAGAAACCAGTTCTCCAATAAGTTTATAAGGAATCTGATCCGGCTTCTTAAAACGCAAACAAGACTTACCCATATCGGGTTTATTGTTCATGTGCTTAGGGTATTCCTGTTTGAACCAATCCAATAAATCAGGATTGGCATACAACCCCATGTGGTAAATGGCAATAAAATTTTTTTGCGAACCAATGTTGATAAATGGCAATGCCTGTTTAGGATCGCAGTGGTAACCATCCGGATATAAACTATGTGGCACGCAATATCCTATCATTCCATAACTCATGTTTTCGCTAAATCCTGTTGGAAGATTTGATGAAATAACTTTTCTCAGTTCCATCATTGCGGCTTTCCGGTCATCAGGAAGTGATTGAAGATATTCTTTAGCGGTTTCTGCTTTTGATTGCATAATTACCAATTTTTTTCTACCAGTTTTTTTATTTCAATAAGAATGGGATTCCAGCCTTCGCCACCATTAAAAGCCTCCTTATATCTGCGTTCACCGTCACCCACTTTTAAATAGTCTCCCTGCGTTACAGTTAAAAGAGTTTGCCCATCCTGAGATGCGAGGGTGTAGGTAACGGTGAGGTAATTTTCCGGAAGATCCTCCAACGCTGAGTTCGGATCTATCGTGGTATAGGCTAAGAACCTGGCGGGTTCAATACTGGCAATACTACCTTTTACAAACACCATTTCCTGTCCTTCATGTGTACCCTTCCAGAGTAACGAACTTCCTTGCTGCCAGTCTGATACAGTTTCACATCCAAACATGTATTTTTTTGTTTTTTCAGGGTTTGTTAAGGCATCCCATACTACCGAAACAGGAGCGTTAATACTGATACTATTACTAATAATTAACTCTTTTTCCATATTTGCAAAATTTTGTGATGGTTTTTTAATGCCTGTTTAAATTATTCTATGATCAGTTTTCTTAAAATCATTTTTTCCATAATAATAACGTGTAAATAATATTCGCCTGTTGCTACTTTTGGTACGTTTAACTCCATTAAATCGGTAAAAGTTGATTCTTTTTTCAAAATCAGTCTTCCGGCTTTGTCATATAAGCGAAGCTTTGCCATCTGATTAGGCGCACATTGCATATTACATTCAATACTCAGCGTATTACCGCCTTTTAGCGGATTGGGATAAACGTTTAAAGTGATAGAACTATTCATATCATTAACTGAAGTTACAGGATTTACAATAACATGCGTAGAATCTGATAAGCTCCAGCAAATTCCTCCTGTATTTATTTTAAGTTTGTATATACCTGCATTGGCAAGTATTGCATGAGGAATAACCGGATTGCGCAGCGAGGAGGTAAAAGGGTATGGTCCTATCCAATCAAATAATGTAGCACTGCTGCCTGTTCTTAAACGAATGGTATCACCTACAATATATGGACCTGTATTGCTTACTGTAGGTGTAGCAGGTAGCGGGTGTACTGTAACAGATACGGATGAAGTATCGCTTGTACAAGCTAAATTAAAAGCATAAACTGTATAAATTCCGCTGTTGGTTAAATTAATAGGATCAATTACTGGATTTTGTAAGTTACTAACAAAACCGGCAGGGCCAACCCAATGGTACCCTGTTGCTCCATTAACGGCTATAGTTTCCAGGAAGATTTTTTCTCCCGCACAATTATTGGTTCCGTATAATTCGCCTGTGTGGTTAGTAGCAAGCGGCCTGCCAAAATTACTGCAACAATTTCTGATCACAAATGGCCGCGTTATAAATGTGTCTGCCGGATTTGAACTAATGATGCGAAGCCGGTATTGATTTGCAGAAACGGTTGATCCGGGAATGGTTACACTCACCTGGCCGGTAAAGTGTCCACTTCCTGAAACAATAAAAGTATCTAAATCAGGCAAACCCGTGAAGTTGCCATTGCTATTGCTTAATTTTACGAAAAATTTATTGTTACTGTTAAAAGTACCCGCTATATCATAATTTAAAAAAGCAGTGGAACCCATACATAAGGTGTCTGTATTTAAAGAAAGGCGTATGGTATTATTCAGAAGTTTTAGGATCCAGAAATCAAGACCACCTCTGCCGGCTTGTGATTTATCTGCTGAAATGCCACTATTGGATTGCCCACCCAATACCAATCCATAATCTTTACTTTGTATCATTGAAAATAAATAGTCGTCACCTGATCCTCCATAACGACTATCCCAAATCTTTTTGCCAACACTGTCTATCCTTAGTACCCAATAATCAAAGTTTCCCATTTTATCCTGGGATTTATCTCCCACTATATTTGAACTTGACGAGGTTGCATAAATATATCCACCATCCAGATTTTGAATTATAGATTCCACATATTCCTGTCCGTCACCTCCAAAGGTTGAATTCCACTGTAAACGCCCGATAGAGTCAACTTTTACCAGCCAACTATCTTCAAAACCCCTGCAGGTGTCCGTTTTTTCGCCACTAATACCAGAGCGAGATCCTCCACCAAGCAGATATCCTCCATCTTTGGTTTGGATAGCACATTTGAATACTTCAAGCTGATTACCTCCAAATGTGGCATCCCATTGTTTAACGCCAGACTGATTAATTTTAACAATCCAGTAATCAGATACTCCTCTTGAATAAGATGATTTTTCAAATCCCTGATCTGAGTATGTTTCTCCAGCCAATAAATACCCACCATCTGTAGATTTTACAATATCTTGTAACAGATCATGATTAGTCCCTCCGTAAGTACCATCCCATTGTTTTTGTCCGATTGAGTCAATACTTACTATCCAGAAATCTGTTCTTAAAGTATTAAGGTCCCGGTTTTCCTGGGTTTTATCGCCGGTAATTCTCGAGTCAGAATAACCTCCGAGTAAATAGCCACCACCGGTTTTTTGTACAAGTGCAGTTAAATTTTCATCGCGCGAACCTCCAAAAGTTGCATCCCATTGTTTAACGCCATTGGCGGTAATTTTTATTACCCAGTAATCTTTACCGCCTTTGCTCAGTTGTGATTTATCGCCGGAGGTATCCGATTCTGAATAGCCCCCAACCAAATAACCACCATCTTTGGTTAGTATAATAGATGTTGCATAATCAGAATATCTGCCTCCATAGGTTTTGTCCCAGATTTTATTTCCCATACTATCCGTTTTTACTACCCAGAAATCTGTAAAGCCAGATACCCCTTTTCTATCCTGGGTTTTATCCCCTGAGATGGGCGAACTACTATTGCCACAAAGGATAAAACCTTTGTCGGCAGTTTGTTTTATTTCAGAAAAAGTTTCATAATCGCTTCCACCAAAAGTAGCATCCCATAATTTTGAGGGACGGTGTTGTGCATAAGAAAATTTACACAACAGTAAGGTAATAATTAAGAATAATTTTTTAGACATGGGTATTTATTTATAGATTATAATAATTTATGGAAAGCAATTATACTACTATACCTTGTTAAATTTCAACGATATAAAATAAAGTTTGTTATTTCTGAACCATCGTCTGTTAGAAAATTGTTATTTAACAAACTGCAAATAAATTTTGAAGTATAACTATCTGGTAAAGTCATCAAACTGAATATGTACGTCAATTTTGTTTTTCGAAATCCTTTCCTGATCAGGGAAAACTACCTCTGTTATTATGTATTCAGGCTGTAGTCCTTTATTTTCAAGATACTTTTTAATAACAAGTGCCCTGTTATTAGATAGGATGGTGTTCTTCGTTATATCTGGTAAATTTTCAGGGAAGACAATAATTTTTAACCTGAAATGAGGATTATCATTCATAACTTTTACTAGTTGATCAAATAAAAGGAAAGATTTTTTTTTCAAAGTTGCTTTTCTATTCTCAAACTCAATACCTTTAGAAGCCCGCAAGAGCAACTGTTGAACAATAGCTTTAATTTCAGGACAACCATTATTGGCCGCAACACCTGCCAAACCCGGACATTTATCTAAATTTTCCTGTATTCCATCTCCATCGGTATCCGGGCAACCTTCAAACTTAGCCAGTCCTTTAACCATGAGGCATTGATCAATTGCATCTTCCACGCCATCGCCATCGGTATCAGGGCATCCTTCAAATGCAGCTATTCCGGCTTTTGATGGACATTTATCCCGGCTATCTTCAATTCCATCGCCGTCAGAATCCGGACAACCTTCTAGTTTAACAGAACCCAATACGTTCGGACACCTGTCTAAACGATCTTCCACACCATCTTTGTCACTATCAGGGCAACCACTAAAGCGAGCCAACCCAAAAACTGCAGGACAAGCATCTAAGTTATCAGCAATCTCATCCTTATCGGCATCAATGATACATCCGTGTTTATCTACTAAAGCACTTTTGGGAGTGTTGGTACATTTATCGCGTTTATTGGCAATCCCATCCCCATCGGCATCATTTTTTTTGTTAACTAGGGAGCTACAGTTTATCGAAGTTAAAAGAGACCCTGTAAGGAGGGCATATGTGATCATTAATTTTTTCATATAATAAATTTTGAATAAAAATGCTGAGGAATTTATATTTTTAAATTAAGAGTAAAGTAGTTATCCTTAATTAAATTGAAATTCTTAACATAATGTTCTGTTTTTAACTTATTTAATTATGTTTGGTGTTCAAAAAACAACATTGTTAAATATCTTTTTTATAGGTAGTGGCAAACTTGCTCATAATCTTGCTATGGCATTTTTACAAACAGGCGATATTCATATTGCCGGTGTTTATTCCAGAACCCCTGCACATGCCAAAGCATTTGCTGTTAAATTTAAAACTATTGTATTTAACGAGATTAAAGATATTCCGGCTAATTGTGATGTTTATTTTCTTGCTGTATCAGACACTGCCATTCAAAGTATTTCCGATCAATTATTAGTAACTGGTATTGTAGTGCATTGTTCGGGTTTAATGCCACTGAGTGCCTTATCTGCGCAATTGCATAAAGGTGTTTTCTGGCCAGTTCAAACCTTTAGCGGGGCATATGAATTAGAATTCAAAAACATTCCTGTTTGTATTGAAGGCAATGAGGAAGAGGATTTAAAAATTATAGAGGCTGTGGCACACAGAATCTCTAAAAACGTATTGCGTGTAAAGGAAAAAGAAAGGCAACAATTGCATTTAGCTGCTGTAGTTGTAAATAATTTTACTAATCACCTTTTTGTGGTGGCCGCAAAATGGTTACAAGAAAATAATCTTAATTTTGATTTATTGAAACCTCTTATAACTGAAACTGCCAATAAAATCCTGAAGGTACCACCTTATTTGGCTCAAACCGGACCTGCCAGCAGAAAAGATTTAGTTACTATAGCAAAACAGGAAGAATTATTAACCTCCAACCCATCTTTACTCAAAATTTACCGATTAATAAGTTCAGGTATTATGGATAACATAGAATAGCTTATATTCGTTTTATAAATTATGACCAGAATTATTATTGCTTTTTGCTTTTTTATCTTGTGTGCTAATGCTTTTGCAACACGCATTTTAATTCCAATGGATGATGAACAACGTAACCATCTTAAAGCTTATGGCATAGCCTACTGGGTATTGGCTAAAGACCTTGAAGTTAACTGGCTTCTAAATTATAGAGGAGGCAGTTTTATGATGTCTTACACAGATGTATTTGAAAAAGAATGCCGAATAAGAGGAGTTAGTTATGAAGTGGTTAGTGAAGGGCAAGTAACAAGTATTTTGTTGCAAATTGCTAAGGCCGACGTTAATATGGAATTGGTAAAATTACTGAAGGCCCCAAAAATTGCTGTTTACTCGCCTAAAACTAAACAGCCCTGGGATGATGCTGTAACCCTGGTTTTAAGTTATGCAGAAATTCCTTATGAAATTGTTTTTGATGATGAAGTATTAGATGGAAAGTTAAGTAAATATGACTGGTTACATCTGCATCATGAGGATTTTACAGGGCAGTATGGAAAGTTTTATTCAACCTTTGCAAATGCCGCCTGGTATCAGGCGGAAGTGAGAGAAAATGAATCGATGGCGGCTAAACATGGTTTCCACAAAGTATCTGAATTAAAATTGGCTGTTGCCAAAAAAATACGCGATTATGTAGTAGGTGGAGGCTTTATGTTTGCAATGTGCAGTGCTACCGATACATATGATATTGCGTTAGCCGCAGACGGTATTGATATTGTGGAAGTTCCTTTTGATGGAGATCCGGCAGATTGGAGCGCAGATAAAAAACTTGATTTTAGTAAATGTTTTGCATTTAAAGATTACCGGTTATATTTTGATCCAATGACGTACGAGCATAGTTTTATTGATGCTATGCAGGGAACGAGACCGGTAACTGAAGAAAATGATGTATTCAGTTTATTTGAATTCAGTGCAAAATGGGATATGGTACCTGCTATGTTAAATCAGAACCATACTTCCACAGTAAAAGGTTTTTGGGGTCAGACTACAGCTTTCAGAAAACTATTTATTAAAAGCGATGTAATCATACTTGGAGATAATAAATCTTTAAATGAAGCCCGTTATATTCATGGTACATTCGGTAAGGGCACCTGGACCTTTTACGGGGGCCACGATCCTGAAGATTATCAGCACCAGGTAGGTGAGCCGCCCACAGACCTGGCACTTCATCCAAACTCTCCGGGATACCGCTTAATACTTAATAATGTTTTATTTCCATCAGCACAAAAGAAAAAGCTTAAAACTTAATAAAATTTATGTCCTCATTAAGCACCAAATTGTTAGAGCCGAACGCCACACAGGCAATAAAAAGTCCAAAAGAATCTAATAATAATTGTGCTTATTACAAGTTTGTTAAATAATTTTTCGCTTTTTTATTAAACATTTTTATTTTATCCAGGAGTCTGTTTTATCCATTCAGGCAGATAAAATAAACCTTAATCCACCAGTCAGATAGGTTTTACGTAAAAATTAAGAAAAATTTTACAATTGTCTAAAATAAATTATATATTATTTAATATCAATTGATTATCGTTATAAAAGTAGAGCAATAGAAATAATAATTAGTTAAAATATACCATTTTTAACGCTATAAAACCAATATATTAGCATATTATTGTTATTTAGATTATAATTTTTACATTTGTATTGTAAAAACAACAGCATACAATATGAAAACAACTAAAAACCCACAATCCAAAGGCATTCTAATTACATTAACTTTTATAGCTTTATTTTTTGTTTCATTAATAATATTACTTGTAGCAGATGTTGATGCAGGATTATTTTTTGAAGAACAGGTAACGGGAGCCATAAATTCTCAGATAGATGCCAGGGTAAGTGAAATTAGTACTGCCGGTAATATCGCCTCAACTACTTCCAGTAATGAATTGTTTTACGAGTTAGGTAAAAAATAAATATATTCTACATAAGTCGGCTTTCAACCATAAATACCAATTATATTCGAGTAAGGGAAATTATTTAACAATTTCCTTTTTTGCTTTATAGTGGGGCAGAATTATTTTATAATTTAATTAGAAATATTTTCAACAATAAAAAAGAAGCTCGATAACCTTAGGCTTATCATTTAAATGAGAAGCAGAGTAGTAAGAAATATCATAATCACTATAAAAAACTTTTAAAGCCAATCACTTCTCTACATTCCTTTAAGGTATTAGCTGCACTTTCTTGTGCTTTTTCTCTACCTTGTTTTACAACCTTAGCAAGCAGCTTATTGTCTGCTTGAAGCAGGGTTATTTTTTCGCGTATCGGAGATAGAAAATTAATCAAATCTTCGGCAATGTCTTTTTTTAAGTCGCCATAGCGGATACTACAATTTGCGTATGCTTTTGTGTAGTGCGACAACTTTTCATCTGTGGAAACAATCTTCATCAGGTTAAATAAATTCTGAACCGCTTCAGATGGAATTGAATCCACCATTAGAGGGCCGGTTTCTGTAACAGCTTTACTCATTTTTTTTCGAATTTGTTCAGGTGTATTTATCAGGCTTATAACATTTGCATCACCATCGCTTTTACTCATTTTACTACCACCCTGCAAACCTGGAATTTTAATAAGGTTATTGCCATAATTAAATGCATAGGGTTCAGGAAAAATTTCTTTCTCATAAATCCGGTTAAATCGATTTCCAAATGTACGTGCCATTTCCAGGTGTTGCTCCTGATCTTTGCCTACAGGCACTTTACCCGCTTTGTGTATGAGAATATCTGCTGCCATTAAAACAGGGTAAGTTAATAGGCCTGCATTCAAATTATCAGGCTGCGTGCGCGCTTTTTCTTTAAAAGAGGCTACCCGTTCCAACTCTCCCTTATAAGCATGCATATTTAGCATCATATATAATTCCGGTATCTGTGGCAAATCACTTTGTATATAAAGCGTGCACGCATCGGGGTTCAGGCCACAAGCTAAATATTCAATGAGTACTTGCCGTACATTGTTGTGCAAATCTGCAGGATTGGGATGTGTGGTTAGACTATGGTAATCGGCTATAAAAAAATAGCAGGTATAATCATATTGCATTTTCACAAAATTTGTTACTGCTCCCATATAATTGCCTAGGTGCAGGTTTCCGGTTGGTCTAATACCACTAACTACAATTTCTTTAGCCATAAGAATAATAATAATTGCCTGTATAAATTACCTGCAACTGCTACAAAGAAAGTTAAGTAACAGTGAATTTCAATAAAATATTACTGCTTCAAACATGCCTTATAAAAACAAATTTTAAAATTGTTAAGCATATTGGCTGGCCGCTGTATTTATGCACAAGTACATTACTTTACTTTAGGATTTTTAAATATAAGTCGTAAAGAGTTATCGTTGGTTAAATAATTCCAACCCCAGTTAATAAAAATCATTAATTTATTACGTACACTCAGAATCAGCATCAGGTGTAAAAACATCCAAACAAACCAGGCAAGGTACCCACTAAATTTTATAAAGGGGAGTTCAACCACCGCTTTGTGTTTACCAACAGTTGCCATTACGCCTAAATCTGTGTATTCGTATTCTTTCATGGGTTTTTGTTGAACCATGGCTATAAGATTTTTAGCAAGCCGATTTCCTTGGTTGATGGCAACATTGGCTAATTGAGGATGGCCGCCAGGATACTTCTCTGTTTTCATAAGGGCAATGTCGCCAATGGCAAAAATATTTATTTCGTCATTTACTTTATTATACCTGTTAACAGTATATCGGTTACTTTTTGTAATAGCATCCGTGTTGATCCCATTTAATAAATTGCCCGTTACACCTGCTGCCCATATAAGGTTTTGGCAGGCAAGTAATTCGCCCGAACTTAATAAAACAGTTGCGCCGTCATAACTTTTTACAGTAGTATTGGTAATAAGTTGTACACCCAGCTCTTCCAAATATTTTCTGGATGCTTGCTGTGATTCTACAGCCATCTGGTTAAGAATATTAGGACTACCTTCTATAAGTATAATTTTTAGTTTTGAAAAGTTATGATGGGGATAGTCTTTGGGTAAAATGTTTTTTTTCATTTCAGCAAAGGCTCCGGCCAGTTCTACACCGGTAGGCCCGCCTCCAACTAGTACAATGTTAAAAAACGAATCTTCTTTTTTTGTAACGGCGTTTTCTAAATTTAAGAGAATCTGATTTCGAATTGTAATAGCCTCAAAAGTCGATTTCATTGTTAGGGAATGGGTTTCCAGTTCTTTGTTCCCATAAAAATTTGTTTTGCATCCGGTGGCAATTACCAGATGATCATACGTATAATTTCCGTTATCAGTAATAACACTATTCATTTTAGGATCAACGGACAATACATTACCCAGCACAAAATTAATATGCTTTAGTTTTTGCAATATTTTACGGAAAGGGAACGAAATATTTGAGGGTTCGAGCCTGGAACTGGCAACCTGATAAAATAGAGGTTGAAATTGGTGATGATTAACTTTGTCGATAAGAATTACTTCAAACAAATTAGCAGGAAGCCCCTTAGACAAGTGCAAACCGGCAAAACCTCCACCTATTATAATCACTTTTTTTTTGTTCATAAGTAGGAATTTACAAAAGTTACTGGCATTAAATTATTAGATACAATTTTAAATTATTATTGTGTTACTAAATTCGAAGATATTGTTTATTGGTTTTAACTTCTGTTTTTTTTTAGTAAGAATTATTTTATGACTTGCTTTCTGCCATACCATGCATAATTAGCCGGTTGTTTGCTGCAAGCGAAATGTGGCAGTGGTAGAATGGGTGCGTGTAAAAATTGTAAAAGTGTACGAACCTGTATCTTTTAAATAGGGCAATTTTTTTTATTTAAGCATAGTATATAATTTATCGTAATCAATTTTTGAACCATGTCTCGGATCCTTTGGAATTTTATTGATGTAATTAATTTTGGCTGTTGCAATAACAGGAATTACACTTTGTAAATAAGCACGGTATAATAATTCATTAAAGTTCTTTTTCACTTCGAGTATGATATAACATTTGGTTTTTAAAAAAAAAGCCGCCTCCACAACGCCTTCAAATTGTTTTAAAAGGTGCTCCATTATATAAGTATACAGGGCCTGATTTTTCAATACAAAACTCCATTTACAACGGCCCAGTAAAAGCAATTCACCGGTTTCCATTAACATGCCCGTATCGCCGGTGCGGTGCCAGATTTGGTCATCAACTTTTATTTTATTGCGTAATACTGCAGCCTGGTCAAATAAATAATGTTTCAATACATGGTGGCCACTCACACAAATTTCGCCAGCGTTAGCTAAAGGCAATGCTTTATTTCTCCACTCTTCTGTGGTTTGAACCGAAATGCAATCATCCACATATTTAATAACCTGTATTTTAATTTCAGGGACCGGAGTACCAATATAAATTCCATTAAAATGTGGGTTATTTTCATGGTAATTCAGGTATTCATTTAAATTGCAGGCAGCTATAGGTTCTGCTTCTGTAGAACCATATAAAATTACCATATCTGCTTTGGGTAATACTTGTTTTAACAACAATGCTTCTTGTGGATACAAGGCTGCGCCGCCAGTTACGTATGAGTTAACCAGAAGGTTAGTGGAGTTATTCTGTTTTATATTTAAAGCCAGTTTTAGCAGGAAAGAAGGTGAAGCAGTAACCGAACCCACCTTGTTTTTTTGAAGCATGGTAATCAGTTTGCCTGCTTCAAAAAGAGTGGGCTTACGCATCTTTTTTGCAGGGATCACATTTGTTTTGCCCAGCCCTAAGTTTAGTAACATAACTATAGGTAGGGTAGTAAGGCTGATTTGTTCTTTTACCGGTACATATTTTTGTAATGCATTAAACTGTGCCTGCAAAAAACCATGTGTACGATCGGCTGCTTTTGGAATGGAAGTACTACCAGTAGTAAAAGTTACTAAAGCACTGTCATTTAATTCCATTTTTTCAACCTCTGTATAAGCCATTGTAGCTTGTTCTGCTGCTTTTAACTTAACAGGAATACTCCTGATTTCTTTAATAAAAAGTCCGGCTAATCGTAAATAGAAGGGGGCTATAAATCCTTTACATTGTGCATGCCTGCAACAATCACGAAGTCTTTTTCTTCCAGCCCATTCATCCATAAAAACGGCTATTGCCCCAATCTGGAATAAGGCCAGCACAACTCTATATAAGTCTGTACTTACGGGTACAAATACCATTACCCTGTCGCCTTTTTTTATTCCCTTACTTTTAAAATAAGCTGCTGTTTTTTGTATTGATAAATTGAACTGAGCATAGGTTACCTGCTTTGCATTTTCAATTATAGCAACAGTGTTTGGCTTGGCATTTACCGCTTCAAGAAAATAATGGATAATGTTCATTAATTAATATTAGGCTTTGCAAAATAATACCAATTGTTAGTATAAAATAGCTTAACAGTTTTTTATGTTTAACCCGATAAAATTACTTAAGATTGTTATGACCATTCTCTAACTATCAATAGAATCCATATACATCTATTTAATTATTATAACCTGCATGATATTAATTTTCAATAAGGGGTTGTTTAACCATTCTATTGTAAAGTGCGTATTCCCTTAGTTTTTCTCCGCTAAAAAATCCTGATAGATTTACAGATTTGTTATCCTGGTGCATAAAGGCATGGATAATGCGGTTGAATCCAAGACTGTTGGCAGCATCAGAAATATTTGCACACAAAACTTGTGCTATGCCATTATATTTTTTATCGGGGTTACGGGCAACTGTCTTAACTATTAAAGTTTTATTTGTTTGATTAAAATAATCAGGGTAACCAACAACCAGCCCTATCAGTTCCTTTTCTTCGTTTTCAGCGAAATAAACAAAGCGTGTGTCCAGCCATTTTTTTTGTGCTCTGTATTTATCTCTAAAGTCTTCAAATTGGATAGGAGAGTATAAAAAATTATGAGCAAATGCACTTGTAATAAAGGGATATAATTTAACTATTTCCTGCTCAAAATTCGTCAGATCCATGTTGCGGATCGTCACTCCATTTTGTTTGAGCCGGGTTCTTAAAGGTTGTATTTTATCGGCCGCATAAGAAATGTTTGATTGCAGGTGCGTACTGTATTTTGCCAGAGTTTGAAAACCGGCGTCAATTAATAACTGTGCGTAGTATGGAGGCTGGTAAACTTCGGAAAAAAAAGTGGGATAATCCCAGTTTAATGCAATCCGATAATTTTCCCAGGTACTTCCATTCATCGGACCAATTATATTTTTTATGCATTTTGCAGCAGCAGCATTTATTACGGTATCGAATAAATGCCTGCATAACTCCGAATCATTTATACTCTCAAAAGCACCAAAGCACCACACACTTGTCTCTTCAGTAAAGTTTGGTTCATACACTACTAATCTTGCCAGAGGCTTGTTATCTCTGAATGCAATAAAGGCTGAAATTATTTTTTTTTCCGGAATGTTTAAGGCTCCCGATAAAGGCATTTTTGAAGAGTCGTAAATAGCATCAGTAACGGCTAAAAACGAAGACCAAAGGTCATTGTGGGGCATGCAATGTTTTATGGTTATATTATTTAAGGTAGAGTTCATTAAAGAATATAAATATACAAAAGGAGAACCGCACTTAAAGGAATGAACAAGTTATCGAGTCCGAGCATGCTGAAGGCCTCACTTAATGTTGTTATGATGGCCAGGGAGATTACGAGTCCCATTTTTCTTAATTCTACAGGTAGTATAAAATAGCTAATTAGTAACGCTGTTACAAAAAAAGCGCTGCTTCCTCCGCATGATTTAGATCCCGGTTTCTGTGTGAATTTCTTTAGTGGAAATCTTTTTCCAATAATTGCTGCTGCCGGATCAGATAAAGTGAGAATAAGTAAGGGTATATAAAACAGAAAATAAGGTGGCGTAACAAATCGATTAATATTGAGGCTGTAAAAAAAAAAACTCAGAAATACCCCTAACGGATACACCATACTTCCATATGTTTTGCGATCAACCCCATTAATACCTTTTAAAAAATTAAAACGCATACTTAATTTAAGCAGCACAAAAAATGAAATACAAATGGCCAGTACCCACCAGTAATTTGAAAAATAAACAGGAAACAAACACGCAAGCAAACCAGATAAAATATGTACTGTTTTACGGCTGTATTCAGGTGCTATTTTAACATAATAATAAAGAAAATCGCCTATAGCAAATATAAACAGGAAGCTAACAGAAAGAATCAGATACGCCATGATATCAGCATTCATATTTTTGTCTCCGTTATAAATTCTTTATAAAAAAATCCTTTGTCGATAAGTGCCGGGGGTGTTTGTTTAACAAAGTTTTGAGGGAACAAATCAGATAGCTTTCTCGTAACCATCAGATTCCAGTAGGCAAATTGGCTCTGCGGCCTGGTATGGGCTACCAGCATGTTGCCAAACTCCTTAAATGTTTTTAGGGGCATGTATTCAAAGATATTAGAAAAATTGAAATGAGAATAATTTCCGTTTAATTTAAGAGCCACCTCCGCATATCCTTCTTTCATTTCAAGCGCATCAATATTAAATTTAATTTTAAAAAAATTTTCTTCTCTCAAATAAAAAGGCAATCCATATGTAAATGATCCTAGTAACATATAGGCTAAAAAATAATTTGACTGAACTTCTTTAGAAGATAAATGCAGCGCAGATCGATCATTTAAAAAAGAAGATACTTTTAAATCTACTTGTTCCAGAAATTCCGGATCGCGACCAAATGCTCCCAGCACATATCGGTTAAAGAAAATGCGGAACAACCATTTCCAGCGGTAATTATTCCAGGTATGATTATAAAATATTTTCTGTTGTAAGGCAGATTTAGGTTCAAACAATCTTCTGGTAATTTTTTTTGAATGGATAAGAGGCAGAATTATTTTTCCAAAACTTAACAGGTATTTTTCAAATTTACCTGCATAAATAATTCCATTTTCAATTGATACTGTTTGTTGATCCCAGTATATGCGCGCGTTTACAGTTAATTCATTCCGCAATAATTTATATATCTTCAGGTTCTTATTTGAATTGGTTGTTAAAAATTTAAAGAATTCTTCATAAGTTAATTTTTTAATACAAAGTGCTTTTAATTCAGTCAGAAATAATTGTACAGGGTTAACATCTACCACTGTTAATCGTTCAGGTGCAGCAGAGAGCATGGCTAATGAATTATCTCCTGCCGAAGCTACTGATAAGATCCGACAACCTGCAGGAAGTTGTAAGGCGGATAGCAGCATATCTGCATCCTCCCAGCAGTTTGCATATCTTATAAAGTCAAACTTTGCTTTCAGCATCTTTCAATAATAATGATTTCTCCGGTAGCTCCGTTCATTTCAACAAGATCGCCTGACTTTAGCTGTTGCATTAATCCTGTTATGCCAACAATACAGGGCAGTCCCATTTCGCGAGATACAATGGCGGAGTGGCTTAGCATACTTCCTCTTTCTACCAGTATCCCTGCGGCCGAAACGAACAAAGGTACCCATCCGGGATCGGTACTTGAGGTAACCAGAATATGTCCATTCATGTGGGTTGCTTCATCTGCATGGTGTAATACTTTTACCTTTGCACGCACTATACCACTGCAGCAAGGAAGACCTTTTAAAACCTGTAGTTTATTTACAGGGGTATTGTTTGATCCTAAAATTATATTTAAGTAAACTACCCCTTTGGCAACTATCCTTTCAGGCAACAAAATGTGTTCATACCCGGTATATGCTTTCTTTCGCAAGGCAGCAATCTCCATTAGTGCGGGGTGAACCGATTTGCCGTTGGCATAGTCTTCCAGCTCCTCAAAAGTGAGGTAAAATATATCATCTGCTAATTCTAATACTTTTTGATGATACAGCTTTTTGCCGGCAGCATTACAAATTTTCCTCACCACACTATATGCTCTTGTTCGCTCATAACGCAAATTTTCGCGGTTACTTACAAAATATCTTGTTTGTTTTAATACATAGTTGAACAGCAATTTTTTAAATGGATTTCCTGCATTTTTTTTTGTTACAAACAGTTCTGCATCTATCCGCATACGCAAACCGATATTATTAAATGCTGGTTGAAGATCTGCCAGTGTATTTCTTATCATAGCAATTAATTTTTCAGGAGCTTCTATGTACGTTTTAGTCTCTAGTTTTAGTTCGCCTACACAACGGGCTCCCCATTTTTCAAGGTATTGCTGAATGAGATTATTTGTTTGTGGATAGATACCTGTTTCCAGTAATTTTAAGATTTGTTCAGAACTATTATTTGTAAATAAATCTGAAGCGTTTTCGCTTTTTATGCTTTTAATAATAGCACTTAATAAAACAGCAGGGCCAGTAGAAATAATATCATTTGAACCAATCAATAAAGCATTTTGTAAATTCTTAAACTCACCATATTTTTTATGATTGCACATTTTATTGAACATGCCATAAAAGACCATCGCAAAAAAATCATTTACCAACGGTGGCTTCCATTTTTTTAGCAGGTTTTGTTCATAAGTACGGTAATGAATTAATAGTTCAGTTAAACTTACAGAATCAAAATTTAATGCCTGGTATTTGTCATAAATCAATTGAAAACCAGCCTGAAATTTTGTAGATTTTTCTTTAATTGTAAAAAGATTCCAAAGAATCCGAAGCACGGCATATATGATATCAAACCACTCCTGTGAATTTGATTTTTTTGGAATCTGGTGGTGGGTAAATTTCTCCTTAACACCCATCATTTTTTCCATAAAGGCAACATTTAGTGAGTAACCGGGTAGTAATGCCAGCGCTCCATACCAACTGTTAAGGTTATAATAAACCCGGCCGTAAATGATGCCCAGCATGTTTGCATATTGAGGTGCATTTGCATTAATTACCTGTTGCCTGATTCCCATTACTGCAGAAAGTTGTTTATATACCGATTCGTACATTTTTGTAATAAAGGAGAAGGTAAGCGGCAGCGTTAATCCGGGATAAGATTCAATTATATTGCTATTGTCCCATACTGTTATTTTTTGGTCTGTTAAGGA
Organism: Bacteroidia bacterium; assembly: GCA_014376805.1. Lineage (GTDB taxonomy): Bacteria > Bacteroidota > Bacteroidia > UKL13-3 > UKL13-3 > B1. Next base: position 17,575 of record JACMQU010000173.1, read on the forward strand.
AGGCTTATTAGCTTTAACCGCAGTTACAGGCCTGGTCTGTAATAGGTATAATACCTCCTTTTCATAAGCAAATTCTATGTCTTGCGGGGCATTGTATTTGAGTGAAAGTCTATCTAACATATCACAGATTTTATACAGTTGCTGATCTGATAAACCTGGTTGCAGTTGTAGTGATAATGGCACTTTTATTTTTATCAGACCAAAACCTTTTTTTTCATCCAGCACAAATTTTTCTGATTTAACTGCCATATGTTTTTCTATGGCATTTTGTTCAGTTATTAAGTTTGTATGATTCACAATAAACTGATCAGCACTTAGGTAACCCGATACAAGTCCTTCACCCAGGCCATATACTGCATTAATTATTTTTTCATCTTTACTGCCGGATACAGGGTTGATGCCAAAAGCCACGCCTGATACAGTTGCGTTAATCATTTGCTGAACTATAACTGCCATTTGAACGGGTTGTTCATCATTATAAACAGTTACCCTTTCGTTAAATCCAGAGAGCCATACTTCGCGGATAGCTTCATCTATATGCTCAAGCTGCACATATAACTTTGTTTGATACATACCGGCATAAGACTTTTCATCTCCATCTTCATTTGTAGCTGAAGAACGCACAGCAAATAAAGTATCCGGTTCAAACCGGCTTTTTAAAAAAGTAAGGAGGGATACCGGAAAATTAAAGTGCTTTATCAGAGAAATAGTTTTCTCCTGATTACCGGTAAATTCCTCACTAATAAAACCAGCTAACACATCTGCCGGGATCAATATAAAATGCGGTATATTAAATCCCTGATCCGATAGCTCTAACAGTCTTTTGGCCTTACCTCCAAAAAATTTCGGTTCCGCATAAACTTTATAGTTGTCCTCCGTAACCAGGTTCATTATTTTATCAGGTTTAGCATCATAGGTAAACCACCTAACAACAGGTACATTAACAAAGACCAGATGCCGGAAACTAACTCAATCCATTTAGCTTTTTTTGTAGTCTGTATTTTAAAAAATAAAATGGCCGGTAAAATGGCAATGGCTAAAAGCAGAATCAGAATTACAAACATTAACTGCCCAAAACCGGCATACCAGGCTGCGGTAACAGCCGTAATAAAATTAGCCAACAACAAAGCACACCATAAAAAAATTGCCTTAGGTATTCCTAATAAATCTGTATAAGAAATTACACCATCTTTTTCATCTTCCGGGGCTTTTATTTTACGGCCTACCTCAAGCAATACTCCATTGAAAAAAGAAACGATAAAAAAGAAAATTAGTCCTTGTGGTGCAGGTACTTCCTCCAGATACCAATCGAAAGAGGAAGTTATGAAATCAACTAACGGAATAATAAGCATATGTGAAATAACATACCAGAACTGATGCTTACGCAACCAATCTGCAATAAAAAACTCTTTAGACATGAGTAATAGATAAGCCATTACAGGAACATAAAAAAACAATAGAGATGATTCAAAAAACAACAAGAAACTTAGTTGTAAGCCTGCAGCCACAAAGCCGGTAAGGTTTAATTCTCTTAGGGTAATTAATCCACGTGGCACCGGTAATTCTTTTCTGTATTTGGCGTCATCTTCCTTATCTTTAAACTCATCAAATACCCTTACCAGATAAAAGAAGAGAATTGCATTTAAGACCGCTATTAAATATGTTTTCGGTTCAACAAAACCATTAGCACCTCTGCAGATTCTTGAATAAGATATAACTGAAAAGGAGAAAGCTGCAATTAATAAAATATGTGTAAACGGAAATCTTTCTGAAAGATATTGTTTGAACCTCTTGTAAAAAGGTTGTTTAGTTGCCTGCATTTTACTTACGGCCAAAAATGCGGTGTGCTTTAGAAAACTGGCCTGAAGCCAATGCGGCAGCTATAGAAAGTTCCCCTGCCAATACAGTTGCACCGCAGATCTCAGCAAATTTTCTTGCTGTGCCAGGTCCGGTACACTCCAGTAAATCCAAACATTCATGTTGGGTAGTTAAACCTGTTCCACCTCCAACAGTGCCTACCATTAAACTTGGCAGTGTAACTGCAACATAAAGATCCCCATCCTCATTTTTTTCCATTCGGGTTATGCCTACATACGCTTCGGCAACACAGGCAACATCTTGTCCGCAAGCTAAAAATATAGCAGTTAATCCATTGGCAAAATGCCCCTGAATTCCAATAGAACCACTCTGTACAGCAGCTACAGAAGAACTTTGCCAGTATTGCACAATACCCGGCACATCAGAGCTCAGAACCTCTTTTACATATTGTTTTTTGATGACCGCTTCGGCAGTAACTTTTTTGCCACGTACACTGCTAAATGAAACTGCTGTTGCTTTTTTATCGCCTGAATAATTACTTTCTATAAACCAATGGGTAGGTTGTATGGGTGTATGTTCTATAATGTAAGTACAAATAGCTTCTGTACAAATGGTAACCATGTTCTGCCCGGCAGCATCACCGGTAGTATATTCAAATATAATCACTACCTGATTACCTTCCATATTAAGCCTGAGATCGATTAATTTAGCAAAACGGCTTTTTCCTAATGTAATGGATTTAAATATATCAAGTTTATCAAGAATCCAGTACATAAAGGCACCAACCTCAGCAAGCCGGTGAAATCTGAAAAGCGGCGCTCTTTGAACTGTTTCGGTAAGGCACACAGAGGTAATACCACCGCTTAACCTGCAAGCTTTTGCGCCTCTGTTATAGGAGGCTATTAAGGCACCTTCTGTAGTTGCCATCGGAACATAAAAATCTCCATAAGCAGCTGTGCCTCGTATATACACAGGTCCAACTATACCGGTTGGCACCTGGGTCATTCCAATAAAAGATTCTATATTTCCTTTATATGTTTCAGGATCAGGCATAGGACTTTTACCAGAAAGCGAAGCTAAAGATTTATGCGTGCGGGATTCTAAAAAATCCTGCCTCTTAGCTGCAGCTTCGGCCGACCATGAATTTTTTCCTGGAACATCTGGAATTACAGGGATTTCTATCTTCGAGTCTTCTGATAAAGACTTTAAGATTTCTTCAAAAGGCCGGGTTCTGTTATATAAACTGATAAGTTCTTTTGCTTTTTCACTAGAGGTTGTCATAAATAATTGTTTAATTATTAAATGTGCACAGGTTGGTGGGAAACAGTATATGCAACTTAATCTTATGCTAACATAAGATTTTAAGTTTTAAATTCCCAGTTATTTCAACTATTTTATTGTGATAAGTTTAAAGTTTAAAAATAATTTTATGTTTTTTACAAAAAGGAGCAATAATATATAATCGTAAATAAGCTAATATTAATTTTAGTGAACAAATTTAAATAAAAATGGATAGATGGGGTTATTGTAAAAGGGATTTGCTATTGGGGAATTTTTATAAATTTTATTAAAATATAAGAGCCAAAAAAAATACCCATGATGTAAAAAAAAACATTTTTATATTTATTTGAGTCATATATGGGTAAATTTATTCTATATTTGGTTTGGACTTATTTCTGAGAGATAAAATCCAAATATAACAAACTATGAATAATATATTTAGAGGCCTATTAGCAGGCTATGGTGCGAAAAAACTGGGTGGAGGATGCTTCTCTACCATACTTATTTTTATTGTGCTTTGGATAGCATTAGGACACTGTAATTAAATCTTTTTACAAACGTTGTATTGTTTAGGGGTGACAAAAAAAATCAGTACATTAAATTTATTGATTTTTTTATCTGAAAAGGTGATAAGAAGTTAAGCTTTTGGTTTTTTTTATTCTATTAAACCTCTTTATTAAATCAATATCGCCTGATCTAAAACTCCATTATATATTCCTTCTGATTTCAATGAATTTATAGTTTAACTTCTCATCATTTTACATTACATATCTGCAAAGCACTACCAGGCTACTGTAAATCTGTAACAATCTATCCGTATTTTTTCCGCCTGCTATGGTAAGTGTTTTCCAGACATTGAGTGGGCCACGGCGAGCAAAATTAAGTAACTAAAAATTATCTGCCATAAACAAATGTTTTGGGGTGGCTATGGCTTGCAAATTTGAAATTTCAGATAAAGGAATATTTATACGCTTCAAGAGAAGCCGTTAAATAATTACTTAAACTTTGACGCAAATACCCCCTTTGATGTCATATTCGCGCACCGCAAATTTATAAAAGATGTTGCATCTTTGTATGGTTAATTCAAATCAGGATTAATATAAAAAATTAAATAAAATGGCGAAGAAAATTTTTATCAATCTGCCTGTTGCTGATTTACAAAAAGCAATGACATTTTACACTGCAATTGGGTTTACAAATAATCCTCAATTCACAGATGAAACTGCTGGTTGTATGATTTTAACGGAAGAAATCTATGTGATGTTATTAACCCATTCAAAATTCAGTGAGTTCACTAAAAAAGAAATTAGTAATACTAAACTAACAGCTTCCGTTATCAATTGCATTTCGGTTGATAGTAAGGAGGAAGTAAATGCCATGTTGGAAAATTGTTTAAAAGCCGGTGGTCAAGAACCTTTTGAACCAAAAGACTATGGATTTATGCAACAACGTAGTTTTGAAGATTTAGATGGACACCTTTGGGAAGTAGTATATATGGATATAGCTAAATTTCCTAAGCAATAAAAGTAATTTTAAAAAAATAATAAAATGACAAATCAAATTTATCCTTGCTTATGGTTTGACGGACAAGCCAAAGAAGCAGCAGAATTTTACTGTTCCATTTTCAACAATTCTAAAATTACAGAAGAAAACCAAATGGTTGTAAGATGGGAATTGAACGGCAAGCAATTTATGGGCTTAAATGGTGGTCCCAATTTTAAATTTAACGAAGCTGTTTCATTTACAATTGAATGTGAAACACAAGAAGAAATTGATTATTACTGGAACAACCTTATTTTAAATGGTGGTACCGAAGGCCAATGTGGGTGGTGTAAAGACCAGTTTGGAGTATCATGGCAAGTGGTACCAAAAGTATTAGGTAAATTAATGGCTCACCCCCAAAAAGGTGCCAGAGTTTTGGCAGCATTTATGAAAATGAAAAAATTTAATATTCAAACTTTATTAAACGCTTAAATAACAACAAATAATTTTGAAATTTAAATCAATACAGCCCTAGAAAAAGTATGGTATGCCCTAACAAATTCTGCTGAGTTGAATAAGTAGATGAAGAGGGTTAATGTACAAACCAATTGGAAGCAAGAATCTGAAATTACCTATACTTGTTATGATAAAAATGGCAAGGAGATGCAATGGGAATGGATGAATATGATTGGGCATGGTAACAGCCTAAGAATTGACAAAAATTATCAATCGTTAGTACCTGTTTTTATTAATGCGGAACAGGCTCGCCGAAAAAAAAGCTTCTTAAATAATTGCATATTAAGATTGTGCATGATTTGAAATGGAGCATCTACGCTAAGTATTGTTTCAGCGGGAGTGCAAGTAATAAATCATTAAAATTATTTTTAAATGAATGAATATTCATTTATTATTGCACCGGAAATGAGAATAAGGGACGAAAATAAAGAAGCAGCTATCAGAGAGAAAGCCATGGAGATGATAGTTAAAGAAGGCTTTAGTGGAATGAGTATGCAGAATTTGGCTAAAGCCGCTAATGTTTCACCGGCAACCATTTATATTTATTTTAAGAACAGAGAAGATTTACTGAACCGGCTTTATAATGAAGTTCAGCAAACTTTTACAGATGTGGCACTTAATGGTTTTGATCCGGAACTTTCTTTTACAGAGGGATTGTGGATTCAATGGAAAAACCGACTGTGCTTTGTTATAAAGTTTCCTGTTCATTATGCCTTTTATGAGCAATTCCGCAATTCACCGCTGGTTAATCACAGCGATATACAAATGCCTGCTTTCAAAGAAAATATGAAACAGTTTTTGACAAATGCAGTAAAGAGGGGGGAGATAAGAAAAATGGATCCGGAAATTTTCTGGTCAATTGCTTATGGTCCATTTTATTCATTAATTAAATTTCATTTGGAAGAAAAATCATTTATGAACAGGAATTTTAAATTTACAGAATCCAAAATGAAAGAAGCATTTCAGTTAGTGATAAAGGCATTCCGATAATAAAATTAACAAAACTACATGTACTTCAATTAATAAAAAATGAAAACGAATACACTCCCCGAAAAACACGTGTTTACACAATATCAGATCTTTCTAATTGCTATTATTGCTATTATTCAATTCAGCGTTATTCTCGACTTTATGGTACTTTCTCCATTAGGTGTTATTCTCTTAAAAGACCTTCAGATTAAGACGACCCAATTTGGATGGGTAGTTTCTGTTTATGCGTTTAGCGCAGGAATAGCCGGATTGCTGGCTGCTGGATTTGCAGATAAGTATGACCGTAAAATACTTTTACTGTTCTTTTATTGCGGCTTTATTACAGGAACTTTATTATGTGCAATAGCCTCTACTTATGAATTTTTATTAGTTGCCAGAATTATTACAGGTTTGTTTGGTGGTGTTATCGGATCAATAAGTATGGCTATAATTACCGACCTGTTTAAAATGGAAATACGCGGAAGAGTTATGGGCTTTGTACAAATGGCTTTTGCTGCCAGCCAGGTACTAGGTATACCGGTTGGCTTGTGGTTGGCAAACCGCTATGGCTGGCATTCTCCCTTTTGGATGATTGCAGCTTTTTCTGCTATTGTTTGTATAATTATTTTCATTTATTTAAAACCGGTTAAAGAACATCTTAACTATAAAACGGATCTAAATCCAATTGATCATCTTATTGCAACTATCTCCAATAAGAATTATTTGAAGGGTTTTTTGGCCACATCTCTGTTAGCTACCGGCGGTTTTATGCTGATGCCTTTTGGAAGTGCTTTTAGTATTAATAATTTAAAAATTCCTATGGAATACCTTCCTTTATTATATGGTGTAACTGGCGTTTTTACAATTATTTTCGGTCCGTTATTAGGTAAGTTAAGTGATAAAACCGGTAAATACAGACTCTTCGTAATTGGTTCTGTTTTAAGTATCTTAATGGTGGCGGTTTATACCAATTTAGGCCCAACACCTTTATGGATGGTAATGGTATTAAATGTAATTCTGTTTGTTGGAATCACTTCCAGAATGATTTCTGCTTCTGCATTAATGACAGCTATTCCCACTCAGCAATACAGGGGCGCTTTTATGAGCATAAATTCATCTATACAACAGATTTCAGGTGGCATTGCAGCTGCAGGTGCAGGAATGATAGTTGTTCAATCAAACTCCGGTGAATTATTACATTATCCCGCATTAGGACTTGTGGTGATTGTTTCTATGTTAATCACTATCGTACTTATGTATATTCTGAATGAACAGGTGCAGAAAAACAAAAATGTATCATCCATTAGCAAGATATAAAATGGTGTGGGTATTAAAAACTTAAGTTAAAAATAAGGCACAGGTAAAGTTGCTGATTCTACTGTTGAACAATTTTGTTGCCACTAACGATAAATGGAATTTTGATTTGGACGACACGGATAAAATACTTCGAATTGAATGATACAACCTGGTAATAGAAGAATTAATAATTAATTTACAAAATGCAGGCTATACCTGCGAAGAACTAACAGGATAGAACAAATTCTGATTTGGATGGCAGTTAAAAATGTAGCAAATGATGTTGTTACCCATTATACCTTTTAAATGTTTTTCATTATTTAAATAAGGATGGTTAATAAATGTTATCCTAATTATTTCTTAATTAAAAAATGTTTTTTGAAAGAACATTGATAAAGTTTACCTTGCTTATAAATATGAAAAACGTACTCCTTTTACTTAACCTTATTATGTTAAGTTCTACCCTCTTTTCACAAACAGAATATCAGTCTCATGTGGCAAATAAATTAAGTTTTCAGGCCGGTATCAATGCTACAGATTTTATAAAACAGTTTATTGTTCTAAATAATAATAACCTCAATCTTCCACTTTCCCCTTACCTGATAAACTTTAAAGTATTTCAGAATGTTTTTTTTAAAAGGGAGGACCTGAAGTTAGGTTTGAGAGCAGGCACGGGGTATAACTTTAAAGAGTCATCGGCAACAAACAATAATTCTTCCAGCGATTTTATAACACGGATTGAAAAATTCGATTTTCGTATTGGGATTGAATTACAGCAGGCAATTTCTAAAAGACTTGTTGTTTTTTATGGTGCTGATTATTTTGTTCACGATGAAAAAAATCATACAGAAAGCCGCATCCTCAACACGCCTAGTCCTCCTCAAAATTCGGATCCAACCATAACTGAAGATAAACTGACTTATAAAGGCATAAGTGGTGTTATGGGATTGCAGTTTAATTTTAATAAGCATTTGAATATAAATACAGAAATGCTGCTGGGTTACAGAACCGGTCAGGGAAATACAACCTTATCCGGACCTAATTTTCCTAAGGGCAGAAGAGATGCAAACGGAATCAGGGAATTCTTTCTGATCCCACCATCTTTTATTAACCTGAATTTTATGTTCTGATGAGTTTCTATATTTTATTAGCATCTGCGCCAAAACTTAAGCATGAATAGATAAACATTTAAAAATAAAAATTATGAAAACTAATTTAATTCATTGGAACAAATTTTTGGTATTATTAGTGTTAGCCGTTTTTGTAGGGGCTTTAGGTTGTAAAAAGCAAAATAACAAAGAAAATTTAACTGCATACCTCGCACCACAACTTCCAGATCAGCCTTATGATTATAGTGTAAATACTAACAGAAATACGAAGCATTTGCAGACCTTTAATAGTATTACTGCTCAAATAATACCCATTAATAATAATATTGCTACACTGGGAAGGGTTATATTTTATGATAAGATGCTTTCCATTAATAATGCCATAGCATGCGCAAGTTGCCATAAGCAGGAAATGGCCTTTGCAGATGGAGAAAAATTTAGTATGGGCTTTGCAAATATGCTCACTAAAAGAAATTCGATGGCCATAATTAATCCAATCTTTTCCCAGGCAATGCATAGCGGTTTCTTTTGGGATATAAGAGAAACTGAATTGAATATGATGGTGATTAAACCCGTTCAAAACCATATTGAAATGGGGTTCGATACTATCGCAAATGTTATTGCAAAAATGAAAAGCGTGCCTTATTACGCAAATCTGTTTCAGAAAGCTTATGCATCAAACGAAATTACAGTTGACAAAATAAGAGAAAGCCTTACACAATTTCTGTTAAGCATGGTTACCATTAATTCGCCCTATGATCTGGCAGCAGAAAATAATTTTGCTACCTTTACACCACAGGAGTTCAGAGGCTGGGAAATTTTCTCAAAAGAAGGAAAGTGTTTGAATTGTCATGGTGGTGATATCTCTAATGGATGGGTCGAAACAATTGCAAATATAGGCCTTGACGATAAATATACAGATAAAGGAATACCTAATGTAAATAGAATAATTAAAAATGCTAATGAAAGCCCTTCAGAAGGGTATTTTAAGATTCCATCTTTAAGAAATATAGCGCTAACAGGTCCATATATGCATGATGGCCGGTTTAGCACTTTAGATCAGGTGGTGGAGCATTATAACTCAGGAATTAAAAACCATCCCGATTTGCACTGGAACTTAAGAAGAAATGGAACTTCTTTACCAATTAAATTAAATTTAACACAAGCAAATAAAGCCGCTTTGGTAGCATTTTTGAAGACACTAACCGATAAAAATTTCATTACGGATCCAAAATTTTCAGATCCCTTTGTGGGCATGGCTTTGAATTAATAAAATCAGTCCTTTATAGGTATTTTATAATAAAAGATATTAGGTTATTTTTGTTTTAGGCAAATCTATTGTCTGATCCAACATAATTAATATTGAAGTATATAACAAGAACAGTCTGGATTCTTTCGTTGGTAAGTTTATTCACCGATTTAGCCAGCGAAATGCTTTATCCTATAATGCCGGTGTATTTAAAAAGTATAGGTTTTTCTATTGTATTGATAGGGATTCTGGAAGGTTTTGCCGAAGCTACTGCCGGATTAAGTAAAGGATATTTTGGAAAATTGTCTGATGTAACTGCAAAACGGGTTCCTTTTGTGCAGTTCGGTTATGCAATGAGCGCCATCTCCAAACCTATGATGGCAATTTTCATTCATCCATTGTGGATCTTTCTGGCAAGGTCGGTTGATCGTTTTGGTAAAGGCATCAGAACAGGGGCGAGGGATGCAATTTTATCTGATGAAGCAACACCCCAAACAAAAGGTAAAGTGTTCGGGTTTCATCGTTCAATGGATACTTTTGGTGCAGTATTAGGTCCATGTCTGGCATTACTCTATCTGTATTATTATCCTGCCCAATACAAAACATTATTTTTCATAGCTTTTATACCCGGTATTTTAGCATTAATCGCTTCCCTCTATTTAAAGGAAAAACCACGCGTTAGCATATTTGCAAAAAAAGTAGTCAGGCCATTTTCTTTTCTGAGCTATTGGAAAGAAAGTCCTGCGCAATATCGCAAACTTGTAAGTGGGCTCTTAGGTTTTACTTTATTTAACAGTTCAGATGTCTTTCTTTTACTGAAAGTAAAGGAATCCGGCTTAAGTGATCAATGGGTGATTGGCGTTTATATTTTTTATAACCTGATATATGCATTATTTGCTATGCCGGTTGGCATTATTGCGGATAGAATTGGATTGAAAAAAACTTATATTGCTGGCCTGATTTTGTTTACTATTGTATATGCCGGAATGGCATTTAATACAAACAACTATATTTTCTTTGTCTTGTTTTTTCTCTATGGTTTGTATGCAGCTGCAACAGAAGGGATATCAAAAGCCTGGATCAGCAATATAATAGATAAGAAGGATACAGCAACTGCTATAGGCACCTATTCAGCATTTCAAAGCATTTGCACGTTGGTGGCAAGTTCGCTGGCAGGGCTTATCTGGTATAGGTATGGAATGGCTGCGACTTTTATAGTTACTAGTTTTGCTACCCTGTTTGTTATACTGTATTTTGTATTTGTTGGTAACAAGAAATATTCATAATGTTAAATTTATTTGAATTGAGTCAGCAATAAAGTGAGGTCTTATTAATTGCCGTGTTAATAAGAAAAATGAAATGAACGGCTGAACCAAATGAATAAGTGTTTAAAAAACAATGAATTAATTTAACTCATAGTAAAAATTTTATAGTGTTTCATTTTAAAAGTTATTGTAAGTTCTTAAATTTTCTGCTTACTATGCAATGGTAGAATGTCATTCATATAATTGCAATTATATCTTTCATAAAAATACACCTTCCAGTTTTCTTATTATAGTTTGATGAAATTAAATTTTAAGTCGGGTACTATTCTATTTTATACAATGCTGTTAATAGTGCTTATGCATGTTTATCTGGCAAAACAGAAAGTTATGTACGGAGGCGATGAAATAATTTCTTACTTATGTGCTACTGTAAACCAGGATAATTACTCAGTCGTGCTTCATCAACAACCCCCATACGGGAAACTTGTACCGGCAGGTGAATGGAAGAAATTCTTTGAGATTAATGAACCGTATGCTTATAACAGAATTGCAATCGACCTGAGTAAAACGGATCTGCATCCTCCACTTTATTTCTGGATCCTTCACACTTTTACTGTATGGTTTGGTATGCATAATTTTAATGGAATTATATTAAATTTCCTCTTTCAGTTGCTCACTTTATGGCCACTGTTTAAACTAGCCTCCCTTTTATTAAAAAACCGGGTTAAAGCAGCTTATGTGGTATTTTTCTGGAGTTTTACACCTGCACTAATTAGTGGGGTATTATATTTTGCCAGGCCTTATATGCTGCTCTCACTTATTCATATTTGCTATGCATTAACCTTTTTTAGTTATTTTATGAAACAGGAAAATCTACTCCATAGAATAATGCTGCTTCTTATAACTACCATGGGTTTACTTGTACATTACAGTTTTTTCATTACCGGTTTGTGTTATCTGTTAATAGCCGTATTGTATTTTCGCAAAACTGCATACCGCAAATTATTATTTATAGTTTTGGTATGGATTATATCTGTAATTATTCTTTGGTTAATTCACCCGCATTTTTCAAACTCTTTTATACTGCAACAAGAGCGTACAACCTCATTTAGTTTTCATCAACTAATAGCAAGAATAGGAAAAACAGGGATTGGGTTCATGCAGTTTCTGATACCCGTAATGATGATGAAGCATTCCTTAATGATGTTATCAGAAACTTTTTTATGGATATTTTTCTTAGGGGGAACAATCATTTTAATAACGTTAATTCTTGTTTATAAAAATACGTTGAAGCACTTATCTTTAAAGGTGATAACCCATCTGCGACATGACTTTTTTTTACCCACTGTTATACTTATTTCGCTTGCCGCAATTGCTCCTTATCTACTTTTTATTTTTCCTTTCCATGCCATGGGTGGTCAGTATCTCATTTCAGTTTACCCTTACCTGGCTATGCTTTTGGTGCTGCTATTTTATCGCAGCAACTACGCGGTTAAAACTGGTCTGATCACCATTTTTTGCCTGGGATCAATTGTAACTTTGTTTGACTTTTATAATCTGCAAAATAATAAATACGGGGTATTGATCAACCGGCTCCAACAACAAAAATTGATAATAGCAGATAATACGGACAGGCGCTCATTTCCGAGGTTAATTCCATACCTGAAACCTGAACAACTTATATTACTGATAAATAAAGATGATAGAAAGTTCGACTCAACCCTTCAGGCCATAAACAATTTGTATCCGAACTACACCTTGATCAGTTCTGTGCAAACAGGTTATGAAAAACAAAAATTTGTTTCGGCTGATCCTTCAAAACAATTTGATTTGGAAGATGGAATTTTATGGGTTATAACGGAACATCACCCTAAAAAACAGTATTACTAATTTATCCGGAAAGATAAAACATACGGTGTACGCACTTGCAACTAAAAAAACGAGAAAAATACTAATTTTATTCATGGATGAATACGTGAATTCATAGCGGACAATCAATTTATATCCGAACAATAAAAAACGATTTAAAAGAAAAGTATGAAAACAGGGTTTGTAGTATTCAGTATGGTAATTTGCTTAAGTTGTACTTTTAATTATACTGCCGAAAGCCCATTGCTGGAAGCTAATGACACGGCACAACAAAAAAAAATACAGCTCAAAAATTTCTATGATACTTTACGCTACCCGGGTTTACCTGAGGTACAAACGCAACTCAGAGAATTTGATTTTTATACGGGCCCAAATTCAGGTTTTCATACACAAATAAATATGCAACAAGCATGCAGCGAATGTTGTAAAGCTTATAAAAGAGTAACAGATAGCCTTGCGGGGTTTACGGTTTATTTTGTTAAAAAGGATTGTGGGAATAAAGGTTTTTTAAATGCCCAGTACCTTTTTAGCAATGGCCGCCTTGCTTTAACGCGCAATTTTAGTGTGGTTAGTGAACATCCAGCCGATAGTGTTCCTTCAAGTATGCTTGTTGAGGAACGGATTTATAACTTTGGATCAGAAAAAGTGATTATGAAAAGCCGCAAAAAAACAATAAGAAGACTTACTGATCTCACCTTTACTGAACCGTTTAAAAGTATAGAAATGCAAGAGAAGAAAACCAGAATTCTTATCATGAAGATTAAAGAGTTTAAGGATAACCTTAATCTCAGTGAGCAAAACGGGATTGAATAAAACAATACAGAACGAGCTGTTGAGTTACGGTAGTGATTAATAATCTGGAAAGTCCTTGTTAAATTTCTACATTTATTTAAAGCAAAATGATTTATTTATACTGCAAATTGTAAGATGAATTTTAAAATTACGGATCAATCATAAACGGCTTTACATAAGAATAGCAACCCGGGAGTTGCTTTTCTTATGTAATCAAATCAAATTTTTTTTATCACCCCACATTGTCAACAATTATTGTGTATGTTGCTCTTAAATGCAAAGCAGCAGGCAAAATCTGAATAAGTTCTTTATGAATTATATAGTATAGTTTTTCTTCAGCTCACATATATTTTTTATGGCATTGTTAATGTTATTTATTTTGATAAAAAGGTCCATTATTAATATTCTATCAAACAAATCTTTTCATTTTAAAGTATCTTATATAGCTGATGGGCTAATCCGTTGGCAGGCAGTCTTTGAGTAGTTAGTTTAAATTTAAGCACATTTTTTTAGCTCCCATCACAATTCCTATGCGGGTAAGCAATACTGATCCGGATTTAGCATCAAAAGAATTCATGTATTAAAAGAGAACTGAGACTTTAGTAATCTAAAGTACGACTGTGGTCCATTACGTATTTCCAGATTTCGAGCACTTGTTCAATGTGTATTTCATAGGGCTTATAAACAGGATTATTGGAAACCAGAATGAGTCTTTTATTTTTAGCGATTTCGTTGTAAACACGTTTAAAAACAATGCCATCTTCTTTGGTTAGTACAACATAACATTCCCCATCGCGAAGGCTCATCCAATCTTCAACATATTCGCAGGTTACATAGGTTTTATCCTGCACAGGCAACATAGAATCTCCACTTAACTGAAAGCTGCGGTATTTCTTGCGGTTATCTAAAAAGGGTAAACTAAACTGAGGCAGCTCGCTTATATAACTGCTGTCTGTATAACCCGCAGTGTAACCTGCCCTTGCTTTTTCAGAAACCATTTCAATATTATCAATATTGTGCCGGTTGGTGGTGGTGGCAATAATGCGTAAGTATTTGCCCTTTATGTAATCTTCCAGTCCGCGCTCTAATTCACCTACTTTAGATTCGGGAAGGGTATTGAGGTCTATACGAAGTAAAGTATCGAGGCTGATGCGGAAATAATCGGAAATCCGCATGGCCATATCAATGGGCGGCGAGGCAATATTATTCTCGTAACTGTTAAGTACTGAGCGTTTGGATTCTAAGGCTAATGCCATTTCTTCCTGGCTGAAATTTTTACGTTTACGCAAAAACTTTATGTTGGCTGACAGATACATATGGTTTACTAATTTAAAGTGTTATTTTAATTAACAATTATCTGTCAAATATATTAACAATTATTTTAACAAACAAATTTTTAATAATAATATTTTCAATCTTTCCTATCAGGTCTGAATATCAAAATTTTTGCTTAAACATTATATTGGATCAACCGGCCTAATTAGTTTAACAGAGCTTCTGCAAATGGCCTTCCTTATGCCTTAATTTATGTAGGGTCAAACTTTACTTCTTAATTTTAAAAGGAATGTGCAATTTGCATCCGATAAAATTTTGACAATTGAAATAAGGAGTTTATTTTGCTGCATGAATCAATATGAGGCTAAAGAAAAAATTGATACGTTAACCAAATCGTTGAAGCGGCACAATTATGATTATTATACCTTATCGCAGCCGGTTATTTCAGATACGGAGTTCGATCTTTTATTAAAAGAACTGGAAGCATTAGAGAATGAATTTCCATCTTTGGCATTACCAGATTCTCCTACTCAAAAGGTAGGAGGAGATATTACCAAAAACTTTATTCAGGTAAGGCATCGGTACCCTATGCTTAGCCTTGGGAATACTTATTCTGAAGAAGAATTGCGGGAGTTTGATACCCGCAATCAGAAGTCTTTAGGATCAGCCTGTGAATATGTTTGTGAGCTTAAATTTGATGGTCTTGCTATTAGTATAACCTATGAGAATGGTTTGCTAATAAGGGCTGTTACCAGAGGTGATGGTGTGCAGGGAGATGATGTTACAGCAAATGTTAAAACCATCAAAAGCATCCCTCAAACGTTAACAGGGGATAATTATCCAGATCGGTTTGAAATACGGGGTGAAATTTTTATGCACCGGAAAACTTTTGACAAGCTGAATGCGCAGCTTCGTGAATCGCTGCTTAAACAAGGAATGGAGGAAGAGAAGATTGCAGAAAGGCTCTATAAAAATCCACGCAATTTTGCATCGGGAACCTTAAAATTACAGGATTCAAAAGAAGTTGCCAAACGCTCTCTCGATGCTTTTTTATATTTCATTTATAGTGACGAACCAATTGCAGATACCCATTATGAAAGTCTGAAACAAGCCGCTAAATGGGGCTTCCGGGTGAGTGACCATTTTCAGTTATGCAAAAATATGGAAGAAGTATGGGCATTTATAAAAAAGTACGATAAAGAAAGAAGCAATTTAAGTTATGAAATTGATGGGGTTGTTATAAAAGTAAATAATTATCTGCAACAGGAAGAACTTGGCTTCACTGCAAAAACTCCCCGGTGGGCCATTTCTTATAAATACAAAGCAGAAACTGCAGTAACATTATTAAATGAAATAACCTTTCAGGTGGGTAGAACCGGAGCCATAACACCCGTTGCAAATTTAAAGCCGGTAATACTGGCAGGTACCACTGTTAAAAGGGCAAGCTTATATAATGCCGATGAAATTGAACGTTTAGATTTGCATGAATCTGATGTTGTTTTTGTAGAAAAAGGAGGAGAGATAATTCCGAAAATTGTTGGTGTTGATAAGTCTAAAAGAAATTTATTTGCTAAAAAAATTACCTACATAACCCTTTGCCCTGAGTGTAAAACTGAGCTAATCAGAAAGGAGGGAGAGGTGGTTCATTATTGTCCGAATGAAGCCAATTGCCCGCCACAGCTTATTGGAAAACTGGAACATTTTATAAGCAGAAGAGCCATGAATATTGATGGACTTGGAGGCGAAACCGTAAGCGGTTTATTTAGAAAAGGTTTGATCCAATCGTATGCCGATCTTTATGATCTTACTACAGACCAACTGAATGGACTTGAATTTGAAACAAGGGACGAAACTAACGGTAAAATAAGAAAACGCAGTCTGAAAGAAAAATCTGCGGAGAACATCATTAATGGATTGAATGCTTCAAAGAAGGTTCCTTTTGAGCGTGTTTTGTTTGCCCTTGGCATAAGGATGGTTGGTGAAACGGTAGCTAAAAAATTAGCTGCACATTTTGGTAATATGCAAAATTTAATGCACGCAGATAAGGAGCAAATTGCCTCTATACACGAAATTGGTGAACGTATTGCACAGCAACTAACCGCTTATTTTGCCGATGCAGAAAATGTTGAAATTATTAACAGGCTTGCAAAATCAGGGCTGCAAATGCAGGTGCTGGTTGATCCGAATGAAGTGAGAAGTAAAAAACTCAGCGGCAAAACATTTCTTGTTTCCGGTACTTTTTCCATTAGCAGGGATGAACTTAAAAAGCTTATTGAAAATAATGGCGGAAGAAATGTAAATAGTATTTCAAAGAGTCTGGATTACCTGATAGCAGGCGAAAAAATGGGCCCTGAAAAATTAAAGAAAGCGGAAGAATTAAAAATTCAGCTGTTATCGGAAAGCGGATTTATGGATTTGCTTGCAAATAGTTAAATGCGCACTGTTTTTTGCTATTGTTAAAACGCTGAATCATTTTAAACACCTGTTTTTTGATCCTATCAATGCCTATTAAAATCTCTACTGTTTTTTTAGAGAAGACATGCGTGATGTTATCAATATTTTTTATATTTTACGGCCTTATAAAACTAAAAAGATCTCAATTTAATTACCTTTAACTACTTTATGATGCACCTGAAATTTAGTCATACCTTTCTTTATTCTGTTATGCTGCTTTTTTATATTACCCCGGCAAGAGCACAAAAGAGTCCGGTTCTGATTGATGCAAAGGAAATAGTCAGAGAAGGAGTGATTCTTTATGATGAAGAAAATTATGATGCTGCAATTAAGAAATTTATCCAGGTTCATCCGGCTGATTCATCTTATTTTCTGGCACAGTATGAATTAAGTTTAACTTATTTGATGACAGAAGAATATCTAAAAGTTATTGCAATTTCTGAACAGGTAACTGCAGCGGGATGTAATGACCCTTCTCAATACAATTTATGGGGCGCATCACTAAAAAAACTAAAAAGGTATGAAGAGGCTCTGGCAGTATATAACAAGGCCATAGTTTGTTTCCCTTATAATGAAATGCTGCATGTGAATAAGGGCTTCCTGTATGAAGGAATGGGAGAGCCGGCCAAAGCATTAGAAGTTTATAAAAACACCTTAAAATTCGCTCCTCAGCATTCTTCTACACACCTTCGTTTGGCGCAGATGAATGTAAATGAAGGAAATTTAACGCAGGCCATTATGAGTTATACTATTTATCTTATGTTGGAACCGGCAACTAAAAGGAGTTTAAATGTTTTAGGTGAGTTTAATAAATTATGTGATGGCAGTGCTACTAATCTGGATTCAGCTAAAATTAAAGTTATTGATAGAGAATTTAACGACATTAATTTTTTAGTAAGTAACCAGGTGGCTTTAAATGATAAATATAAGGTACCAGGTAAATTTAGTTTTCCTGTTATCAAACAAGTTCATTTAATTATGGAAAAACTTTCGGAATTAAAAAATCCTGAACCTGGTTATTACGCTGATTTTTACCTGCCATTTTTTGTAGCTGTTAATAAGACGAAATCGTTTGAAACCTTTGCCTTGTTGCTGCTTGCGGCTAGCGACAATGAAAATATAAGCAAACAGGTAGGCAAAAAGGTAAAAGAAATTAAGGCGGTAAGAGAAGAATGTTTAGCGATCTGGACTAAGCATCATTCCGACTATGAACTTACATTAGGCGGGAAAAAACAAATCTTAAAAAAGTGGTATTACAATGATTTTTCTATTCTTGCATTTGGGAATGAAAACACAAGCGGACAAAATACAGGCGATTGGTTATTTCTTTCTAAAGAAGGTTCAACAGATGCGATAGGACAATTTAAT
Organism: Bacteroidia bacterium; assembly: GCA_014376805.1. Taxonomy (GTDB): domain Bacteria; phylum Bacteroidota; class Bacteroidia; order UKL13-3; family UKL13-3; genus B1. The sequence continues at coordinate 36,318 of JACMQU010000173.1, forward strand.
GAGAAGGGTGAAAAAACAGGATCATGGCATTTTTTCCATACTTCCGGCGATACTTCAAAAATGATTACCTATAAAGCTGGTAAGTCTGAAGGACCTTATAAAATATACCGAAACAGCTTTTTGAAAGAAACCGGCAACTATATAAACGGAAATTTAGATGGTGAAATTCTTGACTATTATTCTGACGGAACAATAGCCAGTAAAGACCAGTTTTTAAACAACAAACGAAATGGTGCAGGCATTGCCTATTATATTATGGGTAACACCAGATATCAGTATATCTATGAAAATAATTTACTGAAAGGTGCTTTTACAGAAAATTATCCGAACAATAAACTGGCAGAAATCTCAACGTTTGAAGCGGGTAAACATATAGGTAATTATAAATTATTTTATATAGATGGGCAACTGAAAAAAGAATTTAATTACACTGCCGGAATAATTGAAGGTCCATATAAAACCTATTGGAGAAATGGTACAGTAGAGAGTGAGGGGAACGCCGTAAAAGGTTCTGTTTCGGGTAAGTGGAAATATTATTATTCTGATTCTTCTATAAAAGAATTGAGCACTTATGATGAAAGCGGGAAAGTGAACGGTGAAGAAGAGTCATTTGACCATTCAGGGAAAAAATTTAAACAAGCCAGTTACCTGAAAGGAGATCTTAAAAAAGTACAATACTATAATCCGGATGGTAAGGTTTTTTATGAAAGTAAAATAGCCCGCAGTGGAACGTTAACAAGTTATTTTAATTATAAGCGTGACAAAATTTCTGATGGGAAATTATTAAATGGAGAAAGAGATGGTGAGTGGAGGTTTTATTATATATCCGGACAGCTTTCAGGCACCGAACAATATATTAAAAAAAATCAGTCAGGCCCTTCAGTTGAATATTTTAAAAGCGGTAAATTATCTATAGAGGAAACCTATAAGAATAATTACAGGGATGGATTTTATAAAAGTTTTTTTTCAGACGGCAAATTGCATGTGGAGGGCAACTATAGAGAGGGCGATAAGTGGGGCTCCTGGTTTGAATATTATCAGGATGGCCAACTAAAAAAAGAATCTTATTATATAGCAGGCGACCTTAGAGGAATAGTATATGAATATGGGGTATCGGGGAAGTTATATAAAAAATACACGTATAATAATTATGGTTCGCTGATAGGAATTTACAATTGCGATACCAATGGAATAGTTATAGATAGTTTACTATTTAAATCGGGCACGGCACGCGTATTCCTTAAAGGCGTATCAGGTAAACAATATTTTGAGGGCCATTTCATTTCAGGCTCATCTCATGGCAAACACCAATGGCTATATCCCAATGGCAAGCTTTTAACTACCGGTAATTATTTTAATGGTTACCGTGATGGTTCCTGGATCTGGTACAATGCAAATGAAAAACCTGCCAGCAGTGGCTTATATTTTTATGGTGAAAAAACAGGTGTGTGGGAGTACTTTGATTTTTTTGGAAATTTAGTTAGAAGAACTGAAAATAAATTTGGGGAAACTCATGGTAAATACACCTGGTATTATAAAAATGGGAAAATAGAATCGGAGAGTAATTTTTATGAAAATGAAAGACATGGAGGATCTTATTATTATGCCGGCAATGGTGATTTGCGCTTAGTTAGATTTTATGATCATGGCAAATACCTGGGTTATAGTTATCATGATAAAAACAAAAAACTTGTGGATACCGTCGTTGCCGTGAATGGTGAAGGAAGTATTAAATCACTTTATCCCAGTGGCATCATTTCTTCACAATTTAGTTTAAAATGCGGTGAGTACCATGGCGTATATAAACTCTACTTTCCTGATGGAAAATTACAGGAAGAACGCCTGTATGAATTTGGTGTTGAAACCGGACCTACTAAAGAGTATTTTAATGATGGAAAGTTAAGCCGTATAGAAAATTACAACAATGGTTCTCTGCATGGTCAGGTTTTAGAATACAACCTGAATGGAAGTTTGCATTTAAAAGAAAGTTACAGGAATGATGTGAAAGAAGGATTGTGTGAATATTTTGATAATAATGGCAAAAGAACCAATGCGATTATTTACAGTAATGATGAAGCCGTGGCTATTATACAATAAGTTATTATTAATGAAATATATTAAAATGTTTTTATTGCTGTTTATAGCTTCGTCGGCAATAGGCCAGCCCATAGCAGATTACAAGAAATATAAGCAGTTGACTCCAAATGCAGAAGCCATTGTGAGCAGTTATAATGCAGATCTGAAAATTACTTTGGTAAATGATAAAATAGCAGTCGCTTATCATACACGGGAAGAGTTTTTTTACCTGGGCAAAAATGTTAACGGATATTCCGATAGAAGTATTGATTATTCAAAATTTTATGTCTTAAAAGATTATCAGGCCTATACACTTGTGCCATCAGGAAACAGGTATAAAAAAATAATGGTAGATAAATTTAAGAAGAATGATTTTGTAGAAAATGGTATTTTTCTGGATGATCAGCGGGAACTCAAATTTATATTGCCAAACATTGAACAAGAAGCTAAATCAGTTATTGAAACAAATTACGAATTGACAGATCCGCATATGCTACCTAAGTTTAGCCTGTCTCCATACCTTGATTACTACAATGTGGTTTTTACAATTACCCACGATGAAGGCATTGATATTTCTATAGATACGCTAAACCTGGGCACAATTGTTAATAAACATATAATAACAAAAAAAGGCAAAACGGTAAAACATGAATGGCGTATAGATGCGCCAAAAAAATTCAATTATGAGAGTTCAGGTCCGGATGCACATTATATTTCTCCACAAATTCTTTTCAGGTTAAAGTCTTATCAGGTTAAAGGAGAAAAAATAAATGTACTTAATGATCTGAACGATTTGCATAAGTGGTATTGTAATTTCATATCTCAATCTGAGGAAGGCTTTGATGGTTTTAAAATGCTTTCTGATTCTATAGCAGGCAACGCAACAAATGAAATGGAAAAAGCTTCAAGAATTTATGACTGGGTTCAAAAAAACGTACGTTATATTGCATTTGAAGAAGGCTATGCCGGCCTAATACCTGCTAAGGCAAGTTTGGTTTGTAAAGAGCGCTATGGCGATTGTAAAGGCATGGCTAATTTGCTTTATCATTTATTAAGAGCCCAAAATATTGATGCACATCTGTGCTGGATTGGTACGCGGAGTCTTCCTTACAGATATTCGAAAATACCCAGTCCGGCTGTAGACAACCATATGATTACAGCTATTAAAGTTAATACAGGATATTTATTTCTGGATGCCACCCATGCCAACCTCCCTTTTGGGATGCCTTCTCCTTTTATACAGGGAAAAGAAACCCTGATAAGTGATGTTGATTGCAAAGGCTTTATTTTAGCTGAGGTACCAGAAACAAGTGCAGAAGCAAATAATTTTTATGACTCATGTGCAATACAGATAAAAGGTAAAGATGTAACTGGTAGTGGACTTGCCGTATTAACAGGATATACAAGAATGAATTTTACGGATGAGCTGGAAGATAAAAGTTATAAATTTCTGATAAAGCAATGCCGGTATTTTTTGCTGAAGGGCAATAACAAGTTTGTTTTAGATACGGTATGGCTGGAAAATGCGCTGGATAAAAATAAGCCGTTACGGATACATTATAAATTCCGGATTCCGGATTATGTTATTTTAATTGATGGTGAATATTATATAAACCTCAACCTCGATAAAGTGTCGATCCCCGGTAAGCTTGCTGTTGAAAGAAATGTAGCAGTAAATTACAGATATAAAAACAGCGATGAAAGTGTGGTTAATCTTATGATGGATCAGGTAAATAAAGACCAGTTGCTGCCGCCTGATACCAGTATGCGCGAACCTTTTTATTATTTTGAAAACTCATTTAAGAAAAGTAAAAATAATATCATCAGAAGGCAAAAATGGATCAAAAATCAACTAATGCTACAACCTGCAGACTTTAAACAATACAATAATATAATCGATGCCATGCAAAAAAATTATCAGGAACAAATAACTATTAATATTAAATTGAAATGAGAAAAATAATTCTGCTACTCCTTTTTTCCTACTTCATTATTAGCGCAAGAGCGGGTGAATTTTCATTGCCTTATCTGCTTGCGGATAACCCCGACTTTAGTGTTTTGACTAAGAATTACGACCTTAAAACGATTGATGAATTAGAGGTGCTGGATGAAAGGGTGATTGAATATTCTTATGATAAGGACGGTGCATTATTTGAATATTTTTATTTGCATATAGTGAAGTATGTGAATAGTGAGGAGGCAATAGACAGAAATAATAAAATCTACGTATCTTTTAACAGGGTGATGGAACTGGTAGCCTATAATGCGCGTGTTATTTCGGATGGAAAAGGTATTAAGTTATTAGGTAAAGATGCTTTAAAAGAAGGCACTAATAGTGAAGGCCAGAAGGTTCAGTTTTTTGCAGTATCTGGAGCTGAAAAAGGTAGCTTTATTGAATATTTTTATCTGGTAAAACGTTCTGCAACCGTTTCCGGAAGTTACCTCACTTTCCAGGCAAAAATGCCAACGTTAAAATCTGTTTTTAAAATAATTTCACCTGAAAATCTTGTTTTCGTTACCCGGTCACTAAATGGTTATGCTAACATGATAAATGATACCACATTATCTGAAAGAAACTATCTGAAAGCAGAAACTATGAATATACCAAAATTGGATAACGAAAGTTTTGGGAATGAAGGCGGTAACAAAATGAAAGTGATTTATCAACTGTATCTGAACAAAAGTAAAGGTAAGAAAAACCCCTATAATTATGGAATTGTAAGCCAGAATATCTTTGAATCGATACATACAACGCTTAACAAAACTGAAACTAAAGAAATTGAAAAAATATTGAAGAACAGCGAGATGAAACTTGCACGCGATGAAGAAAATAAAATATTTAAAATTGAGGATTATGTAAAAACGCATTTTGAATATGTGCAAAATTCTGATGAACGCTTTGAAAAGCTTGAGGATATATTTAAACTTAAATCCTATAACAGTCTGGGTGCGATAAAATTAATGTATCTGTTATATGAAGCAGCTGGAATAGAAAAAGAAATTGTGGTAACATCCAGCAGGTATGAGATTAGGTTTGATGCTGATTTTGATTCGTGGGCATACCTGGATGAATACCTCTTGTATTTTCCCTCTATTAAAAAAATAATGATGCCCGGAGCAACTACTTACAGGCTTGGTGTAATTCCATATGGTTATATTGAAAACAACGGATTGTTTATTAAAAAGATTTCAGTAGGAAATATAAATACAGGTGCAGGCAAGGTTAATTTTATTCCTGCCTATCCGGCGGAACATACGCAACATAACATGTATATTACATCTAAATTAAATGCCATGATGGATAGCCTTGATGTTAGTTACAGACAGGTTTATACAGGATACTACGCGCAAGCTATTCAGCCTGATTTTGATTTCCTGGCAAAAGATAAATTAAAAGAATTTGAAGAAAGAATTGTGAAAACGCTGAGTGATAATATAAATATTAAAAGCATACAGATTGAAAATAAAGGTGTTAGTAACCTGATGATTAATCCACTTATTTTGAATAGTACATTTAGTTCCAGTCATTTTATTAACAAAGCCGGTACTAAAGTATTGCTCAAATTCGGCGATCTAATAGGACCACAGTCTGAACTTTATCAGGAAAAAGACAGGGTATTACCTGTTGAAAATGATTATAACAGAATTTATAACCGCGAAATTATTTTCATGGTTCCTGATGGATACAAAATAAAAAATTCTGCTGAACTAAAGATGCAAATTCAACCTTTTTTAGCTAACGGCGATGGGGCAGGATTTGTCTCTACTTATACTTTGCAGGATAATAAACTGGAAGTTAAGATTAAAGAATATTATAATCAGCTAAACTTTCCTAAAAGTGAATATGAGAAATACCGAAGTGTGATTAATGCTGCCGCCAATTTTAATAAAATTGTACTGGTTTTGGAGAAGTTGTGATTCTTTTGAGCATAAACTAAAATCTGATGGATTGGATGCTGTAACTTTTATTATGCATTATTGCATCAACACTTGCTTATCATTGTTATAAACTGCAGATTTGTAATTCTTAAAAATAATATTGAGACCACAAATTCTTACATTAATCCGAAAAGAATTAACTACAGAGTGGCGACAACGGTATGCGCTTAATGGAATTCTATTGCAGGTTATATCTTCCGTGTTTGTAGTTTATCTGTCTGTTAAAACGCTTAATGCATCCACATGGAATGGCGTGTTCTGGATAGTTATGTTGTTTGTTTCTGTGAATGCAATTGCTAAAAGTTTTATAGGAGAAACCAAAGGTCGCAATCTATATTACCATAGTATTGTAAAGCCACAAAATTTATTACTGGCAAAATTCTTTTACAATACCCTGCTTAATATTTTGCTGGCTACATTATGCCTTGGTGTTTACAGCACATTATTAGGTAATCCGGTTCAAAACATTTTTTTATATGTAATGGCAACTTTATTGGGATGCATTGGTTTTGCCGCAACCTTTACCCTGTTATCAGGCATTGCAGCTAAGGCAGGAAACAGTAATTTACTAATGCCGGTATTAAGTCTGCCTGTAATTATTCCTTTATTACTGATTCTTACTAAAGCCTGTAAGCGAGCTATGGATGATGTAGATGCAAGTCTCATCTATACAGATCTGGGCGTACTTCTTTTCTTAAATATTCTCCTTGTTGCTCTTGCCTATCTGTTGTTTCCCGCAGTGTGGAAGGAGTGAGGGAGGGAAGGGGGGAGATGAGCGATGGGCGATGAGGGATGAGGGATGGGAGATGAGCGATGAGAGATGGGTGTTGGGAGATGAGGGATGAGGGATGGGCGATGGGAGATGAGCGATGAGAGATGGGAGATGAGAGATGAGAG
>JACMQU010000174.1 GCA_014376805.1 Bacteroidia bacterium
CTTACTTCTAAATTTTAAATTATCATTTATACCTTTTTCGGTGGCTTCGTTTAAAATAGTCTTTAAGGTTTTAATATGTTTTCCAATACTATTAACAGCATACCTTTTGTTTACAGTTAGAAATTTTAAAAAATCGGTGTAAAATTCAAAATCAATATCTTTAAAATCTACTGGTTTTTTACAGGTATTATTATATTCTATCAATAGCTCATTAACCTGTTTATATGCAGTTAAAGTTTTAGCTGCATAGGTGTTGCCGGTTCTATCATTTTTTTTAAATTTTGCATCCTCTCTAAATTGGGTAATAAAAGATAGTAAGGTATGTTTAACCGGTTTAAATGTTTTAGAGGTAGCAATATTTAATTGTTCCCTTAGCTCCTCCGGTGTTGGTTGCCTGCTGTTAACATTTTCAAAGGTTCTAAATGTATTTGAAACCAATGTACTAAGGTTTAACAATTTCAAATTAAATTCCGGGTGTTCAACAAACTTCTTTGTTGCCGTTGCTTTTTGCTCCTCCGGGTTCCAAAATTTAGGGTTAATTGTTTCCCCTGTTGGATATCTTAGTATTAAGTTATTCCACCTGATAACCATGTTTACCGGTGTAGGTTTGTCGCCTTTCGTAGTACGAAGGTTGAAGTTAATTTTAGCCATAAATTTGAATTTGAACAAAACAAAGATAGGATAAAAAACTATTGGTTGTCGGTTTGGTTGTCGGTTTTTCTTTATTTCAGTTAATTAAACCTAACCGCTCTTTTTGGTAGAACCCTGTAAAACCTCATTGTTTACAGGGGAAAGGGGCAGTTTTAGTAAGGTATGAAAACCTTTTTAGTAGTCTCGACGAGAATCGAACTCATATCAAATGTTTAGGAAACATCTATTCTATCCATTGAACTACGAGACCATATTTTATTAAAAGAACAATACCTTACTAATCAACATTCAACTTACATCCCTTGGCTGCCATAGCCTTGGCGGAGGTTGCCTTTGCCTGCCGTAGCCTTAACGTAGGCTGGTATTCTATCCATTGAATTACGAGACCATTTAAATTAAAGTTATAGAACAACGGTATTGCCATTTAACCGTAGGCGAAAATAGTGAAATATTTTTATAATGCGCAACACTATTCAACTCGCCTGGTTTTAATGAAATATAATAATTCACGTCATATATCAACGATAATTTACATGTTTATTAACCGGTGCTTAATGTTGCTAATGTTAGCCGTGCTTAATTTATATAATAAATTAACTCCTGATAAATATATTCAGCCTGTTCAGGTTCAGCCAGAATTTTTTATTTATGTTTGATTAATCTATTTTTATTTATGTTTGATTAATTTATTTATTTTTATTTTATGGTTATTAAATCAAACATCTATAAACAATAATAGGCTATTAATATATGTCCCCATATTCTTTAAAAAGTATTATGAAATTAAAAAAACGCTCTCTTTTATATTTTACACTTTTTATACTCTCTTTTTTTTACACCAATCAATCCGGTGCTACTCATCTGGCAGGTTCAGAAATAAGCTATGCATGCACAGCAACCCCTGGCGTTTATCAGGTTATTTTTAAAGTTTACAGAGATTGCGGAGATCCCTATCCGGTATGCAGTGGCTGTCCTACTCCTGGTTCGTTAAGTGCCGGATGTTCTCTTGCTATTGCTATAACGGGTGCCGGGGGAACTTGCAATGGCACAAGCTATGGAACCCAAAGTATTGGTGTACTTGTTTCTCAAAGTGCGCTCGACGTTGTGCAGTTGTGCAATACCGCAACAACTATTTGCACTAATTGTGGTACACGCACAGCTGGCACTTTTACGCCCGGCATTGAGGTTTATGTATTTCAGGGCAATATAAATTTAACGGCTCTTCCTACTTCTTGCTGTCTGGTTAGAATTGGTTATACCACCTGTTGCCGAAATAGTGCTATTACTACCCTGGCTAACCCATCCTCCCTGAGTTTTTATTCTGAAGCGATAATAAACCGATGCGCCTCTCCTTGCAATTCATCGCCGGTTTTTAACAGCCCTCTTGAATTTGTTTTATGTTCTGGTGTTGATGCTAAACTAAGCATAAGTGGAGAAGATGCAGATGGTGATTCATTAAGTTATGCATTGGGTGCTTCCTTAACAGGCCCGGGCATATCGGCACCCTATGTTTCGCCATATTCTATAATTGTACCGTTTCCTTATTTAGGTGCTCCTATTCAAAGTCCGCCGGCTTTGCCACCGGTGGGTTTTAATTTCAACGCAGTTACCGGTGATATTATTTTCAGACCCTTGGGGTTTTTTGTGTCAAATTTAGTTATAGAGGTTAAACAGTGGAAGACAATTGCCGGTGTTGCCACGCTTATGGGCACTACCCGACGAGATCATCAGTTGTATAGCCAGACATGCCTTGTAAATACGGCTGTAATAGCAAAAAAATATGATTCGCTGGGTAATGCACTTGTTGCATTTGGTTATTCTGGCGATTCTATAAGAATTTGTGAGAATGAAAGGACGTGCAGAATTTTTTCTGCAAGTGATATAGCCACAACAGATACCACAGATCTTAGTTGGAGTAACCCAACAAGTATGCCTGGCGCAAGCTTTGTACCCCTTTATACAGCTTCCTTAAGGGCAACTAACGGACCAAGGCAGGACAGTGTTAAATTTTGCTGGACAGCCCCGCCAAATTCAGGTAGGAATATTCCTTATGTATTTGTGCTAACTGCCAAAGACAGAAAATGTCCGATACCTTTTAAAAGTTCGAGAACCATATCCATTTATGTAAATCCTGTGCCTTATGCAAACATTATTAAAACCATTACTGGCATAAAGCAATACAAGTTCAATTACACACGCACAAATGCTATTGCTAATAACAGTGCGCAAACGCAGTGGCTTATAGAAACAGCATCTTTCAGTAATACTTTTACTACTATTAACGCAGATAGCATCCCTTCTTATTTATTTCCTTCAACAGGCAGGTTTAAAATTAAGCTTAAAATTTACACCAATGCGTGTGGTTATTCCACTATTATTGATTCAATTGAAATCAGATCATTAAATCTGGTTAATTTAAAAAACGCTGTATGTAAAGGAGATTCAAGCGGTGCTGTTACCGTTTTTTCCATTAGTACTGCCACACCGGTTTTATACAAATTAAACAATGCTTCCTATCAAAGCAATGCTGTTTTTCAAAACCTGGCTGCTGGCAATTATACCATCAAATCAAAAGACATTCTAAACAATACCGACTCTATATCCATTATCATTTCTGAACCGGATTCAGCCATTCGTTTAAAGATTTTAACAAGTAATAATTTACGTTGTAAAGGAGATTCAAGCGGCTCCATAATGCTTTCTGTTAGCAATAGTACAACACCTGTACAATTTAAAACCGCCAGTTCAATCTATCAAAATAGTAATGTTTTTAATAAACTTACAGCGGCAACCTATACTTTTTTTGTTGCAGATTCACTTAATTGTTTGGCAGCGGTAACGGTAAATCTTACTGAACCAGCAAATACTTTATTATTAAATTACCTGAAGAAAAATGTGAGCTGTAACGGCGATAATAACGGCTTGATAACATTGAATGCATTGGGAGGAACGGGTCCGTTTCAATACAAACAATCCACGGGAACTTACACCGTTAATACTGTTTATAATAATTTGTCTGTAGGTTCCTATAATTTTTCTGTTAAAGATTCGAACAACTGTATAAGCACAGCAGTTATTAATATTGCTGAACCAACACCTTTCACAAAAAGTTTTAATACTACCAATACTCTTTGCCTGGGAGCAAGCACAGGTACTGCCACAATAAATTTAAACGGAGGTACTTTACCTTATGTTTTTAAATGGAATAACCTGCCGGTTCAAAATACAAATAAAGCAATTAATCTTGGGGCCGGTTATGTAAGTGTAATGGTTACCGATAGTCATGCATGCGTATTTAAAGACTCTGTATTAATTGGGTTCAGACCGGTAGCAAACAATGAACAAATTTGTGCTGTAAGCAATGATACGGTTACTGGACAAAACACAATAATATGGGACAAAAAAGTAAACGCCGGGATTGCTGCTTATAAAATATTCGTATCTACAAGTGCAACAGGAATTTTTACGCTCATTGGTATAAAATCATTTAACAATTTAAGCGTTTTAAAGGATACAGTATCTGCCTCATTATACCAGCCGGTTTATTATTACATGAAGGTTACTGATAGCTGCGCAAATGAATCTGAGGCAAGCATCCTGCATAAAACAATATTTCTTACTGCTTCTACTATTACCAGTGGCATGTTAACTTTAAACTGGAATAGTTATACCGGTGCGGTAAATTCTATAAGTCAGCAGGTATTGAGAAGTATAAACGGTGGTCCATTTACCTTGCTTGCAACATTGCCTTTATCCTCCGTAACTTATACAGATACCTTTGCAGCTGCGGGTTTAAAACGTTATTTAATTGATGTAACTTTAAACCCTGCCTGCAATGCCAACTACGCGCATATTTATTCAAATACGGTTATCAGAAACTCAACTGCACTTGTTGAAAATATTGTTGTAAAAGGTTCATTTGAAATATATCCCAACCCAACATTTGGTACCGTAAAAATAAGAGCTGTAAAAAACGGAGATTATATACAGAATGTAGAAATAATTAACATAGCGGGATCAAAAATAAAAGAACAGTTTACAAATGGCCTTACGCAAGAAATGGTGCTTGATATGGACATGTTAGCCGATGGGTCATATACTATTGTTGTTGTAAGTAAAACCGGGGTTAGATACCCATATAAAATAATACTTAACAAAGGCAAATAACTGAAATTTATTTAACTTGTTTATTTATTAAAAAAGGGTTTTACTTATTGTATGAAACATTAATAGAAAAAGAACATTCCTGTATTTGAAATGGGTTATTAATTCTATATATAATGATAAACAAGCATTTTTAAGTTTGCAATTATAATGAAGTTGTTATTTTTGTGATTATTCACATACCTGTTTATGAAACATTTTATACAAAAATCAGCTCTGCTTTTTTCCCTTTCAGTTGTTTTTCTATTCCCACAAAAAACTTTTGGAGCTCACCTTTTTGGAACAGATATGTCTTATCAGTGCACTGCCACACCTAATGTATATTTGGTAAGAGTAAAAGTTTACCGCGATTGCTCAGGTTCGCAACTTTGCACTAACTGTCCCACGGGCCTTTCTGCCTCCTGCCAAATTGCACTTAGCCTCACAGGTGGCGCAAGTTCTTGTAATGGTACCAACTTTGGCACTCAGAATATAAATGTTTTGGTTGCTCAAAGTGCTTTTGATATAGTGCAATTGTGTGCTTCGCAAAAAACAATTTGTACCAATTGCGGAACAAGAACGGCAGGCTCTTTTACACCAGGGGTAGAAGTTTATACTTTTGAAGGGACTATTAGTCTTGTTGCACTTGCCTCCAGCAACCCAAACTGCTGCCTGGTTAAAATTGGTTATTCATCAGGCAGTAACCGAAACACCAATATTACTACAATTTCTAACCCGGCTTCAATTCTGTTCTATTCAGAATGTATCATAAACCGCTGCGCAACACCCTGTAACTCTTCGCCGGTTTTTAATAGCCCTATAGATATAGTTGTTTGCAGTGGCATTGATCAGAATTTAAATATTGCCGCTGTAGATCCGGATGGTGACTCTTTAAGTTATAACCTTGCTTCTGCTCTTTCAAATACAGGTTCTCCGGTTCCTTATACGAGTCCGTACTCGGCAATTGTCCCTTTCCCTTATTTAGGAAGCCCAATACAATCGCCGCCAGCCACATTACCGGTAGGCATGAGAGTGAATGCGATAACAGGGGATATTCAGTTCAGACCTTCGGGCAATTTTATAGCACCGGTGGTAATTGAAGTAAAACAATGGAAAAATATAGGAGGGGTTGCAAGTTTGATGGGTTCAACCAAAAGAGATTATACAATTTATAGTCAAACCTGTCCTGTTAACTCTCCGGTAATTTTTAAACGGTATGATACTACAGGTACTTTAATTGGTACATTAAATTATGCAGGCGACTCTTTACGAATTTGTCCGGGCGAGCGCATTTGCAGAATATTTGTAGCAGCAGATACCACGCAAACAGACAGTACAGATATTACCTGGAGCAGCAATACAAACATGACAGGTGCTACTTTTGCGTCGCTTTATAATTCAGCCACCCGAAACACTAATGGGCCAAGACAAGATAGTTTTAAATTTTGCTGGACAGCCCCTTTAAATGCCGGTAGTTTGAACCCATATGTGTTTACAGTAACAGGTATGGATCGTTTTTGCAGTATGATGGCAAAAACGGTTCGCTCCGTTTCCATTTATGTAACGCTGCCGTCTGCGGCAATTATAACAAAAACTGCCTTAACAAAAACATCCTATAAACTTAAATACGTAAAAACAAATTCTTCGCTTAATATACCTTCGCTTACCCAATGGCAAATAGAAACCGCTTCTGGAAGTAATACGTTTACAACTTTTAACACGGATAGTATAAATAATTATGTATTTCCGATAAGTGGCAAGTATAAAATAAAATTAATACTAAGTAACGCTACCTGTGGTACTGTAACTATTCTGGATTCAATAACTGTTAATTTTTTAACGTTGAGTCTGGTTTCAAAAAGCGATGTTACCTGCAAGGGAGATTCAACAGGCTCTGCCGTTTTTAGTAGTGTTGGCGGTGCAGGAACAATCAGGTATAAATTAAATAATGGAACGTACCAAACCGGTAGTAGTTTTAATAAAATTACCACCGGTAGTTATTTAGCTACCGTATCAGATAGTTTTAATACAACAGATACCATCCGCTTTAATATTGCTGAACCTTCTACCGTATTAAGTGTAGTAAGTTCAAATATTGTTAATTTAAAATGTAAAGGCGATTCTATAGGGCGTGCAACTTTAACCACTACAAACGGTACGGCACCTTTCCAATATAAAGTATTGGGTTCAACCTATCAAAACAGTAATGTACTTACCAACCTGAAAGGCGGAAATAATATGTTGATTGTTTCTGATTCAAATAACTGCAAAGCCAGTACAAATGTGGTAATTACTGAACCTAATAACAAGCTATCCGGAAATCTGCAATTGGTAAGTCCATTATGTAATGGAGGTAAAGGATCGGCAAATTTATCTGCTTCAGGTGGCAACACTCCTTACCAGTACCGAATTGATTCTGGTGCCTACAATATTGTGAGTAGTTTTGCAAACCTGAATGCAAAAGCATATACGTTTAATATTAAAGACTGGAACGGATGTGAGCTCGGTTTTGCTGCCCCTGTTACAGAGCCATCGCCCTTACTGGTTAATGGCACAAAAAACAACATATCCTGTAATGGGTTAACAGATGGTAAAGTTACCCTAAACACAAGTGGTGCCACGCCTCCTTATCAATATAAAAAAGGAACAGGTGTTTTTGGAACCAATAGTGTTTTTAATAGTTTACCTGCAGGAATTTACGGGTTTACCATTAAAGATTCTAATGCCTGCATTGTTACTACAAATATTACTATTAGCCAGCCGGCAGCCTTATCAAAAACATTTTCATTTACCAATGCTGCTTGTCTTGGAGCCACCAATGGCACAGCAACGATAACAGTAGCCGGAGGTACCTTGCCTTATAGCTATACCTGGAATACAACACCGGTTCAAACAACAGCAACTGCCACCGTATTGCCTGCAGGTTTGGTTATAGTTACCGTTAAAGACAGCAGTCTTTGTGCCATAAGCGACTCGGGTACCATTGGCTATAAACCTTTGTATAATAACGAACAAATATGTGCGGTTACCATTGATACCTCAACAGGTAAAAACATTGTTGTATGGAACAAAACAGCAGGGGTTGGAATAGCCGCTTATAAAATATTTTCATCGCCTGTTGCGGGTGGTCCTTTTAGTGTGGTTGACAGTCAGCTTTACAATAACTTAAGTACCTTTAAAGATATCGTTTCAACGCCTGTAAAAAAATCGTTTTATTATTACCTGAAGGCCATAGATTCATGCGGAAACGAATCTACAGCAAGTGGTACGCATCAAACCATGTATGGCACTGTGAAAGCCATCACAACAAACAAAAACACATTAACCTGGAATACCTATTCGGGCATAGCGGGAGCCGTATCACAAAACATATTGCGCAGCATAAATAATGGTCCGTTTATTAACATTAAACAATTGCCATTAACCGCAATAACTTATACCGATTCATTAACCCCGGCCGGCGTAAAACGTTATTTAATAGAACTTGAATTAAGCGCCAATTGTAATCCAACTTTAAACAAAGCAGCGGTTATTCATATTTACTCAAACCTAATGGACATGGGTGCTACAGGATTAATGGAACAAGCCAACATGCGACAAGCATTTGAAGTATATCCAAACCCAACTACAGGAGCCATAAAAATTAACACTGTTAAAGCAGGTTTATACATTGAATCGGTAAGCATTATAAACATGTTGGGAGCAACCGTAATAAGCAAAAATATACAAGGCCTGAACCAGGAGGTAAATGTTGATATGGATGAGTTGGCAGATGGCGTTTATCATGTGCTTATTAAATCGGGTAAGGGGGTAAGCTACCCTGTGAAGGTTTTGTTGAATAGGGGGAGGTAAGGAGGGTTTATTTGGGTTTAAAGTCAGGCAAGGCTACTAGTTATATATAAGCCACACTCTGAAAATCTATAAAGAAGGAAATCTATTTGAAAAGGGAAAAAATATCATATAAGGAAATGACTGACTTACCACCTATTGTATATAAATACAGGACGTGGACCGACAATTATCATAAGGAAATATTAACAGAACAAATCGTATTCATGTCAAGACCAACAAGTTTTGAGGATCCATTAGATTGCAAATTACAAAAACGTCATGACCTACTAACCGATACAGAAATTTACAATAACTATTTGCAAATGTCAAAACAAGATAATCCTTCATGGACTCGACAGCAACATAGAAAATACGCAAGGGATTGGTTTAAGAAAGGATTACTAAGAAACCAAGAACATATTAAACAAATTCAAAGCGAGTATTTCTCAGAATTTGATAGCAGATTCGGCGTTTTAAGTTTAACGGCAAACCCGAAACTATATGATATGTGGGACAAATATTCAGATAATCATCAAGGCTATTGTATTGGTTTCGACACAAAAAAAATGTTTAAATATCTAGGTGGAGGTGGAGAAGTAGTTTATTATGAGGAATTACCAGACATTTTACCTAGTGATAGCTTTGATGAAGAGCATTTTAAGCAAGTATTTTCTAAAGAACTTAAATGGAGTTTTGAAGAAGAATATCGAACGCATAAATTCTATAATACACCAGCCTCAGATGAAGACCGAAAAATAAGAATACCGAAAGACTGTTTCAAAGTAATTATTTTTGGTGCTCGGTTACAAGATATTCATAAGCAAGAAATTTTTTCTCTTTGCAAAAAGGGGGGATTCGAAGTCGAGTTCTATAATGAGGTAATTAATGAAAATCATGAAATCACTCTTAATGTTGCCAACTCCAAAGATATTTGAGTCAGATTGCCGACTTTAAAAAAACACCGGTTACAAATTACTAAGAAGTGTTTCGTGAATGAGAAGCAGCAGAATCTCTTAACAAGATGCATTTGCTATGACAGGATTGGTTGTAATTTGGTGCTTTAATTTTCTTAGTTTATATTCGTTTAAGAGGAGAGTGAAGTGACGCTAGATCGGCCATTGTAGTTGCATCTAAATTATTAGGAGCAACAGTAATGAGCAAAAACATACAAGGCCTGAACCAAGAGGTAAGTGTTGATATGAATGAGCTGGTAGATGGGGTTTATCATGTGCTTATTAAATCGGGTAAGGGGGTGAGTTATTAGGTCAAGGTTTTGTTGAATAGGGGGAGGTAGTTGCATCTGGAATTAAAATCAGGTAAGGCTGGGGAGTTACAAGCAACCCTAAAAGACCGACTGTGCAACCATCAACCGACAGTAAAAAAGCCAGCCGCACATTTTAGCACATTTGGTTTTGCCCGACAAATAAGCCGACCCTGCGCAAAACCAGAAGAGCTAATATTTTACTATCGCACGGATTGACATTCCGAAAATAATTAATACATTTGACACTTCTTGACAAGTCAAAATACAGAAACGTGAGTTACTTAGGACAGAAAATTAGAGAAACGAGAGAGAAGCAAAATCTGCTACTTAGACAAGTAGCAGCTCATATTGAGGTTGACACTGCATTAATGAGTAAAGCTGAAAGAGGTGAGCGAAATTTAAATAGAGAGCAAGTTGTAAAACTTGCCAAATTCTTAAACTCATCAGAAGAGGAGTACATTTCTTTATGGCTATGTGACAAGGTAATAGAAGCAGTAGACAATGATCCTTTGGCAACTCAAGGGATAAAAAAAGCACTAACAAAAATCAAGAATTAATTTCGATGCAAATCATCCACAAAATAGACGACTTTTTATTAACCATTTTTCCTGAACTAATGGGAGGGGGGGGGGGGGATAATAATTTAATTACCAGTACTTTAGAAAAATATTATACTTACGGCCCTTACAAGCCAAAAGTAAACATTGACAACGGTTGGGTACAAATAGAAATCGACACCCCGACCATTATCTCGCAGGAAGCCGACTACAAAAAAACTGTAGCCCTTTGCGAAAAAGGGAAATACTCAGAGGCAAAACCAATCCTAAAAAAACTTATTGAAATAAATCCAACAAATTCGGAATACCACCGAATTATGGGACAAATACTGTCGGACGAAGGAGACCAAGAAGAAGCAATAAATTGCATAATTGATGCATTACGTTGGGATTCAAAAAATGGATGGGCATTGCTTATGATGGGTAACATTTTTGCTAAGTTCAAAGATGATATTCCAACTGCAATGAAATATTATGACCAAGCACTAATTGCAAATCCAAAGGACAATATCACCATAAACAATATTGGTGCAAACCTTATGCAGCAAGGCAAATTGGAGGAAGCCAAAAAATACTTTTATGAAGCATTAAAGATTAACGACCAATATGCAAACACTCATTTTGCATTAGGAATGATTGCTGAAATGGAAGCAGACTTGCAGTCTGCTTTTTACAGCACCATTCAAGCAATTAAACTGAATAAAAGTAAGGATGTTTTATATCAGAACTCTGTAAGACAATCTTTCGAAATTTCTAAAAAAATAATTGCAACTGATACTGGCAAAAAAATATTCAGAGAATACAGACATAAACTTGAATTTGATGATGACAGAAAAATTGACATTATTCAAGATGAAGAAATTCCAACTGCCGCAAAATTTGAGTTTGCCGAAAACTATGACAGAGAAACTCATATTGTAAAATACAAACCAAGTTACCCAGCGGTTGAACATTTAATTATGCATGAATTGGTGCATTTAGATTTTGTTATTGAAGCAAGAAAAGGTGAGTTAAACCAATTATTTATTTCTACTCAGAATCATAAAACAGAATTCATAAAAGGACTTGAACCGACAATCAAAAAATTCAACAAAATGGGAGTTTCTGAAAAGTCAATTGCGGATTATTGTTCGAATTTATTTGAAGGCATGAACCGCCAAATATTCAATACGCCAATTGACTTGTTTATTGAAAATTTCCTTTATAATGAATTCGCAGAACTCAGACCTTTTCAATTTATCTCTCTCTACAATATGTTGCAAGAAGGCCTTAAGGCTGTAACTGACAAAAAGATTGTTGAACTCTCACCAAAGGATATCATCTCAAAAAGCAAGGTTTACAATTTAGTAAATGCAATTCAGTTCAAAGAATTATTTGGTTTTGATTTTATCAAAGATTTTAATGCAACATCAATAGAATTCAAACATGCGACAAATTTTTATGACGAGTATCTTCAATACAAAGATGACAAAGAACCTGCTGAAGAATATGAATTGGTTCTACATTGGGCTGAAGACTTAAAGCTTGACAAAAACTTTGAACTTGTTGATGAACATGAGTATAGAACCAAAAGAACAGATGTTGACAACCTGCTATCTTCAATTGAAAAAGATCCTTTTGATTTAGAGTCCAAAGACCCTTACAAACAAAGGGAAATGGACAAATTTCAAAAATCACAAGAGCAAATAGGTATAAACATGGCTGTCGCCATGTTTATGGTTGATGCATTGCAGTTTTTTGAAGATAAAACAAAAGAGGAAATTAAAAAGATTGCTTTTGAAATTGCAACACAAGGAACTCAAGGCTATAGACCTGACAAGGACGACTACAGAATAAACTTAGTTAAAGGCAAAACTTTTTCAGGCTACCATATTTTAGCTTATTACTACGTAAGTTGGTCATTAGCAATTCCAGAAATGGTATCTCAATTAAACTTGCCTTATGAAGCTGAATATAAAATGGCATTGACAATGCATAAACCGAATAAGTAATGAAGGAAAGCGAAGAAATAATACAAGC
>JACMQU010000017.1 GCA_014376805.1 Bacteroidia bacterium
ATGCAAACGGTTGTAAAGCAACTTCTTCAACATTTATAGTTAGTATAAACGAAAATCCTAATCCTGTTATCTCTGGTGCAGGTCAGGTTTGTGAAAATGGAACTTATGCGTACAATTTACCTGCTAATCAAAACCGGGTTTATTTATGGACTGCTTCTAATGGAGTAGTGCAAAGCGGTCAAGGTACATCATCAGTTAATGTTACGTGGAATACTGGATTTGCATCAGGTACTTTGTATGTTAAAGATTCATCTGCCACTACCGGTTGTGTTAGTATATCGTTGCCTAAAAATGTTATTATTAACCCTATACCTACACCTGTAATTTTAGGTAAAGTGGCGGTTTGTACTGGCGAGAAAGTTGTTTACAATACACCTGGTAATTCGGGCAGACAATTTACATGGACTGTAACCAACGGATTAATTATTTCGGGTGCAGGAACCAATGTAGTAACTGTATTGTGGACTAATGCCGGCACCGGCGTATTAAATGTAATGGATTCAAATACAATTACAGGTTGTCATGCAACTGCAACTGCATTTACCACAAATATTAGTGCTTCTCCGGCCGGGACTATAACAGGTGTGCTTAAAGCTTGTAACAATTCTATAGAGAATTATAGCGTAGAAGGTAACTCGGCAAGCAATTACACATGGAGTGTATTTAATGGTTCAATTGTGACTGGTCAGGGAACAAACAATGTAACCATTAAATGGAGTGGTATTGGCACTGGAGTTGTTATCATTAACGATTCAATTGTTACTACCGGTTGCTCTACTTTGGGTGCAGATACTATAACAATCAACCCACTTCCAAACGCAGGCTTTACTACTTCACAGTCTCAGGGTATTGTAACCTTTACTCCACAATTGAGCGGTTTAACATATCATTGGACATTTGGTGATGGCGATTCAAGTAAGGTTCAAAGCCCGGTTCATACCTATGCAAGCAATAAATTCTACGCAGTTAATTTGCAGGCAACAAATGCAAACGGATGTTCTAATGATTCATTGATAAATGTTCAGGTTAAAACTGTTGGCTTGCAAAGTGTACTGGCCGGTAAGTTTGATATGAGTGTGTATCCAAATCCGTTCCATGGCCGCACACTAATCTCTTTTAACTTACATGAAGCTTCATCTGTTAGTCTTGAAATATTTGATATGACAGGCAGATTGATTAAAACTTTTGTAACCGGTGAATCATATGCATCAGGATTGTATGAGTTTACATTTGATGCAGATCAGATACAGACAGCAAGCTCCATGTACCTGGTTCGATTAAAAGTAAATGATACCATCAGGTTCCTTAAAATTATGGAGGCTGATAGGAATTAATAGAAGCATAAATTAAAAAGCGAAGGCCCCGTATTCAATAAAATACGGGGCCTTCGCTTTTTAATTTATATGTTTTAAAAAAGCAACCATTAAAGATGTATAATCAATGCTGATAAAAAAACAAAACCAAATAAGAGAAAAAATCTGTTAATCAAGCTTATTACGCCACAGAGCAAACATCTTAATCTTTGCCGCCTTTTTCGCCAGTAAACTGATCATGGGGAAATTTAAACAATACATTAAAAGTTGTAAGCGATCCATAAATTCTGGTAATGTATTGTTGCATGTTTACCTTGTCTTCATCGCTTAATTTGTCGTGCGCATTGATGCGTTGTTCTAAAACCCTGATCCGGTCACGCAGCATTACTATTTTATGAAAAAAAGTATCAATAGGGATTTCCTTATTACTCATTTCCTTATCACCGGGTTGTAATATCATTTTGCCATTTGTCCACTTACTGCCAAGACTAACATGCTCGGGCATTTCGGTCCATTTCCTTAAAATGCGCATTAATGTTTGTTCAAGTTCCATATTGCTTATCAGGTCATCAGGAGGCTCAATTCCCTCCACAATTTCCATTTCATTGCTAAGGCGCGGAATATCTTTGCGGCCCTCGTTTATAAATGTTACCTGGTAATGCGATGTTTTTACATTCACAATTACACCGTCTCCGTAGGTGGGGTGCTTAACCCTGCTACCAATTCCAAGATTGTCTGCTTGTACCATATTAGATTGTTATTGAAGTTTAGCAAAATAATTTTAATATTTGAAAAGCGAAGACTTTAATTTGTTAAAATTTTAATTAATGATACTCTCCGATAAAAAAATCCTTGAAGAAATAGAAGCAGGCAATATTCTGATTGAACCATTTAGAAAAGATTGCCTGGGAACAAACAGTTATGATGTGCACCTTGGCAGGCATCTTGCTTGTTATAAAGACCGGGTTCTGGATGCTCGCGAACATAATAAAATAGAACTGTTCGAAATTCCGCAGGAAGGCTATGTATTGCAACCGGATACGCTTTATCTGGGCGTTACGGCAGAGTACACAGAAACACACAAGCAGGTGCCCTTTCTGGAAGGCAAAAGCAGTACAGGACGCTTAGGTATTAATATACATGCTACTGCAGGCAAAGGCGATGTGGGTTTTTGTAATACCTGGACATTAGAAATTTCTTGCCTGCAGCCGGTTCGCATCTATGCAGGTATGCCTATTGGCCAGCTTATTTATTTTGAAGTAAAAGGTGAAATTGAATCAATGTACAACACACGCAAAAATGCCAAGTACAATAAAAGAACGGTGAAACCTGTTGAAAGTATGATGTGGAAGAATAAGTTTTAAAAACAATCGTTATTAAATTCAACAAAAATTAAAATGGGCTATATTTAACTATATGGTTTTTTTTGAAAATTAATTTTAGTATTTATGAAATACATAATGCTGTTACTATTTGTAACTACAATCCTTTCGGTTCAGGCCCAGAAAAAATTCACCATTAGCGGGTATGTTAAGGAAGCAGGTAGTGCCGAAACACTAATGGGTGCAAGCATTGCCATACCTGCTGTAAGAGCAGGCACCATTTCTAATAATTATGGCTTTTACAGCATTACCTTAAATGAAGGAATCTATGAATTTGTGGTTACTTATGTTGGTTATAAACCTAAAGCTTTTTCTGTTACCTTGGATAAAAGTATTGAACTTGATTTAATTCTTGATCCCGCTAATGCTTTAAGTGAAGTAGTAATTACCGGTTCAAAAAAAATGCAACGACTTGCTGATGAAACACGCATGAGTGTAATTGAAATACCTATTGAACAAATTAAAGATATACCTGCTTTGCTAGGTGAAAAAGATGTGCTTAAAGTAATACAGTTATTACCAGGTGTACAAAAAGGCAGTGAAGGAAGTGCCGGAATTTATGTGCGCGGCGGTGGCCCCGATCAAAACCTTATTATACTTGATGATGCCATTGTTTATAATGCATATCACCTGTTTGGATTCTTTAGCTTATTTAATGGGGATGCGCTAAAGAGTGTAGAACTAACCAAAGGTGGATTCCCCGCAAGGTATGGTGGGAGGCTTTCTTCAGTTATTGAAATGAATATGAAAGAAGGTAATAAAGAAAAATTACATGGCGAAGCAGGCATTGGTTTAATCGCGTCCAGGCTTTTGCTTGAAGGTCCAATTGTAAAAGGTAAGTCTTCTTTTTTAATATCAGGCAGACGAACCTATGTAGATGTACTTTCTTTACCTTTTCAAACCGGTGATACCAAAGCGGGCTATTATTTTTATGATCTGAACGCAAAAGCTAATTATGAAATTAATCGGAAAAACCGCATTTATTTAAGTGGTTATTTTGGCCGGGATAAGTTTTATGCGAGAGGAAAATATGAACAATCAAGTTCAGATTTTGGATTGGGATGGGGGAATTCTACAGCTACTTTTCGTTGGAATCATTTGTATAATAATAAACTATTTGCAAACACCTCTCTTATCTTTAGTAATTTTTTATTCAATACCTATGAAGAAAATAAATCTAACGGCAATACTTTTTCTTTAAATTATAGTTCGGGGATAACCGATTTTTCTATTAAACACGATCTCGATTTCAGGCCCAATCCCAACCATAACATAAGAGCCGGCTTTAACCTTATTTACCACGTTTTTGTGCCTTCCGCCATCGTTACAAAAAATGATTATTCAGGGCAAAATCAAAATGTAAAAAGTAATGTCGTTTCCATGGAAAATGCCATTTATATAGAAGATGATATGAAGCTCGGTTCAAGATTAAAACTAAACCCCGGCTTGCGTATTTCGCATTTCAATTCTCAAAATACCAATTATGTTTTGCCTGAACCCAGGTTAAATATGGCGTATAAAATAAAAAGCGATTTAGCCATTAAAACATCGTATGCCGTTATGAATCAGTATGTGCATTTATTATCCAATTCAGGCCTGGGTTTGCCAACCGATTTATGGGTTCCTTCTTCAACCAATTTAAAACCAACAAAAGGCTGGCAGCTTGCAGCGGGACTGGCAAAAGACTTTGTTGAAAAAGAATTTTCTGTTAGCATAGAGGGTTATTATAAAGAATCAAAAAATATAATTGCCTATAAAGATGGTGCCAGTTTCTTAGACCTTGGTCCGGGTAATAACAATACCAATAAAGGCAGTTATGCATGGGAGCAAAATATAGTGGCAGGTAAGGGATGGAGCTATGGCGGTGAATTCTTGCTTCAAAAGAAAACAGGTTTGCTAACCGGTTGGGTTGGTTATACTTTATCGTGGACACAGATGCAGTTTGATGCTCTCAATTTTGGTCAAAAGTTTTGGGCACGGTATGATAGAAGACATGATATTTCTGTTGTTTGTATTTATAAAATAAGAGAGGAAAATACCGAACATGGTGCTATTAAATTATCAGTTGTATGGGTTTATGGCACCGGCAATGCAATTACCTTACCCGTAGCAGAATATAATTCTCCGGTTCATAATCCCGGCCCCGGTAGTAATATGGGTTTTAATGGCAATACAGTTTCACAATACACCGGTCGTAACCAATTCAGAATGGGTGCTTACCATCGCATGGACATAGGCATTCAGTTAACAAAAAAAATGAAATATTATTTGCGCACCTGGGAGTTTAGCGTTTACAATTTATACAATAGAGCCAACCCTTATTTTTATTATATTGAAAGTTCATTTGATGGTATTAATACCAAGCGTACTTTAACGCAGATTTCCCTTTTTCCATTGATTCCGTCCATATCCTACAACATCAAATTTTAATAATAACCACCATGATAAATATACCTATTAAAAATTTTGTGTTAGCGGTATTGCTTATTAGTTTTATCACGCTATTGAGTTCATGCAGACCTAAACCGGTAACAGAGGTTAATTTACCCAATGTTGAAGCTCAACTTGTATTGTATTGTTTTTTATCACCCGATGATTCTGTTATTGAGGTTCAGGTTACTAAATCGGTACCTGTTTTTGGAACGACTTTAAGCAACAAGGATTTAACCGTATCGAATGCCGATGTAAAAATTAGCAATGGGCTTCTAACTGCAATTGTTCCATTCAATCTTAAATCTAATAAATACATCCTTAGTCAGAATTTGTTTCCTATTATAGCATCACGAACTTATACTGTTACCGCTCAATCTGGAGCACTTAGTGTAAAAGGTACAACAAGTATTCCGGCTCATATTACCAGTTTAACAAGTGTTAAAGCACAATCTATTCAAGGGCCTGCACAAGACGAATCAGAGGTATTGTTTAACATGAACTGGAAAGATGAACAGGGAATAAAAAATTATTACCGCATTCATCTGCAAACACGCGTTTATTTTTCAGCAACAGATACCTTTACAAATGTTATTGGCGACGAAATGTTTAATGATGAAAATAATGAGGGCAATCAGCTTAACGCACAGTTTCAGTCGTATCAATATAAATTTAATTCAACCGATAGTGCCGATTATTTTATTTATCTTTTAAATACGGATGTGCATTATTATGAATACCATTTACGCAGACTGGCTTATGCTGGTGATGATCCTTTTAGCGAACCATTTCAGCAATATTCAAACGTTAATGGTGGATTGGGTGTGGTTTGTAGTTTTAGGAAAAGTGTTACTAAAATTACCTTCTAATAAAAGTTATTCTTTAAAAAAAAATGCGGTAAGGATTAATTTACCACCCTCACCGCATTTTATTTTTACAACTTCATATTATCTTAAAAATATTTATTTACCACCGTTTTTCTTAACAGCTTTCATCACATCTTCTTTAGTTAAACCAGTTGTGTTTTTATCCGGATCTGCCGCATTATCTGCTGTAGCGAAAGTTAGTTTTTGCATGTATTCGGGATTACCGCCATTCATTTTTTCTTTAATAATATCTCCGTAAGCCATACGTGCCATTTCAACGGTTTTCTTCCCGGTTATTATATCATGGGCTAAGTTAAGAGCTAAAAAATTATTAGCTTCCTTGTCGCAACGGGCACTCATAAATCCCTGTGTCCGGTCAAAAGTTACACTCCCATCAAAAGCGCCAAGTTCATCCATTTTATCTTCAGGAACTTTATACATAATAGTGGTTTGCATCATGTCAGTATGCTCAATAGGAAAACTGTGTTTTATATCTTTTTTGTTAATGCAGATTTTTTTCCAGATTCCTTTATTCATCCAAATCATTTCATCAGGAGCTATTATATCAGCCTTACCATATTTTGCTGTAATCTCCTCAACAGCCATGCGTGATGCTTCTGGCCAGCCATCCATCTGTTCCATTGAAGTGATGACTAAAGGTGTACCAGCTTTTGCTTCTTCAGTAAAAGTTGATTTTGTAATTACAGCAGCACCAATTGCGATAACGGCCGTAATAAGAATAATTTTCATTTTCATTTTGTTTTTTTTTGATTAATTAGTTAAATAATATTTATTTAAATTCAAAAATCTCACCAAATTCAAAAATTTTAAATGAAAAAGTTAAAGTCCTTTATTTTGAACCGTTTTAAACCATTGGAAGGCCATTTAACGGGAATCAAATAAGGCACTTAATCTGGGTAAATCCGACCTTATTTTGGGGATTTTAGTATGGGTGGGTATAATTTTGTGTAGATGTAGGACAAGTTTATTTAACTTAAAATAATTTCGCTTATTTATCTTATTTATAATTAATTAGCCCTTTGAACCATTTTGTTTTTTTATTCATTATATTTCAAATTCCCTATTTGAAGATTTTCAATTTTAAAGTCATTTTTTATTAATAGGTCTCTGGTTTAATAAGTTTGAAGATAAATTGATTCAACCTTTTTTAATGCAAAACATTTTATGTAACGGTGTCTTTGAAGTTATCAAACAGTAATTATTTAATAAAAAAGACACCACTCATTAACAAAATAATTATCTTAGATTAATAAGAATTTATTAATTCAATAACACCCTTACTAAATCTTCTCCGCTTCTTCAATCAGTTTCATTTTATCAATTGGAAACACACCAACTTCTTCGCATACCAAGCCGCCGGCTAAATTTGCCAGGGAGGCAATTTCTTTATTGCTTAAGCCCAATGCAAGGCATAAGGCCGCAACGCTTATCACAGTATCTCCCGCTCCGCTTACATCTGCTATCTTTCTAATATGTGCCGGTAAATACTCAAAGGTAATGCCATCGCTTATCATAACACCTCTTTCACTTAAAGTAACCATAATGTTTTTTAGTCCCATAACTTTCATCAGGTCCATAACGGCCAGTTCAAATTCACCTTTGTCAGAAGGATCAGCATCCCGCTTAAAACCTTCACGCAATTCTTTTAAATTAGGCTTAAACAAATCAACCCCTTTATAACTTAAGAAATTTCTTTTCTTTGGATCAACCGCTACTTTAATACCTATTTTATTTGCATTTTCAACTACCTGCGAAACCAGTAACGGAGTAATTACCCCTTTATCATAATCTTCAAAAATTATAACTTGTGCTCCTGGCAGTAAATCTTTATTGATGAGCTTACTTAAAACAAATGCATCATATTCATTTAACTGATCTATAATCTCATTATCAATTCTGAGCATCTGATGATTTTGTGCGATCACCCTTGTTTTTGTAGTTGTAACTCTATCTTTAGACTTAACAATGCCCGAAGCATGTATCCCCGCTTTTTCCAGCAGTTTTATTAATTCATCGCCTTCCACATCGTCGCCAATAACAGAACAAAGTATAGGTTTTGCTCCAAGGGCAACAAGGTTTAGGGCAACATTGGCGGCACCTCCCAAACGGTACTCTTTATTGGTAACTGCCACCACTGGCACGGGTGCTTCCGGCGAAATCCTTTCCACATGCCCTATCAGGTATGCATCCAGCATTACATCACCAATTACCAATACTTTTAATCCTTCAAATTTGTTTATTATATTTTTCATCCACTTTATTATTTACGATATTTATAATTACGATATAAGAATTTTATTTTTTTAATATTTTAAGGATTTAATTCCGATCATTTTACTTTCCATAATGTTAATCCAATACAAAGTTTCATCAGCTTCTTCTTTTGTAATTTTTAGTTTATTAGTAAAATCAGCAGTTAATTTTGCACAACTGGCCGCACTATAATCTGCCCCATAAGAGGTGCCGCATTTTACAATTTGTTTTGCAACTATCCAACCCAAATGCTTATTTGGTAATTCATCAATTAAAGCGATTGTGTTCACACCTATTTGTTTTGTGCTGTGTGTTATTTCTTCTTTCATCATATTAAATTACCAATTCATAAATCCAAATGTTTATCATTCTAATTTAACAGTCCTAACAAATCCTATCGTACATCTATCGCACATCTTAAATTATCAATTCACCCAATGCATTCTTTATTCTTCCTATGGCTTTCGTTAATTTTTCTTCACTTGCCGCATAACTTATCCTGATACAATTTGGTTCACCAAACGCTTCACCTGTTACTACAGATACATGTGCATGATTAAGCAGATATAAACAAAGATCGGTGGCCGTATTCATTTTTTTGCCCTCAAAACTTTTACCTAAGTAGGCTGATATATTCGGGAAAAAATAAAAAGCACCATCCGGGTTATTACAAATCAAACCGGGGATAGTCTCCAGCCCTTCATGAAATAATTTTCTTCTTCTTTTAAATGCATCAACCATTGCATAACTCGGGGTAAGGTCGCCGGTGAGCGCTGCTACAGCCGCCTTTTGAGAAATTGAACTGGTGCCACTCGTAAATTGCCCTTGAATTTTTTCGCAAGCTTGTGCAATTAATTTAGGAGCCCCTAAGTATCCTAATCTCCATCCTGTCATAGCAAATCCTTTCGATAAGCCATTAATCGTTATAACCCTGTCTCTTATGCTTGCAAATGAACCTATGCTAACATGCTTGCCAACAAAATTTATATACTCATATATTTCATCGCTTATAATAAAAATCTGTGGATGTTTTTCAAACACCTTAACCAATAATTCAAGTTCTGAATAACTATAAACTGATCCGGTTGGATTACAAGGTGAAGAAAATAAAAATGCTTTACTTTTTGACGTAATAACGGCTTCCAGTTGTTCCGCTGTTATTTTATAATTATTTGCTAAAATGCCTGAAACAAATACTGGTACGCCACCCATCAACTTTACCATTTCCGAATAGCTAACCCAATAAGGTGTTGGTATAATAACTTCATCTAATGGATCAATAATGGCCATAATGGTATTCATAATAGCTTGTTTGGCACCTGTTGTTACCACTATCTGATCGGGTGTATAATGCAGATCGCTATCCCTTAAAAACTTTGCCGATATAGCCTGTCGTAAGTCAGGGTTGCCTGCCACAGGTGTATAGTAAGTGAAGTTGTTGTCAATGGCATCTTTAGCAGCTTGTTTTATATGAGCCGGCGTTTCAAAATCCGGTTCACCCAAACTTAAATTTACAACATCTACACCGGTAGCCATTAACTCCCGGGCCAACTTCGACATGGCAATGGTTTGTGGTTCGTTTATGGAATGAACCCTTTGTGCTATACTATCCATTAATATTGTTTGAGCCGCAAATATAAGGTACAAAACAACTTCTGCCGAATAAGAAAAACAAATTTCTAATAAGAGGTTTTCATATTAACGATGATTTTTTATAATAATTCATGCTACTGTTGAACAGCCAATTACTATCCTGTAAAAAATATTCATCCCTGTTTTTTATCTTAGGTATTAACAAATTATAGGTGTTTTAGAAAAACCTGTTAAACACGTTTTATTTTTATATGAGCCATAATGCTGAACTATTGCACACTGTTAAGACAATTTTTCCGTAAAATTTTTTGGAATTATTTTTGATAGGCCCATTGAAACCAGTAATCAGAAAGTTGAGGGTTACTTTATTAAATTGCATGGCAATTATGTAACTAATAAAATCAGCACTTCCTTTTGTATTATATAAATTAGCGGGTTATAATTACAGTAGTTTATCAAATAATCGTATATGAATTTCAATAATTTTACCATCAAAGCACAGGATGCTGTTCAACAGGCTCAGCAAATCGCTCTAAATAACCAGCAGCAAGCCATTGATACCGGACACCTGCTAAAAGGCTTGCTTGACAGTGATGAACAAACAATCTCATTTCTGATGAAAAAAGTTAATGCCAATACCTCTCGTTTAATTCAGGCATTAGATGCGATAATTGCCGGTTATCCAAAAGTATCTGGTGATGGCACCCCGTATTTATCTTCACAGGCCAACCTAGCTTTAACAAAAGCAGAAGGGTATTTAAAAAGTTTTGGGGATGAATTTGTTGCGGTAGAACATTTGCTGTTAGGCTTGCTGAACACAAACGATGCCGTTGGTAGTTTGTTAAAAGATGCGGGCATAAATGAAAAGGATCTGAAGGCTGCAATAACTAACTTAAGGGGTGGGGCTAAGGTTACCTCACAAGGTGCCGAAGCACAATATAATTCACTTAACAGATATGCGAAAAATTTAAATGATCTCGCAAAAGCAGGTAAACTGGATCCTGTAATCGGGCGTGATGAAGAGATCAGGAGAGTGCTTCAGATCTTATCTCGCAGAACAAAAAATAATCCTATTCTTATAGGTGAACCGGGTGTAGGTAAAACTGCTATTGCCGAAGGGCTGGCACACCGCATAGTTGATGGAGATGTTCCTGAAAATTTAAAAACTAAACGCGTTTTTTCATTAGATATGGGTGCCTTAATTGCCGGGGCAAAATATAAAGGGGAGTTTGAAGAAAGATTGAAATCAGTTATAAAAGAAGTAATCCAAAGCGATGGTGATATTGTTTTATTCATTGATGAAATTCATACCTTAGTGGGTGCAGGTGGAGGAGGTGAGGGCGCAATGGATGCGGCAAATATTTTAAAGCCAGCATTAGCACGCGGTGAGTTGCGCGCTATTGGCGCAACTACATTGGCCGAGTATCAGAGATATATAGAAAAAGATAAAGCACTCGAAAGAAGATTTCAGAAAGTATATGTGGAAGAGCCGGATACTGAATCTGCTATCTCTATTTTGCGTGGCCTGAAAGAACGTTATGAAGTGCATCATAAAGTAAGGATCAAAGATGAAGCAATTATTGCTGCCGTTGAATTATCCCAACGTTATATCTCAGATCGTTTTTTACCTGATAAGGCAATTGATTTAATGGATGAAGCCGCCTCTAAATTAAGGCTCGAAATCGACTCTGTACCCGAAGAGTTAGATCAGCTTGATAGACGCATTATGCAGCTTGAAATAGAACGGGAGGCCATTAAACGCGAAGGTGATACGCTTAAAGTAAAAGAACTGAGTGAAGTGATCGCTAATATGCAAGCGGAACGTAATACCTTAAAAGCGATCTGGCAAGGCGAAAAGACGCTGGTAGACGGAATACAGGCTGCTAAACAGCAAATAGATAATTTAAAAGTGGAAGCCGAACAGGCTGAACGTGCAGGTGATTTTGGTAAGGTAGCTGAGATCCGTTATGGCCGCATTAAAGAAGCTGAAACAACGGTTACGCAACTGAAAGAAAAATTACAGGGGTTGCAGGTTAATAAAGCAATGGTGAAAGAGGAAGTAGATAGCGAAGATATTGCGGATGTGGTGAGCCGTTGGACAGGTGTGCCGGTTACCCGAATGTTACAAAGTGAACGCGAAAAGTTATTGCATCTTGAAGATGAATTGCATCAACGCGTGGTTGGGCAGGAAGAAGCAATAGTTGCCATCAGCGATGCCATTAGAAGAAGCAGGGCGGGTTTGTCTGATCCTAAGAGACCTATTGGTTCATTTATATTTTTAGGCACAACAGGCGTTGGAAAAACAGAATTAGCTAAAGCACTGGCCGGATATTTGTTTAACCAGGAAAACGCTTTGGTACGAATAGATATGAGCGAATACCAGGAGAAACATACAGTTAGCCGCCTCATTGGTGCGCCTCCGGGCTATGTAGGTTACGAGGAAGGTGGACAGTTAACGGAAGCCATTCGCCGCAGACCTTATAGTGTTGTTTTACTTGATGAAATTGAAAAAGCACATCCTGATGTTTTCAATATTCTGTTGCAGGTTTTGGACGATGGCAGGTTAACCGATAACAAAGGCAGAATCGCGAATTTTAAAAATACTATCATCATTATGACTTCTAATATCGGTTCTAATATCATTCAGGAAAAATTTGAAAATTACAATGAAGCTAATAAGGATGAAGTAATTGCTGAAACCAAAACCAGTGTGATGGATTTATTGAAACGTACTATCAGGCCTGAATTTTTAAATAGAATAGATGATGTGATTATGTTTACCCCTTTAACCCGCGATGATCTGAAACAAATTGTAGAATTGCAGTTTAAAGAAATTCAGAAAAAGTTAGCAGACCAAGGCATACAATTCAGCGCAACAGAAGAAGCACTCGATTGGCTCGCACAATTAGGTTATGACCCACAATACGGTGCAAGACCATTAAAACGGGTATTGCAAAGAAAAATACTGAATGAGTTATCTAAAGAAATATTGATGGATAAAATAAAAAAAGATTCAACTATTTTACTCGCACTGGATGAAAACAAACAGTTGGTGTTTCTGAATAGCTGAGGCAAGTTTCATCTATCATTTAAAACCTTTACCTAAACGCGCAAATTTCCACTTAACGCAATTGCATTTTATTACTTACACACGTCGGAGTTCGCCAATGTTTTCTCTTCTTTCTCATTGACTTTTTTTATCTTCCGCCGTGGTTAAAAAAAAACATAAACCTTTCGCATAATCACCCCCTTTAAGCAATTGTATTTATCAGTAGCAATTAATTAATTTACAATTGGAATTGGTTTTTCATTTTCAACAAACAAGGATTCAAATATTCTTTACCGATAAGCCAAACACTCTTTAAATTCCGGCTCTAACTAACCAGGAACTAATGCACGGTGAACTTCTATTGCAGCTCCGATAACTTTTTGTGTTATTACATTTATTTCCATATTCAATTGTGTTAAAATGTAAAGCAATTCATTTGAAGTTAAAACTCAAACGCAATTCAGTTAGTGGGCATAGCTACATTCTATTGAACTTCTAAAAATCCATTACCTCGTTTTACAGTTAGCCGAAGAGCGTGACTTTTACTATAAAACTTGATTTGAAAATCTAAAGTTTGATTACTCGCAAAACTGTATTTGGAAACACGCAACCCCGCCTTTTGGGTCGGTGTTGGCGTTCTGTTCACTGTGCTTGTAAACCATTTTCGTTATTCAGTTGTCGTGTCATTGAGTGTCGACTGTGTGTTGCGTATTTTTTAATTTTTTTTAAAGCGTTGGTCCCGAGCTATCGTGATTAATTCAATTTTTCTTTTGGCTCGGCTTTGCAAGCAGGTTTTTAAATGTGTTTGCAAAATGCGTTGAGGTCTATTTATTCTCAACTCTAAATAGCTTATCTGATTGAGAAAGTTTTACAACAAAATATTTCTCGTCATTCAATTCTTCTGGGAGTTTGTCTTTTAAAATAGAAGCTACGAATTGAATGTTGTTTTTATTTACGAAGTCTGCAATTTTTACTAATTGATTGTCGTGCATTAACTCCTTTTTGTCATTGAGCAAAAAATGCAAACAAGGAATATTTTCTTCATCAGCAAACAAGGTGTAAGCTATATCAAAACAAGAAATTTCTCCTTGTTTTTTACCTGAACTTAGATTTGTATTAAATGCATTGAATTTATATAGTCGTTGATTCTTTCTATTAGTAACAATGTCATACTTCAAAGCATATTGCTCTCCATATAAATTATTTGAAATAGCCGCAAAATATTTATTAAACTTGTTTAATTGTGTTTTTACAACTTGTTCAAAATCATCTGAAAAAAGTTCATCATCAATTTCAGTTAATTGTTTGTTGTAATCCTTCATATTGTTTTCAACCTCTTCTAATTGTTGAATAACATTTTCATACTCGCCTTTCTTTCTAAACTTCTCATTAATCTCAATAATTAGCAGTTCCAGTTCTTCAAACGATTCACTTTTAGAAATAACCGATGCTAATTTTTTTTCTTCCGATAATAATTTTTTTAACGATTCACTTTTTTCAGCAATACTCTTCTCCAGACTTGGTAATTCTTTTGTGATAAATTTTGCCTTTTCTACAATCATTTGATTATGGTAATTTACTAAATCATCAAATGTTTTTTGAATACCAGTAATTTGACTTGTTGCCTGCTGATATATAAGTTCTAATTGTTTAATATCAATTTTTGAAACACTATCGTTTAATTCTTGTTCTGTCTCTTTAATTAAATTTTTTCTGATGTTAAGTCTTCCAATGTTAGAACTAACCTTATTTATTTCGTATTTTAAATGATTCAATTTATCTAAATCAGCTTCAAAATTTTCGTTTAAATTAAAAGTAGATTTCCTTTTATTTAACTCCTCAATGTCATTGTTAATTAATGCAAGGGTAGTTTCGTAAGCCGTTTTTGTTTGATTTTTTTCTAGTCGACCTTTATATGTATCTTCTTGTTTTAATTTTGCTAAAATTTCTTGTTTACTATTTCCTTTTGTAAAATCACAGCCAAACAGGAACAGATAAAGTGTTTCATATTCCGCATCCGTTGTAAAACCATCAAGTGTTTTTAAGGTGTTATTAATGCTTTGGTCTTTATGGCGTATGTTGTGAGATATGATTTGTCTAAATGTGGGTTTTTCGGAAAGATGATTTGGTAAAATTAATTTACCAAGTTGTATTTCAAATTCATCTTCTGTATAAGGCTCACCATTTATTTTCCTAATAATTGCTTTTCGGGATAAAAAATTTCTTTCAATTACAATTTCCGCTGCATTTGCATTGTTCAGGTCTTGTGTTAAAACAAGAGTGATTAAAACTTTTTGATTTATTAGAAAATCTTTTACTAATTTATATTCTTGACGTTTAGTTTCTGGGTCTACATAAATATTTTTAGGATTTGCACCTAAGCAAAAGTCTATGAGTTTAAGAACTGTAGTTTTTCCTACGCTATTGCCTGTAATTTGTGCATCACTTTCATCAACGATTAAATTAAGTCCACTATGAAATTCAATTTCACGGATAACTTTACTTTCGCTTGATATAGTTAATGTTTTTAAGAACATAAAATCACTTCTCCTTTAGTATTTAATTGGGCAACATTCAATAAATATAACCAGTCAAGGCATAGAACAAAAACCGAAAAAGACATATTTCTTTTTGTTTTTACAATTTGATATAAATCAAGAATGCTTTGAGAAGATTGTTTTTGCAATACCTCCAACACAAACGCACCATTGTAATAAATGCTATTTTCGGGATGTATATTATCAGGTAGTAGCATAGTTGTAATTTTCAGGGTTTTCAAAAATCTTGCAACGAATAAAAGCATCTACAACTAATATATTAACACACAATTCTAACGCATCAATAGGAGTTTGAACATAATTTGCACTGGACTGAATTTTTTCTTGAACTTTCTTAAGGACTTCAAAAAATAAATTATCATCATTTAAAATGCCTTTTGCTTTAACATATTCCTTTCTAATATTCCCTAAGACGGAACTACTTTTATTTAAACCTAAAGAATCAAATTCAGTATAAATTTTATCCACACGACCATAATGCAGACTGTAATCATCAATAATGAGTTTTGAAGTAATCAAATTGTTATGGTTGATTTTACGGTCAATTTCAAAGCTATTTATCTGATTAGAATTTTCAGTATTATCCCAATCCTCTGTAGAAAGTATGTTTATGATTGATGCCAAATTAGAATCTAATTTGACAACATCTATTTCGTTACCTAATTCTTGCTTTATAAATTGATAAACCTGTTTCTGTTTTTCAACCGACAGGGAAATTATATGGTTTAGAATTGATGCCGTATCGTAAATATCATCCTTGGGAACAAATGCTAAATTGTGAGGGTTAGAAAAGGTTGATTTTCTTAAATCCGTTGCGTCTTTAGAAATTGAAGTGAACTTGAAACGCTAAGTAGGATATTTTTTTAGAATATTTTTGCTAAGTGCTGATTCAATCTTGGTTTTCGTATTTGTTGCTGAAATTTGAATTGTAAATTTGTTAGTATGGTCAATTAAATCAATAGCCTCGACATTTTGTTGACTTTTATTTAAGTTTTCAAGTTTCCAGTCAAACAAGTCATTAAAAAAATGAAGGTAAAAATTTTCTGAATGAACGTGAAGATTAAGAATATTTAATCTACCTCTTACATTGATTCTCAATGCAAGAAGATTTAATTTTTCTTCTATATAATCAAAATATGGTGTCCTATTCATTTCTATTACAATGTGCAAGTTTACTCAAAAATATGCTAAGGTCTTAGCTTTTTTCCCTTCTTCGGCTTCTCTTTTGTAAACAGGTCTGCCGTATATTTTCCGTATAGTTCAAATAGAAACACCATTCTGTTGGCTTCACTTGTAAATGGTTGTGGTTTGTATGCCAAATCAACTGCTTTGTGTAATTCATTATGTGCTTTTACTAATGATGGTGGCATTGTCAACGGGTCATATAAATCTGCCAATGAACTATTCGGAAATTCTAATCTCGCATTCAACAATTTTTACGCTGCTGTTTCAATTGCATTTATTTGTGTGTTGGGCAAAACCAAATCTGCCAAATGTGCGGTGAGAAAAAATAAAAAATACGGAAGGGTTGGCAAAGATTGTCGGCTTACTCGTTGTCCGTTTGTGATATAGTCTGTATGTTGGGCACTTGTCAAAATGGTTTACTTTTTCTGTTATATTATCTGCCTGTCGATGATTGTTGTGTTGTCCTTTACGCTTGCACCTTACTATAGTCTTTAACCTTTATAAAATCCGGTTTATCGTAAAAGAAATAGAAATGTAGAATATGGATATTAAAATATAAAAGAGTAATGTTAATTCCAATTTAAATGACCAATTTAATTTACCCTATTCCACTTTAATAACAATTCCACTTCCTTCCACTTTACCATCTGTATCAAATGTTTTCTCGGTTTTTATCTCCGTATTATTTTGATATAGGTGAATATAATATAAACCTGGTTTAGTAAACTTCAGTTCAATTGTATAGGTATGGTCTTTGCGCATTTTGGCAAGTTCCCACGGATAAATTCTCAACGCTTCTTTATTTGAAAAATCGGTATATGAAGTTTTCCTGTTAATAGATTTGACAAGCATAGACTCCGGTTTTTTTTCATAATAAGCCAGCAGACATAACAGATACTTTTCAGGTTGCGTACTAACAGTTAATGAAAAACTTTCACCGGGTTGAACCAATTGTGGGATCTCTCCAAATTTAAAATATCTGTCAATAAATTCTTCGTAATAACTAAACTGATGTCCCTTTGCATACATGCCAATGCCAACATAATTATGCATTTTGTTAATACAGTTTTTTTTATGACCATCATTAGGTGACTTTTCAGCCATAAATAAACTATGTAATTCCAACATAGTTTTTAAGGTTGTTTCCTTATCTGAACCAAAAGTGCCCGCAATCCATTTAGCTGAAGCATTTTCTGTAATGTGATCTTTGCCTCCCGCAAAAGCATAGCGGTGATAGGGCTTTTCACCAGCCATATTCCAATGGCCTGCAAAGTTATTTTCCGAAGCTTCCCTGCACATCTTATTAGCTACCCTCGAAGCAAGAATATCAAGCATAACATTTTCTGCATTGAATTTTTTTCTATTGCTATTGATTAGATCCAGTTGGATTATTTTTAGCTGAAGATCATTTTCAGAATCCTTAAACGCAATAAGCCTGATCTCTGCATCATTCATACTTTTATAATAAGTATAAATTGTATCAGGCTGTGCATTAATTAGAGAAACACTAAGCCAGCTAATAACAAACCACATAAATAATTTAACACGCATATTCCTTCCTTATTTTTTAAACCACAATTTAACAATAAAATTAGTTATGAATTAATAAAATACATGTCTGTCAATCCTTTATTTTTAGCCTCAATTTTTCCACGGTGATTACAGCTATAAGCCTCTTTTATGAGTTGATAGGTTGATTCGCTTATATTTATTTTACCCGCCTCGCTGCAATTTTCCATACGACTTGCGGTATTAACAGCATCACCCCATATATCATAAGCAAACTTTTTTGATCCTACTATGCCCGCAACAACAGACCCGCTGTGTAAGCCAATCCGAATTTCAAACAAGCCACCTGCCTCTTTCCTTGTTTTTATAAATTTAATAATATCAAGTGCTGCAGAGGCTGCTTTAATAGCATGGTGTTTGTTCTCATTCGGAAGACCACATACGGCAAGGTAAGCATCTCCAATAGTTTTAATTTTCTCGAGTCCGTGGCGTTCCATAATGTCATCAAACCCCTTAAAGCAATAATCTACTTCTGAAACAAGTTCTTTAGGCGTTAGTTCCTGACTAATACCTGTAAAGTTTACAAAATCGGTAAACATTACAGTTACCTGTTCATACTGCCGGGCTTCACTTCGTCCTGAATGTTTTAATTCCTCAGCAACTTCTTCGGGTAAGATATTTAACAGGAGGTCATCCGATTTTTTCTTTTCTGCTTTCAATTGTAAGGTACGTTCTTCAACTTTAAATTCTAACATTTTTTGATTCTCTTCCTGGGTGCGTTGCGCAATTTTGCGGTCTGTAATATCATTCATCATTACAATAGCACCAGAGATCACTTTCCTGCTTTCATACAAGGCATTTGCTCTTATCTCAACATCCATATATTCTCCGTTTTTCGCAATCAGCCTTCCTTCTATTATTAATAACTTACGTGGATTTAATGTCGCTTTTTCAAAAGTATCATATACGGCTTTTATATCATCAGGGTGAATAAAATCAGAAGCCGGTCTACCTTCCATTTCTTCAGTTTTGTAACCCAGACTTCTTTTAAAACTAGGGCTTACAAAAGTTAAAATGCTTTTTGGATCCATTATGCAAATAAGTAATGATGTTGTATTAATGATGTTACGGAATTTCTTTTCACTTTGCTCCACCTGTTCAAATTTTTGTTCAAGCATAATATTCATTTCGCTTAGTTTTTCTGTCGATTTTTCCATGGTGCCGAAAGCAAATGAAATTCGGGAAGCCAGGATATATGCTTGCAACAATATTGTAAGAAAAAAACCAAAAGGGGTAAGATAGATTGTTTGAATAATTAATCTTGAACTGAGGATATCATTAACAACACAAGCAATTAAAATTAATATACTGATAAAAAAAGGGATAGCCCCAAATCTTTTATGAACGATGCTTTTGGGTGAAACAATTACTAACAAATAAAAAGCTATCGCAATAACAGAAACTTGATACCACAGCAATAAAGAAGTGTAAAATTCGGTGTTGGTAAAGAGTATGATTACTAATTCAATAATTGTAAGTCCTAAAGCAATTTTTAAAACTTTTTTTGAAAAGTCGAGAGGAAATAGATAATAAACAAAAACGCCATATAACAAAGAGCCCATGCTTAAACAAATGTATTCTAATCTTAATCCAAAATTAAGGTTGAACCCAGGAAATAATACATATAAAAATCTTTCATCAGTTACAATAGTTCTTAGTAATAAAGTGAAACATAATAACCCAAACCACAAGGCGATTTTTTCGCTTTTCCTAAGCAGAAAAATCCATATATGATATATAAACAGGATAAACATGATGCCTATTAAAAATAGCTCATAAACTGTTGTATGTTCTCTTTCTTTCATTAATTGTTCTAACTTACCCAGCTCAACTGTATCCCATAATCCTCCTTTCGAATGGAAATTATTTGCTACCTGAACTATAATTTCAAGTTCCTCTGCATTTACCACCATGCCTGTTAATACCGGAAGATATTGTGGTATCATTTGTCCGGCTATTGCAGACACTTTTCCATTCGAGGCTATTACTTTACCATTCACCCATAATTTATAAGCGGAGGCAGCACCTGAAGTTCTGATCCCTAAAATGTCATACGAATGGTTGAGCTTTATTTTTAAATGATATGTGCCAAATCCCTTGCCGGGTAATGGCTGAGAAGTTACTTTCTGTTCGTTCCAGGTACCGGGTACTTGTATATATGATGTGTGTTCAGCTATATTGTTTTTAAAGTCTTCGGGAGCATATAGCCGGTTCCAGTAAAATTCCCACTCTCCGTCCATTTTAATACTCCCGTCTTTTTCAAAATCCCATGAGCTTAAATCAAGTACACCCTGTTTAACAACTGGGGAAATGTTTTTAACTTTATTGCAGGATAAAAATGTAATGATGACAGTAAGAATTAAAATTAATTTTATCATTTTCTTCATAGTGTTGACCCTTTAAAAGTTTACTCGAATTGGTTGTAATTGTGCAACCCGTTTAAATATTGTTGATATGGTGGTCTATAAATAAATATCAAGCATTCATTTATTCTTGGCATCAATTTTACCCCTGTAGGTGCTTGCAAATTTATCTCTGATCTATTCATACCTAATATTACTTTTATTAATTTTGTTGGCTACACTGCTGCTCTCCATTCTGCTTGCTCCATTTACAGTATCAGCCCATAGGTCATCAGCGTATTTTTTTGAACCCACTATACCTGCAACTACAGAACCACTATTTAAATTATTCCTGATATCGAAGAGACCTCCTTCTTGTTTTTTTTTCATGTTTAGCATAATTGAAGCATCCCCTTTTAAAAATGCAGCCACAGAGTTCTTGATTTACATATTAGCAAAATCGCTGCGCTACAGGAGCCTCCAAATGCTAAAGCCTTAGAAATTATTATAAAATTGAATTGATCTGTCAGCGCAGGCATCCTGTAGCTAATTTGCCCGGAAGCACTGATACTATGTTGTTTTTTATTCCCGGCAATAAATCATTAGAATCCGGTGGACTTATCTTAGGGTCAAACCGCTGCATTTTATCTAACTAAACTAACGCGCGGGTTCATAAATAAAGTTAACCCATTTGTGGTTACCCAACCAGTTATTCCCTTAGTATTCCAACTTTCGAAACTGTTATTGATAATAGAGGCAGAAATAAAACTGATGAGGCAATTTGCAATAATACAGATGGTATATTTGGTTTTCATATGGTAGGAATATTTTTCTTTTTAACAGATATATTAAAATGAATGATTAAATAAATTTCTGATTTAGTAATATGAAAACAACGGTTCTATCTTATAAAGGTATTTATTTCTGTTTAAAAATTATATTATTTTATTTTTTTTTAATAGAGTAAACTATTTCTAAAAGCATATAAGTATAAACTTCTTCCTAGTAAGACTTCCTGCAATTTTATTTGTTCAATTTAAATTAAACGTTTCATCGTTACCAATAATTAATTGTAAGCATCCTTTCAAAAACTCCTATGGGTATTGAATACCCTTAATTTGGCACTATACAAACTTGTAAATAGTTATCCTTACAATAACCCAACCACTTATTAAACAAATTCTATTATCCAGTTAACAACTTCCACGGCATACTTTCCATACAACATGGTATGATGATTTCCTTCACTAATTTTTAAACTGCCGTTATTCAACATAGCAACTGCTTTCTCGGCAAGTATTACAGGAAGAATTGCTTCGCCAAGGTTATACAGTCCCGAACCACATATAAGAAGGCAGGGTTGTCTGAGTTTGCCAAAATAAGTACCTATAGGCTCTTTACTTACACTGATCGCAATCTGCATAATCTGCGCAAGATTAGGTTTGGGTTTAACGGTTTTATTAGGATTTGTTGCAATATCAGCATCATAATAATCCTGCATATCATCATCCCAGAAAAGCATGTAGGGTGCTTTTTTTATTTCTTTCAAATATGCTTCTTTGGATGGAAAAATTTTATCTAATCGCCTCAAAGAGGCCTGGAGCATTTCGGGTGTTCTTTTATTCATCACGGGTGCAGCATCAAGGAAAATTACTTTAGTAAAAATGCCCGGATGCTGGTTCGCTAAATAAGAGGAAAGAAGTCCTCCATATGAATGCCCTACCAGGGTAATATTAGTTGCTTTCACATGCTTGATTAGTCCGAGCAGGTCATTAGTATGGTCCTTAAAATTATAGCCGAATGCAGGATGTGTGCTGAGACCTCTTCCTCTCATATCCGGGATAATGAGTTCGTAATGTTCACATAAACCATTTCTTACCAGGCCTTCAAATGCCCAGCAATTGGCGGTGAGTCCATGTAACAGCAATAATACTGGTTTGCCCGGATTGAGATAGTGTAAATAATGCAATCTGATACCATTTACGCTTATAATATAACTTTCTGGTTCCTGCATATTATTGTGCTAACCAGCCTCCCTCAACTGGTATTGATGTTCCTGTAATACATGCTGCTTCTTCAGTTGCTAGAAATGCAGCAGTTAATGCTATAGTTTCTACCGGTATAAATTCTTTAATTGCCTGTTTGCTTAACATTATTTTTTCAATTACCTCTTCTCTTGTCATGTTATGTACTTTCATTTGATCGTTAATTTGGTTTTCAACAATTGGTGTATGAACATAACCGGGGCAAATTGCATTTGCGGTTATATTATAAGGGGCACCTTCCAGTGCAATTGTTTTAGTAAAGCCAATTAACCCATGTTTAGAAGCCACATAAGCCGATTTAAATTCGCTTGCCACAAGCCCATGTGCCGAAGATATATTTATAATTCTTCCAAATTTATTTTGTTGCATAGCTGGCCATAAGGCTTTGGTTACAATAAAAGCTGCGGTGAGATTTATATTTATAATGGCATTCCATTTTTCTAACGGAAAATCCTGTACCGGCGAAACAAATTGAATGCCCGCATTATTTATTAAAACATCTACATGCGAGAATTTATCAAGTGTTTCTTTAACCATTTTTTCAATTTGATCCGGATATAATAAATTGCAAGGAGAAAAGTGATGTTTGATTCCAAACTGTTGTGCAATATTTCCCGCAATTTTATCTCCATCGGGTTCAAGTCCGTTAAAAATAATTTGATAGCCTTTTGCTGCAAAATTTTTCGCTATGGCCAGGCCTATGCCACTGGTACTGCCCGTAATGAGTGCCGTTTTTGTCATGGTTATTTGTATTCTTTAAATTCTATTCGTGGGCAATTTATTGAGTTAGTCTTTATTTTCATTTATTTATTTGAAATTTATAAATTTTTCAAGTTCTGTGTTTCTCCTTAAATTCCAATAAAATAATCTCAGGTGCATTGCTTAACTGGTGTTTGTGTTTTTTTAAATTGTACCTGAAATTTAGTTAAATACAAAGTTGTTATTGCTTAAGATAAACAGAAAAAAGAGAGGAATGGAAATTGATGTTTCCGAGGTAATGCCCAACTTTGAGTAACAGCGTTTCAAATAATTTTAGCTTATTTTATTAATTTGTAATGTATGTAATAATCAGATGTCAATTCTAATTTTTCCAGTTGAATTTGGTTTTCAGTTTCCCCATTCTTTTATAATAGGTGAAGCATTAATTTTATGCAGGAATAATATGCGCAATGGTTAATAGGTGCATAGCATTTTTCTCATGTAATAGCATAGTTAAAACTTTTTTGTTTTATTTAATTTTAGCAAACAATTCATTCCATGTTTACCTTACCTTAGTTTAGTACAACGTCAATTAATAAAAATTTTAAACCAATGCATTTCTCTATATTCAATCATCAAACCAATATTGTTATATTGGTTTAAATTAATATTGAGTAATTTATTTATCACTAGATGCGTGCTATGTTCATATACTTCAATATATAATCACAATTTATTTATCTTCTTCTTTTTCCTCTGCTTTGTGAATTCCCTTTTGCCTTTTTATCTCTTCGCTTTTTTTCGTCTTCCCAACCTTTTTTAAATTCCTTTTTTACACCTGCATCAACAAGCCCCAAATCTATCTGCCGTTTAAAAATATCAGCTGCAGTTACAATTACATTTATCTGATCGCCCAGTTGAAATTTCCTTCTGGTGCGCCTCCCAATAATCCAATGATTGTTTTCATCATATTCATAAAAATCGTCTCCCATATTATTCAGTCTCAACATCCCTTCAGCTTTGTACTTGCTAATCTCAATATATATTCCCCATTCTGTTACACCCGAAATAATTCCTTCAAATTCATCACCGATATAACCACTAATATATTCTACCTGTTTGTATCTTACTGAAGCCCGTTCTGCATCGGCAGCTTTAATTTCCATTTCCGAAGATTGCTTACACATCACTTCATAATGTGCCTGATCTGCTGATTTGCCTTTATTGAGGTAACTAAAAAGTAAGCGGTGAACCATCAGATCCGGATACCGGCGGATAGGGGAG
The DNA here is from genome assembly GCA_014376805.1 of Bacteroidia bacterium. Lineage (GTDB taxonomy): Bacteria > Bacteroidota > Bacteroidia > UKL13-3 > UKL13-3 > B1. The sequence goes on from JACMQU010000017.1 coordinate 24,590, forward strand.
GTGAAGTGAGTATAGTGATCAAATGCCAGACCGTAATGCATTGATTTTTTTGTGCCGTAATACGCTTTACTCATTGTGCGGATAGCCTGACTTTGTACAAGATTTTGTTCAGGCTTACCTTCTACTTCTAATAACAGGTTATTAAATGATTGAGAGATGCTTTTGTGTGATTGCAATAAAATTTTATATCCAAAACGGCTCGCAAAAATATTAAACATCTTTAGTTTGTCTTCGTTTGGTGGTTCATGAATCCTGTAAACAAAGGTTTTTTTCTGATCGCCCTTTCCTTGTGCATCGCCATACTCAGCTACTTTTCGGTTTGCTAATAACATAAACTCTTCAATTAATTTATGGGCATCTTTACGTATTTTCACATACAAATCAATTGGTTTAAAATTTTCATCCAACCTAAATTTTACTTCCTGGGTCTCAAAACTTATGGCTCCTTTACTGAACCGTTTTTCTTTTAATTTTTTTGCCAAACCATTTAAGGTATTTAGTTCTGTTGCCAGGTCGCCTTCTTTACTTTCAAGTCGCTCCTGTGCTTCTTCATAACTAAACCTTCTTTGCGAATGAATAACAGTTTTACCATACCAGGTATCAAGTACTTCAGCCGCTTCATTCATTTTTAACACCACAGAAAAAGTTAATTTATCTTCATTGGGTCGTAGTGAACACAAGCCATTTGATAATTTTTCAGGTAGCATTGGTATTGTGCGATCCACTAAATATATAGAGGTGCCACGTTTAAATGCCTCTTCATCGAGTTTACTTCCTTCAGGTATATAATGTGCTACATCTGCAATGTGCACGCCAATCTCATAAATCCCTTCCTCCAGTATCTTAAAAGAAATTGCATCGTCAAAATCTTTTGCATCTTCCGGATCAATTGTAAACGTTAAAGTATTACGAAAATCTTTTCTTTTAAGGAGTTCATCTTTGCTGATTTTGTCTGGTATTGCATTTGCTTCATTCTCCACCTCCTTAGGAAAATGTATTGCAAATCCATATTCAATAACAATGGCGTTCATTTCTGTTTCATGTTGGCCGGGTTTGCCCAGTACTTCAATTATTTCACCAAACGGGTTTTCATTCTCAGCAGACCATTCTGTAATTCTTGCAATGGCTTTATCTCCTTGTTTGGCTGAACCCATTTTATCTAATGGAATAAATATATTCGTTTGCATCTTCTTATCATCTGGTACAAGAAATGCGTAATTGAAATGAGCCTGAATTACACCTGCAAATTGTGTTTTGTTACGCTCAAGTACTTCAATAATTTCACCACTTTGCTTACCATTATTTTGATGTGCAAACAAGGATACTTTTACTTTATCTCCATTTAAAGCAGTATTCTTATGTTCAGATGAAATATAAATATCATCCTTACCGTCATCAGGCACCACAAAGGCAGCACCCCGTTGCGTCATATCAACCTTGCCTGTAACAAATTGGTGTATGAATAGGGTTACATAACGGCCGGTGTCAATTTCTTCAATCAGTTTTTCTGCCACCAGTTGCTTAAGTGCTTTTAAAATTTCATTTTTACCTTCACTGCTATCTATCTCTAAACGTTTTGCTATTTGTTTGTAATTCAGAATTTTCCTTCCGGCTTCCGAAAAAACATTTTGTATCGTAGTTTTTAATTTATTAAGATCATTCTTTTTGGCCATATTGTTTATTTTTATCCTTTATCAAATTAACGCTTTTTTTATTTGGAATAAAACACCTTCAAATAAGTGATAACTGCCTTATGCTTCCTCTTTTTTTCTCATCCTTCTCTGTGGTTAAAAATCATTACCTGCAGCCATACAATGTTTAAGAGAAAATGTATTCACTAAACGGAATATTTTCAATTAAATAGCTTCTGCAAATAATTTCCTAAATGCCTCGGGAACTTCAACAGTTTCTTTTTTATCGTAATCAAAGCATACCATACCTGTTTTTGCTTCGCACACAATTTCACTGTCATTTAAACGAGTAAAACGGTAAATTAAATCAAAGCTTTTTGATCCAAAGGCAACGGCAGTTACAGCAATGGTCAGTGCATCACCATAAAAACATTCGTGTTTAAAAACGATGGCAGTATCGCCCATTATAACACCTTTACCTCCTAAGTTTTTTTCGCTGAAACCATAATGCATAAAAAACTGCATTCTTGCTTCCTGCATAAACTCCAGGTAAACATGGTTAGCAAGGTGATTGCCATAATTAATATCAGCAATCCTTATATTTATTTGTGTAAAAAATGGAAATTCTTCCGGGATGTTTATTTTAACTCTTGCCATTTGTTATTTTAAAAATGCAAGATGATGGTAAAATTCTATTGGTTCAAATAATATTTTTTAACAACAAAAGATTTATGTCTATGCCATAAATTATAATTTCCATATCTTTGAGCATATGAGAAAATACCTTCTTTCGCTATTGCCTGTTTTATTCTTTTTGTGTGCAAATGCACAAGTTAAACTTACCTTGCTTGACAGCACAACTTTCCGTTCCGGTAAAGGCGTAATCCTTTCTAAAACATCTTTTAGGGGCTTAAGTGTGGTGAGTAAAAAAGTTATCTGGGTTAGCGGTAACAGAGGAACTTATGGCAGAAGCACTAATGGCGGTAAGAGCTTTTTTTTTACTCAACTTGATGATTATAATAAAATTGATTTCAGGGATATTGAAGCCTTTGATGCTAAGAATGCTGTTATGATGAGCAGTGGTTCTCCTGCATACATTTTAAAAACAACAGATGGGGGAGCAACCTGGAAAGAAGTATATAAAAATACCCGACCGGATATTTTCCTGGATGCAATGGATTTTTGGGACAAGAAGCACGGTATGATAGTAGGCGATCCAATAGATCATCATTTTGTATTGCTCGAAACAAAAGATGGCGGAAACTCTTGGGCAGCATTAGATACAGTGCATACTCCTTTTGCCGGTTTAAGTGAGGCAGTATTTGCAGCCAGTGGTACAAGTTTAAGGTGCTTTAATAAAAACGAATTCGGATTTGTAACTGGTGGCGAACAATCACGGTTCATCCATGGCATTCCTCAGGATAACTATTTTACCTGGATACAACAGTTAGTTCCTGTGCGCCAGGGCAAAAGTTCGCAAGGTGCCTTTTCTTTTGCTATTGATGGAAAACTTGTGATCGTTGCCGGCGGGGATTACCAGCTCGATACATCAGCAAACAGTGTATGTGCCGTCACCTTAAATTATGAACTGGATGCTTTTATATCGGTGCCTCCTATTGTTAGATTTACTGGTTATCGCTCCTGCGTAGAAATATTAGACAAAGACTTTACGTTAGCCTGTGGTTCAACAGGAGTGGATTTAAGCAGAATTTTATACCCGTCTATAACTGTTCCACACCCTGTTATAAAAATAAGTAAAGAAGCATTTAATGTGGTACGCAAAAGTAAAAAGGGAAAAGCCATTTATATTGCCGGAAATAAAGGCCACATCGGTCGTATTATTCGTTTGTGAAAACCTTGCACACGTTGCCTATTTCAGCACTTCTGCTTTAGTTGCTTCAAGTATTTTCATCGCATTCTCATCATTATTACTTTCGCTGTACACCCTTAATACCGGCTCAGTTCCACTGGCACGTATCATTACCCATTCACCATTACCCAAATGAAATTTAAAGCCATCTATGGTTTCTGTTTTTTCTATTTTGTATGAACCAAATGTAGTGTATTTACCCGCCAGGCAATTTGCCAATACCTTTTGTTTTATCTCTTCTGTAATATGCAAATCAATTCGGCCCATTGCAAAACTGCCAACAACAGCATATACTTCCTTAATAAGTTCGTCTAAACTTTTACCTGTGCTTGCCATAAATTCCCATAAGGTAAGTCCTATCCATATTCCGTCGCGTTCAGGAATAAAACCTTTAATGGCAATACCACCACTTTCTTCACCACCTACCAGCACATTTTCGGTAACCATTTTTTCGCAAATGTATTTAAAACCTATCTTAGTAATTTCAATCTCCAGTCCATAAGCTTTAGCCAACTGGGTAATTTTTGAAGTGGCACTAAATGTAGTAATCACCTTGCCATCCATGCCTTTGTATTTGTGCAGATAATGCACCAGAAGTAGAATAATATGATGCGAATCAACAAATTTTCCTGCTTTATTATACAAGCCAATGCGGTCTGCATCACCATCAGTAACAAGTCCGCAATCAATGTCTTCACTAATACGTATTAATTCCCTGAACTCGCTTAAATTTTTGTCTATAGGTTCAGGAGCTTGCCCTTCAAAGCCCGGGTTATAATCGCAATGCAATAAGGTAATCTCCGGAAATAACCTTCGCATTACATTTTGTCCTGCACCAAACATCGCATCATAAGCAAATTCCATTTTTGATGCTTTGATAGTTTTAAGGTCAAACTTACTTTCCACTTCTTCTACATACATTGTTTCCAGGTCAACATATTCTAGCATACCCTTATCAATATATTCCTGTAATGGTTTTATATCTGCGGTAACTGTTTCAGGTATTGCATTCTCAACTGCGTCAATTACAGCCGGACTGCTTGGCCCGCCATAATGTGCCTTTAGTTTGAACCCATTGTACGTTGGTGGGTTATGACTTGCAGTTATAATTATACCAAGTGATGCATTAAGCTTAACAGCACCCAGGCTAATCATGGGTGTTGATACATACCCTTTCGACATTTTTACTTTGATCCCATTGGCACACATAATGCGTGCTGTGTTTTCGGCAAATAATTCTCCAGCAAAACGACAATCATGACCCACGATAACCATTGGATCTTTTTTAAAATTTTCTTTTATATAGCTGGCAGTTCCCTGTGCAACACGTTTAACATTTTCAACAGTAAATTCATCGGCTATAATTCCTCTCCAGCCATCAGTTCCAAATTTTATTACGTACATGCATTTATTTTTAATGGCACGCAATTTATGTGAAAAGGCACAGATTGCAAATTATGAAAATAAGCAGGGAAAATGATTATAATAAACCAATGAATTTTATTACCCGGCTTTTGCTGTTTTGTTTCTGTAACTCGCGGTCTCTGTAATAATCAGGATTGCCGAAAACAATAGCAACCATTCTATTCTGGTATTGTATCTGCTTCCAGCAGATGCAATTGAAACAACTAACATATTACCAAAATAATAGAGCAGGGTGCAAAAAGCAAATGCACTTGATAAGGGTCGGCTTTTGCCGGTTATCAGCAAATAAATAATTATAATGAATGATAAGATTCCAAAAATAAGGTAAACCATATTCAGGATGTTAAACGGGGCATCTAATTTTCCCTGACATTGCCTGGCGGCAAGGAATGCATTTTCTTCTTCCTTAAAATGATTGGCAATTTCCCAACCGGGCGGGGTTTCTTTTCCAAAAGGAATAAACTCACAACCAACTTTATGTAGTATGAGTTGATACAAAATTGTCTGACAGTAATAGCTAAAAAATAATTGCAGATATTTAGGAGTTAATAATATGTTTGTATTGATAGCCTTATACTCTTCTGCATTTTTTTCCCACCCGCCTAAACGATACAATGGACTTTCTGATTTCCATAAAAAATCTGAGCCTGCTTGCGGAAGACTGTCTTTGTAATTGCAAAGTCTGTAAGCTTTATTTTCACAATTGTCATCAAGGTAAGCCTTTAGTGATCCATTTTCAACATTTCTTGCAGTTATAAATAAATGGCCTGCTTTTGTGGTCACAAATTCTCCGCTAAACAACCAATGTATGGTGGGTGTAAATACAAAATTTAATAGTACAACAAAGTAACCTATCCTGATTTGATTCCAACTAAAAAAATGTTTGAAAGCAGGTATAAGCAATTTGCAAATAACCAATACAATTAATATAAATAAATGGCCCGGCGCATTGGTAAGATGCATGGATGTGAAAAACAAATACGTTAGGCTACTGGCTAAAAAAATTATTTTATTTCTAACAGGAATGTACATCAGCAAAAATAAAAGTAAGTATGCCAAAGCCGAAAAATGATCCGCCATTATAAAGGTAGTAAACCAGGTTAGGCTGCTAAATAAGGAAAGCATTACAATTGATATAATATAAACCCTTGTTTTACACCTCACTGATTTAAATATTGCATCAATCATTAACCATATTAAACTACTGGCAAGTAATGCTTGTGCAAAAACAGTAAACCACAGGCTTGATGCAAGGCTGCTGTGTCTAACAAATAATCCGTAAGTTAGGGGCCTGTCTATCGGAACTTTTCCTTCAAATCCACTATAAATATAAGTACCGGTATCTGAATATATATAGGGGTATCCGTTATATAAAGCCGGTAAAAGCAATACAACTGTTGCAATTAAAATTATGAATATAACATTCAGGTACTTCATTTATTCCTCTTTAGCCGGTACTAAACTTTATTTGGTACAAAATTCAGGTTATTTTAAGGAGAGCAATTTAATAAAGGATAAGATATTCTCAATGTCTTTACTTACATCCCCAAAACACTGGTGTCTCAGGCAGGTTTACAAAATCTCCTGAATTTTTATGCGGCCGCTTACCTGTTTATTAGACCTTAAACTTTATACTTTAAAAGTAATCTTAAACCCATCAAAATTTTCAGTTACTATATTGTTTTTACATTTGTTAAATGTTAACCCGCTAACTAAAGTAAAGATTTTTATTCTGTTTTGTTCGTAAACAAATTACTTCATGTTCGTTTTATAATTGTTTAAACTTTCTTATGTCTTAAATGAGTTTCATAAACTTGTTTCCAAAAAATTTAACTATTTATATTTTGTTTTAATAAAATTGGGTTAACCAATATAAATATGCTGTTTCTTCACTTCCCAATTTATTGTTTTTAATCGCTGATTTAGGCAGACCAAACATATTTCAAATATAAGTTATACTTTAAAAAAAAGCCTATAAATAAGGTAGAACCAGGTTCCGGATAATTTGCTAAAAAAATTAAGTAAAAGCGTTCTCGCCGGTAACATCCATGCCGGTTATCAGCAAATGAATATCATGTGTACCTTCATAAGTTATTACAGATTCAAGGTTCATCATGTGTCTCATAATCGAATATTCGCCTGTTATGCCCATGCCACCAAGCATTTGGCGTGCGTTTCGGGCAATGGTGCAGGCCATGTCTACATTGTTACGTTTAGCCATGCTTATTTGTGCCGGGGTTGCCCTTCCTTCATTCATTAATACACCAAGGCGCCAGGTTAATAACTGAGCTTTGGTAATTTCAGTAATCATTTCGGCAAGTTTTTTTTGTTGAAGTTGAAACCCGGCTATAGGCCTTCCAAATTGTTCGCGTTCTTTTGAGTATCTTAAGGCAGTATCATAGCAATCAAGCGCAGCTCCTATCACGCCCCAGCTTATACCATACCTTGCGGAGTTTAAACACGTTAATGGGCCTTTTAAACCCTCTACACCCGGAAGTATATTTTCTATCGGAACCAGCACATCATTAAAAACAAGTTCGCCCGTTGCACTAGCTCGCAGGCTCCATTTATTATGGGTTTCGGGTGTGGTAAAACCGGCCATTCCACGTTCAACAATAATACCTTTTACAATTCCTTTTTCATTCTTAGCCCAAACAACTGCTACATCTGCAAGTGGCGAATTACTGATCCACATTTTAGCACCGTTTAAAATCACATTTTTTCCATCGCCGGCATCTTTAAAATTAGTGGTCATGCCCGCCGGATTACTGCCATGGTTGGGTTCGGTTAAACCAAAACAACCCATCCATTCGCCCTGTGCAAGTTTTGGCAGATATTTTCTTTTTTGTTCTTCTGAACCAAACTTATATATCGGGTACATTACCAAACTTCCCTGAACCGATGCTGTTGAACGAATTCCGGAATCGCAGCGTTCAAGCTCTTGCATAATTATACCATAACTGATATAATCTAATCCACCACAACCATATTCTGCAGGTAACTGTGCGCCAAATGAACCTACCTCGGCCATTCCCTTTATTAAGTAATGTGGGAAGATGGCTTTTTGTGCCGCATCTTCTATAATTGGGGATATTTCCTTTTTTACAAAATCCCTAACAGTCGCCCTTATTAATTTGTGTTCATCAGTTAGTAACTCATCCAATAAATAATAATCGTGGTGCTGATATTGATCCTGTTTTGCTGCGTGTATAAAATCTGTTGACTTGTTCATAAAATTTATGTTGTGAAGCTTTTTATAAAATTGATTATTCTTTTTTTACCGCTGCAAATTTAGCTATTTTGTACACAGTTAAAAATTACATCAGATGAAGTTACAAACCGCCCTCGAAAATTTGGAGTTTTTTGCCATGCATGGCCTGTATCCCGAAGAAAAATTAATTGGCGGTATTTTTAAAGTTGATCTGTGGGTTGATGAAGAAGTGCCTGATGATAAAGATTTTCACAAACTGGCAAACCTTATTAATTATGAACAACTTTATAGTATTGTAAAAGAAGAGATGTTTATTAAAAGAGATTTTATTGAAGACCTGGCTAAATCTATACTGCAAAGAACTTCTAACTTATTAAATAATAAGGATGTATTGATAACAGTAAAAATTACGAAAATGGATCCTGCCAAAAAATTTGGTTCAGGCAGTGCCAGCGTAACATTAAAGGGATAATTGTTGCTTTCATTCTATAAGGATTTCTTCTGATAATATAGAAATAAAAAAGGCCACCGTTAGGGTAGCCTTTTTTTATCAAATTTAAATAATCAATCTTTCAAATTAAAATAGCACCAGCATAAATGAGCTATTACTGTAGTTTAAATTCCAACATCATGCAATGCACTTTCCATTACATACGGATGTTTAGTTGGATACAAATTAGCCTTGGTTAACGCTTTTAAAGTCATCCATAAAAACAAACCAGCAAATAAACAGGCAAATCCAATTTCCATCATTCCAAAACCCTGGGCAGGAACTTTTATAATACCTGCGGGGTATGCATCAGATGGGTCTGTTGCTAAATTCATTGCTCCCGGCATTACCATTAAATACACATCCATCCAGTGGCCAATTAATAAACAGGCACCTACAAAAACACCAACTGTACGGCTGCGTTTATTATCTCTGCTCATAAAGAAAAAGAATGGGATTAAAAAGTTAATACATACAACAAAATAAAAATAGAATTTATAACTACCGAACAAACGCTCTTTATAATATGCAACTTCTTCTGGAATATTTGCGTACCATATCAATAAAAATTGTGCTACCCACATGTATGTCCAAAATACAGAAAACGCAAACATAAATTTACCCAGATCATGCTGATGTTCGTCGGTAACAATGTTTAAATAACCTTTACCGCGTAAATAAAATGTAAACAGGGACATAATTGTTAAAGCACTTACCCATCCAGTTGCAAAATTATACACTGAAAATATAGTAGAGTACCAGTGTGCATCTATGCTCATCATTACATCCCAGGAGAACATAGAGAATGTAAATCCAAAAATAACAGTAAAGGCAGCAGATAATGCATAAGTTTTATTGAATGAGGTGAGTCCTCCTATCTGATCTTCGTTGCGTGAAAATTTGCGGATTAAAAATGCACTAAAGATCCAAAAGCTCATAAATAATATCAGTCTTACATAAAAGAATGATTTGTTTAAATACCAGCTTTTACTGGCAAGTATTTCATCAAAATTGCTACTGCCTTCCGTCATAATCCCATCATGGGCCCAATGATATAATACAGGTAACCCTAAAATAATGATAAGAAGTAAAATAGGACCGCCTATTAAAGTGTATTCACTCATAGCTTCCGGAATTCTTCTTATAGCTACATACCAGCCTGCATTTGCTAATTGGCTTATTGCTATAAAAGCTACAGCGCAAATAGATATGATGAAAAAGAAATAACCATTTACCAGCAGGTTACTTAATAAACGTTTCATACTTAAATGATGAAGGTCGTGTTCAGACAAACCTTCAATGTGTGGATGATAAGTGAAATAGCCAATGACAGCCAGTATAAGGCCAACAATCATTAACCCAAAAGCCCACTTTTTGTTGCCTTCGGTTATCTGGTATTTTTCTTCTTTTATTTGAACTTCTACGTGTTCCATTGTAATAATTTTCTCTGTTGATATTTATTTAGATGCTGTAGGTGTGTTGGATGCGGCTGATCCATTAAACGGTCCGCTTACAGTTCTGATGTAATGGATTACTGTCCAGATCTGTTTAGGAGTTAATACGGTACCGTATGCACCCATTAAATTTTTTCCATATCGGATTGAGTAAAACATTTTTCCATCAGGTGTGGTTTTTATTCTGTCTGAATCATATGATGGGGGAGGAGGAAATTTTCCATCTGCCACAATAGTACCATCACCTTTTCCATTATCACCATGACAAGGAGTGCAATTAATATTATACAATGTTTGTCCTTCTGCGATTGATTGGGGTGTGGAAGCAAGCGGGTTTTTTAATGATGAAGCGCTTTCATAGGATTCATTACTCACTGTAAAACTATAGTTTGCAAAATCCATCTGACCTCTTGCCACTGTTCCTTTAACAGGTTCACGCATGTTCATTCCGTTTGGATTAATTTTATTGGGTTCATCTTCCTGTTGGGTCAATGGTTCATATGCAAATGAATGATACATGTTTGGAGCATATTCATATCCGGTGTCATTACCACCCGCACTACAACTACTTAATAATGCACTACCCACACCAACTATGAAAGCAATATATATTGATCTTAATTTCATACTTCTTTAATCCTTTCTCTTACTTCAATGGCACCGTTATCTATTAATAACTGGTTCAATGCTCTCTGATCGCCTTTGCCTTTTTTTACATCAACTGCAACTACAAACAGATCATCAGTAACTCTCAAATCCATTATATCAGCATTCTTACCCCAAAACATTCTGTTAACAATAAAAAAACAGGCAACCATTCCCAATGCGGTAAATAATATACCAAGTTCAAATGTAATTGGAATATAAGTGGGTATATGAAGAGATGGTTTTCCCCCAACATTAACCTGCCAGTCAAAATACGAAGCGTAAATCATAAATGTTAACGCACTTGCTATTCCTGTTAATCCAAAACCAAATGCAGCTACAGATAATCGGGTTCTTTTTATGCCCATAACTCTGTCTATTCCATGAATGGCAAATGGCGAGTACACATCATATACTTTATACCCACCTGCAATTAATTTTTTAGTTACAGCGTATGTTTTATCAGGGTTATCATAAACCCCCAAAATCAGTAATTTATCCGTTTCCATGAATGGCTCCTTTCTCAATAATTTCGTGCGTATGTTCGTGCTCATGTGCCTGACCGCCTTCATGCATATTCATAATACCTTTTATTTCTGCCATATTAATAGAAGGTAAAAATTTAATGAATAAAAAGAACAGGAAGAAAAATAATCCGAATGATCCAATCAGAATACTTATTTCAATAATAGTAGGTGTGTACATAACCCAGCTCGATGGAAGAAAATCTCTGTGTAAAGAGGTTACGATAATTACAAATCGCTCGAACCACATTCCAATATTAACTATAATTGACATAAGAAATAAGAACCATGGCGTTGTTCTGGCCCAACGTGACCAAAACACCTGAGGTGCTAATAAATTACAACTCATCATGGTCCAGTATGCCCACCAATAAGGACCAAATGCCCTGTTAAAGAATGCATATTGTTCATATTCCACTCCTGAGTAGGCGGCTACAAAAAACTCAGTTATATAAGCTAAACCAACCATTGTTCCGGTTACCATTACAATTTTTGCCATAGCATCCAGATGTTCTGTGGTGATATAGTTTTTATATCCCATAACCTCACGTGCTACCACTAGCAAAGTAAGCACCATGCCAAACCCGGAGAAAATTGCACCGGCTACAAAGTATGGAGGAAAAATTGTGGTATGCCAGCCTGGAACTAATGATGTTGCAAAGTCCATTGATACAATCGAGTGAACCGATAGTACCAGTGGTGTTGAAATACCTGCAAGTATCAAACTGATAATTTCATAACGGTGCCAGGTTCTGGCTGAGCCTGTCCACCCCATAGAAAAGAAACCATACCAGAACTTACGGGATTTTGTAGTTGCTCTGTCGCGTACCGTGGCAATGTCAGGAATTAAACCGCAATACCAGAATACCAATGAAACTGTAAAATAGGTGGAAATGGCAAATACATCCCATACCAGCGGTGAATTAAAATTAACCCATAAAGTGCCAAAAGCATTAGGTAAAGGAATAGGCCAATAAGCAACCCATGGACGACCCATATGCGAAAGAATAAAAGAGGCAGCACAGATAACGGCAAATATGGTCATGGCTTCCGCTGAACGGTTAATTGACATACGCCACTTCTGACGGAATAATAATAATACGGCTGAGATAAGTGTTCCGGCGTGTCCAATACCAACCCAGAATACAAAGTTGGTAATGTCAAAAGCCCAACCTACTGTTTTATTTAAACCCCAGGCACCAATACCTACTATCATGGTGTAGGCTGTGGTAGCTATCCAAAGGGCCAGGCAAACGGATGATATGCTGAATCCAAACCACCAGCCTTTGCTGGGTGCATTTTCCAGTGGTCGGGTGATGTCACTAGATACATCACGATACGTTTTGCCTCCTGTTACTAATTGATCTCTAATTGGTGATTCGTATGACATGTGTTACTACTTGTTTACTTTATTATGAATGGTGTTCAGGTTCTTTTTCTATTTTTGGTGCTGTATGTTTTTTTACACCATGCGGTAAAGCTGCTAATTTTTGATCTACATTCCTTACTTTGGTCATGTAGGCAATTGATGGTTGTACATTATACTCTTCTAGTAAAAAGAAGGAGCGGTCATTTACAAATTGCTTTCTTACTTCGCTCTTTTCATCATTAATATCTCCAAAAATAATAGCATCTGCCGGGCACGATTGCTGGCATGCAGTTTTTATATCTCCATCAACCACAATTCTGTTTTCCAGTTTGGCTTTCAATTTGCCACCTTGTATTCTTTGAACGCAGAATGAACATTTTTCCATTACTCCGCGGGAGCGAACCGTTACATCAGGATTGATTACCATTCTTCCCAAATCATTGTTAAAGTTGAAATCAAACTGGTCATTTGAACGGTACTTGAACCAGTTAAAACGGCGCACTTTATAAGGACAGTTGTTTGCACAATACCGCGTTCCAACACAACGGTTATAAGCCATGTGGTTTAATCCTTCAGAACTATGTACCGTTGCTATTACAGGGCAAACCGTCTCGCAAGGGGCATGTCCGCAATGCTGACATAACATTGGTTGAAAAGTAACACTTACATTTTCAAAATCAACACCTGTTTTGTCGTTTGTATAATCGTCTTCTTTTGTAATCTTGTTATTATCGGCATTATGAAATCGGTAATATCGGTCAATTCTCAGCCAGTGCATTTCGCGACTTACCAAAACTTCTTTTCTACCTACAACCGGAACATTATTCTCTGCATTACAGCTAACAACACATGCGCCGCAACCTGTACATTTGTTCATGTCAATGGCCATTGCCCAACGGTGGCCTTTACCATCCCGTTCATCCCATAAGGTAAGTAAATTTCCTTTTTCTTTTAGCTCTTTATGGCGATCATGGTTATCCGATTTACTGTCGGCCATGTATTCATTTAAGGAAGTTTCTTTAATTAAATCTCTGCCTTCTATCGTATGATGTGTTTGTGTGTGGGCAAGCTTATAATTTCCTGCTGTTTTTTCAACAGTAATATCTGTATTGATGTAAGAAGCAGAACCTGCAAAACTTGTGGCCACATAGGCATTTTTACCTACATTTTTACCCGTTTTTCCTCCACTCGTACGACCATATCCTATCGCTACCGCAATTACATTATTAGGTTGTCCGGGTTGTATTAACACAGGTATCGCTTCAATTTTTGAGCCCTTCATGTTAATATTTATCAAATCGCCATCCTCAATACCTAATTCTTTTGCAGTGGCATGACTAATATTAGCATAGTTATCCCAGCATACTTTACTAATTGGATCAGGCAATTCCTGTAGCCAGGGATTATGGGCACCCGAACCATCACGAACTCCAATTTTGGTATATAATTTAAGTTCTAATTTTGATTTGGCTGTTGTATAGGATGAGTATGCCGGACTAACTGCCGTATTAAGATCACTGTTAAAACTCACACTCACAGCTGCAGGTGTAATCAGTATAAACCCATCATGTATTGCTTTAACCCAGGCCTCATCATTTAATGAAGTTTTCCAGTTATTTTTTACATAATCGTAATAGGTACTTTTATTACCAGCCCAGTTTAATAGTTGTTCCTGGAACTGACGTGTATCAAAAACGGTAGAGATAGTTGGTTGCGTAAAGGTAAAATAACCCGCTTTAGGTTCGCTGTCATTCCATGATTCCAGGTAATGATTGTCGGGGGTATTGTACATGCATACTTCTGCTGTTTCATCAAAACACGCATTACTGGCAATACTTACTTTTGCTTTCTTTATTGATTCAGAAAGTTTTGCGCCTTTATAGTAGCTGTAAACAGGGTTTGTATTATAAAAAATTACCGCATCCACAGTGCCTGTTTCAAGCTCTTTAGCGAAAGTTTCGAAAGCCGCATCATCACTATAATGCTGATTGCTGTAGTTTGCCAAATCAACTGTATTACCAATATTGCCAAGCATGTTATTGATTGCATGAACCATTAACTGATGATCAATATTGTTTGAACCGCAAACCACTAATGACTGACCTTTTGCAGCCCATAATTCTTTAGCTGTAGTATTAATTCCATCTAAGGGTAATTCTACAGCAGGCATGTTACCTAATTGTGGTGCTCCTGCAAGCGTGGCAATTTTGTTATATAAACTAATAATATAGGCACCCTCTGCAGAAGGTTTGATCGGATAACGAACATCTGCATTAGAGCCTGTTAAAGAAAGATTAGATTCTAACTGAATATGGCGGCTCATGTTTTTATTTTCCGCTTTTCTGTTCATCACCCACTGCTTGGTATATTCAGTTGGAGAAATCCAGGTTCCTAAAAAATCGGCTCCAAAACTTACAATAACTTTAGCATTATCAAAACGATAACCAGGAACAACTGCTTTTCCAAATGCACGTTTGGTTGCTTCTGCTATTGCACCCTGTGAGTCTGCTTCATATTGAATATGCTGGGTAGAGGGATATTTAGCGATGAATTCAGCAATCGCTTTTTTAGTACTCGGACTATTTACAGTACCGCTGATTAAGCGAATATTTTTTGCACCCGCCAATGCGCTTTTAATTTCAGTATCAACGCTTGCCCAGGAAACATCAGTTCCTTTGTTTTTTGGTTTACGCAATCGATCATTATCATATAAACCTAATAAGCTAGCTTGTCCCGCACCACAAACACCTCCTTTAAAAACAGGTGATTCAGCATTACCTTCAATTTTAATCGGTCTTCCTTCACGGGTCTTAACAAGAATACTGCAATTTGATGCACATGCATTACAAGTAGAAGCATACCAGTTTGGAATTCCAGGTGTAATATTTTCTGGTTTAACAATATACGGAATAGCGTTTTTTACCGGAGTTTTATTACAGGCAGCTAATGCTACGGCTGATATGCCAAAACCAAAATATTTTAAAAAGTCTCTGCGGTTTGAGTTTAAAGCTCCGTCATCTTCTGTAAATACATCTTCTAAAGGAATACCTTCTGCAAACTCATGTTTCTTTTCCTGTAAAAATTTAGGATCTTTATTTAACTCCTCTAACCCTCTCCAGTATTGATTTTTATTTTCCATTGATAATTTTTTTCCTGTTAATTGTTTTTGAAATTTTCATTTCTAATGTGGATTTTAGTAATGGCATTTACCACATTCTAATCCGCCATTTTGTGCTACTGTAATAAATTGTTTACCATCTATTTTGAGACCGGCATGCAATTTTTCATAGTAATCGTTATTGGCAACATCAACTTTTGCTTCGCGGTGGCAATTAATACACCAGCCCATTTGTAAACTGCGTTGCTGATACACAACTGCCATTGTTTCTATAGGTCCGTGACACGCCTGGCACTCTACTTTGCCAATTTTTACATGCTGGGCATGATTAAAATAGGCATGATCCGGCAGGTTATGTATTCGTACCCACTTAATGGGCGTTTTTATTTTAGTAGTATCATAAGCACCCTTTTCCGCATCCCAGCCCACTGCATTATAAATCTTCTGAATTTCGGCAGAAACATTGCCGTCTTTTTTGGCCTTTACATGCATGTGGCAGTTCATACAAGTGCTGGGTGAAGGTATAGAGGCCTGTTTGCCCTTATCTGCGCCGCTATGGCAGTATAAACAGTTAATTTTGTATTTGCCTGCATGCAGTTCATGTGAATAATTTATAGGTTGGGTTGGTTTATATCCTTTTTGTACCCCGATTTTTTTATTCCCATAATCAAAACCGTATAATCCAAAAACAAGCGTGAAGGCAAGCATTACAAAAATGGTTCCCACTACCGGATGCTTTTTAAATAATTTATATCTAATACCAGACCGATTCTCTCTCCAGTTAATGTTATCTAACTGATCTTCTGCTGCCACATCCGGATATTTCTGAATATATAATTCTCCAACAACTTTTTTAATCCTCAATAGTATAAATACGACCACAAAAAGAATCAGTGCCATAATGCTTAAGGCAATTAAAGTTGTCTGATTGTGAAAACCGTCTCCATTGCTTGGTTGTCCATCAATACCATTTGCTGCAGTTACTCCAGCCACTGCAACGGCGGGTTTTTCACTTTCCTGCTTAATGTACTCCACTATGGAAGTAATCTGTCCATCAGTTAAACTCTCAAAAGATGTCATCACAGCCCTGTTGTTATCTTCATACAACTTTACCGCTTTAGGATCTCCGGATTTTATAAATGCTGTTGAGTTTTTAATCCATTTAAGCAACCATTTTAGGTCGTTCCGTTTGTGCGCATCCTTTAATGCCGGCCCTACTATTTTTTCGTTAAAAGCATGGCAAGAGGTACAATTTGCCGAGAAAAGTTTTTCCCCCTCTACAACGTCAGCCAAAGCCAGGTTAATAGTTAGTAGGAATGAAACAGCTAAGGTGAGTAATCTGTAAAGCTTCATTTATTTGGAATAATTATATCTTTAATGTTTATCTTTTTGTAAAATTTACGTCTTTTTACAATTATGGCGCAAATATAAACACAATTGGGAGAACCGTGTCGCATGTGAAAAAAAAAGACTATTTAGAATATATCTAAACAAAAAGAATTGATTTTTAATGCAGAATTTTTTGCGATTTTCATTATTTAAACGTTGTTCACAAATAGTTTGATTTGTATCAGAAAACACCATGTGGTTAAGGGCTCAAAAATAAAAAAAGCCACTTTAACGGTGGCTTTTTATTTTGAATAATAAATTTTTTATGAAAGTAACATCCTCTCTATATCTGAACTGTTTGGTAATTGAACATCATTATCCAGACTTTCAAATATAGAATTCTTACTTTTAAATTCGGGAACTATTTTTTTCATTTTGGCCACCATTAACATTCCATCCTGACTAGCATATAATTCAATAAGTTCACCAATTGCCTTTTTAACATCATCTAAATTATAACTACGTACTTTGCCTATCATAATTTTATCATGATGTGTAGCAAGTGTATTCTCCCCGTCGTTTAATAATTCTTCATAAATTTTTTCGCCCGGGCGTAAGCCTGTATATACTATCTGAATATCTTTTCCCAGGGTAAGTCCTGATAATTTAACCATCTTACGGGCAAGGTCAACAATCTTGGTAGATTTACCCATATCAAAAATATATATTTCTCCACCCTTGCCCATCTTACCTGCTTCCAAAACTAACTGGCAGGCTTCCGGTATGGTCATAAAATAACGCGTAATGTCTGGATGGGTTACTGTTATAGGCCCGCCTTCTTCTATTTGTTTTCTAAATTTCGGAATAACAGAACCACTTGAGCCTAATACGTTTCCAAACCGGGTGGTAATAAATTTTGTTTTACCGGTTTTATTTTCAAGGTGATAATTTGATAAAGACTGAACATAAATCTCTGCAATTCTCTTACTGGCACCCATTACGTTGGTGGGGTTTACAGCTTTATCTGTACTTACCATAACAAAACGCTCTGTGCTATATCTGATGGCCATATCGGCAAGTGTTTTTGTTCCGTTAACATTTACCCACACAGCTTCACTTGGATTTTCTTCCATTAACGGAACATGCTTGTAAGCAGCAGCATGATAAATTATTTCTGGTCTGTATTTTTCAAATATATTGCGCATCCTCGAGGAACTTGTGATATCCGCTACTAATATCTCAACGAAAGTATTTAGCTCATTCGGATAATTTTCTGCTATAAATGCATCCAGTTCATATAATCTGATTTCAGATCTGTCTACACATAATAATTTTTTAGGTCTGAATTTTAATAATTGCTTTACCATTTCTGAACCAATAGAACCTCCGGCACCGGTTACCATTATTACTCTGCCATTTACCTGTTCACTTATCGAATGTTTATCTAACTGTATCACATCCCGTTCTATAAGATCTTCTATTTTTACACTTTTAATCTGATTAAAACTCAACTCCCCATTAATCCATTTTTCAACCGGAGGAACATTCCTTACAACAACATTTAATGCCAGACATCTCTCAATAATATCCTGTTTGCGGGCTTTAGAAATTGTTGGTATAGCAATAATTAATTGCTCAATATTGTATTTTAAAATGATATCTTCCATTTCAGAAGTACCGTTATAAATGGTAATTCCTTCTAATATTTTGTGGTGCTGATTAACATTGTCATCAAAAAAAGCAATAACTTTTATTCCGTTTTTACTCTCTTGCTCAAGTTTTCTTTTAGTGGTTAAACCAGCCGCACCTGCGCCATATATCGCGTAATAAACTATTTTCTCTCCTTTGTTTGTAGTACTTATGCGAATGTACATTAGTTTTACAAATACCCTGAAAGCTGCCAGGAAAAAGGTAGATAAAACAAAATCTATTAGTAATATAGATATAGGAAATAAATGTAGTTGACCAATTGGGAAATAAGTATGCAATGCATCAATACCAAATAATACCATGATAGCAACACCCATTGCATAAAAAATGCGCACGCCATCTTGCACACTCGTATATCTCATAACAAAAGCCTGCAACCTGAAATAACTGATCGTTACTCCTTTAACTAAAAGCAAAATAGGAACGGCTGAAACTGCAGCGTAAAATAAGGTTCCATTAAAATCCATTACATACCGCGTAAATACGGCAAGCACGTATGCAAGAGAACACAATCCCAAGTCGAAAAGGAAAATAAACCAGCGTGGTATCTGGTTAGATTTTGTAAATAGGAGTGTTAATAACTTCATGGTATTATTTTTTTAGGCGCAGCAAATATATTCATTTTACTATTATCCACTTTTATTTATAGCTTTTTTACTAAAATTGCACATCAATAGCTATTTATTACATTTAAACGGCTGTTTAATTCTTTTTTAAAACGGTCTTAATGTAACAGATTTGTTAATAAACGTTAATTTATAACCTTTACTTTTTGGTATCTGCTCCAAAAATTAACATAAAACCATCGTTTGTTTCTGATCCCAAAGGTTGCAACCGATATCCAAAATTACTTAACAAGTAGTTTCTATGAGAATAACTTACACACGGCATTTTACAATCCCAGCAGTATGTTTTTTCGGGGTAATAATAAATGTACATTGATCCCAAAAGTATACTATCTGTTTTTTGATTTATAAAACCACTGAATGGGGATATTAAATAATGTTTGTTAAAACCTTCAGATTGGGTAATGTCTTTATTTCTTGATTCTTTAGAAAAAATATCGAATGGTACAAATGCCATCATTATAAATAGAATATTAGTATAAACTATAATTTTATTTGTGTTAAATAGTGGTTGAATTTTGTTCCTGTTTGTGAAATTAAAGCGTAAAAACAAAAAGTGGCAATTAAGTCCGCTTAAAACAAGAGCACTCGGCAACAAAAGTCGGTACTGACTTAACATCAGCCATTCTATAAAAGAGATAATTAAAAGTAACGCCAATAAAAAATAGGGGAGTTTAAGGTAAGCTTTATTTTTCCTCAAAGGTTCTGTAAGCAATAATATAAGCCCTGTTAAAAAACTTAAAAAAATAAGCTTATTCATAATGCCTTTATATCCTTTGCGGCTAAGCCAAATACTTAACCGGTCTTTACCAGAATACTTTATTTGAACCAGGGTTTTTTTATCAGTTTTGTCATTTAAACCCCAACTGATAATACCTTTTCTATATGCTTCATTCCAATCACCCGGAACTTTCCATTTTACATTTACAACATCCGGCTTATTATAAGGATACAATAAGTAACCCGACAGGATATAATTTTTATAGATAACCGGGGCAGTTAAAATAATGCCGGCCAGTATGAACTGTATTTTTTTATTAGACGGAATTTTTTTAATGAATATAATTAAAGTTAAAATTACACCAATAAAAGCAGGAGGTTTACAGGCAAACAGAAACACACCTAGAAGTAATAAAATACCGGTATGTAAATTATTGCTTTTAAAACACACCCAGTAAAATAAAATACTGCTTAACAATAACAGAGGCAAATCAGGACTGGGCGCTGTAAGGTATAAAAATGAAAGTGGTATAGTTAATAAAAAAGTAACCTTTAAATAAATGGAACTGCTGTTATGGGATTCATACCAGTGAAATAATATAAATACCAAAACCAATATGCCGTTCAACTGCCATTTCTGTGCAAGTCCAGTTGCTGATGGATCAAACAGTACAACAAGGCTATGCCAGGCTGAACCTAACCCTAATGCCGGATGCAAATTTGCAAGCCCTTTAACGATTCCATAACTATGCATCCATTTAATGGTTTGCAAATAATACATGCCCATATCATTTATTTTAGAGGCTTGTGCACTCTGGTATAAAATGGGCACGAGTAATAAGGCTATTCCAACTTTTTCAAATACAGTTTGTTGCCTGATCCAATCAAATAATTTTTTTATTGAAGCACTAAAATAAGGATACCTTAGTAAAACTATTATTAATGCCACTAAATATATGGCATAAAAACAAAAAGAATTAATAGGAGTTATGAGCCAGCATAGCATGCCTATAAAACCAGTTACCGGAAAGCCTATGATTAAAATGGTAAATGGATTATTCGGAAGTGCTTGTTTAAAAAATAAAAATGGAAGTATGCCATATACATAAAGAAGCATTAAGGTAAGAAAATAATAGGGAATTAATTCAAGCATTTACGAATATAAAAAGATAAGTAGTGTATGGTATGTGAAATGCCAAAAAAATATTCTCCCGCCGCAGCGAATCTAAAAAATGTAAATCCATTTAGAGTCGCCGGTTGCAGCCATAGTATCCACTAATCCTGCTATCAATGATAGATGAATGTTAAAAAAGCAGAAACTAAGAAAGTAGTTATCGGTAGACGTTGTGGACTTAGCGAAGGGCTAATATTCAGCTTTCAAAAGCTAAAATTGGGTAACTGAAAAATGCTAAACCGAGTCGTTTTATGAGCAAGGCGTAAAAGTTTATTTTTAAAAGGCATGCTCTTAAAACGACTCATCAAAGTTAGAAAAGTTGATTGGAATTTCCGACATTCGAGTATCCTATAAATTGCAAAAAGATTTCGACATGTAAGGTGCGGTGGTGATCCTACGGAAGAGCGAACTACCTTATTTTTGGCCCGAGCGGCGGTGGCCTGTGCGTAAAAATGAGGAAGTTGGTTCCGTTGGCGGCCTTTTTCGGTTACCTTTTTGGCCGCGCAAAAAGGTAACAAAATATTAAAGGTATATGGCACATTCATTGCAAGACAAAGCAATCAACTTATGGAAATACAGGAATGCTTAACTTTAGAATGCAGCTAAGGCGGAATGATAAACGCCAAAATTTAACAGCGTGCAAAATAAATTGTGGTATTGCCTGCATTGAAAAATCTCCTACTTTCGTTTTGCAGTGGCATTGGAAAATGAAGTGGGTTCAAGTTTACAACTTCTCTTGTACGCAAACCGATTATGAAGCTTTATTTAGAAATCTTGAACCCAAATAAACAACCGGTAATAAGGGGCTGTATAAAACAGGATTTAGTACCTTGTGAAACTGAACAAGAAATGGCTGCCTACTTAGTGCTAAATAAAGATCAATACCAAGCAGGAGAAATAAAATAATGCTCATAGGCAATATTACTGCATAAGCAGACCTGGTAAAGTAATAAACGGGTACAAATAAACAGACAAGATTTATATGAAACCTCAAAATTTTATTAGTTATAAACATAAATGGATTCATGCAATTCAAGTCTAAAACATAAAAGCCACATTTATTAAAAGTAAAAGAATAAATATCAAACGACTGCAAGCCGAAATTAAGGATAATGAGCAGTAAAGTAATAAATATTATAATAGGCTTTAACACTAAAAGTAGGTTATTTAAAATGAGTTGCCGGCTTAACAAACTTTTTTACCCAAAGCACCATGAGTAAGAAAGCAAAAAAATAAATGATTGCAGGAAAAGCATAGGTGTGAAAGAAGTTGAAATACTGAGGTTCATTTCTTTTAATCCTGATTAAAATATAAAGCCTTAAAATATTGCTGATTTGTATTAAAATAAATGACAGGGGTATATAGCATAAATATGCCTTTAAATTTGATCTGAACGCAAAGATAAAGCAAAGTACACTAATCCATACAGCTATACCATTGCATCCTTCCTTTATATTAACAATAACGCTCTCCTTATCCATAATCTTATAACCGGGTATATTTGTAATCGTTTGATAGGTAAGATCCGGAAACATAGCTATTGTTAACCTCGTTACACCAAGCGTAAAAGGGTCGGGCAGGGGAGACCAGGTGTACAATATTGCCTGGTAAACTAGGTTAAAAACAATATAGGCAGCAGCAAAAAGAAGCAGAAATTTTAAAGGTTGTTGCATAAAGTTTTTAATCCTTAACCGATTTAAATTTAATGTAATACCAGTTAAAATTAGTATAACCAACTGCTTTTAATACAGGAATAAAGAGTATGTGAACTTTTATTTTCATAGGGCAATTTATTAATAAATTTTACCTTAAGCGGTTAATTTATGCATCTATAATTTTAAGCAGGGTTGTAGCAATATAAGTTATCATTTGCGCATTCATTTCTGTATGTATTGGTAAGGAGATTACGGCCTGACATAAATGAAAAGTTACAGGTAAATCGTTATCCTGTATCTCCGGATTTAAAAAAGCTTTTTGATGAAACAATGGTATAGGATAGTAAACCATAGATGGAATACCAGCTTCTGCTAATTTTTTCCGCAATTCATCGCGGTTTAGCTTAAGTTCTTGATTTTTGGAATGTATCTGTAAGGTGTACTGATTAAATACATGGGTGGATTGTGTATTACGTTTTGGTAAACATAAAGCCGGATGATTACCTAATAAACGATCATACATATCAGCCACTTCATTGCGGGCTTTTTCATAGCTTTTTAATTGCTTCAGTTTTGCCAGTAACACTGCTGCCTGTATAGTATCGAGCCTCGAGTTTACCCCTATATAATCATGTATATAAGGAGAACTCTGGCCGTGGTTCGCTACCATTCTTATTTTTTTTGCCAGCTCATCATCATTGGTTAATAAAGCACCACCATCACCAAAACAACCTAAATTTTTTGATGGAAAGAAACTTGTTGTTCCAATAGTTCCTATACAACCTGCCCTTTTTTTCGTGTTGTTTTTAAAGGTGTATGTTGAACCTAGTGCTTGTGCCGTATCTTCTATTATATACAACTTATGCTTTGCAGCTATTGCTGTTACTTCATCCATATTTACGCATTGTCCGAATAAATGTACCGGCACAATTGCTTTAGTTCTACCCGTAATTTTTTCTTCAATTAATGAAGTATCCATGTTGTAAGTATCTCTTTCCACATCTATCAATACCGGCTTCAAACCTAATAAACAAATAACCTCTGCGGTGGCAGCATAAGTGAAGGCTGGCAGTATAATTTCATCACCTGGTTTCAAATTTAAAACCATCATAGCAATTTGCAAAGCATCAGTACCATTTGCACAGGAGATCACATTTTTTACATTCAGATAAATAGCTAATGCTTCTTCAAATTGTTTAACCTGTGCACCTTTAATAAATGCAGCATTATTAATTACCTCCTGAATGCCATTATCAACTTCTGCTTTTATTTTTTCATATTGACCTTTGAGATCAACCATTTGTATTTTCATTTCATTTATTGATTTACCTTTTCCGGCCGGTTAGGCAAAGGTTCTTGTTTTAAGGCTGATAATGTTACCCGTTTTTTAAACCATACCCTAATAATTGGATTCAGTTTATAGGTATTTTTTCTTTCAGGTGTTATTCAATTCTGGAAACTTTTTTATCCAGTAGCTGGTATTTCTGCGCAGACTCCAAACATACAGCAAAACCATTAGAATCAAAATGAAGTCGATGGCCGTATTCCGATACCCAACCTGTTTGTTTAGCCGGATTACCGATGACCAATGCGTAGGCCGCTACTGCTTTGGTTACTACTGCACCTGCGCCAATAAAAGCATATTCCCCTATATTATTTCCACAAACTATGGTTGCATTAGCTCCTATGCTGGCACCTTTTCTTACAATAGTTTTTACAAAATGATCTTTGCGGCTTATGGCACTGCGCGGGTTAAGAATGTTTGTAAATACCATAGAGGGACCAAGGAAAACATCATCTTCGCATGTTACTCCGGTATATATAGAAACATTGTTCTGAACCTTTATATTTGATCCTAATATAACATCAGGAGAGACTACCACATTCTGACCAATATTTGTATTAGCCCCTATTTTACTACCGGACATTATATGAGAAAAGTGCCAGATTTTAACGCCATCTCCAATCTCACACCCTTCCTCTATAATGGCTGTTTCATGTACGAAATATTTATCCATTGTTGTTTACTGCTTATGTTAACATTTGTTGTAAAGTGATAATTGATATAGGTGAAATTATAAATTAATTACAACTAATAAACCAGTTAATTATTTAATACTACGGCAATTTATTTTTTAAATTTACTAAATCCCTTTGCTCATAAATTCTTTCAATAATATCTACAACCTTTAATCCTTCAGCCGCATTTGCGGTAGCTGTATCTGTACCCTTTAACGTATTTACAACATTCTCTATTACATAATGGTGGTTGGCGGCACTACCTTTAAACGGTCCGTAATCATTTGGAGGATTCGTTTCAGCGAGTTCAGGCATCTGGTAGTTTTTAATATGACAATAAGTTACTTCATTCATATATTGTCCGCCAATTCTGAAACTGCCATTTGCTCCCAGCACAGTTATACTACTTTCCATATTTGTATCCCACACCGATGTTGAAAAATTAATACAACCTAAACCACCGTTTAAAAATTCAAAATTAACTACGCCACTATCTTCAAACTCAGTATTGTTGCTGTGGTTAAAATCCGCAAAAGTTGCTTTAATGTTTTTTATATCGCCAAATACCCAATACATTATATCTATAAAGTGACTGAATTGTGTAAATAGGGTGCCGCCATCATATTTAAGAGAACCTTTCCAGTTTGTTTGTAAAGTATTTTTAACTGTTTCACCTAAAATATTACCTTCCTGTTTTTTTATTTCTTCAGGTTTATAATAGTGCGCATCCCTGTTCCAAAAGCAATTGATCTGAACCATAAATACCGGGCCTGTTTTTCCGATACTTACTATTTCTTTCATCCATTTAACGGGTGGACTATACCGGTTTTGCTTCACTACAAAAACTTGTTTATTAACTTGCTGCGATTTTATTATTACCTGTTCACATTCTGATTTAACAAGACCCATAGGCTTTTCAATAACCACATGGTAACCTGCATCAAGCACTTTTAACGCATAAGCACAATGATAGCCATTAGGAATTGCAAGAGTAACAACATCGGCAAAAACAGGTGTATCTAAAAACTGATCAATACTTTTAAAAAATTTCGCTCCAACAGGAAAAAGTGCATGATTTACCACCTCCGCATTAATATCTACAACTGCCACTACACTTGCCCCCGGATATTCATTCGCTATGGTTGCATGTCTTTTACCGATATGACCAAATCCAATAATAACAAATTTTATTTTATCCTCGTTAATTAGCATGTTTTAAAATTATAGGGTTAGAGCATCCCTTTTTTGTGAGCAAATGGAAAGTCTGACAAGCGAATTTAATATCATATATGTGTTTAAAAACGGCTAATTTAGTGTAAACTTTACAAGCGGTATAAATAAAAAAACCGGTCTCGCCGGAGCCGGTTTTATCAGAATAGAAATACACTACATTTTATTCAGTTTAGGTGTTAGTTAAAAAGTGTTTTCATTTTTTCAGTTACACGCTTCAAATCATCCATTGTTAAATTTGATCCGGAAGGTAAGCATAAACCATTTTCAAAAAGTTTTTCTGCTGTACCATCTCCATAAAAAGGATATTTCTCAAAAACCGGCTGCAAATGCATTGGTTTCCATAGTGGCCGACTTTCAATGTTTTCGGTTTCAAGGGCCAGGCGTATATCTTCTCTGCTTATACCGTTTGTTTTCTTTGGATCAACCAAAATACAGGAAAGCCATCTGTTACTAAAAAAGCCTTCAGGTTCTTTAACAAACTGAATAGGTAAATCTGCCAGTTGCTGCTCATAATAGGCATGATTGAATCTGCGTTGTTTAACCCTGTCGTTAAGAACAGTCATTTGTCCTCTGCCTATAGCGGCACACACATTGCTCATACGGTAATTATAGCCAATGTGCGAGTGCTGGTAATGCGGAGCAGCATCTCTGGCCTGTGTTGCTAAAAAGCGGGCTTGTTTAATATAGTTTTCATTTTCAGAAATCAATGCACCACCGCCACTTGTGGTAATTATTTTATTACCATTAAATGAAAGTATTCCTAAATCACCAAAAGTTCCGCATGCTTTCTCATTTATTTTTGATCCTAATCCTTCGGCGGCATCTTCAATTACGGCAATATCAAATTCGTGGGCAATGGCCATTATTTCTTTCATTTGAGCTGGCATGCCATACAAATGAACAGGAATGATTGCTTTAGGTTTTCTGCCTTTAGAAATCCTGTCTTCAATAGCAATCCTCAGGTACTTCGAACTCATATTCCAGGTGTCAGTTTCAGAATCAACAAATATGGGAATTGCACCCTGGTAGACTATTGGATTTGCTGATGCTGAAAAAGTAAAACTCTGACACAATACCTCGTCATCACGTTCTACACCTAACAAGATTAGCGACAAATGTATAGCAGCAGTTCCTGCACTTAAAGCAGCAGCATTTTTTGAGCCGGTAAAGTCACATAAGTCTTTTTCAAAACCATCAACATGGGGCCCTAATGGAGCTATCCAATTGGTGTCGAATGCCTCTTTAACATATTCAAATTCTTTGCCTCCCATATGGGGAGATGAAAGCCAGATTTTCGGTTTAGTCATTAATATTATTTTATACTGTTTTTTATAATTTTTGCAGGAACGCCAACAGCGGTGGAGTAATCAGGGATATCGTTTATAACAACAGCACCTGCTCCTATGTTACAAAATTTTCCAATGTTTATATTTGGCAAAATTACAGCACCACTGCCAATAAAACACCCTTCTCCAATTTTTACATTACCGGATACATGAACGCCGGCCATTATGGAAACATAATCTTCAACAATAGTATCGTGTCCAATAGTGGAGTAAATATTAATGATTACATGATTTCCAATCAACACATTTACGGTTAAAATTACACCGGCACAAATGATATTGCCAATACCTAATTTATTTGATTTGTTTATTTTTGAAGAAGGATGTATAATATTAAAAAATTGTATCTGATTATCCAGATTACTGATTTTTTTTCTTATTGCCGGATCAGCTATAGCGATCACACAACTGGAGTTTTTTTCAAGTTCTTTCCTTACGGGCAGCTCTTCAAATAAATGTTCTCGTTTAAAATCATCGATAAAGCCAAGTACGTTAAACTTTTTATCTTCTATATCTGAAATTAACCAAAGCGTTTCTTTCCCCATTCCGCCCGCACCATAAATCCAGATAGTATTAATCATTAAGCAAATAAATGATTTATTTCCTTACCCATTTGTTATACCAGTTAATAAATATCTGAAACCGGATTAAATACTCCAGGTTAGATTTTAACTGCGGTTGGTTTTTTATACGCTTAATAAATTGATAAATTTCTTCATTAATTGGTCTAAATGTCTCCAGGTATTCATCTATAACCGATATAAAATCATTATCCTGAATCCAGTCTCTGAGCGGAGGTGTAAAGCCCTGTTTTTTTCTGTGAATTATTCCCGATGGAATATTCGGAAGATTATTTTCAAAATATTCTTTAAGTAGAATTTTATTATTATTTATACTGCATTTTAATTCAGTGGGTATTCTTAAACTAAATTCAATTAACCGGTAATCTAAAAATGGACTTCTCACTTCAATAGAATTATACATGCTGGCTTTATCTACTTTGGTAAGGTATTTATCTGCTAAAGAATAATATAATAAATCAAACATTCTAAGTCCTTCAGATAAATTGTTATTGGTAAGGTCTAAACATTCTTTAAGCCTTTCACTTGACCATTTTTTAAAACTCTCTGAAATATATCTTTCGTTGTCTAAAAAATCACTTATAAAATTTTCGTTTTTTAATAAGGAGAGTTTTAGTGCTTCTTTAACAGGCCTTAATTTGGAGCTGTTTTGTTTGTTTAAAATGTTGAGAAATGTTTTACGTAAAAAAGCCGGGATTAACCTCACCCGATCTATTATTATAGCTCTGCTGTAAGGTTCATAACCCCCAAATATTTCATCCCCTCCATCTCCGCTTTGCACTACAGTAACGTGCTTTTTAGCCATTTTAGAAACATACATAGTTGGATACCCTGAATAATCTCCAAAGGGTTCATCATATACGAATGCATAATTTTCCTGATTCTCTTTCCAGTCATATTTATGATAATATTCATGGTGATGAGTTACATTTTTCAATTCATTAGCTGCCATGTTTATGTATGACGTTTCATCAAATCTGCCTTCAAAACCTACTGAAAAAGTATGAAAATGTTTTATGTCATATTGCTTTAATATTCCATAAACAATGCCAGTGCTGTCAATGCCTCCGCTTAAAAAAGAACCAACAGGCACATCACTTCTCATTCTTAATTTTATGGAATCTTTAAATAAATAATCAAGTTCCGCTGTTAGTGTTTTTTTATCGTAATTTACTTTCTGAATTTCCGGTTTAAAATACCTGTATGTTTTATATTCACCTTTGTTTAAATCAAAAAGCAGGTTATAACTAGAATTTAGTTTAGACACATTATTAAAAATAGTTAATGGCGATGGAATAAAGCCACATGAAAAGTATAATTCTACTGCCTCGGCACATATATTACTCTTTATATTTATATTTAATTCCGCATGCTGCAAGATGCCCTTTAATTCAGAACTAAAAATGAAAATACCGTCTTTAAAATAATAGTAAAATGGTTTTACTCCTAAACGATCTCTTGAACAAAACAACACTTGTGTTTGAGGGTTATAAATACAAAAAGCCCACATTCCATTAAACTGGTTAACACAATCTTCTCCCCAGTAATCATAAGCAGCTAAAATTACTTCTGTATCACACTGCGTATAAAATATATAACCTTGCTTTTTTAAAGTTTCTCTAACTTCAATATAGTTATATATTTCTCCATTAAAAACCATTACGTATGAGCTGCCTTTACACTTATAATGAAACGGTTGATTTCCAGCATCTGTTGTATCAATAATAGACAGTCTTACATGACCAAAAGTAAGTTTATCGGTGCTCCAAACGCTTTGGTTATCAGGCCCCCTATGAATAATCTCCGTATTCATGGCTACTGCTAACTTTTCGTTTTTAAAATTAAATCCGTTTATCCCGCACATATTAATATTGGTAGTAAAATTCGAATCTCATAATATATTCTTAATAATAATAATAAATTATGAAAATTAATTATTATTTAATATTATTTAAAATTTTCCATTAAAACTTCTTAAAAGTTCAGACTCTTTCATTAAAACAGGTAATGAATCTACATCTCTTAAGAAGATCAGATCTTTTTCAAATTCATATAAAATAAAGTCCTTTTTAAAAGTAGTGTCATTGTCTAATAATCTAATGGTATCCTCCGCAAAATTAGCTCCACCCGCTGCAAAACATTGTGTAAATGCTACATGTCTCACATTTATTTCTGTTATATATGGTTTTTTATTTTCATCCTCTTTAAAATCTACCGTATAAAAGCCATGTTGTTTAGCACCTGTATGGGCAAATAAATGATCCATTGCCTTCTTCGCTTCAGCAAACAATTCAGGTTCATTCAATAATCGTCCGAAAGATGTATTACCTGTAATACCTGAAGGAGCTACTTTAGACATGATGTAGTTCACTCTTTCTCCACAGGCGGATCGTAGCAGTTTACCTTCATAATATAACAGTTTACAAGCAAGATTCCTTCCGGGTAAAAATTTGCTGGCTAAAAATTCTTTTACCCCGGGGTTAATTTGAATCCAGTTTTTCAGGGCATCTTCACTCTCTACTTTTAAAGAACCTAAACCGCTTGTACCTGAGGTGCTTCTTACCCAAAAAGGGAAATTCAATGTATCATATACATTTCTTAAATCTTTATCATCGCTGTTAAATGAAACTGATAAAGGGACTATATCAAGTTCCTTCAGGATATTTGTCATTTTGGCTTTATCAACCAATAATTCAGCCATGCTTAAATCCGGTAATAGTACCTTACATGGCAAATCATGTGTTTGCATTCTTTTGCTCCATTCCATTACCTCCAACTCTGGTAAGATAACGGCAATTTCGATCTGATTTTCTTTGATGATTTTTTCAATTTCTTCCCAATAATTTTTATCGGTAGCCCTCGGTACTATATAAGATTTATTGTATAACTCTGTTTGATATAAACCAATTGATAAAGGATTGATATCGGTTGCAATTATTTCGAAACGTTTATAAAAGCTGTATTTTTTTAATGCAATGGCAAAACTGCGTGGAGTAGGCCCACCCACACCGGTAATTAATATTTTCATTTTTCGTAAGTTTAATTTTAGTTAAATTTTTTCTCACTAATCAGAAGCTAGATAGCCCGTAAAAACTTTAATTACGGATGCCATTAATTCTTTTAATAGTAGGATTAAAACTCAATTTTAATAGAGTTGGTAAATAAACGTTATAATTATACAAGTGGCTAATTAGTCTAATAATAAAACATTAATTTTATAGTTTAGTTTTCTATTGTTTTTAATTTTATACAGCTAAGTAATATTTTTTACACACTTAGACTTTTATAGAACATATCGCCCAAAATATACTTATGCCTTCAGATAAGATTCAAGAACTGGTTTCAAACCTTTTTTTACGGGTAATTGCCATAATAGCTTACACCAATCATGGTTCCCCTCAATTAATTCTGCTCCATTATTGGTGATAGCTATATCCCAACCGATAGATTTGTTGGATACGTTTTTTAAAGCAGCTTGTTTAATCATTTTTATGGTCTCTGGCCAGAATGGCACTTCAAACCCAACTATTTCTATACCTGTAACCGGATGAAAATATTCGTCTTTTTTAGTAATATCGCTATATACGCCTGGCCCGGTTACCTTACCACTTATTTCATCTATAGGAGCAGCAATATTGCCAGCGGCCATATTATCTATGGGTGAATTTATAGTGATTCTTAACCTGCATCCTAATATATCTACTTCATTCTTTTTATTTATCTGGGTGATTATCCGGATTGTATTTAAGCCAGAAGGAGAGAGTTCCATTAGCTTGCTGTGTTGCACCACAAACTCTTCTACAAAATCATTCGAGGTTTCCAGTAATCGGGCAACTAAGGTGTCCGCATTTAACTCATTGCTTTTTCTCACTTCAATACCATTACCGCATTGCCCCCGCGAGTCTTTAAGTACAATCTTACCGGAGGTATTGGATAACATTCTATCACCGGTTTTTTTATCTTTTTGTAAATCATTCAATGATGCAAATGAATGTTTTACAAAAGTTCCGTACTCCTTTAAAAATGTAAGTTTATCCTCCAGTACACTCCTGGTCTCCTTCGGATTCATCTTTAATTGAAACTCATACATATAACCTGTTCCGGCATAAGTTAGTTTTTCCTTTTCAGAAATTTCATAAAAGCGAAAGTTAAAATATTCCAGTAATGATATGTTGTAAGTTATGCTGGAGCGCACCATATCCAGCCAAATACTTGCTTTAGATTTCTTGGTGGTGTTGCTGGCAAAAGTTAGAAACTTATTTAATTTAGATTTATCAAGTTCTTTAAAATAGTAAGCTAAATATAATATACGTTTGATCATAATTAATTGTTTCCGTTAAAAGGTTGCATAGGTCTGTTTTCAGATTGATTTACACCTTCAGTTTTTATAACTTTAAGAAAAGTTAACCAAATTATTTTTACGTCTAATATAAAAGATACATTATCTACATAATAAATATCCAGATTAAACTTTTTTGACCAACTAATGCTATTTCTGCCATTAACCTGAGCCCAGCCTGTTATGCCGGGTTTAACCAGGTGTCTTCTTTTCTGATGCTCATTAAATAAAGGAATATATTTATACAATAGAGGCCTTGGACCAACAACACTCATATTGCCAATTAAAACATTTAGTAACTGTGGTAATTCATCAATGGAAGTTTTTCTAATAAAAAATCCTAAGGGTGTAATGCGGATATTATCAGGCAAGAGTTTTCCATTTTCATCTCTGGCATCGTTCATTGATTTAAACTTTATTATGCGTATGCTTTTTTCGTTCTTACCCGGCCTCTCCTGCGTGAAGAATGGATTTCCTTTTAAACTAACAGCATTAGCGATGGCAACAAATAATATTACAGGGGAGGTAATAAGTAGCCCTACAATTGAAATAATTATATCAAGCAGTCTTTTAAAAATTTTAAGATACATAAGATTGAAGATATTTACCGGCATTCGCATTTGTAAAAAATTGCGCTGCTATTTTAGAATTTTCTGATAATAATTTTTGCTTGTCCGGATGGTTTTTCATGTTGAGAATAAAATCTATGATCCCCTGTTTATCATTTTTGGGAAAACACTTACCATTATGAAATTGTTCAATGTGTTTGTTTAATTCAGAATCCATACTGGCAATGCCTAAAAGTGGAACACCTACTGCCTGAAGATTGTATATCTTACTTGGAATACTTACATGGGATGTTTTATCGTCAAGCAGTACCACACCTAAATCTGCCGCAGCCAGCGAATAATTTAGTTCATTATCTGCCTGAAATGGCATTAAAAGGCAATTGTTTAATTGATAAGTTGTAATTAATTCCTGTATTAATTTAACTTTCTCGCCTCTGCCAATTATCAAAAAAATTAAATCCTTTTCGTTTTTCAATTCTTTCGCTATTTCAACTAATTCCTCTACATTATGTGTGTATCCAATATTACCCGAATACTGTACGATGAATTTATTTTCAAGTATATTTCTTTTTATCCATGGATTATTTTCTTTGCTTACACTATGTAATTTTGTTAAACCAGACCAGTTAGGAATTATTACCATTTTGTTCCTGCTCATGTAAGCATCCACTAATTTGGCCATGCCCTCACCAATGGTATATACTCTATGTGCTTTAGCAAATATTTTTTTATTTTGTCTGCCCCAAAATTTATAAAGCCAGTTACCTTCATTTATATTATATATTTTTAAAACATCAGGATAAACATCAAATATAAGTATAGAAAACTTATTCTTTAAAAATGCGGATAAGAGATAAGCAGAAGGTGGTATTGTAATATAAAATATATCATAGCTGCGGTATTTGGTTAATAGTAAGAAGTAAATCTGCAATGTACCTATCAACCATGAAGTTAATTTTCTTGCGGGATTTCCTCTGTCATATTTAATGATAGTAGAAAACGTTACATTTTTATTTAATTCAATATCCTGTACCCTTATACTGCCGGATATCAATGCTACTTTATCAAAATCATTGGCAAATGCATTGATTATGTCAATTGTTAAATAACCTGTAGCCTGGTTAATAAATACAATTTTTTTTAACGCTGCTTTATTAGGTTTTTGCATAAATTTATATAACTCAAAGCTCTTTCTTCTGCTGTTTTAAAAATAATTCGTCGTTCTTTACCTTTGGTTATAAGTTGTTTCTGGAGTTCAGTATTTTCCATCAGCAAGTGCAATTTGTTGCTTATATCTTTTTCATTTAACGGATCAAAATAAATCGCTGCCTCTTCGCATACTGTTCTTGCAAAGCCTAAATCAGCAGTAACTATCGGCTTTTCCATAAACATGGCTTCTACATACGAGGCCGAAAAGCACTCTAATAAAGTGGGTAAAAACATAGCATCACATTCTTTATATAACGAGGCACATTCTGCTACCGGAACCGGACCAACATTATAAATATAAGGGTGATATTTTTCCTGAAAAATCCCTGTAAATATGGTTTCAGGTAGGGTTAAAACAAACCTCATTTTTGTATCAGGATTGTCTTTAATTTCGAGGTCAATTACTTTCCTTATAATTTCAAAATTTTTATGAGGATGGTATGCTGACAGAAGCAAAAATCTATACTCATTTTTTTTTCTGTCTTTTAACTTATCAGGAAAAACAAGCGGATTAAAATAATGAGAACTGCAACTATTTGATACGGTAAATACATGAGGCGTTTTTAACCATTTTTTTACCCTTAAATTTACATCATCCGTTTGCACAACATAAGCGTCTGTTTCTTTTTTAAAGAAATGTGCTTTAAGTTTCCCCCTTATTTTCCATCTTATTTGCTTCCAGAAAGGAATGATTTTAAAAAAAGGCGAATCTGTATAAATATAATGACCTAAGTTGAAGCCAACAAGATGAGGAGCTTCGGGAGTCCAGTAAGCCGGTCCTGAAGTTGTGAATACTACATCCGGGTTTACTTTTTTTTCTACTTCTTGGAAGAAAGATGTTACAGGTTTAAGTGAAAATATTTTGGTAGCAGGTCTTACGTCAATGTCGTAAAAGTAGAAATTATCAGGAAAACTTTTTTTGTTTATAGTCTGTCCTATATTACCTCCTAAAATCACATGAAATTCGTGCTCCTTAAATTTCTTACATTCCTCAATAAATGATTTAGCTACCTGTAAGCCTCCACCTTTAAGTGTAGAAGCGGTATTAATAATTAATCTCATTTGGAAGTTAAAAAAGAATAATATTTATCGCAGATATCTTCTGAAGAGAATTCTTTGATTTTCAACATTGCGTTTTGTTCAAATTGAGTTCTTAATTGTTCATCATTCATTAGCAGCTCCAGTTTATATCTGAATTCCGAAATGTTATTCTCTTCTATCAGATAGCCATTATTGTTATCGGTAATTAAATCTGCCGGCCCGGCCGAGCAATCATAAGAAATACAAGCCAGTGGTGTTGCTAAGGCTTCTGCCAGTGCGTTTGGAAAGCCTTCCAGAATAGAGGTAAATGCAAATATTTTACTTTTCTTATAGTAATCATCAACATTTTTAACTTCTCCTGTAAAATCTACTTTATTTTCTATTCCTAGTAACTTTACTTTATTTTTGGCCGCTTCCAAACATCTTCCATTTCCTATTAAAACTAATTTCCAGTTTTCGGTTTTAATACCTGCAAATATTTCAATTAATTGTATTTGTTGTTTTGTTGTTTCAAACCGCCCAACATTTACAATAATATTTTCTCTTACAATATTTTCATTTTGCCCGAAGTTTCTTATTGGATTGCCAATTGTGATTATATTTTTATGGTTTGTAACAGAAAAAATTTTAGCGTTTGCATGGCTCGTTTGAGCTATTATTCCAATGGTTTTACGATATAAAATGCCTCTCAGAATTTTATGCATTATGGAGAGTTTTAACTTTGGTGAACTTCTGTCTGAAACAAATAATTTATATTTTGTAAATAGTAACAATAGAATATTGAATGAATTCCACTTTTCTCCAAAACTTAATACAATATCCGGGTTGATTTTTTTTATCGCTTCTCTGGTAAATAGTAAAGTTTTTAATGTAAATAAGATTTTGTAATTTTTATTATATTTTACGGGTGGCTCTATAACTTGTATAGCTGGATCAAGATCATAAAATCTCTTGTTTCTACTGAGCAGTATAAATGTAACTTCAGCATTTTTATTGCGAATAAAAT
Source organism: Bacteroidia bacterium (assembly GCA_014376805.1). GTDB lineage: Bacteria > Bacteroidota > Bacteroidia > UKL13-3 > UKL13-3 > B1. The sequence goes on from JACMQU010000017.1 coordinate 60,884, forward strand.
TATGAGCAATTTCAACCATTACGCGTTCCATACCGCCACCAAATAAAGAAGGCAGGATAAAACAGAAATGCTTTTTTGTATTTTTTATCACGGGTTTATAGACTTTATATCATAGAGCAATTTTTTTAATACAATTTGTTTAATATTCCATGTAAATTATTAAAGAATAAATAATTTTATAAATCTATATGTTAACAATAGCACTTGTACTTTTATATATATTTAATGGACTCAAAATTTGAATTTTTCCTAACTCATTTATCAATGGTATAATGAAAATTAAATTATATCTGCAATCGTATCTGCTGTTTATTTAATTATATTTTTTTCTTTAATGTTTTTAACTATTAAATCTACCATCCATGCCTGTGAATTAAATGAACCTTCAAAGAAGTTCATTTCCATGTCCCAGTAACCAACGCATGGATAGTAAACCTGCTTTACATAACCATAGCTAATTTCTATAACATAAGGTTTGTCATTCTTATAAACAAAATCAATAGCAAGACAATCTGAATTTAATTTCCGCGCAATTTCAAATGATAGTTTTATCGTACTCTCATCAAAATTCTCTTTCTCATATTTTATAAATCCACTGCCTGATGCTCTAAAATCATTTTCTCTAACCATTCTTTTAATGGCAAAAGCCTTTCCGTCAATTACTATAATTCTTATATCGCAATTGTTATTCGGAATAAACTCCTGGAAGTAGATATATCCTCTTTCTTTTCCCGCGTATTTTGCAAATTTTGGAGGGTATACAAATCTTAATAACCCCTTCCCAATATCAACCAGTGTTGCCTTTCCGTTTTTATATTTTCTAATACGTTCTAATAAGTTCGACCACGCATTGTATTGGCTGAACCCACTATCAAAAGCTTTATTAATTAAGGATTTAGCTTTTGAGTGTGAAAGCACTAATCTTACATTTGCTGATCCTGCTCCACACCTTAATTTAAAGACTTTTGGAAAAGAAGTAGTACCAATCCATTTCAGAGCATCTTTTTTATCATAAAAAACGTGTGTTTTTACGAGATCAATTCCATGCGATTCTAATAAATATTTTTGTCCAACCTTATCGTCAAAATGCCAAACGGTATTATAGTTAGGAAAAACTACTTTACCGGTTGCTTCAAGAGAAAATATTAATTGCTTCGAAAACAGGAAATCTTTAGAACTTGAATGATTTGGATGCCACATAAACGCATCACAATCCTGTAACTGCTCGATGATATCATTGCGGTAACAATCCACCAGTTTAAATGGAATTTTTTTGTCCAGACAATATTGTATCCAGCGATCAGAAAAAGAGTCAAGGCTAGTTTGAATGGCTATTTTCATGATTTTCAAATTTTTGAATCCAAATTTCAAAACTCAACATAGTCCAGAGGGCATCTAATTGATGTGAATTAATGGTTGCAATATTATTGAACCAATTTTCAATTAATTTTCCATTGAATAGTTGTCTTTGTTTTATACTTAATATTAATTTTTCTTTAAATGCTTTATTTTTCATAAATGAAAATATAAACTCTCTCAGTGGAATACCAAATCCCATCTTATTTCTGAAAGCGAATGACTTACCGAATTTCTTTGCACAGATCTCCTTTAATAAAAGTTTTTCTTTGTTATGTGGATTAAAACTATCGGAAATTAAAAAATTTGCAGGGATATTAAATGAATAATCCAAAACTTTATTATCAAGAAACGGCACCCGGTTTTCAATTGAATGAGCCATCGACATTTTATCCTGACGCATTAATAAGTCGGGAAGGTAGGTTTGTATTTCATATTTTACCTGCTTATCAAATGAATTACCCGTTAGCTGATTATACTTATCTCTTCTTTGAGCTATGGCAGCATCAAAGTTAAAGTCGGGTTTTAACATTTTTGCAATTCCCGGTTGCATATAACTTGAAAACAACGGAGCCCGGAGTGATGGATCTGTATAATACTTAAGGTAACCAAACAAATCTTTTTTATTTCTATTAATGGAGGAAAGAAACATTTTGGAAAAGTATGGCCTGAGTGCACTGGAGAATCTTGGATAACCCCCAAACGTTTCATCAGCTCCCTCACCACTTAAGAGCACGGTAACGTTTTCTTTTGCACGTTGGCTGAGTAAGTATATCCCAATGCTATTTGGATGATTTACGGGACTTTCCAGATGCCAGGATACATTCTCCAATTGATTAAAATAATAATCAGTTTTTAGGGTATATTTATGTTGTATTAAAGAAAGTTCTTTACCTACATGATCAACAAATGGTTCTTCAGAATATTTTTTATCATCAAATATGATGGAGATCGTTTCTAAAGATCCTTTCTTCATTTTATTAGATGCAAAATAAGTTACCAAAGAAGAATCTACTCCCCCGGATAGTTGACAACCAACTTTAACATCACTTATCAATTGCCTTTCGACACTTTCATCCAAACAATTTTCTAAGCCATCAAATGCATCCTTAAAACTGATTTGGTTATTTTTAACTCTTTGATAAGTATCTATATTAAAAAACCTTTTCTTCTTAAAATTTCCCGATGATAATATTACGTATTCTCCAGGCTCAATATTTTCAATATTTTTAAATAATGTTTGATTAATACTATTTCTAAAAATAAGAAATTCATCAAGTAATGATTCTTTAAGTTCGAATTTAAAATCTGGTAAACAATAAAAACTTTTAAGTTCAGAAGCAAAAGAAAATGTGGAACCGTTATTATAAAAGTATAAAGGTTTTATCCCAAATCTATCCCGGCAAAAGTATATTTCATTAGAACGTAAATCAGCAATAACAATAGAAAACATGCCATTCAGTAACTGAATCATTTTATCAAAACCAAATTCTAAATATAAGTTTAAAACTACTTCAGTATCCGTTCTACTTCTGAATTTATGACCTTTTGTTTCCAGATTACTTCTGAAATCGTTGGCATTATAAATTTCTCCATTGAGCAAAATCATCACTTTTGCTGAGGCATCTAACATAGGCTGATGTCCGGCAGAAGAAAGATCCTGAATGCTAAGCCTGTTAAAACCAAAAATACAATTAAAGCCATTGGTATAACTTTCAATTTTATCATTTGAAAGATTTGTGATAGAATCTCCATTATGGTTAAATCCAATTACACCTGAATCATCAGGGCCTCTGTGTTTCTGTATTTGAATCATTTTCAAAATAATTTCATTTGAAAATGATTTATGATTATTTAAATTTATATATCCTGCAAAGCCACACATACAATTGTTGATTACTTGAATTAATTTTTAGAATTTATCCAACAATCATACCACATCTGGAACATTAACATCTTCCAAATGAAGGTGGTATAATGAAGTTTGCCACTTTTAAATTCTTTAACCTGTGCCTCTACAAAATCAACATTAAACAAACCTGATTTTGCTACCGCAATATTGTTTAGATATTCATCTATCAAAAAGGATAAATCTTTTTTTAACCATGAATAGATAGGCAGAGTAAAACCTCTTTTTGGCCGATCCATTAACTCTTTGGGAATATATTTATGTACGATGTCTTTTAATATTTTTTTGCCGGTATTCCCATCTAATTTATACTCAATTGGTAATTGAGCCGCAAATTCAATTATTCTATGATCTAAAAGGGGTTCTCTGCCCTCTAATGATACTGACATAGTTGCTCTATCCACTTTTGTAAGAATATCATTCTGTAAGTACATCTGATAATCTATTGCCATTGCAGTTTCGATAGAATTGTGAAAGCCGGTTATATCTAACTGATTAGAAGTGTCAATTTTTCTGAGATAATTCTGGAATAATTTTTCATGATATTTTTTAGGTAAGCTATTCATGAAACCGGTTAAATCTGCAGCTTGATTTAAATCATCAGCTTGTAGGGCTTTAGAAATACCTTCAATTTTATGTTTTAAGATATAGGAATTATCAGGAATTACCGTTGAAGCAAACAATCCGATTTTTTTTGCCAAGGGCTTTAAATAGTTGGGTATTCTGTTCATTTGAGACAGATAGGAATTTAACCGGATATAATTAGAATATCCACCAAAAACTTCATCACCTGCATCAGCCGACAAGGCAACAGTTACTGTTTGTCTTGCCAGTTTACTCACCAACATTGTTGGGATTGCAGAACTATCAGCAAATGGCTCATCAAAATAATACGGAAGCGTTGGAATTATTTGTTGTGCTTCGGTGGTGGTACAAATAAATTCGTGATGATCAGTACCTAAATAATCAGCAGTTTGTTTTGCTTGTGGTGCCTCACTGTTACCTTCTTCAAAACCAATGGTAAACGTTTTTAGTTTATTTGATCTGCCTGTTTGCAGCATAGCAGCAACGGCAGCACTATCATAACCTCCACTCAGAAATATACCTACAGGTACGTCAGATACCATTCTGTATTCACAGGCAGATTTTATCGTATGATGCAGAATTATTTTTGCACTTTCATAATCAATTTTTAATTTGGGTAGTTTGTAGAAAGTGGAAACCTCCCAATAAGATTCTATTTTAAGTGAACGGTTAACTAAGTTTAATTTAATGAGATGTCCGGGTTTAAGCTTATACGTATTTTCAAATATGGTATGCGGTGCGGGGATATAACCATGGTGAACCTGACTAAAATAAAGTTGAACTGCATTCTGATCAATTTTCTTTTCAAAATCGGGGTGAGGATGCAAAGCTTTTAATTCTGAACCGAATAAAAATAAGCCTTTATTCCAGTAATAATAAAAGGGTTTTGCACCAGCTCTGTCTCTAACAATTGTTATCTCATTTAACACTGAATCATAGATAGCAAAGGCAAACATTCCGATAAATTTGTGGATTGACTCAATGCCCCATTTTTCGAAAGCCTGTAAAATCACCTCTGTATCACACTCAGATTTAAAAATGTGCCCCTCCTTGATTAACTCTTCTCTTATTTCCTGATAATTATAAATTTCTCCATTGAATACAATGCTAAAGTGCTTATAATTCATAGGCTGATGACCGGCCTCGCTTAAATCTATAATAGATAAGCGAGCCTGGCCTAAACCTACTGAAGCAAAAGAATTTTTATATATTTCAACACCCTTATCGTCTGGTCCACGATGATTCATCGTATTAACCATCTGTTCTAAATGTGTTTGTGTTGATTTTAAATTGAAATCAAAAAAGCCGGCTATTCCACACATAACACTATTGATGTTTATTTTTTTCTCTCATACCTAGTTTGCTAAAAAATTAGCTGAAAATCCGGAGGTTAAGTTCACTTTTTTTTTAAATATTTTTTAAATCGCAGCTTATTATACTATTAAATGATAACACTTAATTTCTTTTAAATAATATATCTCGTATGTGTTGCAATATATATATTAACTCTAAGATTCGGGGCATCAAAATTTTCAGTTGTTACTTTATAAACTTAATTGCAAGGATACCTGTAAACTGTAATATACGTTTTTATAAAAATTGATGTTTTGTGCCAATATGATATAACCTGTAATTACTTATTTAAATTTTATAGCAGTTGTTGTTTTTTAGAAATGAAGTTTCTAACGAAACAGATTTATAAGGTTTCGCTGCTCTTAATAATTTCACCCATTTTAGCAGATGAAACAAATTCAATATCCGGCCACCTGTTTTTAACTTCTTGAAGTAGTTTTTTAAGCAGGAGGAGATTTTTTTCGCTATTAACTTTATTAATCGAACCAATATAATTAACTCTATGTGTGCTTACTATTGCGGGTTTCTTCCATCTAAAAGCAACAGATATTTCATTGAGGCAGGAATCTACCCAATCTTTATTCCGGTCTGTAACCGGTTCAAATGTTACATTTCTTATCGTGTATATTTGATTCAGATCATTTTTCTGACCAGTAAATTTGCGTTTATATGTTAAGGCCTGGCCTTCCATACCTGGTATTAATTGTACTCTTCCCGACTGTATAAATTCAATTCCGTTTTCCAAAAAATAATTTTCTGCAATTGGGTGCCAGATATAACAAGGCGCTATTACTGATTTTGACTTGTAACCCCATAACTTTTCAAAAATGTTACATCCTTCCACAATGATATTCTGAAGTTCCGTAAGTTGGTTCAGACTATAAGTTCCAAATCCATCCAGATTTTCATTCCTGCATAAAGATCCAACACCGCGGGCAATTGTAAACATATTCTGATCGAAAGCCATTAGGGTTGGCTTATCACCTTTTTGGAGGTAGTTAAACCAATTATTTATATTGATGTGTTCTCTGCCATGAAATTGGGGAATAAAAATTCCTTTGCCAATTCCTTCTTTATACAAATCAATTACCCTGTTATGTTGCGGATAATGCTTAAGTGTTTCCGTAAATATCTCATAATGATATTCTGTATATCCTGAAGCTTTTATTTTTTCAAAATCAGGGTTTGCTACAATATTATTAGCGGTTAGCACGGCATGATTTCCGTTACTATCTTTTATAGAACACAACTGTTCAAATAAGTTTTCGAGATCCATATTACTCTCTAGTGAATCATTAGAATTATAGGGACATTTATCAACAGGAATACCTGCTTTTAAAAATTTGTCGTATGCGTTTTTTGAGGAGACCCTTATCGAACCCCAGTCATCAGATTCCAAAACCAATAATTTACGGTTAGTATGCCAACCCCTCATATTGATAATATTTGTTTTTAAATTTTCTTTTAAATTTCGAATCATATTATTTATCGAGCATCATCTTCGCTAATTCTTTAACTGTTATAAACTCCACATCCGGCCAGCGTTTTTTAATTGTTTTAAGCAGGGTAGATAATTGCATAAGACTATCTTCTCTGTTTGCTGGATTTAAATGACCGGCATAGTTGGCCCGATGTGAACTTATGATAGCAGGTTGTTTAAATTTAAAAGCATTTTCAACGTCTGATAAGCACCTCTGAATGGAATCAAAATTTTTATTGTCATTGGGTTCAAAAACGGCATTTCTTACAAGATAACGCTGGTTAAATTTTGTATTCTGACCAATAAAATGATAATGTCTTTTAAATTCATTGTGGCCTATGGTTTCATTTTCAATCCTGGGCGAGTCTATCAACCTGATCCCTTTATCTGATAGCGTTTTATATAATGCGTGATTAATGGTTGCATTTGGAGGTGTAAAATGAATGGCTTTATATCCTAACAATTGTTCAAATAAATCCAGCCCTTCAATAATTATTTTATGTTGCGCATCAATATCCGATGGAGTGTCAATTTCAAGCGCAGGCTGATAATCCCAGTTAAGCATAGGTGTATATTCTTTGCTTAATGAAGTTATATTATCCTTGAAAGCGGCTTTGGTAACATTTACATTATTTTGTAAATCACTCATCCACCTTCTAACATTCAGGTGTTCTCTGTTATGTGATTGAGGTACAAATATGCCAAGTTCTATACCTTTTTCCCATAAACTAAATACCCTGTCATGATTTTCATACCTCTTTAATGTTTCAGTAAAGGGCTCATAAAAATACTCTTTAAAATCGTTCTGTCTGATCTTCTCAAAATTAGGGTTTGCTACGCATACTGCCGGTGTAAAAGCTGCGGGATTGTTATGGATATCTTTAACGGAGAGGAGTACATTAAAAAGTTCTTCTAAATCGGTATTTGATTCAATTGTTTCAAATTTACTGTAACGGCATTCTTCAAAATTAACTCCAATATCCGTAAGCCTGGTAAATGCATCTTTGGATGACATGCGAATACTACCATAATCATCTACAACAAAAAGTAACAGTTTACGGTTAGTTTTATAACCCGGGATATTAAATATATTTTTAACAATGTTTTTTATAATATTCAAAATGCAATTCTATTTAATGAGGTTGATCAGAGGGATGTCATTATCAACTATAAAAGCTGCAAGTGGATTACCTAAAAGTGTCATAAGTCCTAGAAAATCAAATCCTATTCTTATTTCAACTATAAAAAACAGCAGGAGAGAATAGGTAGCAATTTTATTAAAGGTGAGAAATAGTTTATTTTTTTGAGTATTATTATTGGTGAACCAGGCATAAATTGCAAATACAAATAAAAAGGCAAAAGATAAAAATCGGTCTCCACTTGGAATTACTGAAATTATATTGGCAAAGGCTAAAAATAACAATGTAAAAGCAAAAAGATTTCGCTGTGTAATATTTTCTTTAAAATATTCTTTGCCTTTAAAGTAAAGCAAAATTACAATTACTGCAGCAGTCCATCTAAGCAAGGTTATATATAATTTGGCATACCAGTTAACTGCATCGGCGGCAACTGCAATTTCCTGTGCATACTCTTCATTTCCATAACTGTTAACTCTTCCGCTATATACATCCGGTAATGATTCTGCTAAATCTATTAAACTATTTACATTAATTTCCTTAAAGAATAATGTTATGGCATACAATCCAAAATATATATTTACTTTATTACCTGCCACCACATAAATCCATAATATTATAACAGCAAATAAGCAGGAGAAATGTGAAAAAATACTAAGTGAGGCAATCAACAAACCATACTTTTTTTTGTCAATAATGTATTTACAAACACCAAAAAAGAATAAATGCACTCCGATGGAAAATCGCGGTCCGTTGATACCGCGCCAAATTGGAAAAATTAAAGCAAAAACAAGTATGTAAATTATGGTACTCGTAATTAAATTGCCCTTTACTCTATCAATTATATACCAGATATTTCTGGAATAGATGTAGCCATACAATAAACCAAGTACAGCCAGATAAAATTTAAAATTTGCACCTAAATTGTAAACAATAAATCCTACAATCGGAATAAAAATATCTGCCTGTGTGGTTTCTGCCGAAAAAAGAAATTCAAAAAATTTCGTGTAACTTCCATCGTATTTGTCATAACCTTCAAAATCATCCTTATACCTGAATAAATCCACATTATCATTAAACATAACTAAAGTGGCACCAAAGAAGATTGTAAAATACCAAACTATATTTTTAGAAACAGGAGACCGATAGTTTTTTAGTGACAAGTATAAAGATAAAACAGGTGAGACAAAAAATAGCAGTATTGCTAATTTGTCACTTCTGTCCGCGCTATTTATTTGACGTTCCAATTATGCAGGTATTTGCGCCAAGGGCTTATTAAATAATCTCATATAAGTGTTATTCATGTCGTTCCAGATATCTTCAATTAATGTATTTTTTATTTTTTTTAATCTGTATTTTAGTATCAGGCATGGTAGTAAGGATACAACTAATGCATTAGACATTTCACTGGCGTAAAATAAGGAACTTGAATCATATCCTGCTATGAGGCTAAAATTTAAATCGGCATAAATAATTTCAATGGGTAAACTTACCGACATAAACAGCTCTTTATATTCGATTCCATTTTGGGTACAATACTCGGTTATCAGTTTTTTTTTATCGTTATTATCTTTGGGGTGATATTTTAGGTATACTACTAATTTAGCAAGATTAGCCCCTTTTAACATTTCCTTAAACATATCCATCTCATCTTCCGCCGGATTAGAAAAATCGGCACTGGTGGTGGATGAAAGATACAGTACATTATAGTTTAAAGGGTTATAACCAATTAATTTTTTTTCATTTTCTATAATGGTGTTAAGCGCTTCCGACTTATATAAATGAAAAGGGATATGCACATCATACACCCCTTCGTTTTGTTTTATAATGGAGTATCTTTTATAAATATTGAAACCAAATTCACAATTATGGGTAGGGTATAAATATTTTGAAAATCCTTTTACGCCATTGGGTTCATAAATAAATTTATCAGTTATAAACTTCTTGAGACTTACTGATGCACTGCTGTTAAAACGTTTGTTTTTTACTATGGTGCAATAATGTGATACACCTTCTTCAAAAAAATGAAGACGCTTATCTTTATTTTTTTCCGCCAGGTATACGTAACTTAAATGATTAATATCTCCAAAATAGATATCGCTTATTTTGTTAGTTGTAAGGATGGAATTTATTTTTTTGTTAAATTTATTGAAATCAGATAAGGCGTGAACATGACTTTTGATATTAAAAATTCCATTATTCAAATCGCCAATTTTATGGGTTTGATCCCATAATGCCGGTATCAGAAGTATTTCAAAACTTTTATAATAATGAGCGGCTCTTTCACCCGTATACGATAAAACGAGAATGTTATTTTTGAGTTTAAATTGCCCAACTATATTTTGAGCTGTAAGCACCTGTAAGGGCGTATGTACAAAAAACAGGTTCATTAAATTTTATCGAGAAAACTTAGCATTTTTTTTATGTACACCTGTTCACTAAATTTCATCACATGCTTTGATAGTTTTTGCCTGATTTCCATTAATTCATTTTCGGGTTTATTGATAAGGAGCCGGAACTTCTCTACAAACTCATCATCTTCAAACCTCAGTTCTTCATAAGGCACTATTTCTTTTTGCCCTCCGGAGTTATGTACAAAAGGAATGGCTCCATACAACATTGCTTCAACGGTAGTAATTCCAAAATGTTCGTCTCTTGCGGTAAAAACATAAAACTTTGTTTTTAATAAATGTTCCACGAGAGTGGCATATGGCAAATTGGTTAAAATCTTGATATTGGTTAATTTTTTTGAATCAATTAGTTGCTGTAATTGATTCAGGAAATTTTCGTTTTCAGGAGCACCAATAATTTCAAAATTTTTATCTCTGAACTCTTCACTTAATTTAATAAGCATTTCCGGCCTTTTGTAGGGAGAAATTCTGGATAGAAAAGTAATGGTATCTTTAATTGCGTAATTAACCGGACTCTTTATTTCTACTAGATTGGATGGATATACCACATCTATTTTCTCCTGGTAATTTTCTTCATACAGTTTTGCCGTATAGTTTGAATTTATAACGCAGTGAGGAGTTCTTTTTTTAAATTCATAAGTTGGAATGAAAAATTTTAACAGATAATCATACACAAAGAATTTAATTTTAGGCAGTAATTGTTTACCAGAAAACCCCGGACTTCTGGGCGACATGGATAAATAATACATGTATTTTACCTTTGAATTTATAATTATATTAGGTTGAAAAATGTACAGAAAATCGTACTGTTTTTTTAACCAGGAAGTTTTATAAAAATAGATAAGATCTATAGCTCCCTGAAGGTAGTTATTTAGCTTATCTTTATTTTTTTTGCTTACAGAGAAAGTTATAGGTTGAAGGATAACTTTCAGATTATGTTCAGCTACAATTTTCTGATTGATCGCTTCATCGGATAATAAATCCGGAATGATACCGATTTGGTTCAAGCCCTTTATTAATGAAATAATACAGGTTTGTACCCCACCATAACTATTCAAACTAAAAAATATTCCTACTTTTTTCATTTCTTATATGGAAATTGATTTATTATTTAACATATCATTAAAATTAAACCACGGCATTTTATATACTTTATTGCTATAAATATATATGATAATCATGGTTACAATGCTTACTAAAAAAGCGGATAAAGCGGCACCTAACGCACCCATTATATTCACAAGTAGCATCATTAATAAAACCTGGAGCATTGAGGTGGATAGTGTTATTAAACTTAGGAATTTGGTGGATTTTGAATAATAAACAAACATGGATAAAACAATGTAGCATGAATTGAAAAAGTTAAATCCTAATAAAAAAGGCAAGTAAATTATAGACTCGCCATATTTGGCCTTAAAGTAATAGTTAACAAGTAAAGTACTGGCTAAACCTCCTATTATTAAAACTATCAGATAAACTATTAGAAAAGCGTATGATTTTTTAACTATGTTTAATTTTACCTGATATTCATTTGACTCCTCTTTAATTTCTGACAAAGTTTTATACACATAAGGGGAGAAGGCTGAAAAAAATGCATTTGATACCATTACAAAAATAGCACATATAGTTATGGCAAAAGAATATACCCCATTTTGACCTAAACCCAAGGAGGCGGTAATAAAGAACTTTTCGAAACCTGTTTTTATCCAAACGGCTAATTGATGAGGAAGCAATGGAAGTCCAAATACTAAAATGCTTTTTAGCATGGCGGCATCCGGTTTTTTAAAGTGTTTAATGTATTTGATTGAATAATATAAACTAATCAATCCTGCGATACCTGAAGCTATAAATAAGCTATAGATTCTCCCTTCCCAACCCCATTTTAATAAAATCACAAATAAAACAGTGAGTGAAGCACCCAATGCTGAATTTAAAACATTTACGATTCCAAATAATTTCGCATTTTCATCCATTCGTATTTTTGTGAAAAACAAATCGATTACCGCTGCAAAAATAGCTCCGGCAATTGCCAGGGTTATCCATTTTATGTTTAAACCAGACCATTTTTCGAAATAAGGATAGAATAAAAATATAACAGCAGATACCAGAATAAAGAGTACTAAATTAAGGTATAGTAAGTTTTGATAAACGCTTTTCGGATCGCTGTCTTTATTATAATATTCCACTGCCAGATATGAAGTAGCACTCATGCCTATAAATGGACCAATTACACTTATTAAGACATTGTAATTGGTTACAAGGCCGAATTCTTCTTTCGTTAAATAGTAAGCAATTACCGGAAAAAGAAGAAAGGGTAAAGCCTTACTTATTCCATCAGAAAATGCATAGACAGCAATTTTTTGAAGTAATGGATTTTTAATGTATTTGTTTATTTGCAACAATAAATTCCCTGTATTAATCAATCATTGATAAACGGAGCGGAGTACCTGTTTCGATATCTGTATTAACTTTTTTGCCTAAAATATTTTTCAATAGTTTAGGATGCAAGCCATAACCCGGTCTGATAGAACGAACATTCTTGGGGCTTATAGTTTCTCCCTTCTTTATATTCTCCACAACAAATAAGGAGCGGGCGAATTTTCTGTTTTTTTCTACTTTTTCTGATAATTCATAAGTTACCACCCCTAATGCTTTTTCAACATCCCGTACAGCATCTACCATACTTTTAAACTCAGCAGGATCTAAGGAAAACTCTGCATCTGGCCCGCCAACAGCTTTATTAACTATAAAATGTTTCTCAATTACTTTAGCACCTAAGGAAGCAGAAACAACAGGTACGGTATTGCCCATGGTATGATCTGACAAACCAACCAGTACGCCAAACTTATTTTTCATATCCACCATCGTTTTCATATTTGCCAATTCAATTGGCGCCGGATATGATGAGGTACATTTTAATAAAATTATTTGTTCGTTGCCTGCCTGTCTGCAAGTATCTACAGCTAGTTGAATGTCATCTGCAGTTGCAATACCGGTGCTTAAAATAATAGGCTTTCCTTTAGAAGCGGTGTATTCTATTAATGGAATATCCTGAATTTCAAATGAAGCGATTTTATATGCAGGTGCATCAAGAGATTCAAGTAAATCAACAGCTGTATTATCAAAAGGGGATGAAAAGCATATCAACCCTTGTTTTTTAGCTTCCTCAAATAATTCCTTATGCCATTCCCAGGGGGTATAAGCCTCCTTATATAGCTCATATAAAGTTTTTCCATCCCAGAGTGTTCCCTTATCAATTTGAAAATATTCATTATCGCAATCAATTGTTAAGGTATCGGGTGTATAAGTTTGAAGTTTAATAGCATCAGCACCGGCTAATTTGGCCGCTCTAATAGTATCTAATGCTATCTGCTTATTTTGATTATGGTTAGCAGATAACTCAGCAATGATAAACACCGGACTGTTATCATTTATTTCAAAATTTCCAATTCTCATTTTACGTATCTTCTAATTTATGAACCTAATTTACTACCGGTAGGAGGAAAAATACCTCCTTCAACCTTCCTGATTTCTATCAGATCAATAGCTCCGTTTGATGTCTTCACTGACATCATTTCACCATTACATTTTAAAACAGTTCCATTAGCAATATTGTTATTATATCCGATATCACTGTAGGCAATTTTATCAATAATTATTTTAGTTGAATTATAAAAGGTAAAGGCACCAGGGTAGGGGAGGGCCTGTGCCCTAATCCAGTTATTGATTCTTTCCTTTTGCCAGTTCCAGTTTATCTCTCCATCTTCAGGCGTTCTTTTATCAAAATACGTAGCTAATGCATGTTGCTGAGGTGAAGACTGAATAGCATTTTTTTTAAAGAGAGCTATAATTTCATTTATCATTCCGGGATAGATGGCAACATATTTTTGTAAGATGTCATTACCGGTATCTACTTCGTTAATTCCAATTAACTTTTGCAAAATAATATCGCCGGTATCGCATCCATCATCTATTATATGCGCAGTAATTCCTGTTTGTTTTTCGTTATTTATTATCGACCACACATGTGGCGTTCTTCCCCTGTATTTTGGTAATAAACTTCCATGAAAATTAATTGGATAAACAGCTAAAGAGATCATATCCGGTTCAATAATAAAAAGATAATTGATGGAGAATAATATATCCAATTGAAAGCCTTTAGCAAATTCAAAGAGTTTACCTTTTCGTGGATTACCTTTAAAAACAGGAATTGCCTTTTGTTCTGCAAATTCAATAATCCCTGCAGAGGCACTATCAGTGGCAATAAAATCTATTTTATAGTTTTTGAAAATGTCTTCAATACATTTTAATCCAAGTCCACCCGATGCTAAAATTGCAATTTTCAACTTACTAATGCTTTTATTTTTTGATTTAATCTTATTGATGACCGGCCATCAATTATGTTTTTTTGTATCTTACTAAAATCTTTTAGCTGTATGCTTTGTAGAATATTTAAGTCGTCAAAATTTGCCAGATCATAAAAGGCGTTCATTGCTTTAAACCCCTCATAAATACCTTTCTGGTTATCTACATAAAATCCTGAAGCCACTAAACAACCGGCAGAAAGTACTTCATATAAAATGCCACTGGAAGGTACTATAGTCAAATCAGATTTTAGCATCAAATCCAACATAGTTTGTTCATTAACGGCATGCCAGTGTTCAATCCTGTTATCATTTTCGAGCAGGCTGTTTATTGTATCTGAATATTGATAGGCCTCGCCGGTTACAGCTAGTATACTTTTAAATTCAGGATTTTTAATACATGCTTTTAATACTTTTGAGGTAAGATTTTTGCTATCAGAACCACCAAAACAAATCAATACAGTTTCTATTGAAACTATCTTTCTTTGATTTAAGGCTGCGGCGAGAAATGAGGGTCGGAGTAGGGCATATTCTACACCTAATGCAAAGTGGGTATAGTTTTGATACAGATATTTATTTTTGTCCATCAGTGGGGCATGGTTAATAATTAAATCTGCATAAAAAACGCTGTCATGTAAATCGTCTATAACCACCAGTAAATAGCCTTTGTTTTTTAAATTTAACTGGTATGTAGATGAAAAATGATACCCGTCAAGTATAATTAAAGAGGCGGAATTTACGATTTGGGATAAATCTGCATCTGTTTCAATCAGGCTTACTTTATAAGTATTGTGTTCAAAAAGGGTTCGGATTTTATCAGGAATGGAAGCGCATATAAATTCAATTTCGAAGGTGTCTTTCAACATTTCTGCCAGTGCAAAACAACGTATCAAATGCCCGAGACCTATTTCTGAATTGCCATCAGCCCTGAAAATTATTTTTTGCAATTGATTAATTTAGTCTTTTAAATCCACCATGGCAAATAGGTCCTTCCAGAAGCTCCATAATATTTTTACCCTCCTCACATTTTTTAATTGTTGCAAAAACAGGATCCAATTCATTAAAATATCTTTCAATATATTCCGGTTTATGATCAATACATGAATACACGCCGGTAGATGCCAGGATATTTTTTTTCAGCATTTCCTGTGTTAGGTATGTTTTGTAAGCTAACGCATTTGTACTGTTAAAACTAAAGGTAATTAAAGCAGGCAAGCCTGATATATTAATATCGAGATGATGTTTATCAGCAAGTGTTTTCCATCCCTGAGCTATACTGTTTCCAATATTGGTAATAATTTCCCACGACTTAATTCTTTCCATGATCTCAAGTGTTTTGAGAGCAGCAGTAGGGCCAACTCTTTCAGTCCAGAAGGTACTACTGATAAAAGTTTTCTGAGCAGCTTCCATTACTTGTTTTCTGCCCACAATAGCCGTAATACCAAAGCCATTACCAAGTGCTTTACCATACATGGCAATATCCGGTTCAACACCATACATTTTATGCAATCCACCAAAGGTTTGGCGGAAGCCTGATGTACATTCATCAAATATCAATACGGCATTGTGTTTATCTGCCAATGCTCTTACTTTTTGTAAAAAGTTGTCTTCAGGTCCTTTATTCCTTGATACTTCCATTTTAATTACACCCAAATCCGGATGCTTTGCGAACAGGTTTTCGAGTTCTTCAATTTTATTATAATTGAAGGGTAGAACAGAGCCTTTTAAATTTTTAGGAACTCCAGTTGGATCAAGGCCGGGAAGTAAGTGACCTGCAAGATTTTCATCATCACCTAAGTTTGCAGATAAGTACCAATCATGCCAACCATGGTACCCGCAGATAGCCACCTGATCTTTTCCTGATGCTGCCCTCGCTATCCTTATGGCAATTGAATTTGCTTCTCCACCGCTTCTGGCAAGTCTAACCATATCAGCCCAAGGATTTATTTCTACTAACTTCTCGGCTAAAGCTACTTCTTCCGGACAGTTAAGGGTAGCCATATTGCTGTTTCTAATGTTGTTTATAACGGCATTGTCCACTTCATCATTAGCATAACCAAGTGTGTTAGTTCCAATGGCCATAATACTCATATCTAAGTATTCGTTGCCATCAAGATCCCAAACCGAGCAGCCTTTAGCTTTAGAATAATATGCAGGCCATTTTTCAGGTAAAAACATTTCGGGGCGTTTTGATAATAACATCGTACCACCCGGAATAAGATTTTTAGCTTTTTTGTAGAGTTCTTGTCCTTTTCCCATAATTATAAATTTTCTGAATTAATTGATTTTTCGTAACCTTCATTACGTATATATTTTTGATTAATTGCTTTTATTTCCGGATTGTTATTTAAAGTATTTACATAGGTTTTCCAATCCTTTTGTGTTCCTTCTATTTCTATTAATTTTTTAATTACTTCAAAATCTTCTGCAGTGTCTACAGTAAGCCTAATGGCAGAGAGATCCTCCTCATTTTCTAAACTGAAAGCTTTAAATAATGTACCCCCCTTAAGATCAGAATTTTTCCATATATAGGGAGTTACATGTTCTCTTTCAGAAGTTAATATTGCATCGGTATGTGCTTTTTCAAGGGCAGAAAATTTAAATACTTCCACATCAATTCCATCCGGGTAGGTAGGGTTTAGCGTATTAGAGGTATAATCTAAATTATTTGATATCGCGGCTTGTATCACTTTGTCTATTACAGCCGGATCAATAAGCGGACAATCTGATGTTAAGCGCACCACCCATTCAGGTTTCTCCGGCAGTGCTGTTTGATAGAAGCGGTCTAACACATCATTTAACGATCCCTGATAATACCCTACTCCGCATGTATTGCAAATATCTGTGATTTGCTCAACGCCATCTTCATGCGTAGTGGCAACTTTTAGTACCGTTATCAGTTTTGATTGTAAGATACGTTTTAAATGGATGGCCAGTAAGGTTTCTCCGTTAATGGTTTTAATAATTTTTTCGGGTAATCTTGTTGATCCAACCCTTGCTTGTGTAATGGCTAAAACTTTCATTTTTATGTCCAGTTTTTGGGATATAATAATTCTACTTCCTTAATGTTAATTTTGTTTATTTCTTCAATCAATGTTGGAGTATATTCTTTTTTAAATAAGGCAATGTTCTTTATAAGCTGATCTTTATTCTCCACCCCTATAATAATTTCATCAATTGAGGGCTGCAATACAACATAGGCTAAGGCTAATTCATCAATAGTCATTTGTAAATCTTTTGCAATATGATGCAAAGCATTAATTTGTTTTTTTAGCGGAGCTAACTGGTCTGAAAGCTTTTCGGCTTCTTTAAAAAATAAGCCCTGTAAATATATAGATCTTACTTGAATGGTTTTATTGCGAGCTTTTGCTTTATGAAGCAATTCGCCTCTCTGGTTAAGATTATCAAAACAATTAAAGGGCAATTGTATTACATCAATATCATCACAATTTATAGCCATTAAAAATTCTGTATTATCATAAACCGATAAGCCGATGCTCTTAATTTTGGCATCCTCTTTTAGCGTGTTCAGATACTTTAAACAATCAGGCTGTTCAATAAAATCGGTATAGCTATGAAAAAAATAAGTATTTAAACCTGTTAGATTTAATTCGTTTAGGGTATTGCTTAATTGTTCATTAAGGGGTAGTTTATTTGATAGTTTAAATTTAGAATTTATTCGAAATTGCTTTTTAGTTTGTTGGATATATGCACCTATAACCTGCTGTGCATTTCCATAAGCCTCTGCTGTATCCAAGGTTAAAATGCCCTCTTGTTTTGCAAGGTCAAGCATTTCAAACACTTCTTCATGAGTAGGTATGCCGGTTGTATTGTTAATACCATAATTCAGTCCAAACTGAACGGTACCTAAAATAAGTTTATTAATAGGGTTAATCATGATTAAAGTTGGTAATTCCTTCATATAAAGAAATCAGATCGAATGCATCGCTTATGGCAGTATGATTGTGATGGTGTGTACCTGAAATATGAAGTTTTTTTCTGATAGTTTCCCTTTCACAAACTTTGTCAAGCTTATAAATTTTCTGAGCAGCAAGCCTCATTAAATCAATATAATTTTCAGGATTAAGCGGGCACGATGAATATTGTTTTTTAGAATCGTTCTCCCAAAAAAGAAGATCTTCTTTACCCCAACTATAGCTGTTTGTAATGTTTAAGCAGCTAAGCCATTCAGAAATTTTAAAATTAACATCCGCGAGACTTTCCGCCTTATCTATATCGCTTGAATTAATGCCTGTAAGTTTGATACAATAAGAGCTAAGTTTTGAGTTTATAACTGGTCTCACAAATGTTTTAAAAGTATCTCTAACTTTTTTCTTATCATAACATACCAGCCCTATTTCAATTATTTCCGGTGGTAATTCCGGATTACTCCAATTAGTTATTAAAGAGTTTTCATCACAGGTAAATTCAAGGTCGAAAAATAATATCAAGGTTTATAATCTTCTATACAAAGGCCTAACAATATTTCATCATAATATTTGCCTTTTACCATCCATTGTTTTTTTAACAGGCCTTCTTTTATAAACCCAACTTTTTCAAAAGCTTTGGCTGAACCAACATTTTGTTCATAGCAACCTGCTTTTATTTTATGCAGGTTCAAGGTAAAAAAGCCGAATTCTGTAACTAGCCTGATAGCTTCTGTTGCAATGCCTTTGCCCCAAAAATCCTGGTCGCCAATTAATAAACTAATATCACCATAACGGTGAATCCAGTTTATAGGACCTATTTTAATATTACCAATATGTTTATTGGTTTTTTTATCGCACATAGCAAAAAATATTTCATTGCTAAGTCCATCCATGTGTTTTACATAATCGGCAATGTTTGCTTTAGACCTTGGATAGTATCGTGTTTCGAGATATTGGTTTACCTCCGAATTATTTAGCCACGCATAGTAATTATCATTCACATCGCTTTCTCTTACTTCACGCAGATATATGGTGTTTCCTTCTATAAAATGTTTAATCTGGCTCATCGTATTAATATTCTATTTTGGTTGATAGTCCTTTTTCGATCCATTCATTTGGAGTAATAAAACGATCACCGGTTTTAATTGTATTTGTAACCTCTGTTCCATTTTGGTTATATACATTTTTTAAAATTACAGAACCGTCTTTGGTAGCGATATATAGATAACCGTTGTATATTTTATAAACCAGTCCGGCCTGAAAAGGATGAAAGCCCCCATCATTGGTTTCAACTCTTGATTTTTTTATGCGCACCAGTTGCCCGTTTAGCTGGGTGCTTACACCTGCATACGGATCATCAAAAGCGCAGATGAATTTATCAATATCACAGGTATTCCATCGCCAGTCTACAAAAGCATTTTTTAAGGTATGCAGCCTTGGAAAGTACATGCTGAAATTATTCTGTAAGGGGAAAGGTGTAAAAGTTTTTTTCTTAGAAACTTCATCAACAAATTCCTTTATCATATTAATTTCTTCACTCACTGCATAATTAAAATAATCATCAGGAATTCTTGCATCCACAGGAAAAAGATACTCTTTAAATTTTACTATTTCGCCCGAATCAAAAACACCCTGAATCATATCTTCATTAATAACCTGTAGGTTACAGGCCCCAATTTTATTGCCTCTTAAAATTTGCCAGGTATAATGTGCACCACCGCGGTATTGTGGCAATCTAATTCCCATTAAATCAATTAAGCGCCCTTCCAGTTTTTCAATTATATGTTTATCAAAACTCCATGCTTCTCCCAAACCAATGGCTAATGTATTATTTGTAATATTTTCAATAAATTTTGGTTCAACATTAATATTTTCACAAACTGTATAAGGTAATTTGTTTTTTTCAAGATAGTCTTTAAAAGTTGTTCCATCGTTATAAATAACATCAGGCAACTGGCGGGGAGCAGTAAATATATGGTACTTAAATTTCCCTTCATCTCTCAGATATAAGGCTAATTCAGCAGTACACCTGGATCCTCCCAAAAGTACTATGGTATTAATTTCTCCAAAGGTCATTGGTTGTAGTTTTTTTTATGAAACCTTTTGCAAAAAATTTTTCCAGGAACTCATATAAAGTTTTAAAAGGAATGTTAAACCTGTAACAAAGTTCAATAATAGAATTTTTGCCATCCACATTAAATTGAACCTGGTTCATGAATTTATCAAAGAGTTCAGGCTGATCTTTACTGTCAAAATACAATCCATGTTTAGTTAACCAGGGCGGAAGAATAAAAACGTATTCAGGTATCGCATCTTTTTCTATTATGTCAACCAGGTAGGTAATAAAATCTAGTGCCTGGCTTAATAATTCGTCCGATAGTTTATCGGGAGTATCGGCGCTTGAATGGTACTCTTTAAACGGGAATCTTTGCAAAGCCACGCTTGGTACTTGTATGGTTGGGTATTCATACACTCTTTCTTCATTGCCATAGCCCCCAAACATGTCGGATGTTTTGTACTCACCCAGAATTTCTTTGGCGGCTACCACCATCAGTTTATCAATATAATTGTTTGCCTTAAACGATTCCTTTATGAGCCAATTTTCTCCTCTGCCCACAGTTTCGAGATTGATCATAGCCTTAGTTTTTTTAACATCATTCATGTTATTTCTAACATAGAAAAATGTTCCTATAACTTCAGGGATCAATAACAGTTGATATGAATAATAAGGCTTAAAATTTTTATTCTCTGAAAGCGATTTAAAGTATTCTATTAACACCGCGCAACTTGATAAATTATCATTACATAGCTCATCAATATGAGCCGTAAAAGAAATGATGGCATCAGACTTACCTTTGATCATCAGTTCGCCAACTTTCATTGTACGCTTGTAATCTTTTTCAACTTCAATAATAACTTCGTAATTGTCTTCCGGGAGGCTATCCCAAAGATTTTGTGGTAAAGTAATACCCCAGTCAGTAAGGCTATAATTATAAGCGTTTCTATGCTCCATAAAATAGGCGTCTTTCAGGATAGGGTGGCAACGAATGTGTTTAGCAATTTCTGCTTTTGTAAAAATACCATTTATTGGTTCGCTGTATGCAGCAACAATTAAATGTGAATCTTTATCGGAAGCAATCAATTCGCCCTTACTATTTTTTATTTGTGCTTTTATAAGTTCCCAGCCAAAGGGTGTTTCCCAGTCATCTGCTTTTTCATCAGGCATGTATTCATGTACATGCATTTGGGGCAGGTGTTTTCTTACAATATTAAAAGCTTCGTCCATTCCTTTCGAATTGATCATTCGGCGAAGAGGATGAATTTCTTCTACTATTTTTTTTATGTTTGTATTCATTGCCTTTAAGAATGTACCCGGATATTTACTCCGGCATTTTTTATCTGGGAGCGTGTTTGCATGAAATTCTGATCGCGTTGTGCAAAGAATGTTCCTGCGGCAACTGCATCTGCTTTGCCAATTAAGTAACCATCGGCAAAATGTTGAGCGAGTCCACATCCACCAGAAGTTATTACAGGAATGGAAACATTTTCGGAAACCTGTCTTGTTACTTCAAGTTCAAGTCCAATCTTCATTCCATCATGATCAATACAGGATAGCAAAATTTCACCTGCACCTAATTTATCAGCCTGCATAGCCCACTCTATTGGGTTCAAGCCGGTATTGTAACTTCCATTTTTTGTAAACACTTTAAATTTGTTGTATTCGTCAAGCTTATAATCAATACTTACCACAACACATTGAGCACCGTATTTTTGTGAAGTTAAGGTAATAAATGAAGGATCTTTAACTGCAATGGTGTTAATTGAAATCTTATCGGCACCATTAGAAAGCAGAATCCTGAAATGATCTTCTGAAGTAACACCTCCGCCCACAGTTATGGGCATAAATATTTCTTCTGACACTTTATGAATAATCTTACTGAGCTTATGGATGTCTTTATTTTCCCTATCTATATTGATAAAAATAAGTTCATCGGCACCTTGGTCCTGGAATATTTTAGATTGAGAAACAGCATCACCAATTTCTGTAACCTGATCAAATTTTTTAGTTACAACCAATACCATCCTGTTAGGATCATACGAACTTGTTTTGAGCTGCAGTTTTGGAATTAATCTTTTCTTCGACACTATGGTTTCCAGTTAATAAAATTTTCTAAAATTTTTAAACCATGGTCCTGGCTTTTTTCAGGGTGGAACTGTGTTGCAATGATATTATTTTTCATAACAGCAGCAGTAACAGTCTGACCATATTGATAGGTTGCAACTACATCCAGTTGCGAATTACATTTCATATAATAGGAGTGAACTAAATAGAGATCTGATTTTTGAGGTACACCTTTGAAAACAACAACATCATTTTTAAAATCAATTTCATTCCAACCAATATTAGGAATGCGTAATGAAGGATCGGAAGGATGAAGCCTGACAACATCCGCATCAAACCAACCTAAACCCTCGTATTCGCCGCCCTCATAACTTTTTTTAGCCATTACCTGCATTCCCAGGCAAATACCCAGCGTTGGCTTTGCTTTATTAAGTACATGTTCATTTAAAGCCTCTTGAAAATTTTCGGATTTTAATTTACCAATACAATCTTTAAAAGCACCAACACCCGGTATAACAATTTTATCTACATCTTTTAAGTCCTCCGGGTGTTTGCAAATAGTAACATCAGCACCCAGGTAATCGAAGGCGCTATATACCGACAACAAATTGCCCATGCCATAATCAACAATACCGATCATTAACTGGCGGTTGATTTTTTCCAGCGTTCCAGTTGTTGCAAAGCATCTTCCCGTTTCATTTTACCATCCTGCGACCATTGATCGTAATCGGGAAGTTTTTCGCCAATCTGATTTTCAAACAAACTCATTTTCCAGGGAGAAACTGTATGAGATTTGGTAATTTCATAAAATTCTTCTTTTGTTAAACCAACAAACTCAAGAAATATTTCCAGACTTGGTGGTTCTTTACCTTCGTATTTATCAATCATTACTTCTCCATCTGCACGGGTTAACCTATCGTGTCTGATATCTATTGACGCAAGATGCGTAGGACGCGTATATCCTCTTTTAATGTACTTGATATAATCTCTTACCCCTTGCATATAACATTCAATTTTTTCGTAATTGTATTGTGGCGGAACATTTTCAACCAGGTCTCCTTCCCATCCTAATTCCCTTCCAATAACTTCCGACTGCATTTTTACATCCCAGGCAATATATGATCCCAGGCAAACAGAACGGTAGTTTAATTTTTTAAGATCTTTAAGGGCAGGGTAAGTAAATGGTTTTAAATCTCTATCATCAATTTTACCACCTAAGCGAACAGCCATATCCAAGGCAGTAATACCAAGATTAACGTACCTGTTAAATCTTTTTTCATCCACTTCTTCAGGTTGGTCATAACTGTAATAAGAAGTATATTCTGCAGAGGGTTCACCCCAAAAAATCAAAGGCACTTTTTCTTTGATCGCCACATGCATAGGGTATGAAAAGATACCCGTATGACAATGCCAGCAAAAGTCACCTTTTTCAAGGAAGCTCTGCAACATGAGTTTCTGAACTACTTTCCAGTTAGGAGTAAATGTATGGAAATCTGCTCCCAGGTTACGTAAAACCTTTATAGTGTTTTCATTTAAATTAGGGCGTAAAAAGCCATGGTCGAACCTAACTACCAATGGTTTTATTTTAAACTCTTTCATAAGGTAATACAAAGTCCAGGTACTGTCTTTACCTCCGCTAAACGGAACTATACAATCATAATCGTATTTGCCTCTATGGCTTTCTATCAGTTCAGCTAATTCTTCTTTACGTTTTGCCCAGTCTATTTTTTCGTTTTTAAATTCGTTCTGGCGGCAAATATTACATACACCTTCTTCATCAAAGATGATACTTTCATGGGTTTCGGGTAACAGGCATTTTTTACATCTCTTTAATTCCATACTGTTTTATTTTTATTTTAAGCGTAAAATTCTTTTATTTTATTGATAACAAATTCCTGCTCATGTGCGGTTAAGGTTGGATACATAGGTAAGCTGATACAACCTTTATAATAGCTCTCTGCATTTGGCATATCCCCTTCTTTCCATCCAAATTGTCTGTAGTAAGGCATTAGGTGAGTAGGAATGTAATGAATTTGTGCGTAGATAAGTTGCGTTCTTAAATAGTTATACAATTCATATCTTTTTTCAACTTCAATAATATATAAGTGGTATGCATGTCCTTCAACTGATCCTGATTGTGATTTAATAAAAGGGAGATTTTGAAAAGCGTCAAAATATGTTTTAGCAATTTCTCTTCTTCTTACAATTCCTTCATCGGCCCGCTTAAGCTGGCTTAAGCCTAATGCCGCCTGAAAATCTGTAAGTCTGTAATTATAGCCTAATGTTTGCATTTCCATATACCAGCCCGGGTATGTGGTGTCGGCTTCTGTTACTTCACGGCCTATTGCAAACTCCAGCGAATTGGTATACTGATCATTTGATTTTGTAATGCCATGGGTGCGCAACATTAAAATTTTTTTATATAAAATTTCATCATTGGTTGTAATCATTCCACCTTCACCACAGGCAATATGTTTCACCGGGTGGAAAGAGAATATAGCCAAGTTGGCGAACTTACTATTACCGCAGTTTTGAACCGTTTTATTATTGTCAGTAAATGAACCACCGGGGGCATGACAGGCATCTTCAATTATCCAACAGCCATATTCATCAGCAAGTTTTCTGAAGGCTTCCAGGTTAACAGCACGCCCAGCAAAATCAACCGGAATTATACCTTGATAAGTACCTTTAGGTGAAGCCTCCAATAATTTTTTAACAGCATTAATATCTAACAGGTAAGTATCGGGATCAATATCAGCAAAAACAACCTCACCACCGCAATACCTCACACAATTAGCAGAGGCTGCAAAAGTTATAGGAGTTGTTATAACTTTTTCTCCTTCTTTTACCTCTAATGCCATAGCACATAAATGCAATGCAGCAGTTCCGTTTGCAACAGCTACTGCATATTTACTGCCAATATACTTGGCAAAGGCATCTTCAAATTCTTTTATTTTTGGTCCTTGTGTTAAATACTCTGATTGTAAAGTTTCAATAACCGCATCTAAGTCTTCACGGGTAATGTTTTGTTTGCCGTATGGAATAGTTTTCATTATTATACTATAAAAGTTGAATCTACATGTTCTAAAATAAGTTCTCTTAGTCTTTCAACAGAATCCCACTCTGTATTATCGCCGGAGTTGTATTGAAATCCATAAGGCACTTTTGATGCTTTAAAATTCTTCACAAAATCATCCAGTTCCCAGTTTAAGGTAGCCGGTAAGATGGCATAATATGTACCTAAGTCCCAGGTATAAAATGAATCGGAAGAGGTAATCATTTCTTCATGAATTTTTTCACCCGGTCTGATACCGGTGATAGGTTTATCACATTCGGGGCCAATAGCTTCTGCCACATCTGTAATTTTATAAGAAGGTATTTTAGGCACAAAAATTTCGCCGCCCCATGCATGTTCAAGTGCATGCATTACCATATCAACACCAC
This sequence comes from Bacteroidia bacterium, assembly GCA_014376805.1. Lineage (GTDB taxonomy): Bacteria > Bacteroidota > Bacteroidia > UKL13-3 > UKL13-3 > B1. The sequence continues at coordinate 86,974 of JACMQU010000017.1, forward strand.
CTTGTAAGGAGATGTTAAATCTTGTCATTGTTGGATCAGTAATAGGTAATACACCCTCTTTTTTCTTATTTATAAAGAAGGGTATTACAGAGCCGTTTGAACCCATCACATTACCATACCTTACTACCGAAAATTTGATTGGGTTCCAACCACGAATATTATTAGCAGCTACAAATAATTTATCTGAAGCTAATTTTGTTGCGCCATATAAATTAACCGGAGCAGCAGCTTTATCTGTTGATAAGGCAACCACTCTTTCAACACCTGTTTCTAAACTCGCATTAATTACATTTTCGGCTCCCATTATGTTTGTTTTAACGCACTCCATAGGGTTATATTCTGCAATAGGAACATGTTTCATTGCTGCTGCATGAATAATATAATCAACCCCTTTAAAAGCGCGTTTTAAACGTTCAAAATCTCTTACATCCCCAATTAAAAAACGTAATTGCGGATATGTATGATTGGGGTATTCCTGCGCCATTACAAATTGTTTTTGTTCGTCTCTGGAATAAATAACCACTTTTCTCACATCCGGATATTTTGCCAGGATATGTTTAGTTAAAGCTTTACCTAAAGATCCGGTACCACCCGTAATCAAAACTACTTTATCTTTCAATGTAAAATCGGTCATGATATATTTTATTATTTTTTATTATTCGAAATAGTTCAATATTTTAAATCCAGCGTCTTGCAGGTATTTATCTTTCTGCATTAAATGTAAATCACTTTTCATCATTTCTTTTACCAATGCAGCTAAATCATATTTTGGTTTCCAGCCTAATTTAGTCATTGATTTAGTTGGATCACCAATTAACAATTCTACTTCGGTAGGTCTGTAATATCTTGGATCAACCGACACTATTTCGCTCCCTACTTTTAACGGGCAATTAGAAATGTTGTTTAGTGTTAAAATATCAGCATCAATACTTTCTACAAAACCTACTTCATTTTCATTTTCGCCTTTAAATGCAATATGAATACCTACTTCAGCAAATGCCATCTGAACAAATTTACGAATAGATGTAGTAACACCCGTTGCGATAACATAATCTTCAGGCTTTTCCTGCTGCAGTATTAACCACATAGCTTCCACATAATCTTTAGCATGTCCCCAGTCGCGTTGCGCATTCATGTTACCAAGATATAATTTATCCTGCAAACCCAATACTATTTTACTTGCGGCACGTGTTATTTTACGCGTTACAAATGTTTCACCCCGCAGCGGACTTTCATGATTAAACAGGATTCCATTGCAGGCAAACATTTTGTAAGCTTCCCGATAATTTACGGTAATCCAGTAGGCATATAGTTTAGCAACGGCATAGGGTGAGCGCGGGTAAAATGGCGTTGTTTCACTTTGCGGTACTGCCTGAACCAAACCATATAATTCTGATGTTGAAGCCTGGTACACTTTTGTTTTTTCTGTTAAGCCGCATATACGCAAAGCTTCCAGGATGCGAAGTGTTCCTATACCATCCGCATTGGCGGTATATTCGGGTTCTTCAAAACTAACAGCCACGTGGCTCATGGCTGCCAGGTTATAAATTTCATCAGGTTGGGTTTCTTGTATAATTCTTATTAAATTACTGCTGTCTGTTAAGTCTCCGTAATGCAGTTTTAAGTTTACATTTTTTTCATGAGGATCCTGATATAAATGATCAATTCTATCTGTGTTTAATAAAGAACTTCTGCGTTTAATTCCATGAACAAGGTAGTTTTTCTTTAATAGAAACTCTGCTAAATAAGCTCCATCTTGTCCGGTAATACCTGTAATTAATGCTACTTTCATTTTTAATTTATTTTGATCCTATTATATAAAAATCAGATTTTAACTTCCTTTATTTGATCTACGTGATTTAAGAACCATTGATAGGTTTGCTCTATACCTTGTTGCAAATTAACTTCGTGTTCCCACCCTAAATTTTTCATTGCCGAATTATCCATTAACTTTCTTGGAGTACCATCAGGTTTAGTGGCATCCCAGGTTATGCTGCCTTTATGTCCTGTAACTTTTTGCATTATTTCAGCAAGTTCTCTGATGGTTAAATCAACACCGGTACCCACATTATAAAGATAATTGGGTAATTTATTTTGGAGGGCAAATAAAACAGCTTTGGCAAGATCATCAACATGTAAGAATTCTCTCATAGGTGTTCCGCTTCCCCAAAGTGTAACATCCGCATTATTATTTATTTTCGCATCATGAAATTTTCGCATCATAGCCGGTAATACGTGCGAGGTTTGTAAATCAAAATTATCAAATGGCCCGTATAAATTAGTAGGCATAAGGCTTACAAAATCTTTGTTATATTGTTTTCTTATGGCCTCGCATGCTTTTACGCCGGTAATTTTAGCAATTGCATACCATTCATTTGTAGGCTCTAAACTTGCAGTTAGTAAATATTCTTCTTTCAGGGGCTGTGGAGCTAATTTAGGATATATACAGGAGCTTCCAAGGAATATAAATTTCTCTGCATTATTTTCATGTGCTGCGTTAATCAGGTTATTTTGGATAAGAAGGTTATCCATTAAAAAAAGATAGGGATAATTGTTATTGGCTAAAATGCCCCCAACTCTTGCTGCTGCATCAATTATTATCTGAGGTTTTTCATCCTTAAAAAAATCGTTTACCTGTTGCTGATTTCTCAGGTCAAGTTCTTTGCTTGATTTACCTATAACATGTAAATATCTATTTGCTTTAAGACTGCGGCAAATGGCTGAACCAACCATTCCATTATGGCCGGCTACATATATTTTGATGTTTTTATTTATCATTTAAAACTTTTATTTTTATGTAATTTATTTAATATTATTTGGATTAATATTATTAAATATTAAGGCTGATATTTAATAATAAAATAAATGTGATAATTAAAGTATTGAAAGATATTAAATTTTAAAAATGTTTTAGCTAAGTGTTCTAAATTTTGAAAATATATCTATTTATTTTTATACCAGTCAAAAACAATTTCTAAGCCTTTGTTAAATCGAATTTTAGGTTCAAAACCCAAAATCGAATTAATTTTGTCTATACTTGCTTTTGAATGCTTTACATCACCTTTTCTCTCAGGACCATAAATTGCCTGGAGTTTATTTCCACTTAACATATTTAGTATCTCAATCATTTCATTCAGGGTAACCTGATCACCGCATGCCATATTCATTACCTGATGTTTTTCTAATTTGTTATACAACAATGCTTTTATATTTGCCTGTACTGCGTTTTCAACAAAAGTAAAATCTCTGCTTGTTAAGCCATCGCCATTTATGGTTGGTTGTTTATTTTCTATAAATGCTTTGCAAAAAATTGGAATAACAGCTGCATACGGATTATTTGGATTTTGTTTAGGTCCAAAAACATTGAAATACCTTAGACCTATTGTATTTAAACCATATATTTTACTGAACACATCAGCATACAATTCATTCACTAATTTTGTAACTGCATAAGGCGAAAGCGGGCTACCTTCATTGCCTTCTCTTTTTGGGAGGTCAGGACTATCACCATAAGTTGAAGAAGATGCAGCATAAACCATTCTTTTAATATTGGGTGCATCTTTTACAGCAGTAAGGATGTTTAAAAATCCACCAACATTTACATCGTTTGAGATAATAGGATCAGCAATAGAACGCGGCACAGAACCAAGCGCCGCCTGATGGGTGAGATAGTCCATCCCTTCCAGGGCTTTTTTACAAGTGTTTAAATCTCTGATATCACCTAAAACAAATTCAAAATTAGGCAAGCCCATAAAATCCTTGATATTTTCAAAATATCCATTTGATAAATTATCCAAAACCCGCACATGACCAGCATTATATTTAATCAAATATTCCACAATATTACTCCCAATGAAACCGGCTCCACCCGTTATTAAAAATTTAGAGCCAGATAAATCCTGATCGTGGTAAGGAGTATTATATAATTTATTATTAAACATGTGTACTATTTTTTAAATTATTGAAGAGATAAATGAACAATTATTAGGTGTTGTGATAAAGTGAATTTTTATTTTTTCCAAAGGAGCAAATCGCTTGAGGATAATATTTTTTCTTTTTTTGTTTCAAATTCATTGGGATCAAAAACAAGATATCTGATTTTTTTCTTAACGAATTTTTCTGTTTTAAAAATTAAATTATTTAAATACTCCCGGTTGATATTACCAACTAGAATCAGGTCCATTATCTCACTTTCGTTACCTTTTGCTAATGCACCTGTTAGATATACAAACTGTAAATCGCCAATCTGAGATATTACTCTTTTTAATAACTGATCTATACCTGTTATTTTCATTAATATACTGTTGATATCAGAAAATAAAGGATGATCTGTATTTGATTGAAAAATCTTTTTATTACCTCGTGAAAAACTCTTTAGAAGTCCTGCATCTTCCATTTTATTGAGCTCTACTCTAATTGCATTCGTATTATCTCCCAACTCGGTTTCCAGGTTACGCAGGTAATCCTGATTGTTGGAATTCAAAAAGAACTTGAGCAAGAGTTTTATTCTTGTTTTTGATGTAATTAGCGCATCTAACAAATTATCCGGGATTATTTTTGCAGTTAATTTAGCACAGCTTCGCATGGTGAGTCCCATAAAATAGGGTCAAAAGCATATAAAGCAGAATTTTAAAGTAATCAATATTGAGTACTTTTATTACGCAAAAATAAGATCGTTAAGGATAAAAAGCAAACATCAAAATATATTTTCCTCCCTAATTTATTTTATTTTATTGATAATAAGACTGTTATTTATGAGTTAAGAATGAGTTTATAAAATTTTTTTACATAAATGGAGCCTTCACCGAGGATATATTTATCTATATCTGACAGTTGAAGGCCCCGTAATTTTCTAATTTTTTAATCTGAGGTATTATCTACCCATGAATCTTTGCCACCATGATTTTGTTTCTATTTCAGTATCTCCATATCCATACCCACTTCCGTACCCATATCCGTACCCATATCCGCTTCCATATCCACTTTTATAACCATACCCATACCCATATCCATAGGCGCCATATCCGTATCCATATACAGCAGCAAAGTTCACATCATTGAAGATTAGTCCTATGTTTTTGTTTTTTTCATTTACATATAATTCATTGATCAGATTGAGATAGTTTCTTTTAGAGACATTCTGACGTGCCACATATAAAATAATATCACTAAACTTCATAATATCTAATCCATCAGCAACCAAACCAATAGGAGGGGTATCGAGAATAATATAATCATATTCTTTTTTATAGTCTTCAATTAACTGTTTAAAAGCGGCAGACATAATTAATTCGGAGGGATTGGGTGGAGTTGGCCCTGCAGTAATTACATCTAGATTTGGAACTTCAGTTTTTTGAATTATCTGGGAACGATCCAGTTTTCCGATCAGGTAATTAGTTAAACCAAAACTGTTATCAAGTTTAAAATCCTGGAAAATTTTAGGCTTCCGTAAATCCACTCCAATCAATAAGGTTTTATAACCTCCAATAGCCAATACCGAACTTAAATTCATACCAATAAATGTTTTGCCTTCTCCAGAAACGGTAGATGTTACCATTATTACCTTTTTTTTACTGTCTGAAGCAAGGTAATTCAGATTACTTCGCAAGTTTCTAAAGGCTTCTGAAACTTGTGATTTAGGATGATTTGCAATTACCAAGGCGGTGTCTTTGGTACTATGTACGATATTTCCAATTAAAGGAATTTTAGTGATTTGCTGTAGTTGAGAATGATTATGAATGGAGTTGTTGAAAAACTCTAAGGTTAATATAATTAACAATGGTAAAATAATGCCAATAGTACCGGCAATCAGGTAATTATTAGAATTTTTTGGGTATGTTTTTTCAGTGATTACTGCCTTGTCTATAACTTTACTATCCGGATTAATGCCTGCTCCTGCAATGCCTGCCTCGGCTCTTTTTTCCAATAAATAAGTGTACAATTTATCGCTTAGCTGGTATTTACGGGTCATGTTTATCAATTTTTGTTCATTGCGTGGCAACCCGCTTATTTCAGTTTCAAACTTACCTATCCGCTGATTAAGGTCCTGCATCACAATTTTGGAAGCTGTTTTAATGCTATTTATGTTTTCAAGTAAGGTTAATTTAAGATTATTAAGATTTTGATTAGTCTCTATCAGTAATGGATTTTCAGCTCTAAATGATAATTCCAGGGTTTTCTTTTTGGTATAAAGTTCAACAAGTTTTTGAAGCACTGAATTTAATAAAGGCTCATTAATGCCCATAGAACTTGGTGCAATTAAATCGTCCAGAACATTACTTTGGCGTAAGTAAGTATCCAGGTAATTATAATATTTATTACGAAGTTCTTCTTCGGCTTTTAACTTTTCCAGGTTGCCAATATTTTCAATAATGGTAACACCCGTAGCACCCAGATCTACAATTTTATTATAACTTTTAAAATCCTGTAACTGGCTTTCAACTGCTCCCAGAGAATCACTAACGTTTGCCAGTTGGATATCAATAAAACGGATGGTATTTTGTGTAACTTTATTTTTATCGTCTAAACCTAATTGAATATAAGACATACAGAGTTGATCTATAAAAGCTTTATCTTTTTCAGGCCATTCACCTTCCTTGCTGATTTCAAGAATTGAGGAAAGTTTATTGATAGTTTTAACATTATACCTGCCATTGTATTCTTTAACCAAATCTCCGAATAAGTTTAACTTTACAGAATAATTAACCCCTGTATTGTGTAAGATTCTTGGATCAAGTACTTGCAATTTAAAACTGAACAGTTCGCTGGTAATATTCTGGTTAATGGGATATTTCTTTTTTTTGAATAAGCCGGTAGAATTTGTGAGTTCGCCGGTTTTAGGAACAAAACAATAGCCGGGATCTTCAATACTAACTTCAACTTCCTTATCACTTAAAAAATCAAGAACAACCTCCGTTTTACAAACCTGAAGGTGGTTGCTATCAATCTCTATAAAAAACGGTTGCGATCCGTAAAGGTCATTTTTTTTGATTGAACCTTTAGAGAAATAGCTAATGCCGAAGTTCCTTTGTTTAAGGGTTTCTTCAACCATAAACCTCGATTTAATAATTCCCTGTTCATTTTCGATATTACGGCTGGTACTTAACAACTGCATGCCTTGTAAAAAGTTTTCAGCCCCGTCCAATCCACCTTTAGATGCTCCTTTTTCTTTGATCAATAAGGATGCTCTGATCATGAATTTTGGGGTAGAATACCGGTTCACCAAAAAGGCAATCAGCAAACTAATAATTAAGGAGATGATAAAATAGGGAAGAAATGCAAGAAATTTTCCAATAATAACCTTTAAATCAAATCCACTTTCATTTACAGGACTTGAATTGTGAGAAACCTGGTTGTTATTATTTGTTGAATTATCGTTCATAAAAAAATATTGAATCTTATTTTAGATTTTTAACAAGGATATACGTATTGAGAACCAAAAGTAAGGAGCTCAATAAAGGAGCAACTACATTAAATGAACTTTGAAGAGAAGTAAGGTTGCCAACTGAACGCATTTTAAGGGGCTGTACATACAATACATCACCAGGTTGAATGTACCAGTAAGGTGAACTAATCAAACTGCGATCTGTAAGGTCTAAAACATGTAATTTTACGCCTTCAGAATAAAGACGGTAAAGATGTACTTCGTATTTTTTTGCCAATTCCTGAAGATCACCTGCCTGAGCAATTGCTTCAATAATGTTAACCTTGTTTTGGGTAAAGAAAAACTGCCCGGGACGGTTAACATAACCAATTACACTAAATTTAAATTCAGCTACTTTAACCTGTAAGTAAAAAACTTTAAAGTATTTGCGCAACGATTCTTCCATTGCTATTTTAGCTTCTTCTATTGTTTTACCGGTAACAGATACTTTACCCAGATATGGAAGTTCTACTTCTCCTTTGCCGTCAATTGTAAAACCTGTATAGTAGAAAGGAGTTCCAGCTGTACCCTGACTTTGTTGGTTCATTTGGCCGGAAACATTTGGAATAAAAATTTTATTTAATCGTTCATCATCAGTTGAGAGTGACAGATAAAGGATATCTCCATTCTGAAGTTTATAATTATAGTTCTGGGTTTTAATAACGCCGTTACTATCATTTTGACTACCGCTTTTATTTTGTAGATAGTTAAACTTTTTGCTGGTAACACAGGAAGAAAACAGAAAAGGTAGAGATAAAACAAAAAGAATTAATGGGTGTATTTTTTTCATTAGAAAATATAAGTTAGATTGAGGGTCTTTACAATTTAGAGATTTATTAGTATCAGTTTTTTTATGAACTTGATTTTACCATTCGAATATATGCCTCAGGCATGCTTATAATAAGTGACTGTTGGATACTTTCCAATTCTATTATCACTTTGTTTTTTCCTTGGTTTTTAATCATTTTTCCTTTTTTTCCAGCTAAAGCTCCGGCAATAACTTCAACTTCGCTACCTGCCTGGATAATTTTAGAGCCAGTTTCAATATCTTCAAATTCACATAAAACAAATTTTATTAACTCAATTTCCCTGGGGTCTACAATTGCGGGTGTTTTATCAAAGTTCACAAATTTAACAATTCCATTCACATTTAAAATATCATAATAATTTCGTTCCAGTTGTGTATATATAAAAATATAAGAATTAAACAATGGAACTTCTACCAATTTTTTTCTATCGCTCCATTGACGGAGTGTTTTATGTAAAGGTAAAAAAACATCAAATCCGCGCAGGCGTAATTCCGCATCTACTTTTTTTTCGGCCCGGGGATTAGTGTACAGCAAATACCAATGCGGAATTGAATTTGTCTCTTTGCTATCTGACATTGGAAGCACAATTAATAAATATTTATATGGGATTGCAAGTTAAGAAGGTATTATCAGAAAAGTGTATCAGTTTAAACAGGGGTGTTAGATCTGCACAGTTAAAATTTATTTGCATTTTTACTGTAGATATAAGCAGGGTTCAAATGTTACACCAACAACTTGTATATTATTAATACGGATTATTTTTGTTTGAACCAATGAACTAAAAACATATAAAAATACCTGTTATTTTTAAAGTCTTCCGTCCACTAAATCTCTGTCAAGGCTTGATTTTACATCAAATAATGCACCATTGGTAACCATTAAACCTTTTAGGTCAATGGATTTAAACTGCTCATGTGATACTGCATGTACAATAGCGTGATATTTTCCTTCAGGTTTTTCAATCAGACTAAGATTATACTCATGCATCACTTCGCTTTTATCGGCATTAGGGTCGAAACAACTTACTTCACAACCAAATTCTTTCATTTCGTTAATAACATCAATCACTTTAGAATTGCGTAAATCCGGGCAATTTTCTTTGAAGGTAATTCCTAACACCAAAACTTTGGCACCCTTTACAGGTTGGCTTTTCTGGATCAACAATTTAATTACTTTATTGGCTACAAAGGCAGCCATATTATCATTGATACGACGACCGCTGTGAATCACTTGCGGGTAATAGCCCAGACTTTCTGCTTTACTGGTAAGATAGTATGGATCAACACTAATACAGTGCCCGCCTACTAAACCGGGTTTGTATTTAATAAAATTAAATTTTGTACCTGCAGCTTCAATAACATCATTGGTATCTATACCCATTTTATCGAAAATAAGAGCCAATTCATTTACAAAAGAAATATTTAAATCCCTTTGGCAATTTTCAATAACCTTTGCAGCTTCGGCTACTCTGATGCTAGCTGCCTGATAGGTGCCGGCAACTATAATACTTGCATACAGGTCATCTACTATTTTAGCTATTTCAGGCGTTGATCCGGAAGTTATTTTACGAATTTTTGTTAGGGTACGTTCTTTATCACCCGGCACAATACGTTCAGGGGAATAACCACAATAGAAATCCACATTGTATTTTAAGTTGCTGTGTTTTTCCAAAACAGGAACACAATCTTCTTCTGTGCAGCCCGGGTAAACTGTACTTTCATAAACCACGATATCGTCTTTTTTAAGAACCTTGCCTATTGTAGTACTTGCGCTTATTAGCGGACGAAGGTCAGGCTTTTTATTATGATCGATGGGAGTAGGTACAGTAACAATATAAAAGTTGCAACTTTTTAAATCATCTAATTTACAGGATAAATTTAACTGGCCACTGTCCTGAAGCTGATCTTTATCCATTTCTTTGGTACGATCATAGCCATCATTTAATTCTTTCACACGGGCTTCGTCAATATCAAAACCAATGGTTGGATATTTTTTGCCTAATTCTACAGCCAGGGGTAGCCCAACATAACCTAAACCTATAACACCAATTTTTATGTTCTTCATAATGGCACATTTTAAATGTTCAATATTCAGGGATTATAATGAGAAATAAAAATTAAATTGAGACAAACGTGGCATTATACACACTAACAACAATATAAATTTGTAGATTAACAAAGCTATTTAACCCGTTTAAAATGAAATTCTTTCGATTTTAAAACAAAATATTTATTGTGATGAATGCTATTTACAAATTTTGATGGTTATCCAACGATTCTTTTTTCATTTCTCCATTTATTCCGTAATAGCCGAAACCTTGTTTTAGTGCCCACGCAATTAATTCTTCATCGTAGTTAAGTTTCAGTTTTTTCATAATTCTTTTCTGATATTTGTAAAGTGTTTCTATATCTATTTCTGAATCGCGAGATATGATATGAATGCTTAAATTGTTTGCAAAACCATTTAATATAGCCCTTTCACTCAAATTTAAAATGGTTAGCCAGGTACGCTGTTCGAGTTCGAACATGCAGAGCTCTGTGCCATTTACTATCCATGTTTGTTTAGTTTGGTCTTCATAAATTGTATTTCCAGCCACAACCTCAGAAATAAGTAGTTCAAGCAATGGGGCTTCTTTTCTTGTAAATGCATGCACTCCTGCTTCTATAAGTGCATTAGTCATACTCGGATAAATACCATAAGTGATGATGTAAGTTTTAAAATTTACAGCCATTCCTTTTAATTGCTCCGCTACTTCCTTTCCACCCATCAAAGGAAGATGCATATCTATCAATAAGCAATCAAACGGAGGCAGGCTGTTTAAATTTCTTAAAAATTCGCTGCCATTACTAAATGTTTGGATTACGGTAAATAAATTGTGATTTTTAAAAGTATGTAATAATACATATAAGTCGGCTGCCGAATCATCGACAATTATTAGCTTAATTTTTGACATAGGGGTTTCATAGATTATTCCTCGATAATAAATTATAGAAATTTAACATACAACATAAAACGGAATTAATGTTTATATGGTAGTATAATACTAATAATTGGCACGTTCTACTGAATAACTGGCAAATTAAATTTAAATTAAAATCAATTAACTATACATTTCTACACCTATTTTTAGCTGATTTTGCTAATGGATTTGTATGGGTTTATGTTAAATAATCAACGGCATTTTATCCTAAATTATGTGTACAAAAAAAAACTTATAAAACAATCCTAAAAGCATGAAAAAGCTATTTGCAAAATAATTAATTGCAAGAAATGGGATGTTATGGGAAAGTTATTAGTTTCAACTTGCATGTGTAATTAAACAAGCCATGACACTTTCCACCATTAATTATTATCTTATTATTTTATTATGTTTTAACCTATGTATTAAAGATGTTAAGGGCAATTCTGATGAGCGATTAAAAATTTTGAAGCAGGAATGCCGTATATTTAAAAAGGAAGCAAAATCATTAAATAAATATTTACGGAACAGAGAAAAATGTGAAGAAAAGATAAAAGATAGAATGTGCATTCATATAACTGATCAAACCTGTATAACGGCAATAAAAAAAACAGGAAATCAACAAACTTCTATACGGTTAAATCATAACCCTTCACTAACTAAAGACAGCAACTATTATATACGTAAAATTATTTGGTACAGGAATGACATTGCGCAATCAAAAATAAAGATTGCGAATCTTGATAATTCCATGCAGTCTTATAAAGTTAAGATTAATGGTTTTACTCAAGATCCGCAAAAAAGTAAAACTTTTCAAAATGCCTTAAAAGACGATAAACGTTTATATTATCTGCAAACACAAATGTTAAGAAAGCAGCAGGAGCTATTTCAGAAAATAAATGTCCAATCATTTAAGAAATTAATTAGCCAAACTAAACAACAGAACAAGCTATTGAGTGCGCGGTTATTTAATGATCCTGCAACGCAAATACCTCCGCAATACCAGACAAAAAGCAGGGTGCAGGCAACTTTGCCGCAAAACAATGTTGGTTTGAACCCTATGCAAAAGCAAGAATTACAAAGAAAGTTTGAGAATGTTTCTACTGCTTTTGAAGAGCTAACAGATAGTATTAATCAACAAAAATTAAATGCAGATTCCATATCCTTTAAGCCTGATAAATATAGAAGTATGGCCCTAAAAGATCGGATTGAAAGGAACTTTAACTGGCAAGCACAAAAGTCAAACGGATATTTTCCCGGCATAATAGATTTTTCCATTTCCATCGGATTCAAACTTAATAAAAAACTCACTCCACAATTAGGGTTACTATATAAAATAGGAGTAGGCAAAAGCCTTGAACAAATAGATATCAGCCAACAGGGTTTTGGACTTAAAGGAGGAGTAAATTATTTATTTTACAAAAAAGTAATGCTATTTATAAGCTACGAACAAACATACTATAGAGCTGTTAATTTAGAAGAGAAAAGAGCTTACCAGCCAATGCCCGCTTTAATTTTGGGTTTAGGTATTAAAAGTAAATCTACTATTCAAATAGGCTATGATTTTCTAAGGCATTATAATCCTCAAAAGGGGAGTAGTATAATTTTGCGATTTGGGTTTTAGGATATTTATACAACTAATTAATTTAATTAGGATTAATTTATATCCACGAGTTTATTTTAAGATCAAACCAGTCACTTCAGGTGTGTACTAATAATTTTTAATATAAAATAAAATGAAAGAAAAACTTGTTACTTTTTATTTAAGTCTATTTTTTAATAGCTTGATTTTCGCACAGAGTTCTCCGGAAATTCAGAATCCTGTATCGCCAACTGCCGCTGCTTTCGCAAAGTATATTGATATTCCAATAGGAGAGGCTACGGGCATTCCTCCCATTCATATCCCACTCAATGAAATAAATGACCCTGGATTATCTCTTTCTATTTCGCTGGATTATCACGCTGGTGGGCATAAGGTAAATGACGTTGCAACGCATGTGGGATTAGGCTGGTCATTAAATGCCGGAGGACAAATTTCAAGGGCGGTTAATGGGTTGCCTGATGATTTTACAGAAGGATATTGGAATTATTATCAGAGTATTCCAAATCATTTTTTGTATTATAATAATAGTTCAGATTTTAATTTTATGCGTCAGGTAGCAAATGGCTTGATTGATACCGAACCGGATATGTTTTATTATAATTTTGATGGTATGGCAGGTAAGTTTTTTTTAGACCCTGTTCATCCTGATATTACCAAACCGAGAACAGGTCAGACTATTCCATTATCAAACTTAAAAATTGAATATTTTGACAGTAAATTTAAGATTACCAATGTATCCGGAGTTGTTTATGAATTTTCTGTTACTGAAACAGTAACTGAGGGCTCTTCAGACCCGGTTACGTATGTTTCTTCATGGTTGTTAAACAGAGTGAGCAATCCTGTTTCCGATAATACAATCAATTTTATTTATGATGAACCTGTTAACATAATCTATCCCATTATACTCTCACAAACCTTAGATAATTTTGTATCTCAAAGTGGATCATTTGCTTCAGATCTACCTAATTACTGCCAGGACTATGTTGGAATAAAAAACGCTTATTTATTATCTGCTTTTTCTCAGAGAAGGTTAAATAAAATAACATTTACAGGTGGATATTTTTTGTTTGTTAAAGGAGCTTCGAGAACTGACCTTGCCAATGATTATATTCTTGAATACATTAAAAAGTACACTTCAACTGATGAACTTGTTACTGAATATAAATTCCAATATACTTATAAGGGAAATCGCTTGCATTTAAATAAGATATTTGAGGGTAAAAACGGAACTTATTTACCCCCTACAGAATTTGTATACAATACTTTAGATCTGCCTCCACTTAATTCGTTTGCCCAAGATCATTGGGGCTTTTATAATGGTAAAAATAATGTTAATTTTATTCCTAAAGACGTTATTTCTAAGCCATATTTTTACTTTGCAAACAGGGAGCCCAATGAAATTAGTACCAAGGCAAGTAATCTGGAACAAATAATTTATTCAGGAGGTGGCACGGTTACTTATGAATATGAACAAAACAAATATGGGATTGTTAGCGGTAATTCTGCCCTCAGTTACGCTACAGGAATTCCTGCAATACTAAATACATCGGTTTCTGTTTTAGGGGGTGAAAGTAATTCTGAAACCTATACCTTAGCTATATCATTTCCTCAAACAATCATTGTGGCCTTTAGCACCACATTTGGAGTTGGAGCACCAACTTACCAGATTGTTGACAAGACTTTTAATATTTTATCGGGCACACAAAGTTTAACATACACTCAGGTTGATATAAATACCCGTCAGTATAATCTTGCGGCGGCAGGCAATTATACAATTCAGTTAACTGCTTACAGTGAATTTAGTGATGCAACCTATAGGGGAATTATTTCTTTTCAGTCCGGATTGATATTTAAAAAATCAAAAGATGGTCCTGGTTTGCGTGTAAAAAACATACTGAAAAGTGATGGTACTGGAAATGTATGGGGTAGAAATTATACTTATCAAATGGATAACGAAAACGATAGATCAAGCGGGATATTATTAGGTAATCCTAATTATCTGCAGCAGATAAATGAATACCATTCCTTCACGGGCAATATATATTGTGGGTTCCCCTGTTATATTATGTGCAATTCTGAACTGGTTTCATCTCAAACAAGTGTGGGTGTAGGAAAAGTAAACGGAAGTTATATAGTATATAAGCAAGTAGTCTCCAAGGAAACGAATCCAAATTTTTCAAGTTTATCTAATGGGTATATCCGTCGATATTTTGCCACATTAAATAATTTAATTTCTTCAGGTAGACCTGTGATCAATTCGCTTTTTCCAAATTATTTATATGGTTACCTTTTAAAAGAGCAAATTTTTGATAATGATGATTTAAAAAGAAAAGAAATTATATACAATTATGTTACAGACATTAATTGTGGATCTGCTATATCTAAAGGGTTTGCTGTATGTAAAAAAGTTTTTGGTATAAGCCCGACGTCTTCTTTAGGTTTACCTTTTAATATGCCAATTTATCAATGGAAGAATTATGTGATTAGTACAAGCTGGTTAAAACTTACGAGTATAACGGAGAGTGATATTTCTAATAATAATAACAACCAATATGTAAATAAAAAAGTTGAATATTTTTATGAAAATCTGAACCACATGCTAATAACAAAAAAAGTTACGACCATGGAGGAGACGGTTATAATGGATGAGTACAGGTATCCTGGAGATATGAATGTAGAAAGTATTTCAATCAGCAATACAAACTCTGATGTAATCGCTTTAAAATCTCTGGTATCTCTCCATATTTTAAATGTGCCAATTGAAGTAGTATCATCAAAACGAATCGGCACTTTATATAAAACTACAAAAGCAACTTTGTTTAAGTGGAAATTAAACAGTTTGAGGCCTCAGCTTTTCAATGAATATAAACTTAAACTATCACAACCGATGTCGGGATTTTTGAATTGCAGTTTAACTGCAGCCGGACTGGTTTATAACAGTAATTATTTTGAGATTTCCAAAATAAACGCTTACTCTAAATATGGAAGTCCGGGTGAAATGGTGAATAGGGGTTTTTTAACTTCTAGTTTATATGCTGATCATATACCCTATAAAATTGCGGAATCCGCTAATGCCTCCATAAATTATATTGGTTATTGCGGCTTTGAAGATTATGAATGCAAAATGAATAATGGAACGGCAAATCTGATAAGTGGAAATTTATCACTTATCCGGAGTTCTGCTTCCTGCAACCCATTAAGTTATAATGATGCATATTCGGGTAATAATGGTTTTATTTTAGGTGGGACGTGTAATGCTAAAGTTGCAAATGCAAATCTACTTAACATAGGGAGCTATAAATTATTATTCTGGTTAAAGAGTGGGGGCTCATTTAGTGTTTATAATGGAACCGTATTGTCTACAACATTTCAAATTCTGAAAGAAATTAACGGTTGGATTTTATATGAATACACGCTTACAGACTGCAGCTCCTTTTCAATTACAGGAGCCGGGGTTATTGATGAGGTTAAATATTACCCTTCAGGTGCTTTTATGAAATCATGGGTATATAAATCATTAGTAGGTGTTTTATCAGAAACCAGCATTAGTAATTTTAGCACTCATTACGATTATGATAATTATAACCGGTTGGATAAAGTATTAAGTGATGAAAAGAAAATCATTAAAAAATTTATTTACAATTTAAGAGAGTCTCAATAAAAAATTACGATTATGAATACAATAAGTTTAAAGTTGAAAATAGCAGCCATAATGTTATTAACTAATAATTTTTTAATGGCACAAAAAAACATGCCCGATAATACACCTGTTGTCTCCAGTTCTTTATCAGCAGAATTGCCTGCAAATATTACGGGTACAATTTTAATTAATTCCTTAAAAACAATTGAACCATTGGTGCCGGTTGGAACTGATGTTGAGTTAAATTACTTAGCACCACAATATACTAACTGCCGTGTAAAAACAGATTATTTTGATTGCCAGGGGAGGGAATTGCAAACGGTTTTAAAGGCAGCAACAAGTGATAAAAAGGATGTTGTTCAATATTTTACGTATGATGCTTTCGGTCGGCAAAAAAATGCAATTCTACCGTTTGTAAAAGCCACAAATGCAGGTGGTTTTTGCAAAAATGTACAAACAGAATTATTAAACACCTACTCCAATTTGGGTTATGCTGACGAACAATTCTTATATAAAAGAAATACCTTTGAGTCATCACCATTAAATGTTTTGGTAAAGTCATATTCAGAAGGCAATAATTGGAGCGGTAATAACAAAGGTGTCAGTTTTAATAAAAGAGCAAATCTGAATAATGATATCATAAAAGGCTGGGCAATTTCTTCAACTACTAATTTACCGGTAACATTATACAATTATGCAAACAATAATATATGGATTAATACCAAAACGGATGAAGATGAGTTAGGTAATAAGGAGTTTTATGATTTGCAAGGTAAGCTTATAATGACCATGCAAATTAATCAATCTAATTTATCATCAGGTTTACTTACTTATTATGTATATGATGAGCTGAACCGGCTTCGGTTTGTAATGCCACCTAAAGCGATTCAACTAATAGAAGCAAATAGCTGGAATGTGAGTTCAATAATTGTAGAAAATTTATGTTTCGCTTATACTTATGATGATCTTGGAAGAATTACACAAGTTAAAACACCAGGTGCAGGGCCTGTTTCTTATGTTTATAATAATAGAGATGAAGTGGTTTTTATTCAAAATGCAGTACAGAAAAGTGAGGATAAATGGCAGTTTAATAAATATGATATCGGAGGAAGATTGATTCAAACAGGAATTTTTTCTTCGAATAGTAATCAGGCGATATTGCAAAATTTTGCAAACGTTTCTTCATTTTCTGATATCTTTATGGAGTATATATTTAAGAAGGAAATTATGGAACAAACTGATATTGTTAATACTTTCACTAATGCACTTGTTTATCTGACTAATTATTATGATAATTATTCTTTTACATCTATCACATTTGATCAAACTAATGCTGCTCTCGTTGTTGGATATAATAAACAACAAACATTAAATTCAAATGGACTCTTAACTGGTGTAAAAGCACTTGTATCAGACAATTTTTCAAACCCTAATAGTATAAATTATAATATAAAAGTAGATTTTTATAATAACCGTTCCGAGCTGATTCAACAATATAAAGAATATTTTGGAACTCATACCAGCAGAACTTTTTTTGGATATGATTTTAGTGGCAGGAAAGTAAGTTCACTTATGAAGCAAAGCAGTTTTTCTATTTTTAAGAAATTTGCATATGATAATTTTAACCGTTTGTTAAATGTTCAGCATAAAATTAATAGTGCCACTGTTTATACCCGGATTGCATCTTACAGTTATGACAAGTTGGGGAGGCTAAATTTAAAGAGATTAGGAAGCATGCAGTATCCGTTAAATTATGAGTATAATATAAGAGGATGGCTTACCGGTATTAACAAGACTTACTGCACGGATAAGAGAGGGGATCATTTTTTTGGAATGGAAATCAGTTATGAAAAAGGCTTTGAAAAAAATTATTTGAATGGGAGAGTGGCTGGAATAAAATGGCGAAATAAAGGCACAGCTAACGAACAAAGAACCTATGGTTATGAATATGATTTTGCAGGTAGGTTAACTATGGGTGATTATTATCAGAAAACTGATAATACAGGGGCCTCAAATCCTACATGGAGTAAGTTAATAAAAGATTATTCTGCCAGTAATATTTCATATGATGAGAATGGAAATATATTAGCCATGAAACATCTTGGTATGAAAGGTAATTCTATTATTATTCTGGATGATTTAAGTTACCTTTATGGTTTAAATAGTAATGTGCTTTTAAGTGTAACCGAAAGTACTGGCTCACAAAGTAAAGACAGAACAGTACATGATAACCTTGCAGATTTCCGCGATGTGGCGGATGGTTCAGACTATACTTATGACGTTAATGGTAGTTTAACCAGTGATGGTAATAGGGGAATCAGCAGTATTGATAATAACTGGTTTATTATTAACAAGCCCATAAAAATTCAGTGTGGGAGCGGAAAAATGATTGAATATACCTATGATGCATCAGGGATTTTGTTAAGGAAAAAAATAACCCAGATTATTGCAGGAACTAACAAAGTTACTGAGTATTTTTATTTTGATGAATTAACTTTTAAAGATAGTGTATTAGAATTAATCTCTCATGAGGAAGGGAGATACAGACCAGATGTTTCTGTCAATTATACGGGGTATGAATATTATATAAAAGATTATATAGGAAATATAAGAAGCATCATAGGGGAGGGCAAGAATATCGTAACTTCATACAACGGGAGTGGTTCTACTATTTTAGCCGATAATGGCGGTGGATCGGGCGGAGGTGTTAATTCTGGCTCTGGAAATATGACTTCTCAAAGTGCTATTAGTGCTTGTGATACATGCCAGGTGGATTTTGTTGATACTAATTTAGTAGAAAATCCAACCGTTTATCTTGCAACGAGTGAAGTATCAAACAATACACTTGAAAATGAAATATTTGATAACATTACTGAAACACGAGATTTGAAACCAATGAGCACTGATAGTTCTGATGTAAAGGATGCCAGATTAAATGCGGGACAAGGTAAAGTAATAGGGCCAGGTTTGTTGTTAAAAGTAAGTGCTGGTGATAAGATAGCATTAGGGGCGGAGGCATTTTATTTTAGCAACACACCCCCCGGAAATCCGGTTTCGATAAATTCATTGGTAAGTAGTATCATAAGTTCAATGAGTGGGGTGGCAGCTTCTGTTGAAGGTGGGTTGGTTCAGAATATTTCCAACATTAATGTTGCAGGATTAACATCAAGTTTAACACAATTGCAAAATAATGCAGGTGATACAACAGGACCACGAGGTTATTTAAATTATATTATATTTGATGAGAATATGAATTTTTTACCCCAAGCCAGTGGAGCAATAAAAGTGAATCAGGCTAATGCCTGGTCTGATCTTACCGTAAATAGATTTAATGTGCCACTTAATGGTTACTTATATGTATTTACCAGTAACCTTAGTGCTATTTCTATACGGACAGATAACCTTTATATTATTCATTGGCAGGGACAATTACTGGAGGAGTTGCATTATTATCCGTATGGTTTATGCTTCGAGCCATATAGGGCTTCAAATATTTTAAAGAGCAGCAATTATAAACACAACAGTCAGCATATGGAGCAGAACGAATTTAATGATGGAACAAATGATTTTGGACTGGACTGGTACGATTTTGAAGCCAGAAGTTACGATGTGCAAATAGGGAGGTTTATGCAAGTTGATCCGATGGCGAAAGAAAGAGGATGGTTAAATCCTTATAATTATTGCCAGGATAATCCGGTTAATATAACCGATCCGACAGGAGCATTGGATGATGATATTGTTGCCAAAAAAGATGGGAGAATTGAAATAACAGAAACCGACGACAATTTTGACAGAATCTTTGTAGAAAATAATAATTGTGAAACTGAATTGGTAGGGCAGTTTGATAAGAATACAGATAATTTAATACAGCTTCCTGCCACATTTTGCTTTACCAGTTCTGACGGAATTTCATTTGGTTGGACTTCCCATACTATTGATTCCAAAAGGAATATTTCAGGTGCTGTAGCTGGGGCATTAATAGGTGCATTGTATGAAAGGGGTATAACAGATGTATCTATCGGCCAATTTAGTCTTGCAGATGGAAAATCGCCAGCCCCAAGTACTTCACATAAACTTGGAAGAAATGGAGATTTAAGACCTTTAAGATCAGATGGATTAAATGCTCCAACCACTGTTTCTGATGAAAACTTTGATGTAGTGCGAAATATGGGTTTAGTAAGTGCATTGTATAAATATGGTTGGAAGGATATTATTTCAGAAAAAAATAATTCAGGTTTTATTTTACCTTTTACCAGTTCAGCAAAAGATAGAAAAATAGCATCCGATCATACAAACCATTTTCACTTACAAGGATTTAATCCAACTATTATAATTAAATAAAAATAAGATGATAGCAAATAAATTATTCTGCATAGGCTTGTTTAATCTGCTTTCTTGTTTTCCTTCGGGAAGTCAGTCAGGCACGGTAAGTCCTAACAATCCAAACATTCCTACCTTTTGTATAGAGAAGGTGAGTAAGGAGGTGTTTGTATCTGCCAAAAAGATCTATGTAGAAAAGTTGCTTAAAGATACATCAAGCCATAAAAAACAAAATGGCCAATTTAAGCTAACGTTAACCTCAAGTGCCGGTGCTTATAAAACATTTCAAGATTCCATTGCAGGGGCTGAAGATGAGAATAGAAAAGAATTTCGTTATTTGGGGCAATTTAAAGAGATTGATTTTTATATTGTATCCGTGACTTATTGGGAGCACTCTGAAATATTATTGATTGACAAAATGAGTGGAAATAACTACTCTACCTGGTCAGTTCCAGGCTTATCCCCGGATAATAAAAGAATGGCCGCAATTCTTCCCTTTGGTTTGGAAGGAGAACCTATTGGGATTCAAATTTTGTCGATTAATAGGGCTAACTTAACCCAAATAGAAAAATTAATTGAAATTGATCAAAAGCTGTGGGAGCCGAAAGATTTTGTTTGGGAAAATAATCATTCTATTCTTTTAAAAGTCACGGAATTGATAAAACCTTTTAAAGGTAATGAAAATAAAAGAGATAATGTCTTTAGTTACCTTCGATTGAGAATAAATTAATAGTAGCCCCGGAAGAATTTATAGTATTTACTTTTTTACAATTTTCCATTTAACAATGTCAATAAAGTTATCAAGTTTTACATCAGAAAGGATTAATAA
Source organism: Bacteroidia bacterium (assembly GCA_014376805.1). Classification (GTDB taxonomy): domain Bacteria; phylum Bacteroidota; class Bacteroidia; order UKL13-3; family UKL13-3; genus B1. The sequence continues at coordinate 108,557 of JACMQU010000017.1, forward strand.
ATCATTCTTGGTAACACTAGAAAGAATGCGCCCAAAACTATATTTATCATGTGGGCGGGCTCATTTGTATCTTAACTGAGAATGCATTAAAAGATGGACCAGCCTTATTGAAAACCTATTTTGCAAACGGAAATGGGGTATTTCATCATTGGCATCATATGCATTTACAGTGTTACAATTTTTAAAATATTAAATAATATGAAATTAAATATAATAATCTTTTCAATTTATATTTTACTCTGCGCATGTTCGCAAAAGGGTTCTGTAAACAATGATTTTATGAGCAATGACAGAGATACATTATTGCTAAATGGACATACAATCTATTTAGATACAATAACGGATTTACAGTATTCAAAAGTCATTAAATTCAACAAAATTGTTTATGACACTTCCCCCATCATGAAGGTTAATGATAAAATTACCCTGCATTTGATTAATGGTAAAAATATTATTTTGGAGGATAGTTTTCCTAATTCTGATAATGATGATCAAGTTACCTATAAATATGTTGGCTTTCTTAAAGAAGTTGGACTTTATATAGTGATAGCTCAATATTTTGAATCTGGTGAATATTTATTGATCGATAATAAAACCGGGAGTAAAACTAAAGTTTGGGGTATTCCTAAATTATCACCCGATAACATTCACATTATTGCTGCCTCTAGCGCAATTGGTTATGAAATAATGCCAAATGGTATTCAATTATGGAAAATACAAACAAATGGAATACCCAAACTTGAATGGGAGTATCAACAAAATAAATGGTCACCAGAAAATGTAGAGTGGGCAGATAAAAATACGATTTATGTATTTAAGCGAACTCCGGAACAATTATCTTCAAATAATAAAGAATCTAAAAGTTACATTAAGTTACTAATAAAGGAATAAAGTTTAGCTTAATTATTTATTTGTACATCTCTTTCCTTTACTTTTAATTACTTTTATTTGTTGAATTCAAAACTCATAATAATGACAAGAAGTTACGATGTGCAGATAGGGAGGTTTATGCAAGTTGATCCGATGGCGAAAGAAAGAGGATGGTTAGACCCTTATAATTATTGCCAGGATAATCCGGTTAATATAACCGATCCGACAGGAGCATTGGATTGTGCATCATACACGGATTTTAAAGATAAATATGGAAGACGGATCTAATGCAGTTTTTCAGCAAACCAGTAATGGAACTGATTTGCATTATGAATTTATAGGTTATGATGAAAAACAGGATGGCGAAGATAAAATTAATTTGGAAACCGCAATTAAAGAACAACAAAATTTAAATAATATGAACGATGCGCTCAAGGATAAAGGTGCCGGCACTCATTGTAATCAGGCAACACAGAATGTACAGCGAACAGTAAGTTCTGCATTGGGAGTGAACATACTAACGCCAGGAAAAGCGAATGACGCTGCTGATGACAGTCTTCCTAACTCACCATATTACGCTATGACTGCAGATTTTGCTATAGCGCAAGAGGCTGCAAAAAATGGTAAATTGGTTGTAGGTGCATTTAGAAATACAAGACTTGATAAAAAAGGAATACCGTGCTCTGGTCATCTCTTTACACTTTCTGTAGGTGATAATATAGTAAAAGGTCCTATAGCTAATATTGGAACCAAGCCTGCCACAGGATTTGTATTTCCTTTAGGAACCCCAGCTGCTAACTGGAAAGATGCTGTATTCAGAAAAGCGGATTGGAGCACCATAAAATTTTATATTTTAAAAAATACATCCAAATAACTATGCATATTTTTTATTTAATTTTAGCTTTCCAATTCATAACTTGTCTTAACAAGTCACCTTTTGAAATGGATAAAAGTAAAACGAAGAAAATTGACTTAGGATACAATATAAGTATTGTAATCCCTTTAAATAATGAACCTTTCCAGCCTTGCGCACACTATACTGACGTGCAGGTTTTTCAGAATAATATTAAAGTTTTTGAAGATAAATCGGACAGTGAATAAAGGTTGTTGTGTGATTCATCTTTTACGAAAATAAAAAAACTTAAAGATGGTAGTTATGAATTAGTTCTTGAAATGTTTGATGGCCCAGATTATGACAAGCTTGTAGCAATACGCATAAAAAATGGTAAACTCTTAGGTAAACAAATTTTACCATATTTTAATTCTCCACCGGAAAATATGGACAATGATTCTTACCTGGAGTATTCAGGAGTGCTGCATTCTGTTGAAACACCCTGTGGCAATTGTGATTCCTGTTACTATAATCCGACGTTGTATTATGAAATTACTGATAGTGGAATTAGGTTGGATAGTTTGACGACAGTTAGAAAGAATAAAGAGAACTGGGGTAATTTCTATGGGTACTATCGTTCCGAAAACATTGCGTTGCCTTGTAAGCGATAAAAATTAGTTGCTTCTTGGCCTTAATAGGTTTGGTCGGGTAACAAATAATATTTTAACTTTGATGCAACTTATGAAATATATAATTGTAATTTTACTAGTAACATTATTTTCGTGTTCAACAAAGCCGGTTGAAACAAAAGAAAATAATGATAAAACTCAATGGACTACACATCGTGATACGATTGACGCCGGTTTCATTCTTACATTCAAGTACCCCAATCAAGCAGCGTTAGAAGA
>JACMQU010000175.1 GCA_014376805.1 Bacteroidia bacterium
GATTGCAGCCGATTCAGTTACTATTGGTGGAAAGGAACATTTTCAATACAAAAAAGTCGAGCACACTAAAAAACCGATTGTCTCACAGTTCGATATATTATTAGAGCAAGGAATTATTACACTTGACCATTTAATAAAAAGAAAGCCAACTGGAAGCGTTGTCGAGAAAGGACCCATTTTTAAAATAAAACCGAACGCTTTGGATTTATTGTTTCCACCAAGTCAATCTTACTCGTTGTTGTCGAAGTAACTGTCACCAGTCTAGTGCGGTGCTAAAATGTGCGGTGGGTTTTCGTCCTTTTCCAGTCGTTTAATGTTAGCACTGTCGGTCTGTTAGGGTTGCTTGTAACTTGTTTATACCAGCCATAAAAATATCTCCTGTCTGTATAACGGTGGATAGATTGGAGAAGTTTTGTGCCTATCTTTAGTTTATCAAACTTACGTGTTTTTTTTAAATCTTTGTTGTGTTTTAGAAAAAATTATATTCAATCATTTCTACTATGTTTAAATTCAATTCCGTTTGTTAATAAAAGTACTTTTACACAAATTTTTGCATTCCTAATACAATAAACTTTCATTTAACTTAATGATAATTTTGTTGTACTTTTTTATAATGAACCTCCATACTCAGCTTGGAATCAAATGAAAGGTTTAGCTATTAAGGGAACAAGGATAATAGCTTCATTGTTCCACAAATAATTATAGCTGATCTTACTCTTTTTGTTATGTTGCTTAATAGTATTTTCATTTAAACACAGAGAAGTAAGAGCTCGTTTTTATGATAAGAGAAAGAGGAGAACTATAATATTACGAAAGTTTAAACAGGTTGAATTTACTCATCTTCCTATATTGTAAAAGTTAAGACGGAATTGCAGGAAGTTAGTAAAACAAAACATTCAATTAAAATTTATAGACAGCATATTGTCAACTGCAAAATATTTCAATTGCACTATTTTTGAAATCAATGCAGCAACATGCTACGGGGTTTTTTGATAATAGGGTAATTGATATGTAAATCTTCAATCGTAAGGACCGTTTTTAATCTTCTTTTTCCATTTTTATAGCTCTTTGCAGGTTCGCAAAAAATGTTATAGCCTGACTTGAACGGTAATGGCAATGGTTGCTTATGGTACCCGTTTCTTCGCATTTGCAGGCTACAATTCTGTTATTTTCTAAAAAGAACCGGCAATTTTCACAAGCCACCGCAGAACACATTTTAAAGTAAGCATCTTCTTTCAAAACAAACTTTATTCCTGCTACTTCCAAATCAATTGCTGCAATGCGCTTGCGGGTCTGATAAGTGCATGTAGCAACTAAAAAATAACTGTTACTCAGTTGCTCAATTTTAATCTCTGTAACTTTTGTTCCATCTCTAAAAGTCCATTCAAAAGCTTTAACAATAGCTCCCTGATGGTTATTAATCTCAATAACACCATTGTTAATCCCACCAATTTCTATAGAAGAATTTTGTGCGCTAACGAAAAAATGAAAACTTAAAAAAAAGGTTAAAAGTAAGGTTTTAATCATTTACAGACTATTGTTTGAACCGCTAATATATACTATTTAAAATTACCAAACAATATGATAATCCTTCTCCATTTGTGTGCTATCATTTCCAATATCTATTTTTTTGCGAAAGAAAAATCGTTGGTTACAGGCAGAGAAAAACAACAGGATAACAAGGCATATAATAAAAACAGGATTATACTTTTTTGCTTTCATAGGATCAAAAAAATATTACCCCGAAATTAAGCGTGCTATTATATAAGCTGCCCCTGCTGCCAATGCGCCTATGAACAAAGTTTTAAATGCTCCGTTTAAAGGAGGTTGACCAATAATTTTTGTTTTAAAATAACCGAATATAAATAAACATACTGCCGTTATAATACATGAATAAACTAAACCATCATGTGCATTTGTGCTTATCCACGGAAAATAAGTACTAAGAGGAACTATTCCTCCAATAATATAAGAAAAGCCAATAGTTAAAGCACTTTGGCGGGCACGGTTCAAATCAGGCTGATCCAGTCCGAGCTCATAACGCATCATAAAATTAACCCATTTATCTTTATCCTTAGCCAGTTCATCAACTATCGTAGTTTGTGCCTCTTCACTTAATCCATAACCGGCAAAAACCTCTCTTACTTCTTGTTTTTCGCGATCCGGAAAATGATCTACTTCATAATATTCACGGGCAAGTTCACTTTGGTAATGTTCAATTTCTGTTTTACCCGCAAGGTAACCTCCAAGTCCCATTGCTATGCTTCCGGCAACAATCTCTGCAAGTCCGGCAGTAATAATAATATGATTGTCTTGAGCTGCTCCTGTTAAGCCTGCTGCTAATGCAAAGGGAACAGTAAGCCCATCGCTCATACCTATAACAATATCTCTTACTATAGCACTTCCGCTAAAATGTTCTTCATGATGGTGGGGAGGGGTTATCATCAACTTTTTATTTTTTCGTATTTAGAAATATTGGAAATATTAATCTCGTTAAGCAAATCTATTACGCGTGGTTTCTCTATTTCATCAGCCCCTTTAAATATATTAACCACCTCATCACTTTTTGCTTCAAAAAAAACAAGAAGCATAACTGTATTGGGAGAAATTTTAAATACTTTCTTTACCAGTTCAAGCGATGCAAGAATTTGCTTCCTTGCTTGTAAAGGATCTTTTATAAATTGATCCATGCCTTTGCGGTGGTACACATAATAAGCATTGCGTAAGGGCCGGAAGCGCTCGTTTAATATATTATCTACCAGGTTATACCGGGTTCTTATGGTGCGCTCAAATGGCTTCCATCCGCTCTTACCACTAGATTGCTGCGCAATATTAGCTACCTGAAATGCTTTATTAAAATAGGGTGTTCCTCCTTCCGGAGAAAAACTGTCAAAATCTATTGCCAGTGTATAATAGGCATAAAAACACATTAAAGAATTAAGGTCGCTTAAAAACTGTCCCTCCTGAAAATCCATCCTGTCTTGTTCCTGATATCTAAAATCAAAGTTCTCATCATTAAAACTAAATACAGTTGTATTATAGGTTGTGCCATAAACGGGTCTGCGACTTTGAATAATTGCAGTAGCTTTATATTCATAATTAGCCTGGTCGTAAGCACCTAAAAAAATTTCAATGTTCATTTCAATTTTTTCAGTTTGTTGAAACTGTTCTGCAGACCACTTGGTATTGTTTATAAATTCCGTTAACCGCTGTTCAAGATTTCTGAAAATACTTTTATCTGCAATCTGTACCTGTACATCATTGATACGCACTCTGGCAGAAAATTCCTGTGCATAAATTTGCGATAAACAGCATAACAGGCAGATTATAAATAGGTATATATTACGCATGGATTAATTTTACAACTTCATCAACGATATCTTTTGCAACTTCGTGCTTGGGCTTTAATCCATAACTAGTTTTATCACCACTTTTATGAATAATATTAACCTGATTAGTATCAAACCCGAAACCGGCACCTTTGTTTTTAAGCGAATTTAAAACAATAAAATCCAGGTTCTTTTCTTTAAGTTTTTTAGCAGCATTATCTTCTTCGTTGTCGGTTTCAAGTGCAAAGCCAACTAATATTTGCTTTTGTGTTTTGAGCCTACCCAGTTCTTTTAGTATGTCCCGGGTTTTTTTAAGTTTTAACAGTAATTCATCACCCTGTTTTTTTATTTTACGGATGCTTACTTTTTCCGGTGTATAATCAGCAACCGCAGCACTCATTATGGCTATATTGCTTTTAGCAAACACTTCTGTTGTAATTTCAAACATTTCTGAAGCAGTGGTAACATCAATCCTTTTAATATTTGAGTGTTGAACCTGCTGGTGTGTTGGACCGGTTATCAACGTTACATGCGCACCTTGAGCAGCAAAAACTTCGGCAATGGCAAAACCCATTTTACCACTACTGTGATTACCCACAAACCGCACAGGATCTATATGCTCATATGTTGGACCGGCAGTTACCAATACTCTTTTATTTTGTAATAAATTATTTGAATGAAAAAAGGTAGTTATGCAATCAAAAATTTCTTCGGGTTCGGCCATTCTGCCCAAACCAATCAAGCCACTGGCAAGTTCCCCGTTATTGGGAGAAATAATACTGTTTCCAAAACCCTGAAGTGACTTAATATTATTTTGTGTTGATCCGTGTGCAAACATATCCAGATCCATGGCAGGTGCAACAAAAACCGGGCAACGGGCTGAAAGATAAGTAGCTATTAAAAAATTATCGCAGTTGCCATTTGCCATTTTCGCGAGGGTGTTAGCGGTTGCCGGAGCTATAACCATACAATCGGCCCATAAGCCTAGTTCTACATGGTTGTTCCACTCCCCTGCCTTATTTTTTATGTAATGAGATAATACAGGATGTTTGCTTAAGGTAGCGAGTGTTAAAGGGGTAATAAATTCCATAGCGGAGTTTGTCATCACTACTTTAACCTGGGCACGCGCTTTAATAAATAAGCGGGTTAATGCAGCCGATTTATATGCTGCAATACTCCCGCTTATTCCTAAGATAATTTTTTTTCCTTCAAGCATTAGGAAGGCAAAATAAGTAATTAGTTTCCTTCTGCCAAACGCTTTTCTTTTTCAGGGTTTCTGAAATAGATCTTTCCATCCAGAAATTCTTCCGTTGCAATTAATGATGGTTTAGGTAAACGCTCGTAATACATGCTGATTTCAATTTGTTCACGGTTTTCAAATACCTCTTCAAGGGTATCATTGTCGTTGTTAAATTCGTCTAATTTAGCATGTAATTCTTCTTTCATTTGTGCGGCAATCTGGTTGGCACGTTTAGAGATAATGGCAATCGACTCATAAATATTGTCGGTACCCTTTTCAAGTTTTCTAAAATCGCGGGCAATGGTTGTAGCCGGTACATTTTGATAATTGTTGTTAGCCATGATTATTTAACTTTTCTTATTTTCTGATCTCTTTAAAATAACTTCCATCTGCCTTATTTCCGATCTGGCCCTCACACTCAATTCTGTGGCTTCTCTCATATATCGGCTGCTTTCGGTATACGACTCCGAATATTCTTCATAAGCTTTTAATGTATTTTCATAGCGTTCTCTTTGTTTCTCTATTACACTATTCTGAGCCAACAAAAAATTAGATTTCACTATTAAAAAATCCACTTCTTCTTTTTGAGACAATTCCGGAAATTCTCTCGATACATTCTTAAGTGCAACAATAGCACTTTTATATTCACCCAGGTCATAATATAATTTGGCCGTATGATATGCTTTAATACTCAATTTTGCCCTTAACTGATCCAGAAAATTATTACACTCAGGAACATATTTACTTTCCGGATAAACGTTTATAAATATCCTGAATGTTTCTATTGCCTTATAAGTATCTGTCTGATCGAGTTCAGGCTCCTGCGACTCAAGATAAGCGCAGTAAGCATTCAGGTAAAGTGCTTCCTCGGCATATTCTCCCGACGGATAGTTTTCAAAATAAGTTTTAAACTGAAAAGCAGAAAGAGAATACATTTTTAATCCGAAATTACTTTGCGCACTGTTATACAAAACTCTTTCGGCAATAGGCGTTCCGCTAAAGGCATCTTCTATTTGCTCATATAAACTGATTGCCCTTACAAAATCCTTCTTCTTAAAATAAGCATCGGCCATTTCAAGCTTCATGCGGTTGTCAGGGGTTTTTAGTGCTTTCTGATATTTATTAGCACAACCACTCAGTAGCAGCAAACCAAATAGAAAAAATAAACTAAAATACCTCATAGTTAGCAATTTGCAAATGTACACTTTTTATAACGCATTTACAGAAATATATTTATTTTTAGCTGATGCCTATAATCTAACACTAGGTAACGTATATTCTGTTCTAAAAAATATTTATTAAGCTGTATTTATTAAAATTAAATAATATTACAACATATTTGAAAGCTACTGCAACCTCTTTTTTGTCTTTATTATTCCTGTTTCTGGCATCGGAATCGGAGGCACAAACTACTAAAATAAAAGATACGATTATTCAGTTGTACTTGCTTCAACAAAATCCTGATTCGATAAATCGTGTTCAACCCGAAATAAAAAAAAACCGCATTGCAGATAGTTTATTTGCTTATGCCATAAGTTTTACCGGCCGGCATTATAAACGCAATGGTTCTGGAATTAATGGCTTTGATTGCAGTGGTTATACCATGATGGTGTTTAAACATTTCGGCATTAAACTCCCGCACACCTCCGCCGGACAAAGTTTGGTAGGAATTGAGATAAAACAAAAACATATAAAAAAAGGCGATTTGCTTTTTTTTAAAGGACGCAATAGCCGTCGTAAACGCATCGGGCATGTAGGTATTGTTATATCAGAAATAACACAACCCATCCGTTTCATTCATTCAAGTACCAGCCATGGAGTTAGAATTGATAATCTTGAAGCAGATTATTACAAACGCCGTTTTATGAAAGCCACCCGTATCTTACCCCTTTAAAATTAGTAAAAAATCAGAACGGCATTTGGTAAAAATTCCTTCATACCGGAGGTTAAAAAAAAGTATTTACAAGTGGGTGCGTTAAGTTTAAAAAGTTGCTAAAAGTGGAAAACATAATCTGAACTTTATCCATAGGATATTTAAAATAATTTGATAACATTTGTGATCAGGCAATATTACCTCTACATTAAAAAATATGAGCATACGCAAACCTTTTAACCTAAAGCACTGGATTGAAGAAAACCGGCATTTACTAATACCACCGGTTGCCAACAAAAACCTGTATCCCGAAGGGACAGATTATATTGTAATGATAGTTGGCGGGCCCAATGCCCGCAAAGATTACCACTATAATGAAACGGAAGAATTATTTTATCAGCTTGAAGGAAATATAACCGTTACTATACAGGAAGAAGGTACGGCCGTCCCACTTCAATTAGGGCCCGGCGATATGTTTCTTTGTCCGCCTAAAATACCTCATCAGCCCAAACGTACTGAGGGCTCAATTGGGCTTGTTATTGAACGTGCCCGCAAAGGCAAAGGTGTTAAAGACGGATTATTATGGTTTTGTGAAAAATGTAACAATAAGCTGCATGAAACTTTTTTTGAACAAAACGATATTGAAACTGATTTCCAACCCCGTTTTAAAGAATTTTACGGATCAGAAGAGATGCGCACCTGCAAAAAATGCGGACATGTAATGGAAACAGATCCTAAGTTTTTATAACCTGCAGAAACTTAGATAATTTTTATTTTAAGCCGGAAAAATCATTTTACTGGATTGTAATCTTTTACTTTACTGCTAATAAACCTAACCTCACTTTCTGGTTAAAAATATTTTTTTATTTAGCTATCATTTATTTCAATCATCAAGTGATTAATGTTGATTTTAGAAATTAGGATGGACCGAATTTTGTTTACTGATAGGTAATTAAAAAAAAATCATGAAACAAAAATTAACAATTTTACAAGGTTACACCGAATTAGAAAAAGGTGCTTATCTGGGAGCTATTACTTCACTCTATACAGCGGATCATAGCACTAGTGAAGAGGAAATTGGATACATTAAGGCACTTATTGAATAGGCCGGTTTAAGGGCTGATCAAAGCCAATTAATTTTAAATGCAGCCGCTGCTGCTATGTCTGACGAAGATCTGAAAAGATGTTTGGATGTTTTGAAAACAAGTGACCTGAGGTTTTCTTTAGTATGTGATGTAATAGCGTTTACTGAATCAGATAAATCATACAATGAAGCGGAACAGCAACAGATAAAAATAATTGCTGCTTATTTAAAGGTGAGTTCCGGACAACTTTCTTTACTGTATCAGTTTACAAAAAAAGCAATTCAGGAAATACCAAAAAATTCCGAGGCCTTAGTATCTGAAGAAACTACTCCTTCCAATTTTTTAGAAAGCCTGGGCTTTGGCTATAAAATGAAAAATGCAGGATATAAATACCAATTCAATATTTAAAGGTGCCCTGGGTATAGTAGGACCGCTGCTTCTGGCTAAATTTTTTAGCGGTAATAACAGAAATAGTAATATAAACAACAGTGGAACAACTACTCAAAATTCTGGTGGTAATTTAAGCAGTATCTTCGGAGGCGAAAATAATTCAATTACAGAAGGCGCAATTATTGATACCTTTTTAAGTGGAAATAACAACGGAAATACAGGAGGTGGTTTACTAAGTGGTTTGTTAGGTGGTGGTGGTTTATTAGGGAATTATTGGAAGGTGGCAGTGGTTTTGGCAGTGCAGGAAGTAGGTTGGGCAGAATATTTGGCGGGAACCGTTAATATGCCTGTAAATTATTTTTTTTTAATAAATAATATTTATGCGTATGCTTTTTAATTTTTTATAATTGTAAAGCATACGTATAAAAAATTTACACATTTTAAAAATGAATATGTATCCAATTTTACCCTATAATTTTTCTTAAGGTTCAAAATGTTTTTTAAGTATTCCAAATTTATTTAAATTGTTTACATAGCGGAAAGTGGTTTTATTTTAAAATTACCAAGGTTGCTCCTCCACCATATTTCAAAATGTCTGCATCTTCAAAGGCCTCAACAGTATCTGTTTGTTTGCTGAGCGAAGTACGGATCTTATTTTTAAGGTACATATTTCCTACACCATGTATGAATACAATACTTTTCATTTTATGCACATAAGCTGATTCAAGTGTTTTAGCAAACACCTCCATTTGCATACCTGTAATGTCATTAGAGGCGCCATACCCATTATTTACAAGTGATTCGTAATGCAGGTCAATAATATTGGCAGGGCGGGCTTTAAAATCAATTGGCTGAACCAAAAATTTACCTGCAAAATCAATTGATTTAAGCTTTTCTAAATCCAGCTTTTCCAGCTTTTCATCAACCCTGAACATATAAGCCTGTTTATTTAAAAAGAAACAATGTTTCCATGATAAATGAAACGCTTTAGGATGAAAATTTAACATATAACTAATCGGTTCAACAGGCTTAATGGTGGTTTGTTCAACACTTAACATTTGCATATATAAAGGAGCCCATTTATCAAAATTATTCAGGTCAAATCTTAAGAGAGGTTTTGTTTCATCGCGTTCAAGTATTAATTTATGGGTGAGTTTAAAAACACCTTGTTCTTTCTGATAAATAACCAACATCAGATCATCGGCAAAATTGTTATGTACGTATAACTGCAGATTACTTTCTGCATAGCGTTCAAATGCCAGAAAAACCCCTAATGGATTATTGTTTCTGATACGTATAGGCTTTTCTTCAGTAGGTTCAGACAAACCGGAAGGCTTTTCATCAAACTTTATTTTTACAACCTCATTAATAAGAACAGGGATTTCAAAATCATTATCCACTGTAACACCAACCTGGTTTTTATCTTTTATGGAAGTAACAATTCCTTCCATTTTTTCATTTACAAAACGAACCTTATCGCCGAGCTTAAGCATAGTTTAAATAATTTACCTGTTATCAGAAAAAGTATAAGCAGGTTGTTATACATTAAATTTAAAATGCATTACATCACCATCATGCACTAAATATTCTTTACCTTCCATACATAGTTTACCGGCATCCCTGCAAGCAGATTCACTGCCGTAATGCAAGTAATCTGTTAAATGAATTACCTCTGCTTTAATAAAGCCACGTTCAAAATCTGTGTGAATTACACCTGCTGCCTGTGGTGCTTTAAAACCATTGTGAATTGTCCAGGCACGAACCTCCTGAACACCCGCAGTAAAATAAGTAATCAGGTTAAGCAAGCGGTATGCTGCATTAATCAACTTGGCAACGCCTGATTCTTCAAGTCCTAAGTCAGATAAAAAATCCTTCCGGTCGTCATAACTTTCCAGCTGAGCAATATCGGCTTCAATAGCAGCACTGATCACCAGCACTTCCGAATTTTCGTTTTTAACAGATTCTTTTACTTTGTCAACATACGCATTGCCATTTACCACACTTGCTTCATCAACATTGCACACATATAACACAGGCTTTAAGGTAAGCAAACAAAGATCTTCAATTTGCTTTAATTCTTCTTCAGTTGCCATACATGTTCTTGCGTTTTTGCCATCCTCCAGGTGGTTCTTAAACTTAGTTAAAACAGCTTCCCCTTTGGTTGCTTCCTTATCACCGGTTTTTGCAGCGCGGGCAACTTTGCTCAGTTTTTTTTCTATGGAATCAATATCTTTCAATTGCAATTCGGTATCAATAACATTTTTATCGCGAATGGGATTTACTGAACCATCCACATGGATGATATTATCATCTTCAAAACAACGTAAAACATGAATGATTGCATCCGTTTCCCTTATGTTACCGAGGAACTGATTACCAAGTCCCTCTCCTTTACTGGCACCTTTTACCAGGCCGGCTATATCTACAATTTCTATGGTTGTAGGTACAATGCGGTTAGGCTTTACAATTGCTGAAATTTTATTAAGTCTGTCATCAGGCACCGTAATTACACCAACATTAGGTTCAATAGTACAAAAAGGAAAATTTGCTGCCTGTGCTTTTGCATTACTCAAGCAATTAAAGAGCGTAGATTTTCCTACATTAGGTAATCCTACAATACCACATTGTAAAGCCATAGTTTATTATTTGAATACCCATTTCGGGTGAGTTTAATTTAATGTTAGAAAAAAAGCACACTTAGCTTTTTATAAATTGTTTCATATCACTGATAAGTTTTTCAGCAAGACTATTTGCAGTTGTTTCACTTTGGCTTTCGGCATAGATGCGGATAATAGGTTCTGTATTTGAACGCCGTAAATGCACCCATTCTTTATCGAATTCTATTTTCAATCCATCAACGGTATTAATGGGTTGCTTTTCGTATTTAGCCTTTACTTTTTTAAGCAACTGATCAATATTAATATCCGGTGTAAGTTCAATTTTCTTTTTAGCAATAAAATAATCAGGATAACTTTCACGCAACATCGAGCATATTTTTCCATAATGTGCCAGGTGAGATAAAAACAATGCGATGCCAACCAGTGAATCTCTTCCATAATGAAGTTCGGGATAAATAATTCCACCATTACCTTCACCTCCAATTACCGCGTGCGTCTCTTTCATCATCTTCACAACATTTACCTCACCTACTGCACTTGCATTATAAACACCGCCGTTTTTTTCGGTAACATCCCGTAAGGCTCTTGATGAAGATAAATTGGAAACTGAATTTTTTTGAAAGCCTGATTTTTTTGCTTTTTTGCCAGCCATATTTTTTAATACATAATCAGCTATAGCAACTAAAGTGTATTCTTCACCAAACATACTGCCATCTTCACAAACCAAAGCCAGCCTGTCTACATCAGGATCAACCACTATTCCAAGATCGGCTTTGGCACGTTTTACTTCACCTGAAATGGCCGTTAAATTTTCTGGTAAAGGTTCGGGGTTATGTGGAAATTTTCCATCAGGTGTGCAATAAATTTCAACAATCTCATTAACTCCAAGAGCTCTTAACAACATGGGAACGGCAATACCCCCTGTAGAGTTTACAGCATCCACCACAACCTTAAAACGTTTGGCTTTAATTGCTTCCACATCCACAAGATCAAGTTCAAGAATTGCTTCAATATGCTTCTGTATATAGGTATTGTTTTCGTAGCGCTTTCCTAATTTATCAACATCAGCGAATTCAATTTTTCCGCTGTCAGCAAGAGATAATACTTCTTTGCCTAATTCATCTGAAATAAATTCACCTTTACTGTTTAATAATTTTAAGGCATTCCATTGTTTTGGATTATGACTGGCTGTTAAAATAATGCCACCTTGTGCACCTTCCATTACTACAGCCATCTCCACAGTAGGTGTTGTACTTAGGCCCAAATCTATCACATCAATTCCAAGCCCCATTAATGTGCCATTTACAAGATGATTTACCATTTCTCCGGAAATGCGTGCATCTCTTCCAACAACAATTTTACAGGGTGTGGTACCCTGCTTCATTAACATACCAAAAGCGGCAGTATATTTAACAACATCTATAGGTGTAAGTGCATCTCCTGCTTTACCGCCAATTGTACCCCGGATACCTGAAATCGATTTAATTAATGTCAAAACTGTTTATTTTAAAGGCTGCGAATTTACAACCATTAATTTAAAAGTGGAAATCACTTCATCAATATATGATAAAACACTCATAATGAATCAATTTAATTATAAAAGAGGTAAGTATATTGGATATTTCTTAAATCCTAATCTTTCAATTACTGCTTAAAACACCTATTTAATTAAAAATCATAAAACCGCTGGGTAATATTAAGTCTTATACCTAAGGTAAAATACGATGAATTACTATTAAATACAGGCAGTACTGAATTTGTTTTTCTGTAACCGAAACGAAAATCAAAAAACAAGTTATGCTTTGGCATATAAGTAGCAAGTAATTCGCCAAATACAAGATTAGTAACAACACCCTGACCAATAAAATTTCCATAGTCGGCAGAAGTTTTAGAATAATAACTTAAGCGGATATCCTTGCCCCAGTTACTCCCGTTTGTATCATTTCCATATTTGGCTAAAATAAGTTTACAGGTTAACGTAATTCTCTTAGAAGGCTGGTAACGGATAATTCCTACCGTTTCATAAAAATTTGCGCCAAGTGGATGTGCCATAAATTGTTTAAAATTACTGTTGGTTTGTTGTGCATTAAAAGAGGTGTACATAAAAGGTCTGCAAATATTTAACTCACCTTGTAAATCGAAGTTGTTCAAACCAAATGCATCAATATATTTTAAACCTATCTGTGTTGCCCATTTGTTGCCCCACCAACCGTTGGCTTCAATTAAATTTTTAAGGATGAATTCTGAAAAAACTATCTGTCCATACAGGGAGAAATGCTTAAGAAAATTATATTTATAATTGATCCCTATTATAGCTTTATCGGTACTATTTAATCCATTTTCTACCGATTTATAAAAAATAATCGGGTTTAAATAATTGAGGTCGAAACCAGTGTTGGTATAGCCGCTGTCGCGTTGGAAAAGTATCGTCTCAAAAAGCCCGATATTAAAATTTTTGCTTACATTCAAACTTAAATGATGCGTGGCCATATAATGTCGTTGCTGAAAATTTCTATCCCAATGTCCGCCTGGTGGAAAGCCACGTAATTCACTCCAGATATTGGTATAATTCATTTTCCAGATTCTTGTATTAAGCCGTAAAGACAAGTATTCAGGATGCTGATCGGATAAAATAAAAGTACGAAAGCCGTCACCGATAAAATTTTTGAAATGGCCAAATTGAAAATCCATATATTTATTTACAGATGCTGTTACATAAGCATTTGATAAAAAATAACCAAAGTAAGTAGAATAATTTTTATAAAAGTTAACATATAATAGAGTGGTATCTCTATTAAAGTAATCTCCTACCCAACTGTTTGGCTTTAGTATCTCATCGCTTATCTGTGTGTAAAAGCCAATTCTATTGGTTATATTTCCTCTTATTTCAATTCCTCTGTTATTAATTAATGCATTATTACCATTCCATTTATCAGAAGATACCTGATAATAAAGAACAGGATTCACAACCAAATTAAAGTCGTTTTCCTGAACATTGTACATGGCAGCTTTGCGCTTATAAAAATGCTTCAGCAAAATTCTCTTAGAGGCGGAGGTTTCATTTTTACTCCACTCAAAATTATCATTCATTAGATAATCCATATTAAAGTAATCGCGATCAGATAAGCTTATTTTATTTACTTGAAAACTATCTATGTATTCAGCTATTGCTTTACGTCTGTAACTCTTAGTTGTGGAGTGGTAAAAAGCACCAGGCAACTCCCCCGACTTTATTTCAAGTCTATCAAGAATATGATTGGAAAGAGATCCGTAAGGTATGTACGTATGCTGTGCAAATGCGGGTGTAAATTTTATAGCTAACAGCATAAAGCAACATAAAATATTTTTATAAACAGCTAAAGCAAATTTGGTTTTAACCAATTTAAACATAGTATATTTTTTATATAATGGTTTCAGTGTAAAAAGTCCTGTAAAAATTATTTTACGGTTTGAACCCACCAGTATGAATTAAAAAACAAAAATGCATTTTGTATTTAACAAACTGAAATTAAGTTTTGTAATAAGTTAAATTTTAGGATACACAGAACAAGTTTATTCACTTTATGGTTCCTTGTTTTTAATGTTATATTGGTTTTTATTGATGAATCTGTTGTGGCATTTTAAAATTGAATCATTCAACCACTAAAACATTAAACAGGAAAGTACCATATTTGCAACTGATAAAAATTTAGTAATTACTTACCCTAAAACACGTAAACTTCAATGACTGAAAAAACAGGAAGCCTTTTAATTTATGCTTCTAAATGTGTTACAGGAACTTTAATCGTATTTACGCTATCCTACTTCTTAAATTATCATGATGTAGCTTGGTGCTTAATTTCTGTAATTCTTGTACTTGCTCCAGATCGTAAAGACTCCGTTATATTAGCATTTACACGCATAAAAGCAAACCTGGCCGGGGTTAGTTCTGGCTTGGTGTGTTTATTATTATTCCCGGTTAATATGTGGATTATTAGTCTGGCACTTACCCTCACGCTATCTTTATGTTATTTATTAAAACTGGATAATGCAGAACGTTCTGCACTGGCTGCTACCATAATTATTATGCTTCAGGTAGAAGGTAAACAGGTATGGGTTACTGCACTTGAAAGAGTGATTGCCGTTCTTGCAGGTTGTATTTTAGGTTTGCTTATTACTTACATTTTTCATTTTAATACAAGTTCCGAAACAAACAAAAAAAATGATAAACAGGCAGAAGCTTGATTTATTATAATTGCCATAAATAATTATTTGCTATAATTATATATAAGCTCAGGTGGTTTTGCTTAATTCAAAATTCTAGTTACAAAACCAAGTGCGAACCACAGTGCTTTCTCTTATAAAAAGTGCAAACATAAAAGCCTTCTTAATTCAAAAAAAATAAGGTATACCAATTAGAGGTAATTAACCAAAAAATAAATCGGCTTAAAAACCTTATTTTCGCAACGCAAAACAGACTATCGCTGGATGCCTTAATGCATAAAGAGGAAAGTCCGGACAACACAAAACAGCATACTTCCTAACGGGGAGGAGTTCCTTGCAAAAGGGGTTACAGACAGTGCCACAGAAAATAAACTACCTTTTACAAAAAAGGAAAAGGTGAAAAGGCGGGGTAAGAGCCCACCGCACTGCTGGTAACAGTAGTGGCAGGGTAAACCTTATGCGTTGCAAGGCCAAATAGGCAAAGGAGCTGTACTTTACAGCTGGTGGTAGTTTTACACATTTTACCAGTATAGGGTAATTACTTTGCGGGTAGGCTGCTACACTTTTACAGCAATGTAAGAGGCAGATAAATGATAGTCATTGTTACCTGTAAATGTAACAGTACAGAATCCGGCTTATCGTTTTGTATCAAAACAAAGGGGCGAAAGCCTCTTTGTTTTTTTTTATACTATCATCAGTAAACATTCAACAAGCTGCGCTTATTTTATTGCATTCTATAAAAACGGCGTATGTAAAACGTTTTTTTTTCAATTCTCTCTGAAAATTATCTTATCCACTTTACCTTGTCATCTTTTTCTCCCCTACCCAACGGTTTAAATTTGCTTCTACCATGGGCAGGTAAGAATCTCCGAATAAATTTAAATGTGCCAGTTGATAATACATTAAACCAAAGTCCTTTCTGCTTTCCCAATCAGGTTTTAGCGGATAAACTGAATGATATGCTTCATAGAATTCCGGTTCAAAATTACCAACAAAATAAGTCATGGCAATATCCATTTCTCTATGCCCATAGTATGCGGCAGGATCAACTAAACAAGGCAACCCCTCCGCATTCGTCATAATATTACCGAGCCACAAATCTCCATGCAACAAACTCGGATCTTCCAGTGGGAAAATTGTTTCCGCAACTGAATAATACTTTTCAAACAGATCAATTGTATGATTGGTAAAATAATTATTTTCAATTGCAATTTTCACTTGAGGCATGATTCTATGTTTTACAAAAAATTGTCCCCAACTGCTGCTCCGGTTATTAGGCTGAACCAATGAACCCAAATAATTATCTTCTGAAAAACCAAAAAAACGGTTTTTACATTGATGCATTTTTGCAATACCTTTACCTAGTATCGACCAAAAATGCGGGTGTTGTGGTGCTGTTTCTACCCATTCAAGAATTAAAAAAGAAAATTTTTCATATTCGCACACCCCTACTTTATCCACAATTGCTATGGAATTAGCCTGTTTAAGTATTTGCAGCCCGTGTATTTCCTTTTCAAACAATTTGGTAAATCCATCAGAAGCATGAACCTTTATAAAATAAGTACCCATACTGGTAATAGCCTTATAAGTCTGATTAATAAATCCACCACCTACATGATGTAAACCATAAAGATGAGTTTGCTTACCAAGTACCTTTTCAATTGCTTTTTGTATATAGGTGGGGTTCATAAAAAATCAACTAAATATCAACAGGGTTTTAATTGTATGCAAAAATGTTCACTTTTACAAACGTAACCAAAAATAATTATGGCCAAAATATTAATAATCGACGATGAAAAATCAATTCGTAATACACTTCGTGAAATTTTAGAGTATGAAAGCTATCAGGTAGACGAAGCGGCCAATGGTGAAGAAGGTCTTCAGAAAATTGAAAACGGTGAATACGATGCCGTGCTTTGCGATGTAAAAATGCCCAAAATGGATGGGATGACTGTTTTAACAAGAGCTAAAGAAATTGATGAGGATCTTCCATTTGTAATGATCTCAGGCCATGGAAATGTTGAGATGGCAGTTGAAGCTACTAAAAAAGGTGCATTTGATTTTATCGTTAAACCACCTGATCTCAATAAACTTCTCATCACACTTCGCAATACCATTGACAGAAAGGAATTGGTTGTTGAAACCAAAGTATTGCGCAGAAAAGCCACTAAAACCCGCGATATCATTGGTGAATCGCCAGCCATTAAAACTATTCTTGACACCATTGATAAAGTTGCACCCACCGATGCACGCATTCTTGTTACGGGCGACAATGGAACCGGAAAAGAACTGGTGGCCCGTTGGATCCATGAAAAAAGTCTGCGTTCAAAAAACCCATTAATTGAAGTGAACTGTGCAGCCATACCAAGTGAATTAATTGAAAGCGAACTATTCGGACATGAGAAGGGTGCCTTTACTTCGGCCATTAAACAACGAATCGGTAAATTTGAACAGGCAGATAAAGGAACAATCTTTTTAGATGAAATCGGCGATATGAGCCTATCTGCTCAGGCCAAGGTTTTAAGGGCCTTACAGGAAAATAAAATTACCCGGGTAGGCGGCGAAAAAGATATAGAAGTGGATGTTCGCATTATTGCTGCTACCAATAAAAATTTGTTGAAAGAAATTGAAAAAGGTAATTTTCGGGTCGATTTATATCACCGTTTAAGTGTAATCTTAATTCATGTGCCTTCCTTAAATGAAAGGCGTGATGATATTCCATTATTAGCCGAGAAATTTGTGAAAGAAATTTGTGAAGATGGCGGATTGCCCCGCAAGAGCTTTCTGCCTCAGGCCCTGGAAGAATTTAAAAAATTAAACTTTAGTGGTAATATCAGAGAATTAAGAAATATTGTTGAACGCCTTATAATTTTAGGTCAGCCTCGTATTACGGTTGAAGATATTCAAAAATTTGCAAGCCCGATTAATGCGCGAGACGAAGAAAAATCTATTTATGAAAGGTTCAGTACCCTGCAAGACTTTAAAGAGTATGTAGAGCGTATTTTCATAGAAGAAAAGCTTAAAAAAAATGGATGGAACGTTGCCAAAACAGCAGCAGAAATTGATATTCAAAGAAGCCACCTTTACAACAAAATAGAGAAGTACAGTTTAAAAAGAAATGAAGGCAATGATTGAAAATAACCTGCCGGGTATTATTTATTAAACAGCAATAGTTATGGAGAGAATCCTGGGGCCAATCCACCAGGCTCTTCACTCCACGTATTGAATTCATCTAATTATCAATAGGCTAAAGAACAGGTTTATGATATACATCCATAGAATTTTAATACTATTGCTGCTCTCATCCAATTTATTTTTTAGTTGCAAACAAAAAAGAAGGGGAAGGGCCGGGAAACCTATATGATTCCCCGGCAGCACTCCAATTGAGTATACTAATACTGAATCAGGATGATAGTTCAAATTTCTTTACGTCAGTTACAAATAGTATCTCGCTTATTTTAGACAAGTATCCCGAGAAACCTACTTCTGGTCATTTACAAGCATGGAATGATGTGAGGATAGGGCCTTATCTTGTTTGTGGATCATAAATAACCTATTCTGCGATTGATAGCATAAAAACATCTTTATTATTTTATGGTAAAAACCCTTTTCCTCATACTCTTTTTGTGGATTATGGTCATACACCCAACTCAAAGGGCTGGAGAGGATTTAATTATGTTCCCCGAATGGTTTCGTTAAATAGAAGGGAAGGCAGGTATACACAGGGGGGAATAACAGAGTGGATTGTAACAAAATGAGACGGATTGCCAAATGCCCGCACTGTCATTCCGCGCTTATTTCAATAATAATTTTTGAACCAACCTTTAGGCCAAGCAATTGGGCACCCCTGCCCCTGTTCATTGCTATTTCAAGGTAATTGTTTTCATTAAACAGCATGATGTCATCACCGGGTTTGCCCTCATGGTAATGTTTACTAATGTGTTTAATGCTGTGCCTGCCCCAATAATACAAAGTAAATTTTCGTCCCTTTACAGCCTGTTCAAATAATTCTTTAGTAATATTTGTTATTGCGTTATTAAACCCATCCACATACATTACGGTTCCCCTAACAACAGTATCTTCAATAGTTGGTTGTATGCTTTGCCTGATGGTTTCTATAACACCTGGTTCAGTTAGGTTATTTAAACTGCCAGTTTTAAAAAAGGAAGCGGCAATGCCCACAAAAATATTTTTATCGGCAAACAATTCGGAGTTGTTAATATATGCTGATAAAACTTTATAAACTTTTTCCGGCAACGGGTCAAATAAAATTGAAAAAATACCGTTATCAGCACCAATAAAGTAATGGCCTTCGTGTTCAACAATAAGTACCTGTTTGTGTAAATCAATATTTGTATCAACTCCTATTAAATGCCAGGTACCCGCAGGAAAATTTTTATAAACCGAGTTCAGTAAAAATGCGGCCTGGGTAATATCAAAAGGATTTATCTGGTTTGTAATCTCTACCACTAAGCCGTTTGGAATTTGAGCGTAAACACATCCTTTTATAGCAGCAACATATGGACTATCAAAACCATAATCAGTAATAAGAGTTATGAGAGAGTACAAAATTTTTTTATATTTTCGTACAAATTAACAATAACAGGAGCAAAAATTGAACACTAAAGAAATCTTAATAGAACATATTGACCCGGCAGAAGCTTTTGGGGTACATAATCAGCACTTAAAAACTTTTCAAAGCCATTTCCCTAATTTAAAAATAGTTGCCCGTGGTAATCAGTTAATACTTTCGGGTGAACCAATTGACATGGAGTTGTTTGAAGATAAGTTTGAACAGTTTACGGAACATATTCATAGAAATGGTGGGATCAACACGACACAAATTGAGGCTATTTTAACCGGAAGTTATGTGATAGATGCGCCAACAGCACTAAAAGGAAAAAGTAACGGTGTTAATGGAGATGTTCTGGTTTATGGTAACCATGGAAAAGTGATAAAGGCCAAAACACCTAACCAGCTTAAAATGGTTAATTTAATGAACTCTAATGATATATTATTTGCTATTGGGCCTGCCGGTACTGGTAAAACATATACTGCTGTAGCCTTAGCAGTAAGGGCACTAAAGAACAAAGAAATTAAGCGAATAATTCTTGCCCGCCCTGCCGTTGAAGCAGGAGAAAACTTAGGGTTTTTACCAGGTGACCTGAAAGAAAAAATCGACCCTTATCTGAGACCTTTATACGATGCGTTAGATGATATGATCCCCGCCGATAAATTAAAAACGTATATTGAAACACGTGTGATTGAAATTGCACCTATGGCTTTTATGCGTGGGCGCACACTCGATAATGCTTATGTGATATTAGATGAAGCGCAAAATGCCACCGACCTGCAGATAAAAATGTTTTTGACACGCATGGGGCCGAATGCAAAATTTATCATCACCGGAGATCTTACGCAGATTGATCTGCCACGTCGGACACAATCGGGTTTGATTAAAGCCGTAAAAATTCTGGAAGGCATAAAAGGAATTGATTTTGCCTACCTCACATTTGAAGATGTTGTAAGACATAAGCTGGTAAAAAATATAATCAGAGCTTATGACGAAAGTAGCAATAATGAATAATTGAATACAAGTAAGAAATGATTTAAAAACGTTAAAATTATCACTATATGATTTTTTGAATTAACATAAAATCAATGGTATTAAATATTATTTGTTTTAGTATGAATGGTCTCCAATAAATGATTAAAAATTTGTTGTAAAACTATCCATGTTGGTTCATCAGTTAACTGGCCATCTTTATTTAATTTTAAACTTACTGCCGGTATCATTAAAGATGAATTTCCATCCATTTGCGTACCCAGTGCTTTTAGGGTTAATAACAACGATTCCATAGCCCGGTTACCACCTGTAGGGAGCGGAGATGCGCTGATTGCAATTACAGGCTTATCATTTAATTCACCTGAAGAGACGAGCCAGTCGAGTGCATTTTTTAAAACCCCCGGCACACCAAATGCATATTCAGGCGTGCAGATTATAACACCATCTGCTTCTTTTAATTGTAGCCTGAAATCAATTATAGCTTCTGTTCCAGCTTCATACTCAGGTCTAAAAAAAGGGAATTTATCAATGCCCTGGTAAATGGTAAATTTAATATTTGCAGCGGCTAAACCTGATATTGCTTTGAGGATATTTGTATTGGCAGAAGTTTGCTTTAAACTACCTGATAGGCCAAGAATATTTAGATTTTTTGGTTTGATGGCTTTATGTATTATAGAATATTGAAATAAAAGATAAAAATATATCTGTAAAATTATAGAAAATATTTATGAATTTTTTAGCATTTCCTGATTAAAATACAGGAATTGATTGTGGTACCAGATAACCTTAATTTTTCTCCGCATACTTTTCATTTTCCAAGCACTTTGAGAAATGGAATTATGCAGTTTAATCTTTATATTTTCACATGGGTAAAGATATTAAGTAATTTTATAAGCGGAGAATTAATCTGATTTGAAAAAATAATAATTTATTTCAAATAATTTTTTATATCTCTGTGATAATAAATGTAAAACGATATGAAAAAAAAAATTACTCATTATTTAATCTTATGCTTTTTTATTTTAACTGCCGGGGTAAGTAAAGCACAGTTAAACTATCTTACTGCAGGATACAGCAATTTTTCAAGTACTTATGTAGATCTTGGAACAAGTGGCACTGCAATCACCATGTCGAATAGTGATAGTGGTCATTCCGTTGTGGCACTGCCTATAGGATTCACATTTAATTTCAACTCTGCTACCTACGATTCATTTACAATGTATGTTGATGGATTTATTAAACTGGGTAGCGGACTGGTGTCATCTGATACCAACATGAACTTCACAGCATACAATCAACCTCCGGTTGGGGGGCCTTTTAATTCAACCTTTGCAGAGGATACCAGTCTTATTTTTCCAATGGGAAATGACCTTTGGCCCTGCAATATCAGCAGCACCTCACTTGGAACAGGAACACCCAGTTACCGAGTTTCCACCACAGGTGTTTTTGGTTCAAGAGTTTGCACTATTCAATGGAAAAACGTAAGTGATAAAACAATTACCATTGTTGTTCAGACCAATCCAGCGGCTCCTGTTAATACACAATATGATACCATCAATTTTCAGTTAAAATTATTTGAAGGTACCAATGCTATTGAATTTATATATGGTCGTTGGGTTCCATCAGCCAATACTTCGCAAGCCCGTTTCGGTGCAATTGGGATCAAAGGAAATAACAGCAGTACAGGAGCCCGTTGTTTAACAGTTACAAAAGGTTCGGCAGTTGCATGGGGTTCGGCCACAGCCAATACGCAATCTTCAGGATCGCCGTTAGGTAATTATACAGTAAATGCAAATAACTTTGGAAACAATGTGATAACCGCTCGTCCTGCTCCGGATATTGGAAGAGTATATCATTTTAGTCCGGTAGTTTATAATGATGCAGCAGTAGTTGAAGTGCGCGCTATGGGCAAGGTTGCTATTCCGGCCTATGTTCCTGATCCGATTTCGGCTAAAATTACTAACCCAGGTTTAAATACCTTAACCAGTTTGGTAGTAACATTAACGGTAAGTGGAGCCAATACCTATTCTACAACTACTACCATTTCTTCCTTGTCGCCTGGTACAAGTACTATAGTTACTTTTCCCGCTTATACGCCCAGCAACACTGGAGCAAGTCTGATCACAGTTTCAGTACCCGCTGATGATAACAATACCAATAACGCCTACTTATACAGTTTATCAGTTAGCAACCGTAACCTGGGTTATACAGATACCACGCGTTCTTTTAGCGGATCAAATGGAAGTACTGTACAAATCTATGCCAGTAAATACAAAATAGGAGCTACAAGAATGGTTACAAATGTAAGATTTTATATTCCTGCAAATTCGGCTGCAGTGGGTGTACCCGTAACTGGTGTTGTAATTGATTCAAACAATAACATTGTTGGAAGTTCTGCTGCTTATACCTTAGTAAGTTCAAATATGGGTGCTTACGTAACACTTGCCATTACTAATCCGCCTGCCTTTACTTCTGCCTCTTTTTATGCCGGTATCTCCGTTGGATCAAGCACTG
This sequence comes from Bacteroidia bacterium, assembly GCA_014376805.1. Lineage (GTDB taxonomy): Bacteria > Bacteroidota > Bacteroidia > UKL13-3 > UKL13-3 > B1. The sequence continues at coordinate 22,819 of JACMQU010000175.1, forward strand.
CAACAGGAACCTCTTTCTTAAATATTTTTCAATCAGAAGGAGATGGAACCGCTACTTATCCTCCACGTCCGGAAGTTAGTTCTATTTTTCCAACAGGTGCGGGATCGGCTCCTACAATTCAATATAATGGGCGGTTTATGATAGAGTGTACTATTGACCCGGTACCTGCTATTGCAAACAATACTATCTCCGCAGCGCAAAGCATCTGTAATGGATCAACGCCAACAGCACTTACAGGTTCAATACCTACAGGTGGTACCGGAACCTATACGTATCTTTGGATAAGCTCAACTACCAGTGCCACAATAGCCTTCGATTCTGCTTCAGGAACTAACAATACACAAAGTTATTCTCCGGCAGCACTAACTACTACAACTTGGTTCAGAAGAATTGTAACTTCTTCAATTGCAAAAGATACTTCTGCGGCGGTTCAGATAACGGTAAGCAATACAAATGCATGGATTGGAAATACCAGTAACAACTGGAATACCGCAGCAAACTGGGGATGTAATCGTATGCCATTATTCACAGATAATGTAACCATCAATTCCGGCTCTTTATTTATGCCTGTAATTACAAATGCTTTTAATGAAGTAAATAATTTAAACATAGGCACAGGGGGCACACTTACCATAAATAATGCTGCATCTTACCTAACTATGTATGGCACACTTACTACAACCGGAACGCTAACACATACCAATGGTACTATTGCGTTTGGGGCCTCAGCCACTCAAACCGTTCCTGCCAATTCCTATGCAAGAATAGAAGTATTAAACACCTCTGGTGTTATCCTTAACGGCAGCATTACTATTACAGATTCTCTTAAATTAACATTCGGTAGTTTAAACCTAAATGGAAATAATCTAACGTTGAATGGTACTAATGCGGTCATCTCAAATGCCAGTCAGGTAAGATACATTAAAACAAGCGGTACAGCAGGGTTCCTTTCTATACAGAATATTGGAACAGGCGGAAGAACAGGTGCCATTACGTTTCCGGTTGGTAACATTACATATAATCCTGTAACGCTTACCAATACAGGCACATCAGATCAGTTTAATGTAAGAGTTATAGACAGTGTAACTAATACCTATTCCGGTTCAAACCCAACAGGAACAAAGTTAAGCAGCAATGCAGTAAACCGCACCTGGATTATTAATGAACTTCTTGCTGGGGGTAGTAATGCAACCGTAACAACACAATGGAATGGAACAGATGAATTAACAGGTTTCTCCAGATCTTCCTGCTACCTTGCACGCTATACAGGTGTATTTTGGTCTTCGGCCCCAACTGCTGCTGCGGCAGGTGCAAATCCATATTCAAGAACCCGCACCGGAATAACTTCTTTCTCTCCGTTTGGTGTAGGAAGCGGTGCACAGTTACCTGTAGAAATACTTACATTTACTGGAAAGAAATCCGGTACTAATGTTAATCTTGAATGGATGACTGCAAGTGAAATAAATAATGATTATTTTTTGGTGGAACGCTCTGCTGATGCAAAACTATTTGTAGCCGTTGGTAATAAAATTAAAGGACAGGGTAACAGCAATACAATTACTGTTTATACAGAAAACGACAGTTATGCAGATGCTTTTTCCAAACAAAATAACACCACTATAATATACTATCGCTTGTTGCAGGTTGATATGGATGGAACTAAATCACATTCAAAAACGATCACAGTTAACTTTGATAACAATAGTCATATTTTATATGGTAATGTTGATCCCAATCCGTTTACAAATGAGCTAAATGTAAAGCTCCATTCACTTATCGAATCAGCTACTACTATTAAGTTAATAGATATGACCGGTAAAGTATTACAGTATAAAAATGTTGATGCTATTTCCGGAGACAATGAATTTAAACTAAGCGAACTTGATAAACTCTCAACAGGTGTTTATTTTATTATAATTACACAGGGCGATGTGAAAATTTCTTATAAAGTTATCAGAACAAATTAAGGAGATTCATTAAAAAATGAACCCCGGCAATTTTTTAATAATTGTTCGGGGTTCTTTTTTTAAATATTTCGGTCTCAGTTGCAAAAGAGTTAGCATCTGAATGGATGCACGAATACAATCATATTAGACCTCATTCTTCACTTGGAGACTACAACGCCGATAGCGTTTAAATTATGGCGCTCATCACTACCATTTGGATTATTTAATGCCAAGAAAAAACAGACATCAGAAAAGGATTTAATAAAAATAATATGATCGACACAAAACCTACGGATGTTAGGGTAATTTTATATTTTTGGGGTGAATAAAGTTTAACTATTAGTAACTACCCAGGTAGTTATTTAATTCAAAAGTAGAGCTATTAACAATAGATTGCGAATAAGTTTTTTATTTGTAAAAATATCAGGTGTATTTATTTTTGATATTTGCCCCATCGAAGAATTTGTTACCATATCTAAGAAGGAGTACGATCGCTTTTTAATGTTAGAGGCATTGGTTTTGCAACTACAAGAAGAGATTCGTTTATTAAAAAATGGCAAAAAAAGTAATACAAGCCACACCTCTCCTTCGCATGATATAGGCAGGAGTAATTCAAAAAGTTTACGCGA
>JACMQU010000176.1 GCA_014376805.1 Bacteroidia bacterium
CTAAATAAAATGACGATAACACCTCCGTATCATTAAAAAAAGAAGCTAACCAAATACTTACTTTTCTCATGCTTTTTTTCCAATTTTCCTTTTCAATAACTGCGCATTAATGGCCACTATAATTGTACTTAAACTCATAAAAACCGCACCTACGGCAGGGCCTAATACAAACCCCTGACTATACAAAACACCTGCAGCAAGCGGAATTGCTACCACGTTATATGCGGTAGCCCATACTAAATTCTGTATCATTTTGCTGTAAGTGGCTTTACCGAAAAGAATCAGATTAGCAATATCATGTGGATTGCTGTTTACCAAAATAATATCGGCAGTTTCAGCAGCCACATCTGTACCGGAACCTACGGCAATACCCACGTTTGACTGTGCAAGGGCAGGCGCATCATTTACCCCATCGCCAGTCATGGCTACAAATTCTCCTTTACTTTGTAAATCCTTTATTATTTCAACTTTTTGGTGCGGTAGCACCTCTGCAAAATATCCATCCAAACCTAACTGATCGCTTACCGCTTTAGCTACTTTGTCGTTATCGCCAGTCGCCATCAATACTTTTATTCCATTTTTTTTAAACACCTTTATGGCTTCGGCGCTTTCGGGTCTTATTTCATCGGCTAAAGCAATATATCCGGCTAGTTTATCATCTATTACTATGAATACCACTGTTTCTGCTTCACTGCTGTATGCGTCTGCAGGTAGTTCAATCTTTTTATCTTTAAGATAACCTGGGCTAACCACTTTCACATCCTTACCTTCAACAATAGCTTCAACTCCTTTGCCGGTTATGGCATTAAATTTTTCGGGCTTAGGAACTGTAACTTTGTTTTCTTTTGCTTTACGAACTATTCCGACAGCAATTGGGTGTTCCGAACTTTGTTCTAACCCCACAGTAAGCCTAAGCAATTCATCTTCAGAAAATTGTTTATCAACTGAAACTATTCTTGTAACGCCAAAATCTCCTTTGGTAAGTGTTCCTGTTTTATCAAATAAAAGTGCCGTTATTTTCCTTGAGTCTTCAAAGGCAGTACGGTTTCGTATTAAAAGTCCGTTTTGTGCAGATACCGCTGTTGAGATGGCGACCACTAAAGGAATAGCTAGACCTAATGCGTGTGGACAGGCTATTACCATTACGGTAACCATGCGTTCCAGCGCAAATACAAACGGAAAGCCTAACAGTAACCAAACGGCTAAAGTTCCAAAACCAAGACCAAGCGCAATATAAGTAAGCCATTTGGCTGCCCTATCACTCAGATTTTGCATTTTTGATTTGGACTTCTGCGCATCTTCTACCAGCTTAATCACTTTGTTTAGGTAACTGTCTTTCCCGGTATGTTCTACTTTTATTTTAAGCGAACCATTGCCGTTAATAGAACCGCCTATCACTTTATTTTCAATCTCTTTTTTTACAGGTTTGGATTCTCCTGTTAGCATGGCCTCGTCCAAATAACTGCTACCTTCTATGATGATGCCATCCGCAGGAACTTTTTCGCCGGGCTTAATCATAATCACATCATTCTGTTGCAACGCATCCAGTTTCACATCTTCAACCTGTCCATCTGCTTTTACACGGTGCGCTTCGGCAGGCATCATACTTACCAGTAATTGCAAAGCTTTTGAAGCACCAAGTACAGATTTCATTTCAATCCAATGTCCCAGTAGCATAATGACTATAAGCGTACCTAATTCCCAGAAAAAATCAACCCCTGGTAATCCAAATACTGTAGCCGCACTATAAAAATAGGCTACTGAAATGGCCATCGCGATCAATGTCATCATCCCTGGTGATGCTTCTTTTACTTCGCCCCAAAATCCTTTCAGAAATGGCCAGCCACCCCAGAAATAAACAAATGAAGAAAGTGCCAAAAGGATATAAGGATTGCCCGGCAATAGAAAACTAAAACCTAAGAAAACCTGGATCATTGGAGAAAAGACAAGTATGGGTACGGTAATGATCAAACTGACCCAAAACCGTTTCTTGAAATCTTCAATCATCATTTTATGATGGTCGTGGCCTGCCATACCCATCGGAACAGCTCCGTGATCCATTTTACTATGATCCATTTTTGAATGTTCTGCTGGGGTTATGTCCATTTTGGAATGATCCATCTTATTGTGATCTATTTTAGAATCACTCCTTGAAAGGTTTTCTTTATTCTTGTCATTGTGTTCTTTGTGATTCATGATTTTATTTTTATTTAGAGCCTGTTTAAAATTCATCTAATAATTTGTTTATGCTTCTTTTTGACTACAAATTCGTTAAAAAATAAGCTATAAATATTTTTACAATATAAATTTAAACAGGCTCTAGGGGTTTTCAGAATCAAATTACTTATATACCAAGAGATAACAATTGATCCGTTTGTTAAAAAGTTTAATAACACATCGCTTATACTTTTTATTTTTTAATATTTTAGAGTTGAAAAATTTTAGATTTAAATTGGGGTATAGCAACACAAGCTGTAATAAATAATCATATCGGCTCAGTTTTATAACGTACGGCTATCTCTACAACTTTTTTGAGTGTTAGTCCTTGAAATATGATGGAAAAGATAACTACAAAATAACAGCCAGAAAGAATAATTTGCCTATAGGGTGATTCAGGAAGCATTAAGGCCATTGCAATTGAAATGCCACCCCGAAGCCCCGCCCACGTAAGTATAGAAAGGTTACTGAAATTCAACTTGCGCAATAAGAAAAACGCAGGTATTGTAATGCTTACGACCCTAGCAATCAGTAGAATCAATATTGATATAAGCCCAGTAATCCAATGGTCGCGAAGGAACGGCATTGTAACCAGTTGCAAACCGATCATTACAAACAAAATGGTGTTGAGTATATCGTTGATGAGCTCCCAGATTTTACCGAGGAATTTATCCGCAATATTCTTTTTATCCGGGCTTTTATTGCCGATAATTAAACCTGCGGTAACTGCCGCTAAAGGAATGGAAGTATTAAACCGAACTGCTAAAACTGATATCCCTAATACGAGTGCAATAGAAATCAAAAAAATGGTTTGGAAATCTTTAATAGACTTAATCAACTGGTAACCTAAATAGCCCGATATCAATCCAATAATTATTCCTCCTAAAACTTCTTTTGCAAATAACTGTGCTAATTCCACAGAAGAGGTACTCCCAGATTTATTAGTAATTTCCAGTATGATAACAAAGAGAATAAGACCCACACCATCATTAAACAATGATTCGCCCGAAATAATGGTATCAAGCCGTGAGGGGATTTTTGTATTCTTCAAAATAGCTGCCACTGCTATGGGATCGGTGGGTGAAATAATCGCACCAAACAATAAGCAATAAATAAAAGGTATATGATGAACATGCAAAACCAAGGTTATTACCAGGTAAAATAATCCGCCAAATACTCCAGTAGAAATAATCACACCAAGTGTACTTAACAAAAATACAGGCAACCGTTGTTCTTTTAATTTCTGATATTCAAAATGAAAAGCACTGGCGAATAACAGAAACCCTAACATAATATTTAACAACACCTTTGAAAAATTAATACTTTGAGCAAAGGTTTCAATGGTATTGGTTAATCCATTACTTGTTTTTCCCAACACTAATATAAGAATGGATACCACTATAGAAATAGTAACTACACCTATAACACCAGGCAGTTTTATAATACGTTCATTCAGATAAGAAAAAACAGCACTGACAATAATAAGAATCGTTATGATGGTTAATAGATCCACGTAAAATGTTTAGCTTATCTTATAATTTTAATTTTTTAAAATACTTTTATTACACAATACTATGAGACTACAAATGCTCAATTACTTTTTGTAATCTGGCTCTTATTTCTTTCGCAATAGTAGCAAGTTCATCATTTTCTATTGCTTGCATAGAGGCTGCCGGATCAACAGCAGAAACCTCCACCTGACCTGCCTCTTTTTCCTGTACAATCACATTACATGGCAACATGGTGCCTATTTTA
>JACMQU010000177.1 GCA_014376805.1 Bacteroidia bacterium
GCTATTCAAACCGCAACTATTAATGGTGCTGAATTGTTGGGCGAAACCGGATTAATGGGTGAAATAGTTCCGGGGGCTTTTGCAGATATTATTGCGGTGAAAGAAAATCCATTGAACAACATTAAAATATTGGGCAATGTAAAGTGGGTTATGAAAAATGCAGTGGTTTGGAAAGATGAAAAATAGTAATTGCACAAAATAAAATAGCCTTCTTTTTTAAGGAAGGCTGTTTAAAAGCTGTAGGGGGAGGGAGTGAACCTATCTTTATCCGTTGTACTTTTACCTCCCCTTTAAAGTATAAAATAGCTTGAAAGCACCACCTACAAAGCATCTTTACTTTTACTTTAAAACACAATGAAATAAATATTTAGTGGCCCCAGTAGTGGAACTTACGGGCCACTACCTTATATTTGGTAAAACTTTTAAAGATGCCACGTAAACCAGAAGTACATTTTCGATTGAAGCCAAGTGATAAAACCGGCAAGCGATTAATATATTTAGACTTCGCCTACAGTGGGCACCGATTGAAATATTCATTCGGCCAATTTGTTGATCCAAAGGATTGGAACGATAAAAAAGAATTAGTAAAAAACAAAGAAGCCACCACAGCAAATAATAAGTTTAGGTTGAATGAACTACTAGCAAAACTAAAAGGAATTTGTGAAAGTGGCATTGTGGGGGTTATACCTGCACCGGAAACGCTAAGGGCCCAAATGGATGCCTACATTAACCAAAACGATAATGATATTAAAGAATCGGGCCCCAGTCTTTACAAACTTGCTGACAGGTTTATTAGTGGTGAAATAAAATTTAGGGGTAAGGATAAGAGTAAAAGTAGTCTGCAGAACTATGCAGCGGTATTAAAGCACATTAAAGATTTTGAAATAAAAGAATCTTACCCAATAGATTTTGACACAATAAACCTGGACTTCTTTTACAAATATGTTGACTACCTAACAAAACAAAATCTTGCCGTCAATACCATTGCAAAAGATATTTCAATTATCAAAGTATTTATGGGTGAGGCGGTTGATATGGAATATACCGATAATATTAAATTCAGGCACAAAAAGTTTTCATACAATGAAGTAGAGACAGATCAAGTTTATTTGAGTGAGGCAGAACTTACCAGTCTATACCAGTTTGATTTATCCGCTAATAAGAAACTAGAGCAAGTTAGAGACCTGTTTATATTTGGTGCATGGGTAGGGCTTAGATTTTCAGATTACAGCACTATTAAGCCGGAAAACATCATTGACGTAGACGGCGACCAATACATAAAAATCATTACCCAAAAAACAAAAGACCTTGTTTACATTCCATGCAATCCGGTTGTACTTGATATTTTCAATAAGTATAGCAGCAACTCTAATAAGCTACCAAAAACAATCAGCAACCAAAAGTTTAATGAGTACATTAAAGATGTTTGCAAGTTGGCAGGAATGGACGAGACCGGCCGGCTAAGCACTTCGCCTAAGGTACAACTGTATGAAGCAATAAGCAGCCATACCTGCAGACGTTCATTTGCAAGTAATTACTACCTGCAAGGGTTTCCAACTATTGATTTAATGAAGATCACAGGCCACAAAACAGAACGGGCATTTTTAAAATATATTCGGGTGAGCAAACTAGATGCTGCCAAAAGATTGTCTGCACACATGAAAGTAATGGAACGCAACAAAATGAATTTATTAAGGGCGGTTTAAACTAACTGCTAGGATTACATACAAGGGGCTTAATTGCCTCTTTTTTTATGCCTGAAAAATATTTTTCACAAAAGTTATACACATAAAAAAATGATAAATTTTTGCACAAAAATTATTTAAAAATTAAAAAAGAATATTTAAAAAAAACTTTTAATAACTACTACGTAAATTAAGCTGAAAGGCCCTACCAATATACTTCCCGATACCGGTACCGATATCGGTACCGGTATCGGTACCGATATCATTAACGATATACCTAACCGTTAGTTTTAATGTGGACAAAATAAGCACAATTACATGGGGTGTAATACTGTATGTTTACTATCAGTTAGTGAGAAAACTATAAAGCAAATAAACAAAATATGACAACACAATTATTTACACGAAACCAAGTTGCAGGGTTATGTTTAGTAACACCAGCAACAGTACGAAACTGGCAGCAAAAGGGGATTTTAAAACCAAGTTGCATAATTAACAAGCACCCGAGGTTTTCGAGTGAAGATGTGATAGCCTTATTAAATAACGCTAAACCCCAAGTGAATGATAAGTAACCGCATAGTAATTGACGAAATAAATGCAACCAACTTTTTGTCAATGATACAAAACATGGTTGCGGATGAGATTAAGAAATTTAAAGATGACCAACCGGAAAAGCTATTGAGCCCGTCCGAAACTTGTAAACTATTTCAACCAAATATCAGTAAGGTTACATTGACTGCATGGACTGAACAAGGCAAGCTACAGGATCACAGAATAGGCGGCCGGGTGTTTTATAAGCAATCTGAAATATTACAGGCATTAACAACATTAAAAAGATACAAAAAATAACCCCGACATGACTACGAATCACACCGGGGTTAATTATACTAAGATGCAAAACGAAGATACAAAAAACCAATTTAACATCTACAGAAATGGCGGTATAAACAATACTTTAATTTTTGAGATTACTAAATTGCCAGTAGTTCATAATCTTATCATTAGTGGCGAATATAAAGCCCGTACAGCCGCAGTAAGAGCAGCCCGAAGGGATAAGATAAAGGGCGAGAAAAAAAGCCCCTATGATATTGCAAAAGCCAAGTTAGATTACGCATGTTTCATGGCGGTATTTAAAGAAATTGAAATTGTTGTTAAGGGAGAACTCAAAAAAACAGCACGCCACGAAGCTGCAATAAAATATCTAAGCGAATACTTCATTATTGATATTGACCATTTAACACCCGAACAGCTAAAAGCATTAATAGAGAAATTAAAACAGGATGCAAAATTAGGTGTACAACTAATGTTTATAAGCCCTGGAGGTGATGGATTAAAGATAGTTGTAAAGATAGATCCTGGATTAGTTGACCTTAATTTGAGTAGTTCAAAAATGGGTAATTATTGGGCTGCTTTTAACCAATACTTCGCAAAACATTACGCTGATTTTATTACACCTAGCAGTAAAGGTGAATTTATAGACGGGGCTTGTAAAGATGTATCCCGGGCTTGTTTTCTTTGCCACTATCCCGAGGCCTATTTGTATGAGAATGATACTGTACATGGACAATCATTTTTGGATGAATACAAGCCATTGACCGTTGTAGAGGATTTTCAAAAAAACTTACCTGCAATAACCGAGCGGATAAAGAAAAAAGGAAGCAAATTGGATGAATACGCAAAAAAACATCTTAGCGAAGCTGATAACCGTACAGGTGAACTTTTAAGTTTTATAAACGCTGCAAAAGCTATTGGCACGCCACCAGCTACCACAAAAGACTACATTGTCAATAATGTACACATTGCCAGTAATTCAAGTAAAAACAGCCCGGAAGCTATTGGAGAACTTGTAAATGATCAATATGGTAGGTATCCTACAGACGAGGGGCAATATTTAACAGCAGAAAGTTTTGCATGTGGGCTACTTACATTCAGTAAGACAAAAAGCGGATATGTTGCAAAGGGCATATTTATGGAGGGATTTATTAACCTACTTTATGCACATGGATTTTATAGGCGCAAAGTGAATGGTATTTATATTTTCATTCGCAAAGAAGGTAGAATGATTACCCAAGTAACACCTAAAGAAATACTGACTTTCATTAGCATTTACATTGACACATTAACAGCAGGGTATAATGTGGCCTATGATGGATCAGCTATAGAAGTACCATTTATTACCATTAAGCAGATTTACATAAATAACACTACCAGCATTTTTAATGATAGTTTTTTACAGATTTTGAAAGTAGATAGCCAGCCTATTTTAAAAGATACAAGGTATTGCAGCTATTTTATATTTCAAAACTGCATGGTTACGGTTACGGAAAACGGTATTGAAACGAAAGACTTAAAAGGTTTAAAAGCTGATTTTTGTTATTGGAATACCCAAATGTTAAAACGAAACTTTACCTACAATGCAGAATTTCAAAAGTGCCATTGGTACAGGTTTATGCAGAATGTTTGTAATCACAACAGCGAACGTTTTTTATCGATGATTACCGGTATAGGTTATGCCCTTCATGCCACTTTTAACCCGCTTTTAATACCTGCATTGATATTTGTTGATGAGGCAATTACCGAAAAAAATGAAGCCAATGGAGGGAGCGGAAAGGGTATGTTCTTAGAAGCATTGCAACAATTAAGAAGTACTGTTATTATTGACGGCAAAGGGCTTAACCCGGACAATCCATTTTTTCTTAGCGTAGTGAATGTTGATACAACTATTGCTGCTATTGATGACTTAAAAGCCGGGTTTCCATCTTCGAGGTTATATTCTATGTCCTCTAATGGGATGACCGTAGAAAAAAAGAATAAGGATAAATGGAAGTTTGAAAAAGAAGATAGCCCTAAAATTGTTATTACCAGTAACCAAATGTTAAAAGACTCCGGCAAAAGTGATATTCGGCGAAGTTTTTATATTGAATTGAGCGACCACTATAGCAGCCCTGACAGAAAAGTAAACCTTGTATTTAATGAGCATAAATGCTGGTTTTTTACAGATGAATGGGGGGCTGATGAATGGGATATGTTTTTTTCAACTATGCTTTATTGCAGCGTACAATATTTGAAACAAGGTTTAAAGCATTTTGAAGGAGTGAATATTGAGCGGAATAGGTTACTACAGAATACCAGCCGGGATTTTGTAGAGTGGATGGATGCTCAAAATATCCCTTTGGATGAATGGCAGACAACAAAAGATTTGTATGCATCATTTACATCATTGTACTATAAAGAAGGTAGAGGCATAGAGCAAGCTACATTTTCTAAATGGGTAAAAAGTTATGCAGCCGTTGCCGGGCTTGATTATGAGCGAAAGGATGGGGGCGGTAAACCTTTATTTATACTATCAAAACACATTAAATAAAGTTGGCAAGTTGGTGACGTTTACTTCTTCCCCCCTCCCCTAAAAATTTAAATATACATAACATACATGCATACACATAACACATACATAACACAACACATACATAAGGGGGGGGTATAAAGATACAACCACGCCAACATGCCAACTAAATTTAATATGTTTTACGAAATAAAGGAGTACATAGTTAACCAACCACCACCTCAGGCAATCAGCGGCAACATTACCCACTTTGCAGAACGTGCTGCAGGTGAATTAATAATTGTTACGGCTACGATGGACAATGGCCGCCAGTACGATATTCTTTACAGCCATCAGCAGGACGAACCATTGATATTTAAAAACGATGCTGTAAGCCAATTAGAAGCCCGTAAAGGGGTGCAATTTGCCCTATCAGTTCATAACTGCAACATAGTATTAGCAAGCCTAAATAGCAATTAAATATTACACAGAAAACTTTTAAATAAATAATTAGTATGGAACCCAAAGAGCCAGTTTTAACAGCAACATTAAGAGATACCCTAAAGGAAACCATGCAAAAAGAAATGGAAGGTTTGCCGGGGTTACTGGAGAGGTTGCCACCTATTGAAAGGATAAATGCTATTTGCAAATTAATGCCGTTTGCCTTTCCTAAAATTGAAACAATAACGGCTACTGATGGCGAACCTGAAAAATGGTAAAGAAGCCAATAACAGACATAGTTTCCTAAGGATTTAGGTTATACAGCAAACCAACTTTATATTATGCCAAAGCCAGCCAGTTACCCTACATTGTATGATGAGTGCAATA
>JACMQU010000178.1 GCA_014376805.1 Bacteroidia bacterium
ATTGGAAACTTAAAAGCACTTCAGATAACCTTTAAAAGTAAGTCTAAAAATGCTCCATACAGACAATTAATTTACCTGAAAAAATACTCCACCATATTTGAAATCATGAACATTTATGAAGGAACGGAAAATGACTTTAAAACATTTTATAAAAGTATAACGATTGAAGAATGCCAAAAGTAAAGAGAAGGCTTTAGCAGAGTTGGAGATCTTCAAAAAATACCAAAAAAAGATGATTGGATTTTTTATGTTTAACGAGGCTATGAATTTTTCCCTTGGTCAAAGCGAAATGACCCACGTATTTAATAGTCGAACAATGACTCTATTGCTGTAGCTTTTAAGAAATTTCTTTCAGAGTCAAATGTTAGTTATCCCGACATAAACAATCCCTTGTAGTTGATTAATAACATCACTCAACTGGAATCATTCTCAGGTTATGCTGTTTCAAAAAATTGGAGGAAAATTGAACAAATGGAATTTTCAAATGATGGAAACGGGTGGCGATTGTCGAGAATATATTCAGATATAAAAGAGCAAAAGAATCAATTCAAATAAATACCAAAAGCTCTGGAAACCGGGGCTTTTGCTTGTGCGAAATCGACTAGATTATTCACTTATTAAAAGGGATGGGTGGTGTTGGTGGAATGAAGCCAGATAAACTCACTACAAGGCTGCAAAGGAACATGCAGCAGCCACAAGATCAGCTATTATAAGTCAATATAAAACCCTACATTTTTGAACAGGCAACTAACATTAGTAGGGTGTCCCTTATCCGCATGGTTTTATTACACGGCTTACATCCTTTACAACCCTTATCGGGGGGCATAGTTTTGTATTGTGATATAAATAGAAATCATTGATCGAGCCGATTACATTATCAGGAGTGGAACTTTTTTGTTGTTCATAAAACGGTCGGAGTCCTGTTTAAAAAAGTTTAGCCACAAAGAAAAACTTCACCTTAAAAATGATAGCGTTTATAACAACTTTGTTGGTTGAATAAATATGAAAGGTATTTGTTTTTTTTGAAAAAACATATGCATGCTACAAACAAATTAAGGCATTTCTAAAAGTTAAAATTAATTTTTATAAAATGAAATTAAAAAGGGAAAACAAAACACGCAAAAAAATAATAAAAATGCAATTATAGGAATGGATTTAAATAAGGCATCCTATTAATATTTTGGCGGAATATTTTTAATGAAAATTGAAGTAGTAAGACATGCCACCATTTTAACAATTGTGATGGAGTTAGGTGAGAATGGTTTACTAAATTCAAAAATTTTAAAGAATTTACTAGCTGTCTGCGACCTGCTCCCAATAACAAAATATCTCGTAGGAAAATATTGAGTAGCAAAATTTCAAGAGGAAGTCACCGACTTCAAATCGCTTTAATACAAGCAGCAAATGCCATTGGAAACTTAAGTGATATTCACCCCCCTCTTATGTTTTTAAAAATATAGCATATAGCAATGGCAGAGCAACGGCTGTAAGCGCAATTTTTTATAAAACTGGCCGTAATTATTTGGACAATTATTACCAAGAAAGTTTTATGGGCTCCTCTGGTTGAATACTTGTTTTTGGACCAAAAAATAAAATTGAAATTGGTAAATGAAATAATGAAGAATATTGCTATGTTTGATATGAAACCTGAAGAAGTTGGCTTTGCAGTTACTTAATTTATTGCGTTGTAATTAAACGTTAGGCTGAATTGCTGTGCAACACATTAACTATTATCTTCAAATAACGTTTCATCGAAAACAGAACATATGGAAAAAACAAAAATTACTAAATTTAAATTAATTGGACTTAAGCTTGACAAAAAAACCACAAACGAAGGCGGACTATCAAATATTGATTGCGGAAATTTATGGCAGAAATTCGAAATTGAAAATTTTATTGAACGAATACCAAATAAATTAAGTGATGAAATTTATGCAGTCTATTTTAACTATGAAGGTGATTACACCAAACCTTTTTCATATTTTATTGGATGCAAAGTCAAGGCAGACACAAACACTCCAAATGACATGAAAACTTTAATCATACCTGAAGATAATTACTCCAAACTAATTGCTAAAGGAAAAATGCCTGATTGTGTTGCAAATTCGTGGAAAGAAATATGGAGTTCAAAAATAAACAGAGCGTATAAATATGACTTTGAAATTTATAATGAACGAAGCAAAGATTGGAGCAATGCAGAAGTTGAAATATTTGTTTCTTCCATATAAGTACTCCGGTAAGTACATTTTTTTTCAGAATAGCAGAATGATCAATTTTGGATCATAAATAAAACAACCAAAGTTATGACTCAACATGTGAACCATGGTTGGTAAGTGGTTTGTTAAATGCGGGGTATGGCAAGAATACTGTTATAGGGTATAAAAGTTTTTAATATTTTTATTTCTGTTACACGATATAGCAGGCAGTACAAGATTTACTTTACTTGAATAAAAATAATCGGCTGTTATTATTAAGTTTCATTTTTCCCAATGGTTGCTATTTTATCTGTTACAGAAAATTGCTAGTTAATTGTGTTGCAAAATGGCCTTACGATTGCTAATTTATAGCCGCTAAGTATTTACTTAATATTTAATTGAGTTTTTGTTTTTGAGTGAATTAAAATAATATTATATAGGGAGATAATTTAGTGTTTGCAATATAATATTCTGGCAATAGGTAAACCTGAAAAATGTTTTGAAAATGGCGTGAAATTTCAATTTAGTTATTCGCATGCTATCTTTTAAAATGAAGCTAAAAAAATGCGAAACACTTAATAATCTGGAGTCATCGATTATAAATTTATCGTTAATTATGAACCTTTAATATAGATGGTAAAGGCCTTGTAATTTTAAGCCGTACAATTAGAAATTGAGAAGTTACTTTAAGTCAATGTTATTTTATTTACTTTGAAATATCAATATACATTTCCATCATATCAGATACCAACTTCTTTGTGGTAATCCTACTTATTATTTCCACTTTAAAAGAACTGTATTTCAACCTTTACTGGCTTTGACATGTTGTAATTTCAGTGTATTTAAGCCTTAGTGTTTTTTTAAAAATTTCTGGTGGAAAGGCAGCAGGTTATTAAGAGCTAAAAACATTTAAACAGTAACCATAAAACAATATTATTTTAAAATAAGTATGAAATAAAAACCGTACTTTTTTTAATGTAAACATACTGTCTTATGCAAGCATACTGTTTGTAGTGTAAAAATTAACTCCGAGGTAATGTAGATTAAAGAAATGCTTTTATTTGAGACGTTTTTTAATTTAAATTTAAGGCCATACATGAATATATAACCGCTCTTAGCATGGTAAAATGTTCTGATGATCATAAATTTTTTAAAAAAACCTGGTAATAATTGGTATTTATTAATTTTTTCTTATTTTGGCTGAACCTAACTGTTAATTTATGGTAAACAAAACTATAATTATAAGTGAAATTTTAAATAATACGATAATATATTTAACTTAGATTTATGTTGAAAGACAGGTTCGATTTATAAACCAAGAAAATAGTTATAAATGTTAATACTACTTATTGATTTTAAGTTGTTGGCACTGCCTATTAGTTTGTAAAATAATTTCAATCTTAAATATTTCGCCATATCTTAATTAACTAAATTCTAAAACTCACTTTATATACCTCATTCGCCAGTGAGCAAATAAAAGAAAATTACGGAGGGCAACCTCTTAAATAAACATAATTTATATAATAAACTGAACATATGAAAAGGATAATTTTACTTTCTTTTAGCCTGCTGCTTTTTAATTTCATAGGAAAAGCTCAGATTGCTATTACTGTTAGTGGTACAGCTACCACCAATCCGGCTTTAACCTCTACTTATACCTCCTTGGCAAATGCGCTTACGGCATTAAATGCTGTATCAAGTTACACAACACCCGGGACAATTGTATTTACAATGACAGCGAGTGGAACAGAAATAGCTCCCCCTACAGGTTTAACAATTGGAAGCGCAACGCTCAATCCATTATTAAGTTCTTCGAATACAGTTACTATTGTTAAGGCATCGGGAACTGTTACCCTAAACGCCGGAGTTGGAACTGCCACTCCCTCAAGTACCGTTTTGGATGGCCTATTAAAAATTTCAGGTGCAGACTTTATAACCATAGATGGTTTAACCTTAACAGACGGCAATGCTGCCAATCCTGCAACCATGGAATATGGAATTGGCTTGTTTAAATTAAGTTTATCTGATGGTGCACAAAATAATACAATTCAAAACTGCACAATAAATCTAAAGACAATTAATAATGCTTCCGGCACCACACCAATGATTGAAGGGTCTGTAGGGATACTTATGATTAACTCAACAGCAGCAGCAGCTACAACAGTTTTAACGCCAACAACAGCGGCAGGAACAAATTCGAATAATAAATTTTATTCGAATACCATTAATGGTGGTAACTATGGAATGGGTTTAATAGGATTTGCAGGAGTATCACCTTTTACAACCTGCGATCAGGGAACCATAGTAGGTGCTATTTCACTCGGTAACATCATTCAGAATTTTGGTGGTGGGGCCGTATCAAATCCTTCAGCTGCAATCAGAACGCTGGCTCAATATACTATCACTATTGGTTATAATACAATTAATAACAATACAGCTTCCAATACAAACCATGCAACTACTTTCAGGGGTATATTTTTAAATACAGCTGTAAGTGCAAGTGCAACTGTTACCAATAATACGGTAACTTTAAAATCGGGTGCAACCTCTTCATCTGTAACAGCAATTGAAAATGCAAGTGGATCAACAGCTGCATCAAATACAATAAGTATAACAAATAATACTATAACAGGCTGTACCTACACAACAGCAACTACGGGTACGTTTACCGGCATATTGCAGTCTGCAACGCCAGCTACTACAAATATTACCAACAATACCTTAACAGGAACTATTCTGGGGACTTCGACTGTTGCTTCATCATGTGTATTCCAAGGTCTTTATAACTCCGCTTCAAATGGTACTAACCCGGTTAATATTAATGCAAATACTATAATCAATAATGTAATAAATAACCAAGGTGGTACAATGTATTGTATTCGTGCGAGTACTGCCGACATAAGGGTAAATAGCAATACTATCAATAATAATACTATTCCATTATCCGGTGGTTCCGTGACTTGTTCCATTTATGGTTATTACAATTTGGGATCAGCCACTATTGAAACCTATAATTTAAATAATATAGATAATCTATCTATATCTGGTTCTTCAACTTCAGTTTCTTCAATCATAAGAGGAATGCATACTAATACAGTTTCAAGTAGTACTATTAATTCTAGTGGGAATAATATTAATACATTAACTTATAATAATAGTTCCTCCGGAGCTTGCTCTATATATGGAATGAGTTTTACCTTAGGAACGGTTGTATTCTCTAAAAATAAAATATATAACATTACTGCTAATGGAGTAAGTTCTACCGCATATGGAGTAAATATCAGTGGTGGAACAACGGTTACTTTAGCAAACAATTTAATTGGTGATATTAAAACGCCAACAGCAAATGCAGCTATTCCATTGGCAGGTATAAATATTACTAGTGGAACCGCCGTTAACTTATATTATAACACTGTTTATTTAAACACAAGCAGCACAGGTGCCTTGTTTGGTTCATCAGCTCTATATGCGTCAATAACTCCAACACTAATATTAAGAAATAACATTTTTGTTAATCTATCTACGCCAACTGCGGCAACAGGTTACACAACAGCTTATAGAAGAACGAGCACTACACTCACTTCCTATTCTGCAACATCAAACAATAATTTATTTTATGGGAGTAGCCCGGGTACAAATAATTTAATTTTTTATGATGGTACAAACTCAAGTCAAACCATTGCCTTATATAAAACATTTATGTCAACACGTGATCAGGCATCTGTGTCTGAAAGTTCAACCTTTGTTAGCACAACAGGCGGCAGTGCACAGTTTCTTGAATTAAACGGCACTGTTGCATCTCAAGCTGAAAGCGGCGGGGTTGCCATATCAGGCTTTACAGATTCATATAATGGAACCGGAGTAAGAACAGGGTATCCACAAACTTCACAAACTAATGGGGGAGGAACCGCACCTGATATGGGTGCTTATGAAGGCAACTATACGCCATCGGATCAAACCGGTCCGATTATTACTTATACTGCATTTTCAAATACATCATCAACATCCGACCGTACTTTAAACGTTACTATAACAGATGCAAGCGGTGTGCCTACTTTCGGAGCGGGTTTACCTGTATTAAACTGGAAGATTAATGCGGGTGCTTATTCTTTAGTAACGGCTACTTACATATCCGGGTCTACATACCAATTTGTTTTTGGATCAGGAGTAGTGCCAACAGATGTAGTTTCATATTATATAGCTGCCCAGGATAATTCAGCATCAATGAATGTATCGGTTAGTCCAGCCTCAGGTGCCTCAGGTTTAACCTCTAATCCGCCGGCCGCCTCAACTATTCCAACCTCTCCAAGTACGTACACCATTCTTAATGGAATAAACGGTTCATTTGATATAGGAGCAACCAAAACTTCTCCAAATTATACCACACTAACTAATGCATTATCTGATATTTCGTCAAAGGAAATTAACGGTACTATTACATTGAATATTGATGCAGATTACGATCCTACTTTAGAAACAGCTTTCCCTGTAATAATTAATGAATTATTGGGAGCCAGTTCTATCAACACCGTTACTATTAAACCTAAAACAGGTGTTACCAAAACAATTACAGGAAACTCAGCAACTTCTATCATTAAGATTTATGGTGGTGATTACATTACAATTGATGGAAGTAATAATGGAACAATAAGCAGGGATCTTACTATTGAAAATACAAACACCGCAACTTCCGGAAATGCGGTTATCTGGCTTGCCTCACCCGCAAGTGGGAATGGTTCAAATTCTAACACTATAAAAAATTGTATTATACAGGGTAATGCATCAACAACAACTTTTCTTGGAATGTACATTGGAGGTACGGCAAGTATATCTTTAACATCGTCAGGAGTTGAAAAGAACAACACCAATACCATAACGAGCAACCTTTTTAAAAAGACCCAATACGGAATTGCTTTATTTGGATATGCAGCAGCTCAACCCGATTTAAATAATATTATCTCTAACAACAATTTTGGTACAGCAACGACAGGAGAGGGATTTAATATTGAAGGAATTCATTCTGACCGCCAGCAATCTTTAACGGTTTCTGGAAATGATGTACAGAATATAAGAAGCATAACTTCTACTGCTATTTATGGAATACGTTTACTTGATTTTAAATCGGGTTTGTGTTATAATAATTTAGTTCATAATATTGCTTATACAAGCACAAGTACAACTAAAGTTTATGGTATTGCTGTTCTAAGTTCATCCTATGCATTAGTTGGTAACCCATCGGCTGCTAACATTTATAACAATGCTATATACGACATTACCAGCACTGGTACAGCCACGGATTGGAACCTTACAGGGATATTAGCTAGTCAGGGTTATGGAGATAAATTTTATTACAATTCAGTAAATTTAGCCGGCCAGGTTAATAATAGTTCATCAGGTTTATCGGCGTCCTTTGCTAATGGTAATGGGAGTTTAACAACACCGGGCACAAATGTTGATATAAGAAATAATATTTTTAGCTTAACCGGTACTTCGCTTGGAGGACCTGTTTATGCTTATTATTCTAAGGCAACCAGTTTTAGTGGTTCTACACAGAATAATAATATTTTATATGCTGCGGGTACAGGAGCTTCAACTTATACATTGGGTTATTTTAATTCAACAGCTTATACAACTTTATCTGCCTGGCAAACGGCAACAGGTGTTGAAGCAAATAGTTTAGCTGTTAATCCACAATATAACAATGCTACCGTACTTAAACCTCAATTAGGTTCACCCGCATTGAATGCCGGAGTAACTATAACCGGTTTTACCGCGGATATTCTTGGTGTTACACGCTCGGTTTCGACTCCAACTATTGGTGCATATGAAACTGGAGTGGATGGAGCTGGTCCAAACATTACCTACACAACCTTAGGTAATACCGCACTTGCAAGTAACCGTAGTATTACAGCTGTAGCTATAACGGATGTGAGTGGCGTAAATACCACAATTGGAACTAAGCCCCGCTTATATTTTAAAAAATCTACTGATGCAAATACCTATGTTGGCAATACAAGTGGGGACAATGGATGGAAGTATGCAGAATCAACCAGCTCTGCTTCACCATTTGATTTTACAATAGACTATAATATTATTAATGGAGGTTCGGTAACTGGCGGTAATACTGTACAGTATTTTATTGTTGCGCAGGATCTTGCTGCCACCCCTAATGTGGGAATTAATTCCGGAACTTTTTCTGCCACCCCAACAAGTGTTAATTTAACTTCTGGTGCATTTCCATTAACAGGTACAATAAATCAATATTTAATTTCAGCCGCATTTACCGGTTCTTACGATGTTGGAACCAGTGCCGCAACCTACACTACCTTAAAATCATTTTTTGATGCAATAAATGCTGGGGTTGTTACAGGCAATATTTCAGTGAATATTGTGGGTACATGCACAGAGTCTACTACAGCAAGTTTAAGTCAGTGGTCTGAAGAACCGGCAAGTTCTAATTTTACAATGACCATTAGTCCGAGTGGTGGAGCGGCTAGGTTGATAACAGGAACTTTAGCAACAGCTACTGTTAAACTTGATGGTGCAGACAGGGTAACAATTGATGGCTTAAACACAGGCGGTAATACATTAACAATTGAAAATTTAAGTGTTGCGGCTTCTTCTGCAGCCATATGGATGAGCAGTCAGGGAACAGGATTGGGTGCAACCAATAATGCAATTAAGAACAGCACCATAAAAGGAGGATCCAACACTGTGGCTAATTATGGAATAGTAATAGGAGGTACTACCATTGCAAGTAATGGTGCAGATAATGACAACAACACAATTCAAAACAATACGATAAATACCTGCGCTATTGGAATATATGCTATAGGCACTGCTGCAGGAAGTACAGGTGGTATAGACAATCTTACCTTATCGGGCAATGCTATTACTATTAATACAACCGCAGCGGTAATTGGTATTGAAGTTGGTAACGGAACAGGTGGTGCAATCACTCAGAATCAGTTAAGTGTACAAACAACGAATACTGCCGTAGCAGGAATATCTATAGAAACGGGCTTTTTAAATGCCACTGTAACAAGGAACCTTTTAAGCAATGTTACAACAACAGCTACCAATGGTTATGGAGGAAGAGGAATAACAGTAGGAACAGGATCGGCAAGCAGTAATATAACCCTATCAAACAATGTAATTTATGGTGTAAGCGGATCAAACTTTAGTTCATTCACTAACTCTTCATCTATGGGAATTGGTTTGGGAATGATTGGAAACACAAGCACATTAACTACAACAACCGGAGGAATAAATCTTTATTACAACAGCATCAATATGTATGGAAATTATGCTTACGCAGGTGCTTGCCTTACAACAGGGTTATATGTTGGTTCAGGAGTAACTGCATTGGATCTTCGAAACAATATTTTTAAGAACTCGTTAAACAATACGGATTTGAGCGGAACCGGTTCAAAAAATTATGTTATCTATTCAGCAGCTTCCAATACCGCTTTTAGTAATATAAATTACAATGATTATTTTGTAAGCGGTACGCAAGGGGTATTAGCGTTTTTAACATCAGACAGAACTGATCTAACAGGTATTCAGTCTGGTTTTGGCGGAAATGTAAATTCTTCAACAGCCAACCCCAACTTTAACTCAAATACTATACTCCAACCACAAACGGGCTCACCTGTATTGGCAGCAGGAGCGCCAATTAGTGGGATAACAACTGACTATTCGGGCACTACACGTTCAGGAACAACACCGTCTATTGGTGCGTATGAAAATGGTTCGGATGGAGCACCACCAGTAATTAGTTATACCACTTTAGGGAATATATCTTCTACAACCAATCGCAGTTTAACAAGTGTAGTTATAACAGATGCCAGCGGAGTAAACACTACTCCAGGCACCAAGCCCCGCTTATATTTTAAAAAATCTACTGATGCAAACACCTATGTTGGCAATACAAGTGGGGATAATGGATGGAAGTATGTAGAATCAACCAGTTCTGCCTCTCCATTTGATTTTACGATAAATTATTCAATAATTAATGGAGGTTCTATTTCGGGGGGTAATATAATTCAATATTTTATAGCAGCTCAGGATCTTGCTGCCACCCCTAATGTGGGAATAAATTCCGGAACTTTTTCTGCCACTCCAACAAGTGTTAATTTAACTTCTGCTGCATTTCCATTAACAGGTACAATAAATCAATATTTAATTTCAGCCGCATTTACCGGTTCTTATGATGTTGGAACCGGTGCCGCAACCTACACTACCTTAAAGTCGTTTTTTGATGCAATAAATTCTGGGGTTGTTACAGGTAACATTACCGTGAATATTGTGGGTACATGCACAGAGTCTACTACAGCAAGTTTAAGTCAGTGGTCTGAAGAACCTGCCAGCTCTAATTTTACGATGTCCATTAGCCCGAGCGGAGGTGCATCAAGGTTAATAACCGGAACTTTAGCAACAGCCACTGTTAAATTAGATGGAGCAGACAGGGTAACAATTGATGGCTTAAACACAGGTGGTAATACATTAACAATTGAAAATTTAAGTGTTGCAGCTTCTTCTGCTGCGGTATGGTTAAGCAGCCAGGGAACAGGATTGGGTGCAACCAATAATGCAATTAAGAACAGCACCATAAAAGGAGGATCCAACACAGTGGCTAATTATGGAATAGTAATAGGTGGCACAACCATTCCAAGCAATGGTGCAGATAATGACAACACCACAATTCAAAACAATACGATAAATACCTGCGCTAATGGAATATACGCTATAGGCACTGCTGCAGTAAGCACAGGTGGTATAGACAATCTTACCTTATCGGGCAATGTTATAACTATTAATACAACCGCAGCGGTAATTGGTATTGAAGTAGGTAATGGA
Source organism: Bacteroidia bacterium (assembly GCA_014376805.1). GTDB lineage: Bacteria > Bacteroidota > Bacteroidia > UKL13-3 > UKL13-3 > B1. The sequence continues at coordinate 11,055 of JACMQU010000178.1, forward strand.
ACGGGTGGAAGTATTAGCCAGAATCAATTAAACGTGCAAACTTCAGGTACCGCAGTGGCCGGAATATCTATAGAAACGGGCTTTTTAAATGCCACAGTAACAAGGAACCTTTTAAGCAATGTTACAACAACAGCTACCGGAGGATATGGCGGAAGAGGAATAACAGCAGGAACAGCTTCGGCAAGCAGTAATATAACCATATCAAATAATGTTATTTATGGTGTTAACGGTTCAAATTACAGTTCATTCACAAACTCTTCATCAATAGGTATAGGTTTGGGAATGATTGGTAACTCAACCACTTTAACTACAACAACCGGAGGAATAAATCTTTATTACAACAGCATAAATATGTATGGAAATTATGCTTACGCGAGTGCTTGCCTTACAACAGGGTTATATGTTGGTTCAGGAGTAACTGCATTGGATATTCGTAATAATATTTTTAAGAATTCGTTAAACAATACGGATTTAAGCGGAACAGTATCAAAGAATTACGCGATTTATTCTGCTGCTGCAAATACAGCCTTTACGAGCATTAACAACAACGATTATTTTGTAAGCGGTACACAAGGTGTTTTAGCATTCTTAACATCTGACAGAACAACACTGGCTGCATTACAAACCGGTTTTGGAAGCAATATTAATTCTTATAATATCAATCCGGGTTTTACAAGTACAACTAATCTTTTAGAGGTTGCAAATGCATTCCCAAGTAACTATTTATTAGGGTCAGCCATAAGCGGTATTACAACAGATTTTGCAGGATTAACCCGAAGCAGCACACCTGATTTAGGCGCTTATGAAGGCAGTGATGCGAACCGTTGGATTGGTGTTACCTCAACAGCATTTACTACAGGTTCTAACTGGGATGATGGCAATGTGCCTTCATCAGGTCAAAGCCTTACCATTTCATCTTATGCTTCGAACAGTCCTGTTTTAACAGCAAGCTACAATGCCAATAACCTTTATATAGGTGCCGGGCAAATATTAGGTTTGAACGCAAATACTTTATTGATAGATGGTGCGCTATCCGGAACAGGTACCTTAAAAGGTAATGGATCATTAACCATTCAAGGAAGTGGTGCTTTTGGTACCGTTTCTTTTGATCAAACAATACCGGGTACTACAAATAAATTAACCAATCTTACTTATAACCGTTCGGCTCAAACCATAACACTAGGAAATGTACTGCAGGTTAGTGGCACTGTTACGCCAACAGCAGGAACATTAGAAACCAGTGGTTTTTTAACTTTATTATCTTCCTCTACAAGTGATGGAAATATTGCACAGGGTAGCGGTTCATACTTAACCGGAACCGTAAGTGTTCAACGCTTTATCCCCGGAAGTTCAGGTCGCAAATACCGTTACCTCGCTGCACCTTTTATAACAGGTCCAACAATTGGAGATAGCTGGCAACAACAAATATATATTACCGGCACAGGAACTGGAGGTACTGCGTGCCCTTCACTAACATCACATACAAATGGGTTCGATGCTTCTACTTATAATAATTACAGTATGACTACATTTAATGAGACAACTGCTATTGCTACAGCCTCCACTCCAAACGTAACCGGTGCAACTATATATACAAATGCCTGGACTGGTGTACCCACTACCAATGCCACAAATCTTGCTGCCGGAATTGGTTATAATACATTTATCAGAGGTGCAAGAAGCCAGGGTTGCGGGCTGTTAGATGGAACAAATCCAACTCCGAATGATGTAACATTAAGTGCCACCGGAACCATTACTACAGGTTCATTTACCATACCTGTAACTTATAATGCTTCAAACGGCCAGGGATGGAACCTTGTTGGGAACCCTTATCCTAGTGCGATTGACTGGGATGCAGCAGCTTGGACAAAAACCAATATGTCATCAACTATATGGATTTACAGACCTTCAAATGATAATATTGCTACTTATAATGGTACTACCGGAATAAATGGTGGTGGAAATATTATACCATCGGGACAAGGATTTTATGTAAAAGCTACAGCTTCATCACCAATACTGGCAGTTACGGAAGCAGTAAAAACAAGTGCTGCTGCAACTGTATTATTATTAAAAGGTAATAAGCCTTTTGAAATAAGATTAACCCTGAAAAACAGTGCAAACAAATCTGATGAAACAGTTGTGGTATTGAATAAGGAAAAAACAGATTTATATGATGGTGATTTTGATGCGGAAAAAATGAATAATCCAAGTAATGTAAATCTGTTCACTATAGATGCTATGAATGCCAAGTACGGTATTAATGGAATTGCAACCATTGTAGACAGGGACTTTAAAATTGTTCCTTTAGGCATTGGAGCTGCATTTGTTGGGAATTATACCATTGATATGGAAGCACCAAATCTTCCTTCATATTACCAGCTATTTTTGCGTGATCATTATTTACTTACAGAAAAGCAGCTAACAAACGAAGATAAAATTACACATAGCTTTAATGTAACAACAGATTCGGCTTCTTTTGGTAACCAACGTTTCGATCTGTATATTAAAAATGAAAGACCTCATTCAAATACGGGTATAGGTAGTATTAATGGTTCAGAAACAGAAGTGAATGTTTATCCTAACCCAACTTTAAATATTTTAAATGTTTCAATTATACATCAGGTTAAACCGGTTAGCAGTTTAGTGCTTTATAATACATTGGGTCAAATTGTGAATAAGATAAATAATCCCCGTAAAGATGAGGTTATTGACCTGAGTGGATTTGAATCGGGGATTTACTTCCTGCAGGTAATGAGTGAAAATGATTCAGTGCTTACATTTAAAGTGATTAAAAAATAAAGAGTCAGACAAATAAATAATCGATAATTACACCCAAATGAAAAATAAAAATTTAAGACGACTAAGCCTGATATTAATCATTCTATTATCTGTGATGTTAACTTCAAATCAAATTTTTGCTCAGAATAATGAGGATGATGATGAGAATGAAAATGCGAGCGATATGAATAGCAACCGATTTGAAAGCGGACTTGATAATTCATACGAAACCCAAAAGCCATTTTATCAAAAAGAAATTAAAAATAAACAAGGTAATGATGTCGATAATCATAATAACTCAGAACTGGATATTGATGTTCATAGAGGAACGTATTCAGCCCCGGTTATTATTAGTGGCGGTAATGGTCCGGTAGACAATGGGAATACACAAGGTCGCACTTCCACATCAAATGGCTTTTCTCAACCCATAACCAGAGTTGATCCTAACACCTCATTTCCGGATAATCCACCCGATCCGGATGCACCAATTGATGGTGGAATAAGCCTGCTGGTGGCGGCAGGTTTGGGTTTTGGAATGTATAAGAGAAATAAAGATAAGAGTTAACCAAAAAAGAGGAGTGACAATTTTGTCACTCCTCTTTTTTGGTTAAGAGTTAAAGGTAAGGTTCCCTTAAGTTTATTATTAAAACGATTGTAAAAGGTTTAGCCGGATAATATCAGTTAACCAATCTTTAAACTTCGCATTGATATAGAACCCATCTCTATAGTTTCATTGAAGAAATTAGCCTGCTCATTATTTTGTTTAAGTGCAAGCGTATATAATAAAGGAATATAATGTTCTTCTGTAGGAATAGATAAGGTTGCCGTTTTACCAAGTTTATTATAATTAACCAATGCATTAAGATCATTGTTAATAATTTTGTTCTTTACAGTCTCATCAAATTCTATGGCCCAGTCAAAGGGTTTGCCTTCCCAGTTTAACAAACCCAGGTTATGTACAATATTTCCACTACCTATAATAAGTACACCTTTCTTGCGCAGATTCTGCAAGTGCTTTGCTATTTCAATGTGCTGTGCGAGAGTTGCCGTATAATCCAAGCTTAACTGAAAGGTAGGAATGTTTGCCTTAGGAAACATAGGTTTTAAAACACTCCAGGTGCCATGGTCTAGTCCCCATTCAAAATCTTTATTTACATGTCCGGATTGAAATTCTTCTATGGTTAACTGCGCAAATTCTGGTGAGCCCGGAGCAGGATATTGTGCGTCAAACAATGCTTTAGGAAAGCCTCCAAAATCATGAATGGTTTTAGGGTGTTCCATGGCCGTTACTTTTGTTCCCTGTGTTTGCCAATGCGCCGAAATACATAAGATAGCTTTGGGTACCGGAAGTTCTCTGCCAAGTTTTGCCCAGTTTTGGGTAATGGTGTTGTTCTCAATAGCATTCATCGGACTGCCATGGCCCACAAATAAAACAGGCATAATTGCAGCGGCGTATGTATTACCTATAATTTCATTTTCAAATGCTTTAAGTTCCATATTTAAAAGAGGTAGACCTACAGTTGTCAGAAAAAAATCTTTGCGGGTCAACTTATAAATTTTTAATTTTTTCTAATGATTTTTCCAGGGTTTCGTAATCTGTAAAGCCATTGGTTAAGGCATAGTATTTGCCGTTTTTAAAAGCCATTACCGCAGGGTAACCATTAACGCCTAAGTTGGCGGCCTGTTTAAAACCGTCATATGTTTTTTTGCGCATGGCATCATCATTTAAGCTTTTTAAGAAGATGGTTTCATTAATTCCATAAGGTTTAATCAATGCCTTATAAACTTCATCTTTACTTAAATCAAGGCCATCCATAAAATATGCTTTTTGTAAAGCTGCCGCAAAAGTAATAGCCTGTAAGGGATGGAAATTTTTAAATACCTCAATGGCAATGGCAGGCTTAACTGATGACGAATACAGTTGTTTGGTTTTTAATTGTGCAAGGTAGGCTTCTCCAAATATTACTCCCGAAGCTTCTTCCACACGTTTATAAGCACTTAAAATATAATCGGCAAAATCACCAACCGGCCCTTCTCTTTCTCCAACCACCATGCCGCCGCTTATTATCTCAAAATCAAATTCGCCGGCATACTTTTGGGCAGCTTTTTGTATAACTGCCGAAAAGCCATAGCACCATCCACACATGGGATCAAATACATATATAATTTTAGTTTTAGCTTGCATATTTATGTTAATTGTTAGTAGTATTATAAGGGTAAATATTGCTTTCATATTTTGCTTTAATTTAGTGATACAAGTATTGTTGTAAAGTTTAACATCAAATAAAAATAATTGTATTTTGTTCAACATCACTTCCCGCTATTTATTTATATTTAATTAAACTGTTTGTTCTCTTTTTTTTCAACTTCAACTTCAACTTCTAACTCATTATCCTTTAAAGCCAGCCTTACAATGTAATTCATCGCCTAAAGGTTAATTGGAAGAAACTAAACATCTGCAAAAAGCTGTGACTTTATTTTTTTCAAATCATTGCCAAGAGCATCTTTTAAGCTTACATTTCCATAAACCAATTATGTTTTTCATAATCGGATCAAAAGAAAATTGAGTTTAAAATATTTTATTTAAACCTATATGTCACAATCTCAAAGTAAATCAATTTGTATGGGAATTAAAATCATAATCTTTAAGTGCATGCTCATATAACTTTCTATTCAGGAACCAAAGGGTTTATTAAATACAAATTCGGTTTGATCCATACGTTTACTGCGCGTATGTTCCTGTTCTTTTTGATAATCTTTTAAATGATCATCATTGCCCGGATAACCAACAGCCATAAATGCTACAACTTCACAATCTTCGGGTAACTGTAATGCTTCGCGGGCTTTGTCGTTATGATAACCACCCATAGGATGGGCTTGCATGCCCAAACTTGTTGCCTGTAATGCCAGAAGCATATTGGCTGCACCCAGGTCGTGCAAAGCTTTTGGGTTTAAATTACCATCTTTGGCCATAGTTTTTTTAGCAATGCACGCAATTAGCAATGGAGCTTTTTGAACCCAATCTTTGTTCATATCCATTAAACAATTAAGTAAGGTTTGATACCATTCAACCTGGGCAGCAGTTGCATATACATACCGCCAGGGTTGTTCGTTTGACGAACTAAAACTCCAGCGTGCTGCTTCAAAAAGTTCGGCAATTAATGCAGGCTCAATTGCCCTTTCAATAAATGCCCTTATGCTTTTGCGATCAGTAATTAGTTTATCAATGTTATGAGCTATTGTATTATTTTGTTCCATTGTTTAGTTATTATTTATAACAAATTTAGAACCTTATAAGCTCATATTGACCGAGGTTCGTTATAAGATTAACAGGTGATGATAAATCTAATTCATGTTTATATAAGCATATAAAACTTTCGCAATTTAATAGAGTTTAAAGCAGGTAAGTTTAGTCCTATACTTGTTTAGTCATTTGCACATTGCAGGCAATCTTAACTTCATCGCTCACTACTATGCCACCGGCTTCTGTAGTTGCACTCCATTTAAGGTTAAAGTCTTTGCGGTTTATTTTGCCATTTACTTCAAAGCCTGCTTTTTGCTGGCCATAAGGATCGGTCATTAAGCCATTAAACTCAACATCAAGCACTATACTTTTTGTGATGTCTCTGATGGTTAAATCTCCGGTTAAAGTATATCCTTTATCCCCTTTTTTATCAAACCCGGTAGATACAAAAGTAAGTTTAGGATACTGTTCTACATTAAAAAAGTCGTCGCTTTTTAAATGTCCGTCACGCTGATCAGAACCAGTGGTTATTGAATCTGTTTCTGCACTGAAGTTCACCTTTGCTTTGTTAAAATCATCGTTATCTGTTTCAACCGATGCCGTAAAATTTGTAAATTTGCCGCTAACTGTTGAAATCATTAAGTGTTTTACTTTGAAGTCAATCTCTGAATGACTTGGGTCAATAGACCATTTAGTTATGCTCATGTTTATATTTATTGTTGCTTGTTAAAATATGCTAACTACCTGGGAAATGATTAGTTTTATTTTGTTAAAATTTTTTGTTTTTACTGAACCTAAAAAGTGTTGAAATTATTTATGCATGTACATTGGTATGTCTATTACTAATATTTTGGAAGGAACTAATGCTACAATATCAAATTCGTTATAGTTTGTAATACCCATAGCGTCGCGATTTGTAAGCAGTTGATCTCCTATCTTTATTTCGCCATCAATTACAAATACATAGGCTCCGTTATTTAACTTTTTAGAAGTGTAGTTGATTTTTTTTTGCTGATCCAGATCAGTTTGGCTGAACCAGGCGTTCTGGTAAATACCAATTGCATTTCCTTCCTGCTGATCTATTGGGCATATAATTGTTTGCCATATATTTTGTCGTCCTTCTATACTATAAGATTTCTGACCATAACGTGGTGTTACCATCTGTATATTAGGAAATACCCATATCTGAAACAACTTCAATTCATCCTTTTGCGAACTGTTTTGTTCCGAATGTGTTATGCCAGTACCAGCACTCATAACCTGCACTTCACCGGGTACAATTACGGAGGTATTTCCTATACTATCCTGATGCTTTAAACTGCCTTTCTGTACAATGGTAATGATCTCCATGTTATCATGAGGATGTTTGCCAAAGCCCATCCCTTTTGCAACGGTATCGTCATTTAAAACTCTCAGTACGCCAAAGTTTGTACGATCAGGGTTATACCAGGAGGCAAAATTAAATGAATGAAACGCATTTAACCAGCCATGATTAACATGACCTCTTTCACTTGCTTTATGAAGAAATGTTTTCATGGTTGTTTTCCTTTTTATGGCGGTTAAAGTGATGTATATAATACAAATGTACAAACAATATATGTATATACAAGTAATTTGTAAAACTTTGGATTTAGTTAATTGTAAATGAGGATTATAAAGTTGTAAATGGATGCAAAAATTGTTGCCTTATAATTAACTAATAATACCTAAAAGCTGATAGAAATTTACTGATGCCTGTATTGTAATTTATAGAGAAAATACGAATTGATAAGGCATCTTTTAACGAATTGCCAGAGATGTGTTATAGCGTTTTAATTTACTGTACGATACCTTCCGTTTTTATATTTTACAGTGTTATAAAATATTGTAAATAAGTAATCTTTTAGCAATTGCTAACATAATCAATAAACTATAAAGTATCTAATATATCCTGAATTTTATTTTGATCTAATGGCTTAGAAATAAATCCTTTTACATTAGAAAAAGTCTTTGATTTAATCAGGTCGTTAGGATCAATTGAAGAGGTAAACATAAATATAGAAGAGTTGCAGGAAGTATTGGAATAGTCTTTTAAAAAATCCCATCCATTATAAAGAGGCATATTTATATCCAGCAGAATGATCATTGGCTGTTCTGCTCCGGCCTTTGATAAACTTGCAAAAGCTTCTCTTCCAGATATAAAATGACTTAAAGTTAATGTTGGATCAAAATTTTGTAATGATTTTTTTGTTAGGAAAATGGTAACGGCGTCATCATCAATGATCATCACTGTTACCGGTTTATCAGTATGGGTTCCTTCAGAATTCAATTCAATAAAATTAGTATGCAATCATACTCATACTTTATTGTAAATAAAAATTAGTGGTTATCAAAATACAAAAACAGGCATATACGGCATCTTTTATAAATTTGCTTTCCAAAGCACTTTTCCTGCATATTCTCCCCAGTCTTTAACTGCCTTATTCAGCTCTGCTTTGTAGGATAAAAAGTTGGTTTTTTTGTTCTTGGATGCCTTTGGTAAAAGATCTGTTCCGGCAACAGGTTGCGTTTCAATTTTAGTGGCAAAGTAAGTTAGGTTTAACCTGGGAACAACTATACCCAAAACCATACCAGGCAATCCGTTAAAAGATTCTGGACCTGCACTTACGGGAATTTCATCTGTATAAAAAGCAATTATATATAAAGAATCCATTATAATCGTGGCTGCTTTACGGCAATTGTAACCCGCCACTTCCCGGTATTCCCCTAATAATTTCCATTGGTATTGCGGCATCGAATCTTCTATCAGGTAATTGCGTTCATATATTGTTTTTTCAGCAGTATATTGCCTTGTATCTATGTTATTTGAAACGGTGTTGTATGCTGCCACACGCCACCAGCTTGCCATCGGACTTTCATCTTCAAGAGTTATCTTGTAAAGGGTTTTATGGGTGTTAAAACTTAGTTGAAACTGATCTATCCGATACTTAGGCATCCGCATCATCATTTGTTCCGTCCAACTATTTTGTTCGGTAAATTGTTTGTGCAAATTTTCTTTGCGTTCAAAAGTTATTTTGCCACTTAATACCAGTTGTTGTGCACTTGCTGTTTGAACCAATAGTAACATAAATGCGTAGAGAAAAAAAGATTTATAGTTGTTCATTACTTCAACGGCCCGTTATTAAAATTATAAATCAGACTGAATAAAACATAACGTTTTAAAACGGTATATGTATTTTCATTAATATAGTTACTGGTAGCGTTGCGCTCAAAACCAATATTTTGATTCAATAAATCTTCCACGCCAATTCTTACTTCCATTTTATCATTTTTAAATAGCTTCTTACTAATATAACTACTCACAATAAAAGTATTATAGTTTCGGTCAAAAGTAGAGGTTCTTTGCCTGATGTTTAATTGCCCGTCTATATAAAAAATGAATTTTTTTGGCAGTTTAAGGTTCATGCTTCCAACATAAGCGTATGTAAAATATTCTGTTACTACATCCTTCCGAAGACTTGTGCTGCTTCGGTTATAGGTTACAGATGGGGAAAACGACACATCAATTTTTTCTTCAACATCAAAATTCAGATTCAGATTATAAGTGAGGTTAGTATTCTTGTTTATATTAGACAGCCCATTAATAAAATTTGAACTTTTATATTGCCCGCCATTTAAACTGTTGCCTATTTCAAGATGCCATTTTTTTATACTAAAATAATAGCCTGAATAAAAATTCCATGACTGATTTCCATCTACATTTACAGTTTGTGTAACACGTCTTCCCTTACCGTCTACGCGATCATAACTGGCAAAATCATTATAAGTAAAGTTATAAGAAACATTAAAATACACGCTACTACCTGTTAAAGGTTTATAATTATTATAACGGGCATTAAGGGTGTTTCTAAAACTTTGTGCCAGATCGGGATTACCTTTTGTTATCAGTAAAGGGTTTGAGTTATCCTGAATGGGCTGAATCTGTTGTAAAGAAGGCTGACGTGTACTACCATTATAGTCGATTGAAAATGAGCTGTAATTGCTTTTTTTATAGCTAAAACGGGCAGAAGGATATTTGTTGATATATACTTTATTGATAGTAGAATCTGTTACCAGGTTATGCTGCGTAAGATCAGTATAAGAAATGCGGGCACCTATTGAATAATTTAGTTTTTTAGTTGCATATTTTAAGGCAAGTCCACCTTTATTAATATTGATGTTATATTTTAATTCATTGCTTAAACTATCTACTCTCCTGTTATAATCTCCAAAAGGTTTATTATAAGTAATTCTTTTGGAGTTGTTTGCTGTAAGATGAATATCATAATCTGCCACAACAAACCATTTTTTTGAAAGAGGCTCTGTATAAGTAATTCTTCCACCAAAATTATTAGTTTTTTCATTACTTATTTTTTTCTGATCAATAAGTTGTTCATCAGTTATCAGCGTATCTAAAGAATTAAAATAAGTGTGTGATTTTAAAAATCCCTCACTTTCATTATTGCTTATTTTTTGATCCCACAGTGCTGAAACGGTACGTCCAGTTTTAATAAATTTTTTATTGTACAGTAAACTGTAATTTCCCATGAAGGAAGAATTACTGTTAATGTTTGTTCTGATATTTCTGTTAACAAGTTGCGAATCTCCGTTGTAATTTTCTGATGTAAATTCATTCTTGTTTTCGGCTGAACCCTGGCTAAGGGCAAGCTTAAAAGTTAGTGTGGATAAGGAATCAATCTTAATATCGTATTTGCCACTAAAACTATTGGCGTTACGTTGTGTGTTAATTATATTTTTTTGCCTGTTAAAATACATGGTATCAGGCAAAATATATTGTGTAAAATTATCATCAATAGCATCGGTCACTATGGTTTGTTTGTTGTTAGCAGTAAAATTAAAATTATGTTTATCCTGCTTTAATTTATTGCTGTAAAAAGTTCCCAGATAACGGGTTTGAGGAACTCCTACACCATTAAAATCATTCTGCCCTGATTCATAATAAGAATACATATAGCCGCTGGCTTCATCATATTCTGTATTGCCATAGCCACCCGCATATTTTTCCATATCATCCCAGTTTAAGCCCGTTAAATTGGTATTACTTAAAGTGCCAAAAACAGAAAATTTTCTTTTGTTTCTAAATCTGTTAAACATGGCCTCATTCTCATATCTGTTTTCCAGTCCGGTTGGTTTTGTTCCTTCTGCTGCTTTAATCTTACCAAAATATCCTTTTTTTGCATCTTCTTTCATCGTAAGATTAATGGTCTTTTCTTTCACTCCGTCATCAATACCTGTAAATGCTGCCTGATCACTTTTTTTATCGAATACCTGCACGGTTTCAATGTTATCGGCTTTAAGGTTTCGGGTAGCAACAGTGGGGTCATTGCCAAAAAATTCTTCCCCATCTACTAAAACTTTTTTAACCTCCTGTCCTTGTGCTTTTATTTTTCCGGCTTTATCTACCTGAATTCCGGGTAGGCGTTTCAGAAGGTCTTCTACATTTGAATTTTTATTTACGAGAAAACTATCTACCAAAAATTCGATTGTATCCCCTTTTAAACGTATAGCTTGCCGGTCTTTTATAAGAACTTCACGTAATAAATTTGATTTAGAAAATAATGCAATCGTACCCACATTTTTTTCTTCTCCTTCTAGTAGGCTTAAGTCTTCTTCATAATCGGCAAAACCCGGCCGGGTGATCAGCAAGCGATAGGTATCCGGTTTTATATTGATAAAATTAAATTGTGATTGCTGATTGGTAAACTGGTGTCTGAATAAGAATGAATCTTTTCTTATAAGCGTAACACTTGAGTAAGCCATAGGTTTATAGTTAACCGTATCTGCAACGCTGCCATATAAGCGGGCCGGCGTAATTAAACGCAATGGAATTACCTGCTGTAGTGTATCGGTAATTGATTGTGCAGAAGCTGATCCTGTATATAAAATTAAAATCAGCAGTAGACGGGGTAATTTTTTAGTCATTTTTTAATCAAAAATGTAAGTACTTAACAACAATAACAAATAATTTGTTGTAAGTGGTTCAAAATAAGGATGGAATTCTGTATTATGGAGATAATCCTTAAAAATTTATTAATTTGCACTGTTGATTATGGAAAAAGATAAAGAGTGGTTTGCAGAATGGTTTGATTCTCCTTATTACCATATCCTGTATCAGAAGCACGATATGAAAGAAGCAGAATTTTTTCTGCGAAACCTTGTTACTCATTTTAACCCCGATAAAAATGCTAAAATAATTGATCTTGCCTGTGGGAAAGGACGACATAGCATTTTCCTGAATACTTTAGGTTTTGATGTAACCGGTGTTGATCTTTCGCAGCAAAGTATTCTTGCAGCTAAAGAGCATGTAAATGAAAAACTTCATTTTGAAGTTCAAGATCTGCGCAATTTACAAATGCCTGCTCATTTTGATATTGCCCTAAACCTCTTTACAAGCTTTGGTTATTTTGATAGCTTTGAAACAGATCTGCTGGTGTTAAAACAAATTCATTCTATTCTTAAACCAAATGGGTTTTTACTGATCGATTTTTTTAATACGAATAAAGTACTTGATTGCTTAATTAAAACTGAAATAAAAGAAATTTGCCATATAAAATTTAAGATCAGCAAAGTTGTAGAGGATGGACAGATTATAAAAAATATATGTTTCACCGATATGGGCCATGAATATTGTTATAGTGAAAAGGTTCAGGCTTTGCGTCTTAATAATTTTAAAGAATTGCTACAAAAATCGGGATTTGATTTAACAAATATCTTTGGTAATTATGCCCTTGAAAGTTTTGATGAATTGCAGAGTGATCGTTTAATTATTTTAGCCAGAAAGAAAGATGTTAGATAGTCTGCTGCATTTCGATCAGCAATTTTTTATTATAGTTAACAGTGGCTTGGTCAATCCTTTTTTTGATGTGGTTTGTCCGTTCTTACGCAAACAAGAAGTATGGTACCCACTATATGCGTTGTTTGTTTATATGCTTATTAAGCAATATGGTAGAGAAAGCTGGAAAATTATTTTAGCAGCCTCCCTGATGATTATATGTACTGATCAGTTCAGTGCCCATTTAGTGAAGGGTGCTTTTAAGCGCATAAGGCCATGTGCTGAACCTGCCCTGATAGGTATTGTCAGGCATTTAACTGACCGTTGTGCGGGTTATAGTTTTATCTCAGCTCATGCTACAAATCATTTTGCTTTGGCTTTGTTTTTTGCATTTTGTTTTAAACAGATAAAATGGCTTTTGCCGGTATTATTATTGTGGGCATTTGCAATTGCTTTCTCGCAGGTATATGTTGGTATTCATTATCCATTTGATGTAATTGCAGGCGGGCTCTGTGGTGCTTTATTTGGAGTAGCATTTTCACGTTATCTTTTTAAATATATTAATTTGAACCCATGAGTTATTTGTGGTTATTGTTATTACCTGTTGGACCACTGCTGGGTTCTTGGCTTGCCATAAAAAGCACCAGGCAATACGAGTTGCAGTTAAAGTGGTTTTTATCATTTGCCGGAGCTTATTTATTAGCAATTACTTTGCTGAACCTCATTCCAGAAGTGTTCCGTGAATTTGATCCGTATAAAGGTTTACTGGTGCTTGCAGGATTTTTTTTCCAGGTGTTTCTCGAAAAATTTTCAGAGGGAATTGAACATGGGCATTTGCATGTACACTACAATCTCAAAAACAGGGTAATTCCTATAGGTATTATTGCTTCCATGAGCGTGCATTCATTTACAGAAGGCATACCTGTTGGTTCGTTGCTGAACAATGAAAATACAAGTTTTTTTTCATTACTGATTGGGATCATCATTCATGAAATTCCGGCAGCATTTGCTTTGATAAGTATTTTAAAAAGCATCAGACTAAGCCACACAGCACTTATTTATATTGCTGTTATTTACAGTAGTATGGCCCTTGCAGGTTCAAGCATAAGTATCTTACTAGAGGCAAATATAGATACAGGTATTTTTGATTATTTTATGGCTTTTGTAATTGGTACTTTCCTGCACATATCAACTACTATATTGTTTGAAAGCAGCGAACAACATCATTTTACCAAACAAAAACTTATTGCTGTATTATTAGGTATTGGTGCAGCAACACTTATTAGTATTGGGTTATAATTAAAACAATTAAAATGCAAAAAAAATCATTGTGTTCTTTTTGATTATACACAATACACTTTGCGGTTATTCTACTTTACCGGCAAACGCCCTTTAACAATTAAGGAAAAAAAATGAACAGGTGCTTAAAACTTCATTCTTAAACTTAACCATATATTCCGCCCTGCTGCACTTATTCCACTTGCAAAAGTTCGGTAGTTGGTATCTAAAATATTTTCAATTCCTGTTTGCAGTATTAAATTGCTTTTTTTATCTATTACATAGCTTCCCTGCAGGTTTATAATATACCAGCCCGGCATGCCATTGGCTGTTGCGTATTGTTGGTTATCTTCGCCATTTAAATAATAATCTTTCAGCATCTTTCCGGCACTCCATAAACTATAAATGCTTGTCTGCCATCTTTCTTTTGTATAGGATAAGGAGATCCTTCCAAATGCAGGTGGTATATGGTCTAATGGCATTATACTGTCAGCCTTTATTCTTCCATAAGTATAATTTATGCCAGCTTGTATAACCAGATACTTTAATAGGGAACAGGTAAGATTTAACTGGTAACCGTAAATAAATGCAGTTTGCCTGTTTTGGTTAGAACTTACTGCTGTAATAACATTATCATATAAAGTACTATCCTGTCCGTTTACCTGAGTTGGCGCAACAATTATGGCATTCCATAAGTGTGTATAATAAACATTAGCTTCAAAGGCCAGCTTCTTGGCAAACACAATATTTGTTCCTATTTCACTTGTCCAGCTTTGTTCTGGTTTTAAGTTGTTGTTAGGAATAATAATCGTTGAACCTTTTTTTGAATCGAATAATTTATTCATATCATCAACATTGGGTGCTCTATATGCATTTGCCGTATTGGCATATAATTTTATATCTTTAGAAAGTAAGTATACCAGGCCTAAACTGCCACATAAGGCTGTATTACGTTGTTTAGATTGATTGGGAAGAAAACTGTAAAATGTTTTATCAACAAAATTTGATTCAAGTGATATTGAACTTAAACGCAAGCCCTCACTCAAAATAAATTTTGAATTGAACTCTTTAGTATGGCTTAAATAAACTGCCAGTGTTTGAATATGAGAACCTCCATCGGGATAGCGCGTACTAATAGGTTTGTTAACGTGGGTAAGAATGTTCATGGCATAAGCGTTGGAATTTACCTTGTTATAAGTTAACTCCGCACCATATCTTATTTCATGCCTATTAGTATTTTTGAACACATCCAAATTAAGGGTACCTACATAAACATTCTCAAATCGTTTATTTAGGTAATTGCTATTATTATTTGAATTATTCTTGTTAAAAATCCTCGTATTCCGGCTTTCTTCAATGTATTGGAATGCTGCAGTAATTCTTAAACGGTCGTGCCATTTTCTTGCCTTAGAATCTTCAAACTGATAACTGGCCAATGTGCGTAATTCGGGTCCGTAATACCATTGTGCGAAGGTGGGTGTATCGTTTGTTAATTCTGATAATCGATCATAACGCGGTACATTGTTTGTTGTTGAAAATTGCAGGTTAATCTGATGTGTTTGGTATGGTTGGGTTTGAATGAATAACTTTATTAACCCATCAACTTGTTTATAGGCTGAACCTATTTGGAGAGAAGGATTTTCATTATTTAAAATACGATCCGTATCACCAACACGACCCTGATATATTTTTCTTTCACCCAAGGCTCCAATGGCCCTATCGCGGTTTTTGCCCTGGTGCAAATCGCCAAATGTGCTGCTGGTTATATGTGCCAGCCATGCCCATTTCCGGAAGCCACTACCCAAGCTTATTGAGTTTGTAAATTCATTGTTAACAGTTCCAAATCTGCTGTTAAATGTACCGTTAACAGATTGATTTAATTTTGGCTTCTTGGTTATTAAATGTACAACCCCTCCTAAAGCATCACTTCCATACATAAGGCTGCCCGGACCATAAATTATTTCTATCCGATCGAGCATTTGCTGATCTATGCGTAAGACATTCTGAAGATGGCCGCCACGATAAATAGCGTTATTAAGTCTTACCCCGTCAACCACCAACAAAACCCTATTCGATTCAAAACCTCGCATTAACAAACTGCCGCCGCCTTGCTGACTTTTCTGAATATAAATATTCCCCGTTTCTTGCAGCAAATCTGCTGTAGTTTGTTTATTAAGTTGAGCAATTTTTTTTGCTGTAATGATATCAACCTGCCGGGGAATATCTTTTAATTTCTCCTCAAATTTATTGGCTGAAATTATTATTTCGTTTAGTTTGTTTTGAATACTATCCTGTTGTTGGGCAATACCGGTATTTAATAAATGAGTAAAGAGAATGAATAACGCTATTTTTTTCATAGAAAAAAAAATAAAATATACCTGTAAAATAACAGTTTCAATTGTTACAAATAAAATAAATCTTTTAATTTTTTTTCAGACAATATTAGGCAAGCATTTAATTACCCGACAATTAAAAAAAACACCGCATTTTATATTGTAGCGTAATCTGTAAGCGGTATAAATAAAATTTTTGTGAACCTTAAAATGAACCTGGTAAATACTTAAAGCTTTCTAGGTTCAAAATTAGCTAATGATAGTGACTATGTTTTATTGTTATACAGGTACAATACACCATATAGAAAGTATTATTTGCCTTACGGTTAGTTTTGAAATTAAATAAAATTATTTATTACAATTAAACCTGATTATATAAGGAACAACTTCAATGCACCAGGTTCAGAATCGATCATACAATAAAATGGGGTCAATTATTTATTTTTTATTAGCTAGTTCAGGTTTGAATTTAATAGGAGAGAAAAAATACAGCAATAGAATGCGGGCAAAACGGTAGGTGAGGGGCGAACTCAACACCATGGTACCTACAATAGGTATGATGTAGGTCCAGAAGCCAGCCTGACCCTGGCTTATAATTAGTATGGCACCGCCAATACCCAGCATCATACCAACTGTTAAGGCATAGCTAACATACATAGCACCCCAGAAAAAACCGGGTTCAATTTCAAATTGCAAATCACAAACGGGACAGTGTGTTTCCATCTCCATAAATTTATTTAGTTTGTATGCGGGATATATAAATACTTTTCCGCTTTGGCATTGCGGGCATTTGCATTTTAGTAATGACAACAGTTGTGAAGGTTCGTATGTATTGCACATTTTTAAAATTGTAGTTGAAAGAAGTAAGAACAATAAAAACAGAAAACGGAAGAATATAAAATTAGCCGGCTTTGGCAGCGTCTGCGGCTTTTCTTTCTTTATATTTTTTATAATAGATAAAGCCAAACACACCTGCAATGGCATAAGGCAAAACAAGCAGGTACATAATGCCATTATTAAGTGTACTTCCTACCATGGTATGTCCGTCTTTACGTGCATTTTCTATATTGGTTTTACACATTGTGCATTGTGCATTGGTATTGCTTGAACCCCAAAGCATAATGTATACAAGTAAACTTATCACAAATAACTGCCTAATTTTCATGGCGCAAATATAGATGAATTAGCTAATTCCTCCACTTACATTAATAAAAAATGATAAGTATCATTTACAGATTTTAAAATTGAAAATAAGCTGTAAATTTGTTTTAACTGATATTTATTATTGCAATTATATATTGGGGTTGTTGCTGTTAAAACATTAAAAATGTTAAGAATGACATTTCAAATAGCTCAAATCAGGGCAACTAAATTATTACCTTTTTCAGGTCTATCGGTTCAGGTGTCTCAGGAAGGATTATAGTATATTCACAAACTGAATTTATAGCAGGGTAGGTGTTAAGGAAATAAAAAAGCAACTATGAAAAGAATGCTATGGTGAAGTAATTACCGGAGAGCTAAAAAATTTCTATAATGCTATAATAATTTACTCACAATGGATAATACGGACTGATCATTATATAAACAATTACACCTGTAATTGTTACATACAACCAAATAGGATAAGCAAAGCGTACAACTTTTTTGT
The DNA here is from genome assembly GCA_014376805.1 of Bacteroidia bacterium. Lineage (GTDB taxonomy): Bacteria > Bacteroidota > Bacteroidia > UKL13-3 > UKL13-3 > B1. The sequence continues at coordinate 29,150 of JACMQU010000178.1, forward strand.
GAAGTTCTACCTGCATTTGCAAACCACGGTAAAAGCTTATAAGTATTAAGGGCAATACGGAAGCCGCAAGTATAATATGGCTGACAAGGATTATAAAATAAAGTGTTCTGAATGGGGCACTGATAGGGTAATGAGTTTCGGGAGCAAGCCAGTGAAACAGAATATAACTGATTAAAAAAAGACTGCTGAGTGCAAAGGTTATCAGGTTTGTATTTTTATGGGCCTCTATATTTTTATGCCTTATAAAATACAATGATAGCAATAGCAATAAAGAACAGGTGCCATTTATAATGGCATTTAAAAGGGGTAATAAATAAGTCCAGGCAGGTATGATGGAAGGAGTGGGTAATACCTTTCGGTTCAAGATAATTACAGCTAAAAATACTACTACCGAAAGCGTAATGGCAACCCTGAAAAATATTTTATCTTTATAAGCCTGGCTGGTGGTATTCATATAACAGTACTTTTAAATCATCCTGTAACTGCAGCACATCTGCTTCGCTGGCACTATCATATATACCGCGTATGTGGTTGGCTTTATCAACAAGTACAAGTTGTGTATAATGTTTAGGTTCTATAGCTGCAAGATCGCCATCAGGAAATAAGAACCCGTATTTAATATGATCAATTGTGTTTTTTTTGCAAATAGCAAAGTGCCATATATTTGGATCAGCCTTATATTTTTCGGCATAACGTGCAAGTTGCGGAATAGAATCATCCGGATCAGTGGAAAAGGAGATAAATTGTACTTCGGTAAATTCAATATACTTTTCATAAACCTGGGTAAGTCTGCGGCTCATGGTGGCGCAATCTGTATTGCATTTTGCCGAAAAGAAACTGGCTACATAAACCCTATCCGCAAATGTTGTTTTAGTAATTGTTTTTCCGGTTTGATCCCAAGCCTCAAAATCAGGTACAGTATAATAAATAGTATCCTTATTATGATTTACGCCAGGTAGAATACGCGGACCTAATACAGGTAATTTTTTATAATTTTGAACACCTGATCCCAAGATATAAAAAATAACAACCGGAACTATTAATAGCCCGGCTGATATCCAAAAGCCTTTTCTCCTCATTTATTTATAACCTTGAAGTGAGTGTAAAATCACCCTCAATGATCATTAAGGCAATGAAGAAAATTACAAAAATCATTGGCAGAATAATGGTGTACATTAACGTTTTTCGTTCAAATTGCATGTGCATAAAAATGCCTACAATATAAAATGCCTTCACAACACCTAGAAGAATAAACAAGGCATTTTTCCACATCGAATGAGTGCTTAAAAGCATAAAATATAACAAAATATCAACCACTGTAAACGCAAGTAATATCCAGAATGTTCTCCAGATTTTACCTTTCATGTTCTCAGGGGCATCTGTATGTTCAATATGTTCTGTTTGTTCTATCATAATTAAATATTTTAAAGTTGGTAAGGTATAAATCAGTGTTCAGCTTAAAGTAAATAAAAGAAAGTAAATACAAACACCCAAACAAGATCTACAAAGTGCCAGTATAATCCAACCTTTTCTACCATTTCATAATGACCTCTTTTTTCATAAGTCCCTTTAAGTACATTTACATAAGTAATTATATTTAAAACAACACCCGAAAAAACGTGAAAGCCATGAAAGCCAGTAACGATAAAAAATAGTGCAGCAAAAGAACGCGGGCCATACGGATTACCAAATAAACGTGCGCCTTCTCCTATAAAGGTTGTCCACTCCCATGCCTGACAGCCTAAGAAAGCGGCACCTCCAAGAATTGTAAGTAACATATATTTTGAAACTTCTTTTTTGGCCATGCGGTGTCCGGCTTCAACAGCAAGAACCATGGTTACAGAACTAAAGATTAGAATAAAAGTCATTAAACTTACAAAGAATAATGGCAGATGTATACCATGAATAAATGGAAAGTGATTGAACACTAATTCCGGGCTAGGCCAATGATCCTGTACAAAATATTTTGTTTTTTCAACCATGTCTTCCACAAAAGTGTGGGAAAGATGATCGAATGGTTTTACAGTTGTATTTGGTATTGGTGAAAGAAAGCTGGTACGGATAAATCCATAAGCTATGAGCAATGACGAAAATGTAAATGCATCAGAAAGCAGGAAGATCCACATCATTAACTTTCCATAGCTCACGTTGAAAGGAGATTTACCTCCGCCCCATGTAAACTTTTTCTCTGTACTTAAAGTAATTGTATCCATTTTAAATTATGGTTTAGTTATTAGGTTATTAATATTAGCGATACAGGTATAAAAAAAGGTAAAGGTACACCCACAAAACACCCACAAAATGCCAGTAAGTAGTACACATATTTATATACACCAAATTGTTTTTATTCACTTTTAACTGGTAAGCTTGCACAATTATAGAGATCATAAAAATCATCCCTCCGGCAACGTGTGCCAAATGCACACCGGTTATTACATAAACAAATGAATTTGATGGATTAGAAAATGCGAAGAACACATTATCTGCCACTAACTGTTTCCATCCATACCATTGTCCGAAACAAAAAGCAAGTGCCAATGTAAAAGCAATGCTCAAAAACAGTTTTACATTTTTTTCATTATTTTTTTTCGCAGCTGCAGCAGCCAATTGCATAAACACAGAAGAAATGATAATAAGGATGGTGGTAACCGCGAATAAAGAAGGCAGACTAAAGACTTCCCAATTTCCTTCTCCCCGTCTTACAATATAGGCACTTGTAAAGCCAGCAAACAGCATAACGCTTGCAACAATGAACAACCAAAGCACAAATTTCTTTGGATGGATCAAGTAAGGTTCATCGTTATTATTCTCCATTGTATTTATATATTGAGTTGCCATATTATATTTTATCAAAGAGGTAAGCTAATTGCACCATAGGAAGGTAAATGAAGGAAGAAAACATTAATTTTTTAGCATCTTTTATCTCACAGGTTCTATAAAGTTTCCATGAAAAATAACTCAACATAACTCCACCTAAGGCTCCAATAATACCAGATGTTAAGCCTGTTACTCCATATTGAGTGGGTAACATACCAATTGGGATCAGAACAAGACTAAACGCTAGAGTTTGCAAAGCAGTGCCTCGATCTCTGCCGGGTGTTCCCGGTAACATTTTAAAACCGGCACGTTTATAATCTTCGTCTAAAATCCAGGCAATACTCCAGAAGTGTGGAAACTGCCAAAAAAATTGTACCCCAAATAATAAAATAGCCGGCATATCAATTTTACCGGTAAATGCAACCCAGCCCAACATGGTAGGTAATGCGCCAGGAAAAGCCCCTACAAATACTGAAACTGGTGATACTCTTTTTAACGGGGTATATACAAAAGCATAGCTCATTAAAGCAGCTAATGCTAACCATCCACACAATGGATTCAAATAAAAACCAATAATTAATACACCACATACGCCCATCAATAAACTCACAGTAGATGCTTCAGCAACACTCATTCTGTTAGTTGCAACCGGGCGGTTTGCAGTGCGCAACATTAGTTTGTCAAAATCTTTTTCAATAACCTGGTTAATCCCATTGGCAGAACCGGTAACCAGGAAACCACCTAAGGTAAGCATAAGCACATCAAACCAGTTAATTGCCCCATGAGATGCAGTTAAATAGGTTATTACAGAAGAAAACACAACCAGAAAGGTAAGCTTGAACTTTACCAACTGGTTATAATCTGTCAACTTCGAACGTAAGAGCCCTGCTCTTTCTACTGCACTGTTTTCTACTATAATCGCTTCCACTTTATACGTTTGTATTTTTTAAAAACTTTGTTTTAGTAAACACCAGAATTGCAATAAAAATTTGTAATCCTGCTGTTAAACTGCCCAATGTAAGGTGCAAACTTTGAAACTGGCCCGGAAAGCCGAAGTTTACAAGAATAGCACCTGTTAATGCCTGGGTACTCATTAACAAAATCAAGGCTAAGCCTGATTTATAAATGATTGAATGTTGGTGAAACACTTTTTTGTATCGTATCATTAAAAAAAAACTAACTCCCAAATTTAAAATACTCCAGCTACGGTGCCATAAAAAAATTGAACCCAATTGATCAGTCCACAAAAAACGGTTATCAATGCGCATTGCTACCTGGTCTACCGCTTCTCTTACCTGTGTGCCGCTTATGGTTTGAACCAAAGAAACAATCAGGCTTAAAACAATTAATTGTTTTAAATAAGAATCCGGCTGCAGTTGCTCAATTACAAAATCCTGGCTGCGTGTTATCGTATATATAAGTAAACCTACTATAACAAGTGCAAGTAACATGTGAATTGTTATAAGCCATGTTGCTAAATCTGTAGCCACAACTTTAGCACCAATCCAACCTTGTAAACCCACCAGTATAAAAGCTAAAAAACTTAACCAAAATACTTTTTTATCGCTTTTTAAATAAGGTATGGCAAATAGTACAGTAATAAAAATAAAAATGCCAATCAATACGCCAACTAACCGGTTTAGGTATTCCGTCCAGGTTTTAAAAATATTAAAGTCTGCAATTTCTTTTCCGGCAACTGCAAATTGTGTTTTGTAATCGGCCGGTAGTTCACTGATATCAGTTGGAGGTATCCAATTGCCAAAACATTTTGGCCAATCCGGACAACCCATACCGCTACCCGTGCTGCGCACAAGTCCACCAACAAAAATGAGAAAGAACACTGCCGCTATGGTTAAAATTCCAAAGCGTTTGAATCGATTTTGATAAAGCACGTGCTTAGGCAACTACCGGATCAACTTTTACCCGGCGCTCCACTTCAGCAACATGTGGTTCCTGCATTGGGTCTGTCTGGCCTTCATCAGGAATATTCTGAGGAATAAAATCATGTTCAGCACCTGGCTTACTGTAATCATACGGCCAACGATAAACATGAGGAATTTCTCCAAGCCAGTTACCATGATAATGTTCAACCGGTGCAGTCCACTCAAGTGTATTAGATTTCCATGGATTTTGCACCGAACGTTTGCCTTTGTGCATACTATAAAAGAAATTCACGAGGAATATAATTTGTGCTGCACCACCAATTAATGCTGCTATAGTTATAAACTGGTTCATATCAACAAAAACATTAAACTGATCATATGCGGTATTTGCATAGTATCTGCGCGGCACACCGGCAAGTCCCATAAAGTGCATAGGGAAGAATACACAATAAGCAGCTATAAAAGTTAACCAGAAATGAATCTGCCCCGCTGTTTCGTTCATCATACGTCCAAATAATTTTGGATACCAATGGTATATTCCGCTCATCATACCAAAAATAGCAGCACTGCCCATAACTAAATGGAAGTGGGCAACCACAAAATAAGTGTCGTGCAGGTTTATATCCAGTGCTGCATTGCCGAGATAAATACCCGTTAAACCACCTGAAATGAAAAAAGAAACAAGACCAATAGCAAACATCATAGCGGGTGTTAATTTTAAATTTCCCTGCCACATTGTAGCCAGATAATTAAAGGTTTTTACGGCCGATGGTACTGCAATAATTAGAGTTCCCAACATAAATACGGAACCAAGGAATGGGTTCATGCCGGTAATAAACATATGGTGGCCCCAAACAATAAATGATAAAATTGCAATGGCTAATATGGAAGCAATCATGGCACGGTAACCAAAAATTGGTTTGCGCGAATTAGTAGCTATAACTTCGGAAGTAATACCTAAGGCAGGTAATAAGATAATATAAACTTCAGGGTGACCCAGGAACCAGAATAAATGCTGAAATAAGATAGGAGAACCACCTGTGCGTTCAATTCCACCGGCAAATTCAGCCACAATTTCAGATAAATAAAACGAGGTTCCAAAACTACGGTCAAAAACAAGCAATAAGGAACCGCCTAATAATACCGGGAAAGATAATAAGCCTAAAACGGCTGTCATTAAAAATGCCCAGATAGTTAATGGCAAACGAGTCATTTTCATTCCTTTAGTGCGCATGTTAAGAACAGTAGCAATATAATTAATACCTCCAAGCAGCGCAGAACCAATAAAGAGAATCATAGAAACGAGCCACAAGGTCATTCCCATTCCTGATCCTGGTATTGCGCTTGGCAATGCTGATAAAGGCGGATAGACTGTCCAGCCTGCAGAAGCCGGACCGTCTTTAACAAATAAGGAGAAAAGTAAAACACATGAAGACATGAAGAAAAACCAATAAGATAACATATTTAAGAAAGGAGAAGCCATGTCTCTTGCTCCTATCTGAAGCGGAATGAGTAAGTTACTAAAGGTTCCGCTAAGACCGGCTGTTAATACAAAAAACACCATGATGGTACCATGAATAGTAATTAAAGCCAAATAAAAGTTAGGATCTAATTTTCCGTCTTTAGCCCAATGTCCCAAAATACCTTCCAGAAAAGAAAATCTCATGTTTGGAAAAGCTAGTTGTAATCGAAAAATTAACGACATAGCCATACCAATTGTACCCATTATGATTCCAGTAATTAAAAATTGCCTCGAAATCATTTTATGATCCATACTAAATATGTACTTCGAAATGAAGGATTCTTTAGGATGTTCGTGATCATCGTGATCGTGTTCTGCGTGGTCTACGTGCTCTGCGTGCAAGATGTGATCGCTCATATAATTTGTGTTATAATTTTATTACGTGTATGATTTATTTTAAGACAACAGCTTTAGGCTTACTAACCTTATTGGCTACTAATGGCGTTTGGGCACTCATATATTTTTCATATTCAGCTTTAGTATCCACTACTACTTTCATTTTCATATTATAATGTGCAGCTCCACAAATTTTGTTACACAGCAATATATAATCGAAATTAGGTTTATCCATCTTAGTTCTCATTTGGGCTGTAGTAACAGTTGGAGTAAATGAAAAATAGGTTGGTAAACCGGGTACTACATTCATCTGAACCCTGAAATGAGGCATATAAGCACTATGAATAACATCTTTAGCTCTAAATGCTAAAAGTACCGGTTTATTTACTTCCAGGTGTAATTCATTTACTACAATTACATCGTCATAAGCTTTACTATCATTTGTATCTATACCCAGATTGTTAATTTTTCCTACCTGGCGAAAATCATGGGAACCTAATTTGTTATCAGCACCTGAATATCTGGTAGCCCAGTTAAACTGATACCCAAAGATCTCTATCCGTCTTGCTTCTTTATTTGAATGATTTGTCATTTGTGTCCATGTTAATAATCCTTTAATAACTAAAACAGTTAAAACAACGGCAGGAATTATAGTCCACCAGAATTCCACCTTGTGATTATCAGGGTAATATAAAGCTTTGCGTTTGCCATCAGATTTATATTTATAACCATACCAGAATAATAAACCTTGTGTAATAATAAATACGATACCTGTTAAACCCAAAGTTATCATAAACATATTATCATAATTAATTCCATGTTCAGAAGCCGGACCCTCATTAAATACGGTTAACTTGCTGTGTGCACCAAATTCCCACACCACAGCCAGCATTCCTAACAGTATAAATGCTAAGCTGAATTTAGAGTTTAATGAATTCCAGTTGATAGCAGGTTTGCCTTGAATATCACTAATACGCGACAGAATGCTAATTACCAGAAAAATAACCATAATTAACAGGATTACCACAATAATCAATAACCAGTTAATTTTGGAACCCAAACTTTCTTCTGCTTCCGACATCACTTTTTGAAGTATAATAACTGGAATAAAAGTTGCGAAGGCAGGATTTTCACTTTCCGTTTTTATTAATGCTTTGAGTGATTTTACTTGAACAACCGAAAGATATTGAAATGTTGTTGAAGTATTTTCCTTATTTAAATCAATAATTTTTAATTTATTAGACCCGTTTTTTACAATTGTCTGGAAATTTTTGATCCAAGTATTCTTTATTCTATCTCCAGCGGCATTTTTATCATTATTTAAAGTTAATCCGGCTAACTTAGTTTTGTGATCAGGACAATCGGCATAATTAAACTTTAAATGCTTATTGCCTGCATTAACTGTTTGTGTTACAAGAGATAAAGTAACAGAAAACAATATTACGAGAAGGAAAGCACTTTTAGTTAACGTATTGGATATCTTCATAGTTTATCTTTTTTTGTGATTACAGTATTGTTAAAATGCGGTGCAAATATAGTAAAGTAATTTTTTTGTAAAAGGTGATTTTTTAAACAAGCTTATGATTTTGATAATAATTTTAAAAATTTAAGGCGATTTAAAGTCAATTCGCTCTCAATTAATGACTTTTAATTTTGTCGTTTTTTTTTTGTAACATGGGTGTTTTGTAAATAATTGCAGAATCAATTTTTAAACTTTTAGATTGTACAAGTAGTAACAACTGATCTTTAGATTTTGTTGTTAAAAGATTTTTATATTTTAAAGAATCCTGTTTGGTTAGTGTCCGTATTTTCATTAAACTGTCTAGCGCTTTTTGTGGAGCGGTTAATGGCTTAAGAAAAACTTGTGGAACCAAAACCGGAATATTACTTTTCATCAACCTTGCGCCATATTCTTTAGATCCTCGCATTAGCGGCGCAACAATCAGCATTTGCCCGTTTTTGCTAAAATTTATATCACGTATATTAAAATTCTGAGGTTCTGTATTATTAATAAGCTTACCCGTTTCTGTTTCCCACACCTTAATTGACCCGTCGTTACAAGCAGTTACGCAATATTTACTATCGTCGGTAAAAGCCACTGCCGTTACTTTCCAGCATTCAACTTTAAGAAGATATAATTGTTTCATAGAACGGAGATCCCAGATACGGGCCGTTTTATCGTTTGAACCACTTATTAAATACAAATTATTAGGACTAATAGCTATTGAATTAACAGCATCCGTATGGCCATCTAAAGTTTTTACTATTTTATTGGTAGCTAAAGCAATTAATTTAATTTTAGGTTCAGAACTGGCAATAAAAATATTTGCCGGATTAGGTGATAGACTGATATCATTAATGGGAGCACTTGTATTTAATGATTTAAGTGCTTTAGGGTTTATGGCATCCCAAATAATTATTTTGCCGTTGTTATCGCCACTAAAGAGGTATTTATTAGCCCGGTCAAATACCAGTGAATTAATATTAGCCTGATGCCGGTTATTAAGATCTTCCGGTACTGATTTCCTCCGGTAAAACGAATCCCAGAACATAACGTTAAAGTCGTTTCCGCCACTGGCCAGTATTCCACCGGTTATATTATAAGCTAAACAATTTACTGAAGCATTATGCCCATTCAGAGATTGTAAAAGGTTAAAAGGACTATCAGCCTGGTAGATATTGATTTTATTATCCCAACCTGCGGTGGCCATTCGTTTAGTTTTTAAAGGACTAAATATGGCAGCATTAACATCATTGCTATGACCAGGCTGTACAACCGTTGAATTGATTATGGTTTGTGAGATTGAAGAAAAACAAAGCAGGAGTGAAAGAATACTAAAAAGACACTTTATCATGCTGCAAACTTATAAAAATAGACTTCTTTTTATATATTTTTTCGATCGTATTTTGCAGATATAAGAATTAAACATAAAATTAATATGGTTTTGAGAAGTAAGTTTTATAAAAAGAACTTTAGTAAAACGATTAAAAACCCGTATATAAAGGTTGATAATATTACACCTCTGGCAGATAGAAACTGATCATATTGAATAAACAGGTAAAACAAGGCAAGGTTAATTACGCAACAAAGACTTAGTAAGGGAGAGAGGAGTTTTTGTTTAATGGAAAGATCCAGAAAATCTTCAAATCCTTCTGATTTAAAATTAAAATAATAAAAAATCAGGATTCCAATACTAGGAGCAAATAATCCTATGGCTAATCCTATCAGAGTATTGTCTTTAATCTTCATGTTTAATGTTCCATTGGTTTAAATAGGCGATTGCATTGTGAGCTGTAAGATCAAAATGTACAGGTACGATAGAGGCAAAATTGTTGGAAAGTGCCCATTCATCAGTATCATTGCCATTATCAAAGTTCACAAATTTACCGGATAACCAATAATATTTTCTACCATTCGGGTCTTTTCGTTCATCAAATTCTTCTTCCCATTTGGCTAATGCCTGACGACACACTTTGGTTCCTTTAAACGAGGCAGCATCTGTTTTTGGAATATTTACATTTAGCAAAACACCTTTAGGTAAACCGTTATTTATAATATTAATAGCTACCTCTCTGGCAATTTTTGCCGCCAGCATAAAGTTTGCTTCATAAGAAAAATCGCACAAGCTAAACCCCGCAGCCGGAATACCTTCAATTGCACCTTCCATTGCTGCACTCATGGTTCCACTGTATAATACATTTATAGAACTGTTTGAACCATGGTTGATTCCGGATAACAATAAATCGGGTTTACGGTGAAGTACTTTATCTACAGCGAGTTTTACACAATCTGCAGGTGTACCGCTGCATTGATACGAAATGATTTCACCATATAATTTTGTCTGATCCAGCCGTAAAGGCCGGGTAATTGTTACTGCGTGGCCCATGCCGCTTTGGGGGCTATCAGGTGCAACTACTACCACTTCGCCCAAATCTTTAACGGCATTTACCAGAGCAATAATTCCCGGTGCCGTAATACCATCATCATTACTAATTAAAATAAGTGGTCTTTCTATCATTGGTTGCGAAATTAAGAGATTATTTGTTTTTTTAGGATCAGGGTTTAGGTTCACCTGAAAAAAATATTTTTAAGTTGATTATTTAATTTATTTAAAACGGAGCAAAACCATTAGAATCGCCCGCATCATGGTCTTCATTAAGTTTAGAGCTTATGGTTATAAATCCGGGTGATTCAGGCATCAGATCACTATTATTTTGTCCATAAGTATCTTCCATCAAATCGGTAAACTTGGTAAAATCACCTATAAAACGCAGGCGTATATTTTCCAGTGCTCCATGACGGTTTTTGGCAATCATTACTTCAGCTTGACCAGCAGTAGGGTTTCCATCTTCCCATTCAGCCATTTGATAATATTCCGGCCGATAGATGAACATTACCATATCAGCATCCTGTTCAATTGAGCCTGATTCACGTAAATCAGATAACATTGGACGGTTTGAAGAGGAACTGCGTCTTTCCGTCATACGACTTAACTGAGATAACGCAATTACCGGAACATCTAATTCTTTGGCTAAAGCTTTTAAAGAGCGGGAAATATAACTCACTTCTTGCTCACGGTTTCCATTTTTAGAATTAGAATCATCACCCCTCATTAACTGCAGGTAATCTATCAAAACCATAGAGATATTATTTTGCTGTTTCAATCTCCTGCATTTAGCGCGGAGTTCAAATACAGAAAGAGCAGGAGTGTCATCTATAAAAATAGGCGCATCACTTAACCTGGCAATTTTACTGTTTAGCTGAGCCCACTCATAATCTTTCAGGTCGCCAGTACGGAGTTTATGTCCGGGTATTTCTGCTTCTGAGCTAATCATACGACTAACCATCTGTTTGTTACCCATTTCAAGAGAAAAAATAGCAATTGCTCTTGGAGATTCTCCCGGGGATAAACTTTCAAAAGCAGCATTTCGCGCCACACTTAAAGCAAAAGCCGTTTTACCCATACCTGGTCTGGCAGCTACAATAATTAAATCTGATTTCTGAAATCCGGATGTGATTCTATCGAGCCGGGTAAAACCGGAAGGCACCCCGGTAAATTTGTCTGTTTTGTGTTGCAGTTCTTCAATATCGCGCAAGGTATCTTTAATTACCTTGTTCATACTCTGCATAGATTTTTTTATATTACCCTGCGATAGTTCGAAAAGTTTTTTCTCTGCGCTATCAAGCATATCAAATGCATCCCCACTGTCATCAAAAGCTTCGGTTTGTATTTCACCCGAGATTCTTATCAATTCGCGTTGCAGGAATTTTTCGGCTACAATTCGTGCGTGGTATTCTATGTTTGCCGCTGAGGCTACACGGTTAGTAAGCTGCGTGATAAAATAGGCACCGCCAACCAGTTCTAACTGACCTCTTTTTCGCAACTCTGCAGTTACAGTTAAAATATCAATTGGTTCTGCATTAATGGCTAATTCCCTTATTGCTTTGTATATGGTGTTATGACTTTCTTTGTAAAAACTATCCGGACTTAAAATTTCACCCACTAATGTAATCGCATGTTTTTCAATCATGAGGGCTCCTAAAACAGCCTCTTCAAGTTCTATGGCCTGAGGTGGTAATTTGCTTCCTTCGGTTAAGGAGGGTAATTTTCCAGCGATTTTTTTTCTTTTAAAATTTGTGTTTGAATTTTCTTCCTGCATGTTTTTGTTAGCTTTCAATCAACTCGAAAATAAGTAGTTGCTACTTATTGTTAGCACTACATTGAATTGTTCACAAATATCATTTATTATGAGTATAACATGTTAAGAAGTTTATACCATTTATGTGAAAAGATTGCTGCTCATAATATTATAATTAACAATTATATTACAGGCAGTTTTTACCCATAGCTCAAACGTGGTTTTTAGGATTACATGTTAACGGGCTTTAAAAATTTTTGAACACAAAATGCGCATAAATTAAGAACCTGTTATTTATTAAATTTGCTTAGGTTCAAAATACAGAAAAAATGAATAGACAAATAAAATTTAAAATTTCTACTATCTGTAATTATAATCTATACATCCAAAGATTCTATTAAATATACAATCGAAATTACATTTGTAATTTACCTTTGTTTTTAACAAGTAATTAAGTTTATTCGCCTTAATAAAAATTTTTGTGCCGGCTGATAATATTCAAGAATATTCTAAAGTAATGCAAGACCTGAAGGCCAGGCGCTTTAAACCTATCTATGTTTTGCATGGAGAAGAGAGTTATTTTATAGATGAAATTTCTGATTTTATTGAAACAAATGTATTAACAGAAGCAGAGAAAGCTTTTAATCAAACTGTTGTATATGCCAGAGATGCAGAAATAAATTCGGTTCTGGAAAATGCCAGAAGATTTCCGATGATGGCCTCACATCAGGTTATTATTATAAAGGAAGCACAGGGATATAAAAAGTTAGACGATTTCATTCCTTATTTTGAAAAGCCGGTTCCTTCTACCATACTGGTAATTTGTGTGAAAGGGAAAAAAATAGATGGACGTAGCAAACTTTACACACTAAGTAAAAAATACGTAAGTTTTGAATCTAAAAAATTATATGAAGATGGTGAGTTACCAAAATGGATTAAACATAAATTAACCGAAAAAGGATTAAACATAAGTGATACGAATGCTATGTTAATAGCAGATCATGTAGGAAGCGATTTGAGTAAAATTGCCAACGAGATTGAGAAATTAGTTATTAATAAAGGTGATCAGACAGAAGTTACGGAAGCGTCTATAGAAAAACATATAGGTATAAGTAAAGAATTTAATGTTTTTGAAATGCTTACCGCAGTGGCAAACAGAAATGGGAAAAGAATCTTTTACATAAACCACCATCTGAGTAATAATAAAGATTTTTCTATTATTCCGTTACTTACGCAATTCAATAGTTTTTTTATGAAAGGCTTAATGTTAAAGCAAAACAATATCCGGGATCAAAAAGGAATGATGGGAATTGGCATTGGTTATAGACAAGTTAAAGATTACGAGAAAATGCTCGCAAATTTTAATGTGGCAGAAATAGAAAGAGTGTTAAGTCTTGTTGCAGAATATGATTTGAAAAGCAAAGGTGTAAATCAGAACATGGTGGTAGATGCAGAGTTGATGAAAGAATTTTTATTTAAAATATTAATGCGGCCTGAACTTTCTCTGTAGCATTATTTGCGTCGTTTTATTATCAGATTTTGCGATCTCACAGGCAAAAAGCTTTTTTATTAATTCATTTTTTATATTTTTGACAAACAACAAGCATAATAAAACCTTAATATTATAATAACAATGAAAAAAATCTACTTATTAGCACTTAGTGCTTTAACAGGAGTTGCTTTTGCGCAGCAGCCTCCTCAGAAAAAGTTTATACAGGCCGCGATGCAACCAGCACCTTCTGTAAAAATAGTTCAGGAAACTATTCCTGTATCGCCTGTTAAAACTGGTAATGGTACAAATAATGATCAGATTGGCAAAGTTACCACACTTAATAAAACAGTAACAACAACACTGGTGGGCAAAAGCCTAAACGACCAGCAATCGAATGCCTCTATTTATAACCGTTTAATTGTTTATCCTGATGGCAAAAAAGCGGTAACCTGGACTACTTCTAACGATATTGCCCCTTATGTTACCCGTGGTTCCGGATACAATAGTTTTAATGGTTCAACTTGGGGTACTCCAACTACATCAAGGATAGAATCTGAGAGAACAGGCTTCCCAAATTTTCAGGCTTCAGCAACAGATGAATATATAATCGCACACCGTGTAATTGCATCAGGCCAGACTAATGCCGGTAATTCTGCTGGATTAATGCTGAGTAAAAAAAGCAAAACGGGTTCAACCTGGACAAGTACTCCTATTCTTATGGAAGCCAATACAAATACGCCCACCGTTTTATGGAACAGGTTTGTAATTTCTGGAGACTATTTAATTGTTATTGCATCTTATACAGATTCAAGTTCATCTTCGGTTTCAACACAGACGGGAAGAGTGAAAAAATCTGGTGTTTTTGCACCTCAGGTTTACTCGCGTTATAAAATTTCAACAGATCAGTGGTTAGTTGTTAATCAAACTTTACCAGGTTATGACAGCACGCGTTATTTTGCGGGTGGTGGCGATAATTATTCCATAGATGCAAAAGGTAATACTGTTGCAATTTTAATAGGTGGTAATACAGATGATCTTGCTTTATGGAAATCTGCAGACAATGGTGGTACCTGGACAAAAACTGTTATCAGGCAATTCCCGTATGCTGCATGGCATAATACAAAACTTGATTCAGCTATCAGAACAATAGATGGTTCATTAAATGTAATTCTGGATGCAAATGATAAGGCACATTGTTTTATGGGCAGGTTAGTTGTAACCTGGAGAGCAACTACAAATGATCTGGGTGTTTCATTAGGAACCAATAGTATTGATTACTGGTATGAAGGAAGACCGGATAGTATTGTTTCTGTGGCCGGTGCTCCTGATATTAATAAAGACGATTCCCTCTCTACCGGTGTAATTGATTCGAGAACCCGCTACGGTAATGCCGGCGTTGCTACCATGCCTTCTTCAGCATTTGGTCCGGATGGTACTTTATATCTAATTTTCTCTGCTTTAAATGAAGAAGATGCAGATGTATCCGACGGACGATTCAGAGATATATTTGTTACTTTTTCAACAAATAATGGCGCTACATGGAATAGTAATATGCAAAATTTAACTTTTAATTTAGGGTTAAATTCAGAACAAATGTATGGCTCACTTGCAAAGCTTGTGGATGATAAAATTTATTTAACTTATCTGGAAAGTGATGCTGTTGGTGTATTCGAAGCTAATAATAATCCGGGTAAGGCAGCCACTGCTATAAATCCTTACAGAGTCTACTGCATGGCAGTGCCAACCATTGATATTAAAAGTGGTAAAGTAGGCGTTTCTGAAGTTAGAAATAACCTGTTTACAGTTGCTCAGAACTTCCCTAATCCATTCACTTATAATACCAGCATTCCGGTTGTGTTTAACAAAAGCGTTGATGTAACCGTTAAAATTGTAGACCTTGTTGGAAAAGAAATTTATAGTAATGAATTTATGAACGTACCTTCTGGTGCAAGTCAATTAGATATAAAATTAGGTCATTTGCCTTCAGGTATTTATATCTATAATATTGAAGCAGAAGGTTATAAAGTAGCCAGAAAAATGATTGTTGATTAGCTTCATTAGGTATCCGCTAAAATTATGATTATAACTTAATCGTAAATCAAAAGGCAATCCGTAAGGGTTGCCTTTTGTAGTTTTAACCGGTTCAAAAATCAGTTAAATCTAAGTTACCAAGGTAACTGAATTCTACAGTCGCAAATGCTTAATTGAAGTTAATACCGGCGAAATATTATATTTGAAAATCTATAAATATTATTTACAGGGTTCTACTCATGAAAGGTAATTTGCATTCCATTTTTTTTTGTTCGTGGTATCCAAATCGTATTGAACCTACTGCCGGTAATTTTATACAAAAACATGCCGAAGCAGTGGCTTTATATTGCAACGTTACAACACTTTGTATTTGCTCAGACAGTAATATGATTGCCGATATTGAAACGGAATGTTTTGAGCAAAACGGAGTTTATAGTATCAATATTTATTATAAAAAAGTTAGCTCGCAAATTCCGGTTTTTTCATCTTTGCAAAAAGCATATAGATATTATAAGGCATTTAAAACAGGCTATAACCTGATCCTAAAAAGGCGATCTGCCGCTAATATAATTCATGTAAACAAAGCTTTGCCAATTGGCTTTTTTGCCGTACTTATAAAAGTGTTTTCGAAAATTCCTTTTGTTGTTACCGAACATTGGACGGCCTATTCAGTTAAACATCCAAATGCCTTATCATTCTTCGAAAAATATACATCTAGGTTCATCTTTAACAAGGCTGATATGGTGATGCCGGTGAGTGATGACCTGGGCAAAGAAATTAAAAAACTGGGCGTTCATACTCCATTTATTGTGATTCCTAATGTAGTTGATGTACACAAGTTTCCGATAGTAAACGGTTATATAAAAAACAGGAAGCAACTTCTTCATATATCAACAGCAAAAGATGAACAAAAAAACATTTCGGGATTATTAAGGGTAATTGAGAAACTAAGTAAAAAAAGGCAGGATTTTTATTTAATGCTGATTAGCGATGGATTTATTGAACCTCACTTAAATTATTCAAAAGAATTGGGAATCTTAAATAAGTTTGTTTTTTTTGAACCCACAAAAACTACAAACGAAGTGGCCGTGATAATGCAGCAAAGTGATATTTTTGTTTTGTTCAGCAATTACGAAAATTTCCCTTGTGTCATTCCAGAAGCACTATCGAGCGGATTGCCCGTAATATCAACAAATGTTAATGGAATTCCCGAACATATAAACGATTCTAACGGGATACTTATTAATACGGGAGATGAAAACGCATTGGGTGCTGCCATAGAAAAGATTTTGGATGACAATGCTCCGTTTGATGCAGGGCAACTCCATAATTATGCAACAGAGCATTTTAGTTATGAAGTGGTTGGCAAAAGATATTATGATGTTTATTGTTCTATACTTAAATAGGTAATGATAAGAAAAATTATTGGTACTATTTTAAGTAAAAGTCTTACTTCAGTTTGCAATTTTATTGTAGTAATTGTTAATGCGCATTATCTGGGCGCAGAGGGTCGTGGGGAGATTACTATTATAGCAATCGGACTAACAACTATAAATTTGTTTCAGGCAATTATTGGTGGTTCTGCACTTGTGTACCTAACACCACGGCATTCATTTACTTCTCTAATCAGCATATCCTATATATGGGCTTTATTAATGTCAATAGTTATAGGTACTGCCCTTGTTTATTTCAAATTATATCCCAACATTTATTTCAGAGATTTAATACAGTTATCTTTTATTCAGGGAATCCTAAGTATTCATCAAACTTTATTATTAGGTAAAGAGAGAATTAAAGAGCAAAATATACTTGAAATTTTAAGAGCAGTTTTTGGAGTAGTCGGGCTATTATTATATTTTATTTTAATAGAAAATATATCTATAAACTCAGCTATAAAAGCATTATATATATCATGTCTTGTTCCTTTGTTCATTAGTTATATTTTTATCTATAAATATATAACCCGTTTTAAATTTAAAAATTCAGGAACATTAATTAAAGAATTTTTTAAGTTTGGATTTTTTGTACAACTCAATAATATTTCGCAAATGTTTAACTACCGTTTTTGTTTTTATTTGCTCGACAGGTACTATGGTAAAGCAGTACTTGGCGTGTTTTCTGTTGCTGTATCAATAGCAGAAACGGCCTGGGTTATTTGCAGAAGCATTGCCACTATACAATATGCGCGTATTGCCAACAGCACCGATGAAAACTATAAACGCAATTTAACTGTTACTTTTTCAAAGTTAAGTTATATGGCAACGTTTGTTGTTTTAATTGTTATGTTACTTATTCCTGACAGTGTTTTCGGTTATATATTCGGATCAGAATTTAGCCACCTTAAACCTATTCTGGCATCACTTTCACCAGGCATTCTTTTTCTGTCTTTTTTTACAATTATCAATCATTATTATTCAGGTGTAGCCAGGTATACGGTTAATGTAGCAGGCTCGGTTATAGGTAATGTGGTTGTGTTAGTTGCCGGGCTTATTCTGATCCCAATTTACGGTGCCGTAGGTGCAGGACTTGCAGGCAGTATAACTTACCTGGTTATGTTTGCTTTTTTGTTTAAACATTTTACTGGTGCACAGCATTTAAAACTAAACAGTTTCCTTCCAGTTAAAAATGATTTTCAGCAGGCATTGCGTCTTTTAAAGAAAGTCTGATTCCAAACCAATATATCCATGCCATAAAAAGCAGTTGCAGCGGAATTCTGAAATATAGAAAGTTTATTCCTTTGTTCATACCACCAAGGGGAAGTTCTTTTATGCTTCCAACAATATTGGCAGGTAATACTGCTACAAAAAAAATAATGAGCATAATACTGGTAATACGTGTTAATCTTTTAATCAGCAATCCTACCGACGCAAAAAATTCAAGTATGCCTGTAAAATAAACAATTTCTTTTTTCATTGGTATTATGTCAGGCATCATCTCAACCATACTATCTGTATAAATAAAGTGAGCTATCCCAATTCCTGTTAACATAATGCTTATTGGGATCAACCCTATGAGTGATAAAGTGAGATTGTTGTGCAGCAAATATTTATTAAGCGCAAACAGTAAGCCAAAAAGAAGCGGAAGGATGAGTAAGGGTGCCATGTATAAAAGGTGTTTTTGATCTGATTTTTTAGCTTACAGTTAAATGGTGTTCTCCTTATTTATTAAAATACTTTGCTGCAATTAATAGGGTTAATTTTAAATTTATAAAACCCATTTATTCAACGTTATCCTTAACTTAATTCCATTTTTAAGGGGGTGTACTTCATATTAAATACCACTTTAAAAAATCTTCCCGGGATTCAGAATAAAATTAGGATCAAAAGCTTCTTTTATTTTACGCATCAATTCTAAATGATGCGGGGGCATCATTACCGGCATAAATTTCTTTTGAACCAATCCTATGCCATGTTCGCCGCTGATGGTGCCCTTAAGTTTTTTGCAAAGTTCAAAAATTTCAATGATGGCAGCATCTAAACCCGTATTCCAGAACTCGTTACTTAAGTTGTCTTTTAAAATATTCACATGCAGGTTACCATCACCTGCATGTCCGTAACAAACTGTTCTGAACCCATAGCGTTTACCAATTTCCTTAACTCCTTTAAACAGTTCGGGGAGCTCTGCACGGGGCACTACTGTATCTTCTTCTTTATATACATTGTTATGTTTAGTGGCCTCGCCTATACTGCGCCTTAGTTTCCAGAAATATTCTTTTTGTTCTGCTGTTTCGGCAAACAATACATCTAATGTTCCATGTGCATTTAATACTTCATTAATGTTTTCGCACTCGGTCATCAGGGAAGCCAGGTCATTACCATCTACTTCAATAAGCAGGTAAGCTTCCACACCGGTTGCTATTTTAAAGTTTACATTAAGCATGGCTGCTGCCAGTTTAAATCCTTCGGGCTCTATAAACTCGCATGCCGAGGGGTTTGCTCCTGCCAGAAAGATGCCATTTACAGCCTCACAGGCCTGTTCGGGCGAAGGAAAGGTGGCCAGCATCAGAAAGGTATTTTGTGGCATTGGGATCAGCTTAAAAACAATGCGTGTAACAATACCAAGTGTACCTTCACTGCCAATCATTAAATGTGTAAGGTTATATCCTGTAGAGTACTTAAGTGTATTTGCGCCTGTTTCAATAATATCTCCATTGGCCAAAACCACTTCCAGGTTCAATACATAGTCGCGTGTGGTGCCGTATTTAACAGCTTTGGGCCCTCCACTGCTATGTGCTATATTTCCCCCTAAAAAGCAACTCCCTTTGCTTGCCGGATCGGGGGGGTAAAACAATCCCTTTTCTTTCACAGCGTTTTGAAGTGTTTCATTGATAACGCCTGGTTCAACATTTACCTGAAAATTTCTTTCATCAATATGTATGATGCGGTTAAACCTGTCCATACTTAAACTTACACCTCCCGATACTGGTAGCGCGCCACCGCTTAATCCGGTTCCCGCACCCCGCGCAGTAACCGGGATAAGATGTTCATTGCAATACCGCAGAATGCCCGATACTTCAAGTGTATTACCTGGCCTTAACACTACCTCAGGATAGTATTCAAGGTCTTCGGTATTGTCTTTGGCATAGGGTTGCATATCTTCTTTGCCTTTTATCACATAGCTTTTGCCAATAAGTACTTCAAATAATTTTATCTGATCTTCGGTAACTGCGTTGTATTGCATGTGGCGAAGATAATAAAAGGCTTGTGGCTTTTAAACTTTGGCTTAGCCCATTTTTATAAAGTATATAAATTTTCAGCATAAGGGTTAACAAAAAATATTAATGGCGTTAACATAAAACATTCTTGCTTAAACAACCTTAAGCATTCACCGGTAAGTGCGGTGCTTTTTTAATTGCACGGAAAAGCTTTGGTTTGCAGCTAAGCATGGTATTAAATTAAAGGTTAACTGAATGAAAAACAAATTACTACTTTCCATAGGCATTATAGCTGCATCATTTCAACTGGGGTGGGCTCAGAAAACAATTACCCTGGAAGATATTTATGGTAAAGGAACTTTTGCTGCCAAAGGTGTTTCTGGTTTTACTTCTTTAAATGACGGGCGTTATTATTGTAACCTCGATGACAAACAAAATTTATTGAAATATGAATTTAACAGTGGTAAATGCGTTGATACCCTGGTGAGATTTCAGGACGTAAAAACCGCCAATAATGGTGCCGGCATCGACCTTAATAATTTTCAGTTCAGTGCTAATGAATCTCAACTACTCATAGCTACTGAAACGGAAGCTATATACAGACACAGCAGCAGAAGCATCTTTTATATTTATAATTTACTAACAAAGAAAATTCAAAATCCTGTTGCTGCAAAGGTGCGTTATGCCAGCTTTTCGCCTGATGGTTCAAAACTCGCTTATGTTAAAGATAACGATTTATATTTCTATGATCTTCAAACACAAAAAGAAGTTCGCATTACTAATGACGGTAAAGAAAATCAAATTATAAACGGCGCCACTGATTGGGTGTATGAAGAAGAATTTGCTATTTGGAAAGGGTTTTTCTGGAGTCCGGTGGGTGATAAAATTGCCTTCTATCGTTTTGATGAAACCAAAGTGCCCGAATTTGAAATGACCATCTATGGCTCTTTATATCCTAAGCAGTTAAGGTTTAAATATCCTAAAGCCGGTGAAGTAAATTCTTTAATAAATGTATTTGTTTATGATCTCAAAACAGAACTGATTGCTGAAATGGAAACAGGTAAAGAAACTGATATCTACCTGCCTAGGGTTCAATGGACCCGCGATAATAATGTGTTATGTATTCAAAGGCTGAACCGACTTCAAAATAAACTGGAGTTGTTACTGGCAAATACCCATACCGGTAAGTCGGAAATTATATATACTGAAACCAATAATTATTATGTGGATATAACAGATAACCTTACCTTTTTAAAAGAGGGTAAAACTTTTTTGATTAGCAGCGAAAGGGATGGGTTTAATCATTTGTATCTCTATGATCTTAAAGGAAAATTGGTGAGGCAGTTAACTATGGGTAATTATGATGTGGATGATTGTTATGGAATTGATGAGAAAAATAAAAGGATATGGTATAGTTCATCTGAAGTAAATGCAGCAGAAAGATATTTGTATAGTATAGGTTTAAATGGTAAAAGCAAGAAACGGGTTTCAGTAGCTCAAGGATGGCACAATGCTACTTTTAATACCGATTATTCTTACTTTTTAGATGTTTACAGTACGATGAATACGCCCCCTCATTTTAGTTTGTTTGATAGGGAGGGAAAACTGGTAAGGGTGCTGGAGGATAATAAAGCATTGCTTGAAAAAATGCAGGAATATAACCTGAGTAAAGCAATATTTTCTACTATAAATAATGAAGCGGGACAAGCCATGAATCAATTCACCATTATGCCTCTAAACTTTGAAAATACTAAAAAGTATCCGGTGCTGATGTATGTATATGGTGGTCCGGGTTCGCAAACGGTTTTAAACAGATGGTTAGGAGGTAACTATTTCTGGTACCAGATGCTGGCTCAAAAAGGATATTTGATTGTATCGGTTGATGGCAGAGGCACCGGTTTTAAAGGAGAAGTATTTAAGAAATGCACTTACCTTAACCTGGGCAAACTGGAAATAGAAGATCAGATATATGCAGCAAAGCAACTGGCAAAATTAAGTTATGTTGATCCTGCCAGAATAGGCATTTGGGGATGGAGTTTTGGGGGATACATGGCCGGACTGGGAATTAGCAAAGGCAATGATGTTTTTAAATGGGCATTATCTGTTGCACCGGTTACAAACTGGCGTTACTATGATAATATATATACCGAACGTTTTATGCGCACACCACAGGAGAATGGGGCCAACTACGACAGCAACTCACCAATTAACCACGTAGAAAAAATTAAAGGAAATTATATGCTCATTCATGGAACTGCCGACGATAATGTACATTTTCAGAATGCTGTTGAAATGGTGGATATGATGATTAAAAAAGGAGTGAGGTTTGATGCAGAATTTTACCCAAATAAAAATCATGGTATCAGTGGCGGTAAAACACGCCATCACTTATATGATAGGATGACGAGATTTGTACTGGAAAAGTTGTAAGAGCGGATGTTAGTTTTTATAAATAATTGTTTTTTCATGTTATTCTTATCAATATTTGACTCAGAAAAATTTTAAAAATTGTATCCGTTTTATAACTGAAATATTTGGTGTCTTATCTAATAACAGAATTTAGAAATTGGTTTATTTTACCACGATGGTGAACATAGGTTTTAAATGGATGATTCTTATGTATTAAATTGGAATTGTACTGGCTAAAGTTTACGTGAGTTATGATGTTTTCCCCGTTATTATTTAGCATATTTTCACACTTTTGTAAATCATCCATACGACATCCTAAACTTGTTACACCTAAGTTTCTATCTAAATTTATAAATTTTCTCAGCACTTCGTCATTTGAGTTAAACCCGATGATAAACCTGAAATTATTAATTGAATCATTTAATGCAGGCGTTCTTTTATAATAATCATCAAACGTATTTTCACCTGGTAAGGCTGGTGCTAACATACCTACACTAAATTGTTTTGTGGGAGTGCTATAAATGTTTTTATCATCATAGAGTTCAATAATTTCTCTCATATATCTACTATCCCTGAACTTTTCAACGTTAAAAAGGGCGGTTGTTATCACACTAGCACCTAAACTATGCGTAACGATATAAATATTATTAGCTGATATTCCATAAAGTATTCTCCTTAATTCTAAACCAATATAATTTGAGGCTGCCTGGGCATTGTCCCAAATTTTAAATGTATTATAAGAACTTTCCAAAATTGTTTGTGTTCCATTAACCTGGGAACATCCATCCCAATAAATTTCAACAAACAAAAAACTATCAACAGGAAATTCTTTTTGAATTTCATTTCTCAATATTAAATTTTCATAGCTTGAACTAGCATTCTCAGGCAGTAACGGATGTTTATTAAAGCCATGAATAATAAATATTAATTTTCGGTCTATGGCATTTTTGTTGATTGAATTAATTGCCTTATTAATTAAAGTATGTTGCAATGGGTCTTTATCCGTATCATGGTTATTGCATGAATTTAATAGTGGATTATCCGGGCTTTCTGATTGACAAATATCTTTATATAAATCTGGATTATTTTTAAATACAACCTCCAGTCTGCTATCATTAATTTGGATGATCTTATCATCTATTGGATAGTTAGGATATAAATATCCATACCGATCAAAAAACAGGCGAATAACATTATTTGGATTAGCGTTATTAAGTTCAATTTTAGCTGCTCCAAATTTTACATAAAGTTTGCTAATGGAGTCTTTTATGCCAGCCAGAATTAGAATGGCTAACAAGCATAAGATCGTGCTTTTTAATAAGGATAGTTTCATTGATTTATTTGGTAATTTGTTAAAAAATAAAATTCCATTTAATAAAATTATTGTACATAATAGTTTTACAATGCAACTATTGTGTGCTTATTTTTGAATGTGAAATCAGTTAGCAATTTTTGAAACCTAAACGTCAATTCCGAATTAACTATTAAATATCATTTCAAAATTAACTTAATACAAATCAGCAAACTATACCGGATAGTAGGTATTTATAAATGAGAACGATTGACAATTCTTGCTGGTTGTATACTGTTATATTCGCTGTATGTTTTGCAAGATTGTAATGTACTCTTAACAATGAAATTTCTCCAATTTATGTAACCCGAAATTTATTGAAGGTTGAGCGTATGCAATTTCCACTCGAATTTTTATTTGCCTTTTTGAGTATATACTTTCCTTTAAAAACCTTATATAATTACCAATCAGAATATTTCTTTTCATGAATGATTAATGCATCACGCCATGTATCCCGATAAATTTATGATACGCTATACTATTTGATATGAATATTAACTTAGGTACGCTGATTGTTATAATTTTATTGCGCCCCATAGTATAGTTGCCTATAAATAAAATATACTGCTGAAAATTTTAATACTACCTTGCGGCTATTTCTTTTAATGCCGCAATCAGCTTATCCAACTCATCTATGGTGGTATAAATGGAAGGTGTAATTCTTACGCCTTGTACATTTGCATTGTCTATAGCAACCGTCCATATTTTGTATTTTTTTAACAGGATGTTGGCAAGCTCTGATGGTCTTATACCTTTAATGCCTACATTGGCAATAGCGCAGCTACGTTTTAATTCTGCCGGTGTGTTTATGATTATATTTTTAATTTTTCTCACTTTTGTAGTCCAGTAACTTTGTAAATAACCCAGGCGTTCTTCTTTGCGCTTAATACCAATGGCATTATGATAATCTATGGCATGGTTAATAGCAAGATCTGTAGCCACCGGGTGGGTGCCTGTATGGTTAAGTTTTTTTATATCATTTTCACCAAAGCCCAGTTCGCCGTATAATGGCCAGATGTTTTTTATTTTATCCTTATTAACATACAAAATGCCTGCACCAAGCGGTGCGCCGAGCCACTTATGTAAGCTACTTCCATAATAATCGCAATTAAGATCACTTATTTTAAAATCGAACTGTGCCACTGCATGTGCACCATCTATCATAACTTCCACACCTTTTTCATGTGCCATATCACATATCTTTTTAACAGGTAAGATATGGCCTGTACTATTAATCATGTGACAAATCATTAGCAGGCGGGTGCGGGAAGTGATAGCTTTTTCATATAACTCAACTATTTCTTCATCAGACTTTGGGTTCAAAGGAATAGAAACTATTTTATTGACGATTTGATATTTTTTAGCATTTTGTTTAAACATATCGAGCATGCTTCCATAATCTTGCTCCGCCATTATTGCTTCTTCTCCGGGATTCCAGTTAAGGCCTGAAATTATAGTATCTAAAGATTCTGTTGTATTTCTGGTAATGATAAGCTCATTGGGAGAACAACCAAATAAAGTTGCCAGCCGTTCTTTTGTTTTTTGCTTATTTTCAAACTGAACGGTTCTCATATAACAGGATGCCTCGAGATTAACTTTTCTCATATCATTGAAATAGGCATCCATAACCGGCTGTGACATCATATTGAAGTAGCCGTTCTCCAGGTTTATATATTCTGTTTTGAGTTTATAATCACTCCGGATTTTCAACCAGTAAGCATCAAAAGCTTCGGTGGTCCAGGAGGGTGGTAATTTTTTAAGCAGGCGTTCTCTTCTTATCTTTAGAGGTAAGGCAGCAGAAAAAAATAAAGACTTCAGGAATTGCCTTTTGCTTAACATTATACTAAGGTAATGATTTTTAAAACCCAGCAAAATATTTCAACTTAAATAATTATTAAACAAAAAATTATGTAAGACTCTCTTAATTTTTAAGGAATGCAGATAACTTATTTAACCTTGTTTCTTTTCAGAAGAAAAGGCATAAGTATTTGATTAAAATCGTCCTCTACAAAAGCTTCATTATAGTCGATTTTATATTGCATGCACTTTAATTTAAGGTTAGTTTTAAATTCTTTTATAGAATTTAAATATTGCTCTTTAACGGCTTGTGGATGAAGTTTTAATTCTTCACCGGTTTCACTGTCTCTGAATAAATATGGGCGGTTTTTAAATGCAAATTCTGTCTCAAGTTTTTTATCATTCACATCAAATAATATTACTTCGTGGTTATTGTATTTTAAATGTTGCATTGCTGCAAACACGTTATCGTCGCCACTTTGAAGCATATCACTGAAAATGATAACAAGAGAACGTTTATGCAAAGTATCTGCTAACTGATGTAAACTATTACTAATCTCACTACCTTTTTTTATAGCTGTATGATCAAGGCATTGTTGCAATTTTGCAAATAGCAATCTTTGATGGGTTACACTTAAACGTGCAGGTGAATTAAACCAGATATTATCATCAAATAATGTTATTCCGGATGCATCTCTTTGCCTTCTCATCATCTGAATTAGCGATGCAGCAGCAATGATACTGAACTTTATTTTGTTTAATCCATCAGCCGGAAAATACATGGAACCAGAGGTATCTATAACCAACTGACATCTTAAATTTGTTTCTTCTTCAAAGCGTTTAACAAATAATTTATCGGTTCGTGCAAATAATTTCCAATCCATATTACGGGTGCTTTCACCCGAATTATATTGCCTGTGTTCGGCAAACTCAACTGAAAAACCATGATAAGGACTTTTATGCAAACCTGTTATAAACCCTTCTACTACCTGTTTCGCAAGCAGTTCAAGATTCTTAATATGTAACAGATCTGATTCTTTTATTTTATAATTAGTCATAAAAAAAACAGCCGGTCAAAATAATGACCGACTGTTGCAAATTATATAAAATGTTTGATAATTTATGCCAATTGGGCATTTAGTTTATTAGAAAGCACATGTTTAGGAACCGCTCCAATTTGCTTATCAACTAATTTACCATTTTTAAAAAACAATAAAGCCGGAATACTCATAATTCCAAAATCTGTAGCAATTTTTGGATTAAAGTCAACATTTACTTTTCCTACAATGGCTTTACCTTCATATTCTTTGGCCAATTCTTCAACCACCGGACCAACCATTCTACACGGGCCACACCACTCGGCCCAAAAATCTACCAACACGGGTTTAGTTGAATTCAGCACCACTTCCTCGAAGTTGCTGTCGGTTATTTCTAATGCCATATATTTTGTATAATGAGTATTTACAGGTGCAATATAAATGCCAACGACCATATTACAACATTTTGTCAGTATTAATTCAAAGTGAAAGTTAAACCTAATTCATTTAAAGATTTCAAAATATCATTGTTCGGACTAAATTTTATTTTAGTAGAAAGCAATCTGATGGAAGCATTATCCTGATTGTCAATCATATCAAAATTTAACACGCAATTGCCGGGATTTGTTTTGACGAGGCTTTGAAAAAAGGTGAGTAATTCTCTGTTAACCTTAGCCAAATCCATGCTCACCGTAATTCTATTAATATATTTATCGCGAATATCATTAAGCATATCTACTCCGGTAATTTTAAATTCGTAATCATTTTCTTTATTCCATCTGTTTTGAACCCTGCCTTTCAGAAAAAGAGAATAGCCCACTTCCATAAATTTTCGGTTATTTATATAATCATCATTAAATAGAGGAAGTGTGTAGGTACCGCTAAAGTCTTCGAGGGTTATATTGCCATAATTTTTACCTTGCTTAGATACTTTGTGTTCAGCTAGCGTAACGATACCGGCTACTTTTACTTCTTTAGTTTTAAGAGGGGCAAGGTCATTTAAATCGCTTAGTTTATGAGTTGTGAGTTTATCAATTTCGAGACGGTAGGGATCTAACGGATGTCCGGAAAGATACATTCCGATCATTTCTTTTTCGGCATTCAGTTTATGCATCAGGCTCCAGGTTTCGGCAGGTGGCAAAGGAGGTTCGGGCAACACCACACCCGATACCGCGCCAAACAGGCTCATGGCACTGCTGGCAGCATTTGTCTGAACCGAGTTTCCATACCTGATTGCTTTTTCAATGATGTTAATTTCATCCGGACCATTGACAAAATACTGTGCCCGGTGTGAATTTTCAAAACAATCAAAGCCACCGGCAAGTGCTAATGCTTCCATCGTTTTTTTACTCACTGCCCGCAGGTTAATGCGTTTGGCCATATCAAAAATACTCTTATAGTTACCATTCAGGCGTTCGTTTATAATGGCTTCAACAGCGGCCTCGCCTACACCTTTTATAGCGTTCAGCCCAAACCTTATTTTACCTTCTTTATTAACAGAAAACCCTGCAAATGATTCATTCACATCAGGCCCCAGTACAGGCAGTCCCATGCGTTTGCATTCTTCCATAAAAAACGAAACCTTTTCAATATTACCAAGGTTATTGGTTAGCACCGACGACATATATTCGGCAGGATAATGTGCCTTTAAATAGGCAGTATGAAAAGCCACGTATGCATAACAAGTAGAGTGAGATTTATTAAATGCGTACTGTGCAAACGATTCCCAATCGGTCCATATTTTTTCAAGGGTTTCTTTTTTATGACCACGTGCTAAAGCGCCTTCAAGAAATTTTCCTTTCATTTTATCAAGGGTGTACTTGTCTTTTTTACCCATTGCTTTACGCAGCACATCGGCATCACCTTTAGAAAAACCCGCAATTTTCTGAGAAAGCAGCATTACCTGTTCCTGGTACACAGTTATACCGTATGTAGGTTCAAGATACTCTTTCATTTCTTCAAGATCGTATGTAATAGCTTCGAGGCCGTGTTTACGGTTAATGAAATTTGGAATATATTTGATCGGGCCCGGACGGTACAATGCGTTCATTGCAATCAGGTCATTAAATTTATCAGGCTTTAAATCTTTGAGGTATTTTTGCATGCCCGCACTTTCAAACTGAAAGGTTCCATTGGTTTCAGCGCGTTGGTATAATTCGTATGTTTTTAGATCGTCTAATGGAATATCTTCCAGAATAATATCAATATCATGTATTTGCTTAATAAGCACAAGTGCGTCTTTTAAAATGGTTAAATTGCGCAGTCCTAAAAAGTCCATTTTAATAACCCCTGCATCTTCAATTACCTTACCTTGAAACTGGGTTACAAGCAGATCAGAATCTTTGGCAACGGCAACGGGGATAAGATCTGTAAGGTCGCAAGGCGCAATAATAATACCGGCGGCATGCACACCTGTTCCTCTTACAGAACCTTCTAATATTTCGGCTTCTTTAAGCACCCTCGATTGTATATCGTTACCCGCATAGATCTCCCTGAGTTTTTTAACATTTTCAAGGTCTTCTGATTGAAGGCCTTCTTTTTCTTTCAGACTTTTTTCGCCATCAAACGGTGCATTTAATAAGCGGCCCAATTCAATACCCGGCTTATCCGGAACAAGTTTAACCAATGCGTTGGCATCCTGCAATGGTAAATCTAAAACCCTGGCAACGTCTTTAATGCTCATTTTTGCGGCCATGGTGCCATAGGTAACTATTTGAGCCACCTGGTTACGGCCGTATTTTTGCACCACATAATCAATAACTTTTTGCCTGCCCGCATCATCAAAATCGGTATCAATATCGGGCATCGATTTACGATCGGGATTTAAGAAACGTTCAAAGAGTAAATCGTATTTTATAGGATCAATATTTGTTATACCAATGCAATAGGCAACTGCCGAACCCGCTGCCGACCCTCGCCCCGGACCAACAAATACGCCCATGTTGCGGCCTTCTTTTATAAAGTCGGCCACAATTAAAAAGTAGCCTGCAAAGCCCATGGTTCTAATGGTATGCAATTCAAAATTGATGCGCTCTTCAACCTCCGGAGTAATATCTTTATAACGATCTTTGGCACCGGTGTATGTTAAGTGATGCAGGTAATCATCCTGTGTTAAAAACTCCACGGGTATAACAAAGTTAGGCAATGCAATATCCCGTTTAAGATCTAAGGTTTCTATTTTATCAACGATTGCATTTGTATTATCTATGGCATGCGGAATATCACTGAAGAGCTTAGTCATCTCTTCTGTTGTTTTAAAATAAAACTGGTCGTTGTAAAAAGCAAAACGTTTTCCTTTGATGTTTGCATCGTCATCAACATCTTTAAAGGTAGGTGTACTTTGTTTTTCGCCCGTATTAATGCACAATAAAATATCATGGGCATTGGAGTCTTTCTGATCAACATAATGTGAATCATTTGAAGCAATAACAGGCACATTATATTTTTGAGCCAGGCGCAGTAATACTTCATTTACTTTTAGCTGATCGGGTATATCATGTCTTTGAATTTCTACATAATAATCTTCACCAAAAATATCTAACCACCACTTAAATTCTGCCTCGCCCGCCTCTTCTCCTTTTTTTAAAATAACCTGTGGTACCGATGCCCCAAGGCAGCAGGTTGTTGCTATTAAACCTTTATGATACTTTAAAATTTGTTCCTTATCAATGCGCGGGTACTTGCCATACATGCCTTCCATGTATCCAAGAGAACAAAGCTTGATAATATTTTTATATCCTTCCGCATTTTTTGCAAGTAATAACTGGTGGCGTCGCACGTCTTTATCATCCTTTGTAAAACTTTTTTTGGTATGATCGGCAACTACATAAAACTCGCAACCCACTACAGGTTTAACTTTTAAACTACCATCACTGTTTTTATGTTTATAGGCTTCGGCAACAAATTCAAACGCGCCAAACATATTGCCATGATCTGTAATGGCAAGTGCTGGCATATTATCTGCAGCAGCTTTTTTATATAACTTGCCAATATCCGCGGCACCGTCCAGCAAAGAAAATTGCGTATGTACGTGTAAGTGTGAGAATTTCATTCAGTAAGATTTTTTGAAGGTTTACCTGCAAATTTAACAGTTGAGTAGCAGGTATTGTTTGATGTTAAAATTATGGGGAGAACTATTTGGAAATGGTTGGTTAAGGAAATGTTTTTAAAGCGGCTTTTGTTCTAATTACGTCTATTCCAATCCTAATAGTTGCATTTATTTATTGAATCTAAATTGTTTTTAACACAGGTTAGCGAACAAGTGGGGTTACATTTTTTATCCAACAATAGAACTGAATGGTATCAAGCCTTTGCAGGAAAATATATTTTGCTTTTATGTTTTCCCGGACAGTAATGATCGTTATTTGAATTATTTTATTACTTAGCTTGATGAACAAAGAATTCTGTAAATTAATTATTTTGTTTTTTGTCTTATTGAAAGTTGAAGTTTGTGCTCAAACTTATAACTCAGCTTCTGCAAACAAAAAAACTTTTAAATGCACATTTTTTTTTCAAAATTCTGATAAAAGTTTTGGATATGATATTTTTATCGGCGGAATTCAATTATTATACCACACTACTATACCCGTAAGACCCGGTAATAATGGATTTAAAACATAGTACCAAGCCACAAAGGTCGCAAAATTTTTATTGATAAGATAAAGAATGGGGTGATTCCGCCAACTGTTAAAGAAAAGGAATTGAAGGAACTAAAAATATAAAATCAGTTCGATAAGGATTGTTAGTGTTTTCTCAAAACTCTTTATTTTCTTGTAAAGAAAGAAAATGAAAAAAATTGTGCGATTACTGTCTACTACCTTTGATTATTTCTCTCATGCGTGTTATCAATAGTTTTTAACATTTCCCTTCACTTTTTAACATACACTTTCTTTCCGCTTTTGCTGAAATAATATTTCCCTCCCCTGGGGCCTGTGTAAAAAATTCTTTCCTCCTTTTGTTGCGCTGTTGTGGTGTTAATTTTTTTGGTTTTGCTAATGTCAGTACTTGTTGTATGATCCCAATTCCAGCATGCAACACAAAGTGTAGTTTCAATTTGCTTTTCCTGCACATCAGGTATCAAGGGAAAGAAATCTATATTGGTTAATTTCTGAACGCTATCTATGGTTACTGCATAATATTGCAAGGGTAATGTTGAACCCAAATTAGGAATAATAAATGCAATGCCTTTGGCTTCGGGATCATGCCCATCTAAAATTACTTTATAATAGTAATGTGGTACGCTAACTTTATCAGGACCAATTGATGCAAGATCAGCACTTAAAACCGGGCCTGTAACAATATATACTGACTGATATTCGATGGCCCAATTGCGCACCTGTTCTTCAACCCGCTTCCAGATACCTCTGTTAAAAGCCGGTACCTGCGGACTCATGTTGCTGTAATAAAAAGATTCTTTAACTACCTGTGCCGACCAGCTCATATCGGCCGCTGGAGCAAGGTGTCCGCGGTCGTATCCACAACCTTTGTAATCAATGTTTGATGCCGACCCTGTGCTTACTTTCGGATCAGCTAAAAATTTATTAGTGCGCTCAAACAACTTCACCGTTTCGTCAAGGTTAAGTTCATAAGCCACCCAGTCGGCCTGCTCATGTTGTTCATTATAATGTAAGGCATAACCTGTATGATAAATTACGTCATAAGGTGTTGATGTTTGTGGTATTTCGATATGTTGAATAAGAAGGATGTTTTTTAAATGTTCCTCTTCTTTGGGTAATGTATCTCCGGCATGGTGCAGAATATTATTAGGGTGATTAGAATGTATTAAAGGATGTTGTGCAAACACCGCAAAGCATGCCATAAAAAAGCAGCAACAGAAGGCGTATAACTTTTTCAATTATTGCTTTTTATTTTTGTATCCAACCCATACATCAACATATTAAATACAACTAAAATTCAAGCTCCACTTCATTCATAATAAGGTCTTCAAATGTTTCCCGTTTTCTTATTAATTGTGCCTTATTATTATATATTAAAACCTCCGCAGGCCTAAACCTGGCGTTATAATTACTGCTCATTGTAAAGCCGTAAGCTCCTGCGTTTTTAAAGCATAAAATATCTCCTTCGTGCACTTCATTTAGTTTCCTGTCCCAACCAAAAGTATCTGTTTCACATATATAACCAACTACCGTGTAAATTCTTTGTTTGCCTGCCGGGTTTGACAGATTGACGATAGAATGGTAAGCATCATAAAGCATTGGTCTTATTAAATGATTAAGGCCACTGTCAACACCCACAAATACAGTTGCAGTTGTTTGTTTAAGTACATTTACTTTAACCAAAAAGTAACCCGATTCACTTACAAGAAATTTACCCGGTTCAAACCACAACTCCAATTCTCTTCCATATTCTTTGCAAAACTCCGCAAAGTTATGGGCAATGGATGCTGCAAGTTCTTCAATATCTGTGGTAATATCGCCTTCTTTATAACTCACTTTAAAGCCGCTTCCAAAGTCTATAAATTGCAGGTCGGGAAAATCTTTTGCGGCATCAAACAGTATTTCTGCACCCTGTAAAAATACTCCTGCATCTAAAATATCGGAACCGGTATGCATGTGCAAGCCATTAACCAAAATATTGCTCGATTTAATTACACGTAATACATGCCTTAACTGATAAACCGAAATTCCAAATTTTGAATCGATATGCCCTGTTGAAATTTTTGTATTGCCGCCGGCTAAAATATGCGGGTTAATTCTAATACAACATGGAACGGTATTGCCATAAATACTTCCAAATTGTTCTAATATCGAAATATTATCAATGTTAATATGTACCTTTAGTTTAACGGCCTCCTGTATCTCTTCAATGCTTACACAATTGGGTGTAAATATAATATCTGCAGGGGCAAAGCCAGCTCTTAAACCTAGTTTAACTTCATTAATTGATACCGTATCCAAACCGCATCCTTCTTGTTTAAGCAGCTTAAGTATAGCCGAATTATTAAGTGCCTTACAGGCATATTTTACCTTAATGTTTACCGGTTTAAATGCGTTTACCAATCGTTTATATTGTTCAATAATTTTATTGCCGTCATAAATATAAACCGGTGCTCCAAATTCATTAGCCACGTCAAGTAAATCAACACCCGAGGCTGAATATTTTTCATTCAATAATTCCATCAGGCGCGAAAATAACTTCTTTACTGTTTGTTGTTGAATAATTTTTGTTTTATTTTTTGGTTCAGGCATAATAAAAAAAAACAGCTTGTAAGGTTACAAGCTGTTTTTTATCAAATTATATTTTTTATGCTATAGTCCAAATCCATAATAACCTTTAGTTCCATCGGGGTTAATTCCTTCAAGCAATACCCCTCCTTTGTGATCTTCAAGACTTAACTTTACATCTGCAATGGTTGACATAGATTTTTTATCAATGCTTGTTATTACGAAACCATTTTGAATGCCTGCTTTTTTCAATGGACTTTTATCGCCTAATTTTTTAACACGCACACCGTTCGCTATTTTCAATTTAAATTTTTCTTCGCGCATTATGGTTTCAAATTCGCAATCGAGCACTTTATTTGATTCAATTTTTTCTGTTTTGGTAATAGTTATTTTGCCTTCTTTGTTTTTAAGAACAACTTCAAAATCTAAGGGTTTGCCGTTTCTTAGTGTGCTCACTTTTACTTTATCGCCCGGACTTTTTTTGCCAATTTTTTCCTGTAGTTCATTGCTTGAATTTACTCTTTCTCCATCTATGGCAACAATTACATCTTTGTCTTTTAGCCCGGCTGCTTCAGCAGCACTGTTTTCAGTTACCTTTCCAATAAATACTCCTTTTACCTCTGGTAGCCCTTCTTTATCGGCAAGTTCATTTGTTACGTCCTGTATTTGCACACCAAGCAAGCCTCTTTGTACTTCGCCGTATTTCATTAAATCATCAACAACTTTTTTCATTAAATTAACAGGTATGGCAAAGGAGTAACCTGCAAATATCCCGTTTTCACTAGCAATGACCGAGTTAATTCCGATT
Source organism: Bacteroidia bacterium (assembly GCA_014376805.1). Lineage (GTDB taxonomy): Bacteria > Bacteroidota > Bacteroidia > UKL13-3 > UKL13-3 > B1. The sequence goes on from JACMQU010000178.1 coordinate 64,111, forward strand.
AGTTTGCCATCGGTTGCTACCAATGCTCCACCGCTATTTCCAGGGTTTACCGCTGCATCCGTTTGTATAAAAGCTTCGATGGCATACTGCGTTTCCGGGTTTCTGGGATCACGCAATAAATTAAGACCCCTGCCTTTTGCACTTACAATTCCGGCTGTAGCTGTTGATGTTAAATTAAAAGGATTACCAACAGCCAGCACCCATTGGCCCACCTTCACCTCATCACTATTTCCAACCACAGCAAACCGAAGGTTTTTTTCATCAATCCTGATTAAAGCAAGATCAGTGTTAGGATCGCGGCCCAATAATGTTGCATTGTATTCCCTTTTATCATTCAATACCACTTTAATTGTACTGGCATTGTCTATCACATGATTATTAGTTACAATATATCCGTCAGGTGAAATAATTACGCCCGAACCTGAACCTCCACCTCGTTGCTGAGGTATTTCAAATCCTTTAAAAAAACCTCCAAACGGATCTCTTTGGCCATCCTTTTCTGTTTGTGTTGGATTGATACTTGTGATTATATGAACAACCGTGGGCGTAACTAATTCGGCCACTTCAACAAAATCATGACCTTTATTTTCTGAAAGGCTGGTATATCTCGCCAGGTATTCCTGAGTAAAGTGAGTTTGATCTTTCTTGTCAAATAAATTTGTAATCCCAACGGCAGCAAAACCTCCAAGGCTTGCCACCAATATTAATCCAAAAAACTTTTTCATTTGCGTATATTTATTATTTGTGTTGACTTTCAAAAAGCATTCCAATGTACAAATTGACATATTATTGCTTATGAAACTATTAACGTAAATAAAATTTGTCATATTATACCATTAAATTAACGAAATTTGCCGCTTCTGTAATGTAATCTATGGTTTTCTATGCATTTTGAACACGAAAAGCATCAATATTTTTTTGAGAAGTTCTTGCGAAATGAGATGCGGGGCCAGGAATTAGCCGCTTTTCATCAGAAGTTGAACGAGAATGAAAGGTTCAGAAAAGATTTTGATTTTTATGTGATTCACCGAAAAAATATTTTAGAGGAAGAACTGGCAGAGTATGATAAAAATGAAATACTTTTTAAGAAGCCGCAGAAATGGGGTTGGTTTTACGCCATTATTTCGGTACTTGGTCTTGTATTAATTATTGATTATTATTTAAGTATAAATTATGATAAAACAATCGATACAGCCGTTCGGAGAAAGCCTTTGATAGAAAGAATAAATTTTTTTTCCACAGAAGAAATTATGCCTGAGCCTAAAGAAACAGAGAAGGCTTTTAAAGAAAATAAAATTGAAAAACCATTAACAAAAAACTATTCAACTGAACCGGAAATTTTAGACAGTACGCAATTATTCGCTGAGGCAGAAGCACAGTTAGAAAAATATATTCAAAACAACAATATCATTCAATCTGATTATTTTTTAATGGATAGTTTAATGTGGGTATTTGACGGGATTGTAACAAAGGAGAGAATTGTTGCTTTAAATATGCAAACAGATTCTATTTTAGATGACAGCTCTTTGCAGATGCTTGCTTTTAAAAGTTTATATGGTAAACCTAAAGCTTCACAAAAACAGTTGTTCGTTGAATACTGGAAATCTCCTATTCATTTCAGAGGTTATAGATTTTCCGGTAAAAAATTATTGTTGTTTGGTTTTGAAACAGATGCCCCTTTGTTTTTTTCTTTTGATGAACCTGCAGGTACTTATTATTTATTCATGATGGATAAGGCATATTCTTTGTTTTCAGATAATCAATTTCATAAAATATCTAAAGAGTGAATTTAACATTTAAAAAATACCAAGGCACCGGAAATGATTTTATCTTAATTGATGACCGTAAGTTAACTTTTCCTTTAAATAATGTAGCACTTATTAAACAATTATGCAATCGTAGATTTGGGATTGGGGCGGATGGACTTATCTTATTACAACCACATGCAGATGCAGATTTTTACATGAAATATTATAACAGTGACGGTAAGGAAAGTTCTATGTGCGGTAATGGCGGCAGATGCATCAGTCAGTTTGCATCAGACCTTCATATTGTTAAAAACAGAGCAGAATTTTTTGCAATTGACGGTAAACATTTAGCTATGCAAACTAAACATAAGGACGGTTCTGCATTGGTGAAATTAGAAATGATTCCCGTTGAAAAAATTGAAATAAGAAATCCTGATACATTTGTGTTAAATACAGGTTCACCACACTATGTAAAATTTATAACTGAACCAACTGATACAATTACATTGGTGGAAAAGGCCAAAGTTATTCGTTATAACAATGAGTTTAAAGAGAATGGAATTAATGTTAATTTTGTGAATGTTACTTCACCTGAAAACATTATAGTACGAACCTATGAGCGGGGTGTTGAAGATGAAACCTTATCTTGTGGAACCGGTGCCACAGCGGCAGCTTTAGCCACTGCAATCTTTAACAATTTACCTGCAGGCTATAACAGCATAGATGTGTGTGTAAAGGGTGGAGAGTTATGCGTTGAATTTAATTTTGATAAACATCTCTTAAAGTTTTCTGATGTTTGGCTACAGGGTCCGGCAAAAATGGTATTTGAAGGAACTATAAATTGTTAAGAAAAAAAACAATTCTTTTTTTTCTTTTACTTGATCTGTATTCATCAAATTGACTTATCTTGCCTCACTTAACGTGTAGTGTAATTGATAGTAGTTAACACCCAGCCCTTCGCTTTAGTATTTACTTTAATGCAGCATCCTGTTATAGGTATAATGCTTGAACCTCATGTAGTACAGGTGAATGGGAAAGGAGCATATACGCTTACTCATCAGCGTGTTTTCTCCAAAACTGCCGACTATTTTGCTAAGAACATTAGTGAAGAAGAATTTAAGCTGATTAAAATGCTTGATGAAGCAGATGATGATTTTCTTTTTAAAAAATTTAATACCGACACCAAGAGAAAAATAAGAACCTCAGAGTTCTTTGCTAAATATTGCCCAAAGGAATTAGTTGAAGAAAAGATCAGGCCATTTCTGGAAGAAAAAATGAATAAGGTTTTTTTGAGGATGCGTGGCAAAACGATATACCGGAATGGTAATGATAATAACCCCACTTCCATAAAAATTACTATAGGAGATGAACAGGCCAATATCTGGTTTCATTTTAAAAATAATCCCGAAGGAATCAGATATTATCCAACCCTAAAATATAAAGATCATAAGGTTGAGTTTATAGGCAAGGGAGCATTGATTGTCTCTCAAACGCCTGCATGGTTATTGGTAGAAAATCATTTATATGATTTTGAAAAAAATGTGGATGGAAAGAAATTAGTTCCATTTATGAGTAAACGTTTTATTCAGATTCCAAAGAATGCGGAAGAAACTTATCTTAATAAATTTGTAATTCAACTGGTTGAAAAATATGATGTTAAATCTGATTGTTTTAGCATTTATAATCAGCCATCTTATGGCATGGCCGTTTTAAATATGCAGCAATTCTTTATGAAAGATGTTGCACTTAAACTCCAGTTTGATTATTCGGAAATGATATTTGACTATAACTCGGAACAGAATACTATTGCACGCCTGCATAAAATTGATGACCGGTTTGTTTTTAACCGCGTGCAACGGAACAGAAAATGGGAGGAAGGCAAAAAAGATATACTTACCAAACTGGGTCTCATTAATTTAAGCCAGGCTTTTTTTAAGTTACCATCCACTACTAAAATAAAAAATGAGAATAACTTATTAAGCTTTGATGGAACTAATAAGTATGAGTTTTTGGAATGGCTTAATACACACCATGAGGAACTTAAGAAAAATGGAATTGAGGTACAACAGAATAGTGAGCATACCAGGTATTTTATAGGATTAAGGGAATTAAAAATTGAAGTTAAGGAACAAAGAGACTGGTTTGATGTACAAGCTATAGTGAAATTCGGTGATTATACATTTTCTTTCATATCCCTGCGCGATTATATATTAAAAGGTAAGCGTGAATTTATTTTACCTAATGGAATGATTGCCGTTATACCAGAAGAGTGGTTTGGAAATTTGGGTGGTATTCTGGAATTCAGCAACAGTAATGATGAAATAATAATTGAAAAACATCACCTGGGGTTATTAGAGGAACTGGCACATTGTGGCGGGAGATATTTAAAAATTAGTGAAAAATTGTTAAAGATGCGCGATTATGGACAGATGCGCGAAATGGATCTTCCGTATGATTTTAACGGAACTCTTAGGCCCTATCAGAAAGCTGGATTTGACTGGTTTTATTTTTTGAAAGAAAATCAGTTTGGAGGTTGTTTGGCAGATGATATGGGATTAGGTAAAACGATACAGACCTTAACCCTAATTCAAAAAGAAAGGGAGTTGTATCTTGAACACAAATCGCGGCAAATGGAAGAAAGTTCCATAGTGGTTGAACCCGAAATAATTACAACTGTTGGCAGACAACTTAATATTTTTGAGCATGCCGCTAACGTTACAGAGAACCAGATTTTATACAGGCAAAACGGAGCTGTTGCACACCACAGCAAATCAAAGAGTCATTTAGCGCAGCATAACTCCAATACCTTTATCCGCACCTCACTTATTGTAGTGCCAAATTCACTTGTTTATAACTGGTTTAATGAAGCAGGTAAATTTACGCCTAATCTTAAAATACTTGTTTATACAGGCATTAACAGAATAAAAGATGTGCAATATTTTGTTAAATATGATTTGGTAATAAGCACTTATGGTACAGTGAGAGTAGATATTGATGTTTTAAGGAACTTTAAATTTAACTACGTTATTTTAGATGAAAGTCAGGCTATAAAAAACGCCAATTCGCAAGCTGCCAAAGCTGTAAAATTATTAACGGCCAGTAATAAGTTAGTGTTAACAGGTACGCCAATTGAGAATAGTGTGCAAGAACTATGGAGTCAGTTATCTTTTGTAAATCCCGGCCTTTTGGGAAGCTTACAGGCGTTTAATGAACGCTTTGTATTGCCAATAGAAAAGCAGAAAGATGTTCAAAAAATGGCTCAGTTAAAATCTATTATAAATCCATTTATACTAAGGCGAACAAAAGATCAGGTGGCAACAGAACTACCACCTAAAATGGAACAGGTTGTTTATTGTGAGATGCCGGAAGAACAGAAAGAATCTTATGAAAAAGTTAAATCATATTACCGCAATGAAATTATAAAAGCTATACGCGATTTAGGTGTAAATAAATCGCATTTTACCTTGTTACAAGGCTTAACTAAGCTAAGGCAGATTGCTAATCATCCATTACTCACCAATCCGGATTATACAGGTGAAAGTGGCAAGTTTAATGAGGTTACCTATATGGCGCAAACAGCCCTGGCAGAAGGACATAAAGTTTTGATGTTCTCCCAATTTGTTTCGCAACTGGAGATATATCGCAAATGGTTTGAATCTCAAAATATTAATTATTGTTACCTTGATGGTTCAATGACTAATGAAGCACGACAACAAATGGTTAATAAATTTCAGGATGGCCAAGCACCCTTTTTTCTTATCTCTTTAAAGGCAGGTGGGTTCGGATTAAACCTCACAAAAGCTGATTATGTATTTATGATTGATCCCTGGTGGAATCCTGCTGTGGAAAGACAGGCAATTGACAGGGCACACCGGATAGGACAAACACAGAACGTTTTTATTTATAAGTTTATAACCAGAGATAGTGTGGAAGAAAAAATACTTGCTTTGCAGGAAAAGAAAAAATTGTTAGCGGATAATATTATTGAGACTGATGAATCGCTGATAAAACAAATTGATGTAGAAGGTATAATGGATTTATTAAACTAAAGGTTCGCAAAAATTTATTAAAAAAACAACTATAAATAATATTTTCAAAGCATAGACAAGATGATGAAAAAACGGGAAGAACTTTTAAAGTTAAGAGATGAGGCAAAGTTAGGTGGCGGAATCGAGCGAATTGCTTCACAACATAAAAAAGGCAAATTAACGGCTTGGGAGCGCATTTATTTTTTAATGGATGAAGGAAGCTTTGAAGAGATAGGTGCATTTGTGCAGCACCGAAGCAATGATTTTGGAATGGAGAAACAAAAGGTTTTAGGTGATGGTGTTGTAACAGGTTATGGCACTATTAACGGACGATTAACCTATGTTTTTTCGCAGGATTTTACGGTATTCGGTGGCTCCTTATCTGAAACACATGCAGAGAAAATATGTAAGCTGATGGATCTGGCAGTGAAAACCGGTGCACCCATTATTGGTTTAAACGATAGTGGTGGTGCACGCATTCAGGAAGGCGTGGTATCCTTAGGGGGGTATGCAGATATTTTTTATCGCAATACATTAGCTTCCGGTGTTATTCCCCAGTTATCTGTTATCATGGGGCCATGCGCTGGTGGTGCAGTTTATAGTCCGGCCATTACAGATTATATTCTTATGGTTGAACACAGCAGTTATATGTTTGTTACAGGACCCAATGTAGTAAAAACAGTAACACATGAAGAAGTTAGCAGCGAAGATCTGGGAGGCGCATCGGTACATTCGGCTAAAAGTGGTGTTGCACATTTTACTGCACCCAATGAAATAGAAAGTATACAGCAGCTAAAAAAACTGATGAGTTATGTACCGCAAAACTGTGAAGAAAAAGTGCCTGCCATAGCATACGAACAAGCTGAAGAATTGCGGATAAAACTTGCAGATATTATTCCTGTAAATGCGAATCAACCGTATGATATTAGGGAGGTGATTACCGAGGTTGCTGATGAAGAAAGTTTTTTTGAAGTGCATAAAAACTTTGCAGAAAACATTGTTGTAGGATTTGCACGACTTGCCGGTAAAAGTATTGGAATTGTTGCCAATCAACCTGCCTTCTTAGCAGGAGTGCTCGATATTCGTTCTTCTCAAAAAGCAGCAAGGTTTGTAAGATTTTGCGATTGCTTTAATATACCATTACTGGTATTTGAAGATGTACCTGGTTTTTTGCCTGGAACCGATCAGGAGTGGAATGCAATTATAACCAATGGGGCTAAATTATTATATGCATTTTGTGAAGCAACTGTTCCAAGAATAACTGTAATAACAAGGAAAGCTTATGGCGGGGCTTATGATGTAATGAATAGTAAACATATAGGTGCCGATATGAACTTTGCCTGGCCTACTGCAGAAATTGCTGTAATGGGTGCAAAAGGTGCAGCTGAAATTATTTTTAAGCGTGAAATTGATAAGGCTGATGATAGGACAGCAGCAGTTGCTGCCAAAGAAGCAGAATATGCAGGCATGTTTGCTAATCCTTACAGAGCTGCTGAAAGAGGTTTTATAGATGAAGTTATTTTGCCTGAAGAAACAAGAATTAAACTGATAAAAGCGTTTAAGATGCTTGAAAATAAAGTAGCAAATTTGCCCCGCAAAAAACACGGAAATATTCCTTTGTAAAAATTATAAGTTAAATGTTATGAATAATAAACAGGTATCTCAATTTGCAATAATTTTACTTTTATTCTTGGGTTTTTTCTCCCAGAAGTTGTTGGCTCAAACCGAAAAAAAATTAGCATCGACAATTACGCATGTCACTGTTTTTAGAAGTCAGGCGCAGGTTGAACGCAATGCTAAAGTAAGCCTGGATGAAGGTTATTATACCCTTGTATTTGAAGGTATTTCTCCAAACCTTATTGCCAATAGCATAGAGGCAGAAGCGTTGAGTGGAATTACCATTTTATCTATATCAACTCAGAATGATTATTTAAAAGTTGATCAAAAGCCAAAATTAATAATGGAGATGGAAGATTCTATTGAGCGGTTGAATGAACACCTGTCTGCCATAAAAGCTGATAAAGAATCTATCGCTTTGCAAAAAGATGTATTGATAGCAAACAAATATGTTGGCGGTACGGCTCAGGGAGTTAAAGCGGATGAGCTGGAAGATGTTTTGGCTATTTATCAAAAAAAGCTGATCGAATTTAAACATGAAATGATAACACTTCATAAACTGGAAAAAGAGTACACCGGCATCCTTCAAAAATTGCAACTTCAACTGGAGGAATATAATCAAGGAACCTTAAATTTAAATAACCAGATTCTGGTAAATGTAAAAGTGGAAAGAGCTGTTAGCAATGTGGAAGTTAAAATAAATTACCTTGCTAACGGGGTTAGCTGGCAGCCTTTTTATGACATAAGAGTTAAAGATACGAAGTCGCCGGTACAGTTTTTATTGAAAGCCAATATCCAGCAAAATACCGGCGAAAGCTGGAAAAATGTTACGCTGAAACTTACTACTGCTAATCCTTTAGAAGGCGGCTCTAAACCTCAGCTTACCACAAATTTTATAAATTTTGTTGAGCCTGAAATAAAAAAACAGGAAGCACAAAGAAGGAATAAAAGTATGCAGCCTGCAACTATGAACTTTGATGCAGCAAGTAGTATGGCCGAATTTGTAAGCGTTTCGCAGAATATGATTAACACAGTATTTGAAATTAATACACCTTATACTATTCCGTCAGATAACAAGTTTCACCAGGTAGATCTTACTACATTTTCCCAGGCAGCCATTTATGCACATGCGGCTGTACCTAAAATTGTACCCGGAGTATTTGTAACCGCTCAGGTTCTGGCCAATGATTTAATAAATCAGATTGAAGCAGAAGCAAATGTTTATTTTGAAGGGACCTATACTGGTAAAACAATGATATCTGCTTCGGGAACTGATACCTTACTGTTAACCTTAGGGGTAGATAAAAGAATAACAACTGAACGTATTAAGGTTAAAGAAATGAGTGCAAAATCTTTTTTCGGTACAACAAAAAAAGAAAGTAGTGCCTATGAAATCAGCGTTAAAAACAGTACTAATGAGGCAATAGATTTAATCATTGAAGACCAGGTTCCGATGTCTGCCAATAAAGAAATAGAAATAAAAACCAATGTAAGTGATGGCGGCTCGGTTAACAAAGAAACAGGTTTAATAAAATGGAATTTAAAATTGCAGCCACAACAAAGTATAAAACTAAGATTTTCTTTTGAAGTTATTTCTCCCTCAGATAAAAAAATATCAGCCTATTAAAATTTAATTTTAAACCTGAAATAGGTGACAATTTATTTAATTTGAATAAGCAATTAATGTATGAAAAAGCAATTATCCGTATTACTCATCCTAAGTGTATTTTGCACACTTTGTTCATTCGCACAATTAAGTGGCACTTTAGATAAAATGGCAAAACAAGGCTCTGCAAATTTGAGTAATGCCACTAATGAAGCTACTCAATCTGCCTTAAATAAACTAGAGATTCAGTTAAAAAATCAATTTCATCTTGAGGCAGTTAAAGCTGAAATAACCGGAGAGTCTTTAAAATTGAAAGTAGCTGAATCAGACCTTTCAAAATCATCTGCCGTAACCCGCACCAAGCAAGGAACTGCCATTGCACTGGCTGCTAAAAACATTTTATTAAACGGTGATATAGATCTTAAAAAAATGAATGTAAACACGGTACTCGTAGAAATATTTAAGAATATTAATTTAAAAGAAATCATTGATACGATTCGGGTAAAATTATAAAAGGCAAATTCGATATTGTTACGTTTTTGTTATTAAATTATATGGGTATAAAATCTTTTTTAGTTAAACCTTTTGCCTGGTATATCCGCAATAAGATTATAAAAGAAAGCAGACTCGCAATTAAACACCAGCAAAAATGGTTAAAAAAAATAATTGATAAAAGTTCTTCTACACGCTTTGGCCTCGAACATTATTTTAATAAAATAAAAAGTTATGATGATTATAAAAAGGCGGTACCTGTTAGTGATTACGAAGGATTAAGGGAGTATATAGAAGCTGCCTTAAACGGTGAAGAAAATGTATTATGGCCAGGCAAACCATTATATTGGGCAAAAACATCTGGTACTACATCTGGGGTTAAATATATTCCGATAACAAAAGATTCTATATCTTATCATATCAATTCGGCTCGTAACGCGCTGTTATGTTATATTAATGAAACAGGGAATGCAGATTTTTTAAATGGAAAACTTATTTTTCTTTCCGGTAGTCCGGTAATGGATAAAAAGAATGGTGTTTTTACCGGCAGGTTAAGTGGCATTGTTAACCACCATATTCCTTCCTATTTAAGGAGCAATCAAATGCCTACATACACAACTAATTGTATGGAAGACTGGGAACTGAAAGTAGAAAAAATTACAGATGAAACTATCAGGGAGAATATGACCCTGATTAGCGGCATCCCGCCTTGGGTTCAAATGTACTTTGATAAAATAACATCGCTTACCGGAAAGCAAATAAAAGACGTTTTTCCTAACTTTAATCTCTTTGTTTATGGTGGGGTAAACTTTGAGCCTTATAGAGCAAAACTGGAACAAAGCATTGGTAAAAAAATTGATACTATTGAAACTTACCCGGCATCTGAAGGATTTATTGCCATGCAGGATTCACAAAGTGAAAAAGGCTTGTTGTTATTAACCAATAATGGCATTTTTTATGAGTTCATTCCTGTAGATGAATTTTATAAAAATCAGCCCTTGCGGATTTCATTAAAGGATATAAAGTTAAATGTAAATTATGTATTAATTTTAAATACCAATGCAGGTTTATACGGGTATAACATCGGAGATACGGTGAGGTTTATTTCTATAAATCCTTATCGCATTTTAGTTACCGGTAGGATCAAACATTTTATTTCTGCTTTTGGTGAACATGTAATTAGTGAAGAGGTAGAAGAAGCCATTGCAGGAGTGGCATTAACATATGGTGTTCAGATTATAGAATTTACGGTTGCGCCTATGGTTAGCCCGCCCGAAGGTGGATTGCCTTATCATGAATGGTTTGTTTCTTTTGCTTTCCCTCCGGAAAATTTAAGTCGGTTTTCTGCTGATGTTGATAGGGCTTTACAACAAAAAAACATTTATTATAAAGATTTAATTAATGGGGCTATTTTAAAGCCACTTATTATACGCGTGCTGAACCCAACTGCTTTTATTGATTATATGAAAAACGAAGGAAAATTGGGCGGTCAAAATAAAGTTCCGCGGTTAAGTAATGATAGAAAAATTGCAGAAAAACTTGTAAAATTTATTAAAGATTAAAATTAAATACAGTTAACAGGATTTTTTTTTACATGGATATTTTGCTGTTTTCTGAGAGATTTTAAAGGGCTCTTAACAGAATAAATTTAAGTGAGTTTAAGATGCTTCTGAAAATTATTTTTCGTGTAATATTACCCGTTCTTTAATAAGTATGGAACGAGCTTTTGAAGTTAAAATTGCAATTATGTGAACTATCTTACAACTAATAAAATTAATGAACAATAATTTAGTGCTATCCTTAAATACAGAATCGGCGGAAGATAAATAGGATGAACAATTTAAAATTGATTTGATGCCATTAAAATGCTGATCCAACAAGAAATGAAGCGAAGGAAATTGATTGAGTTCATCAAAGAAAAGGTATAACTTGTGCCCGGATTAAATTGTATAAATATTGTTATCAGACAATAATGAAAAAAAAAATAGCCATATTAGGAAGTACAGGCAGCATAGGAACTCAAGCACTGCAAATAGTGAAGGAACAATCTGATAAACTTGAAATAGAGTTGCTCACGGCTAACTGCAATGCCGAACTTTTAATTACCCAGGCTATAGCTTTTAAACCAAACCATGTAGTAATTGTTGATGAGGCGCAGTACACTAAAGTAAAAGAGGCACTTGATCCCCATGATATAAAAGTATTTACGGGAAGTAAAGCTATTGAAGAATTGATGGAGATAACTTCTGCCGATACAGTACTTACGGCTATGGTAGGTTATAGTGGGTTAAAGCCAACCATTAAAGCTATAGAAAATAAAAAGAAAATAGCACTTGCCAATAAGGAGACACTGGTTGTTGCCGGAGAACTTATTTCTGCTTTATGTATAGCAAATAAAGTAGATATTATCCCGGTAGATTCAGAACATTCTGCTATCTTTCAATGTCTTATAGGAGAAGATCAGAACGCAATTGATAAAGTTATTCTTACGGCATCGGGTGGTCCGTTCAGGGGTAGAAAAAGAGACGAACTTGCCCATGTTACAAAAGCCGATGCACTTAAGCATCCCAACTGGAATATGGGTGCCAAAATTACTATCGATTCTGCAAGTATGATAAATAAGGGTTTTGAGGTTATTGAAGCCAAATGGTTATTCGGTTTGACCCAAAAGCAAATTGAAGTGGTGGTACATCCGCAATCTATTATACACAGCATGGTTGAATTTACAGATGGGAGTATAAAAGCCCAAATGGGTTTACCTGATATGAAACTACCTATTCATTACGCATTCTTTTTCCCTGAAAGAACAAATTCATCTTTTAAAAGAATGTCGTTTAAAGAAATTAAAACCCTCACTTTTGAAGAGCCTGATCTGGAAACCTTTAGAAATTTGGCACTTGCTTATCATGCAATGGATAAAGGAGGAAATCTTGCCTGTATTTTAAATGCTGCTAATGAAATAGCGGTACAAGCTTTTTTAAAGGATAAGATAAGTTTCCTGAAAATAGCTGAACTTAATGAAAACTGCATGGCAAAAGTTAAATTCATTGCCAGCCCTACTTTATTTGATTATGTGGAAACTGATTTGGAAACCAGAAGAATTGCACAGGGTTTATTGTAATATTTGATTATTTTTGCGGCACTATTTTAAAATTATCAAAACAACTTAAAACATTAGAAGTATAAATGCAGGCACTTATTATGGCAGCCCAGTTAATTTTGGGCATCTCTATTTTAGTTATATTACATGAATTTGGTCATTACCTCGCAGCAAGAGCCTTTGGGATTAAAGTTGAAAAATTTTACCTTTTTTTTGATGCCTGGGGCGTAAAATTGTTTTCTTTTAAACGCGGTGATACAGAATGGGGGATAGGCTGGCTGCCTTTAGGCGGTTATGTGAAGATAGCCGGTATGATTGATGAAAGCATGGACAAAGAAGCCATGAAACTGCCCCCTCAATCATGGGAATTCAGAAGTAAACCAGCGTGGCAGCGGTTAATTGTAATGATTGCCGGTGTGGTGGTGAATATTATTGCAGGTGTTATAATTTTTGCCATGATGAGTTACACGTATGGAGAAAAATATACGTTAAATAGTTCAGTTACCAATGGCATTGTTCCTTCAGAAATGGCTAAAGAAATTGGATTTGAGCTAGGCGATAAACTAATTAGTGTTAATGGCAAACAAATAACCCGCTTTGAAGATGCTTTAAAAATTGAGCATGTATTGGGTGAGGATGTTAGTTATCTGGTGGAACGCAATAGTAAAAAAGTTGAGGTAAAATTACCAAATGATTTTATAAAGAAGTTTAGTAATGCCAAAGCAGATTTTTTTCTTCCACGCATGCACTTTTATATTCATGAACTTGTTCCGGGTAATAATGCAGAAAGAGCCGGTTTAAAAGTAAATGATGTAATAACAAAAGTAGATACCCAAAGCTTTATGTATTTTGATCAGTTTCAGCAATTACTGAAAGATCATGCAGGTAAAGAAACAGACTTTACGGTGTTAAGAGATAACAACCTTGTGGTATTAAATGTGAAAGTGGATGAGACTGGCAGAGTAGGATTTAAGCCGGATACCAAAGACTTTCAATATGAAATTGTACATTATAGTTTTTTAAGTTCTTTTCCGGCTGGTTGGAATAAAGCTGTTGAAACAATAGACGCCCAGATTAAAGGTTGGGCCAAAATTTTTAAAGGCGATATTGCAGTTAACAAAGCTGTTCAGGGCCCCATTGGAATTGCTAAATTTTATGGTGGAGAATGGATCTGGAGCAGGTTCTGGTTGTTTACGGCACTTATTTCTTTAGGACTTGCATTTATGAATATCCTTCCAATTCCTGCGCTCGATGGTGGACATGTTTTATTCCTGCTTTTCGAAATGGTATTGGGGCGACCGCTTAGTGAGAAATTTTTGGAGCGCGCGCAATATGCCGGAATGATGTTATTGCTAACTATGATGGTATTGATTTTTGGTAATGATATCTGGGGCCTTTTTGTTAAATAGATTTATTGTTTTTGAACCTTTTTATGTATTTCGCAGGTTAACAAGTGATCGTTTACCATACCTGAAGCCTGCATAAAAGCGTAGCAAATGGTGGATCCTACAAATGTAAATCCCCTTTTCTTCATGTCTTTACTCATGGCATCACTTTCACTGGATGTTGCTGGTACTTCCGTTGCATTATTCCATTTATTAAGGATGGGCTTTCCTCCCACAAATTGCCAGATGTATTTTTCAAAACTGCCAAATTCTTTTTGAACCAGTAAAAAAGCTCTGGCATTTTTAACTGTGCCGTATATTTTAAGTCTATTTCTGATAATACCAGCATCTAGCATAAGTCCATCCAGTTTTTTTTCGCTAAATTTTGAAATCTTAACTGGATCAAACCCTGCAAAAGTTTTGCGGAAATTTTCACGCTTGTACAAAATTGTTTTCCAGCTTAATCCTGCCTGGAATGTATCCAATATCAGAAATTCAAAAAGTTTTAAATCTTCATACAATGGGGTGCCCCATTCTAGGTCATGATAAATAATCATTAGCGGGTCATTTTGGGTCCAGTTGCAGCGCATATAATGTAATTTTAAGTAATTAATAAAATTCTATGCAGATATACAAGTGGAGAACTAATTTTTATTTAAAGCAATAGGCGTTTACTTTTGTCTCAAATTTCCATTTATGCAACCCGAAACCCTCACCGCTATTAGTCCTGTAGATGGCAGATACCGAAAACAAACAGAACCACTGGCAAATTATTTTAGTGAATTTGCTTTGATAAAATACAGGGTATGGGTTGAAATTGAATATTTTATTGCACTTACTCAAATTCCTTTACCGCAATTAAAAGACAAAGTAAATGCTGAACAAATCAGGCAACTTCGGGAAATCTATCTTAACTTTTCTTTGGATCAGGCCACTTCTATTAAGCATATTGAAAAAACTACCAACCATGATGTTAAAGCGGTTGAGTATTTTTTAAAAGATGAGTTCATTAGGTTAAAATTAAGCGAAGCAGCAGAGTTTGTTCATTTTGGTTTAACATCTCAGGATATAAATAATACTGCTATACCGATGAGTTTGAAACATGCGGTTGAAAATGTGGTGTTACCATTATTGCAGCAATTAATTGATATACTTACACGTCAGTCTAATGATTGGGAAAGTATTTCGATGTTGGCCAGAACGCATGGTCAACCGGCTTCACCAACAAGATTGGGAAAGGAGTGGCAGGTTTTTGTTTCCAGAATTCTGGTACAGCTAAAACAAGTAAAGCAACTTACTTATCCGGCTAAATTTGGCGGGGCTACGGGTAATTTTAATGCACATCATGTGGCCTATCCGCAAATTGACTGGCTTTATTTTGGGAATAATTTTTGTTCGTCGCTGGGGCTTGATCGCTCTTATCCAACAACACAAATTGAACATTATGATAACCTCGCTGCACTTTTTGATGCTTTTAAGCGAATCAATACTATCCTTATCGATTTGAGCCGAGATGTTTGGCAATATGTGGCTATGGATTATTTTAAGCAAACATTAAAAGAAGGAGAAGTAGGTTCAAGCGCGATGCCTCACAAGGTTAATCCTATAGATTTCGAAAATGCAGAGGGTAATCTGGGAATTGCTAATGCATTTTTTGAACACTTATCAGCAAAACTGCCGATTTCCCGGTTACAGCGTGATTTAACAGATAGCACCGTGTTAAGAAATATTGGAGTTCCTTTTGCACATCAGCTCATCGCTTTTAATTCTATCATTAAAGGGTTAAATAAATTATTGTTGAACCCTTCAAAATTAGAATCAGATCTGGAAGCAAACTGGGCAGTTGTGGCAGAAGCAATTCAAACAGTTTTGAGAAGAGAAGGATTTGAAAAACCTTATGAGGCACTGAAATCGTTAACAAGAACAAATGAACAAATTACCCGGGATGTTATTCATAAATTTATAGCTAACTTGCCGGTTGATGAAAAAGTTAAAGGCGAACTATATAAAATATCACCCCATAATTATACCGGAATCTGATGAAAAAAATATTTATTATTCTGTTAATAGCTAACCTTTTTACAATGGCCTGTGAAGAGCCTGTACCACATATATTATTTGATGAAAAGGATTCTGTAGTAAAAGTTGAACCTAAATTCAGTTCGGATACTTACGATGGGGCTATACCGGGTTTGGATGCCCAGGTTATCGACTATACGCTTGAAAATGAGTATCAGCACAAACCGCAGTTGTTAAGAGATAGCACCTGGTCTATGAGTTGGGATAATGCCGGTTTTCCAAATGCGAAAAAATTTGTAATTTTCTTTAAAAGTTTTCAATGGGATGTTATGGACAGGAATAGGGAAAAAATTGCGGGAATGATCAAGTTTCCGTTAAGAGATTATCCTAAAAAGCAAGATTTTATTCGCAGATTTGATTCAATTTTCGGTCCCGATTTTGTTCAGGAAATTTTAGATCAGGATCCAAAAGGGATTTTTAGAAGCAAAAGTGGCGCAATGATTGGTGATGATGGACAAATTTGGTTCAAACAGATTAATGGAAATTATAAAATTATTGAAATTAACCCTTAACTAATGACTGATTTTATAAAATTTCCATCTGATACCCTTGAAGATTATTTAATAATGCTTGATGTGAAAACACCTGCAAGTTGGGGCTCTATGACAGCACAACATATGATAGAACATTTAATGCTGCTAATGGAACTATCCCGCGGAGAGTTTTCGGTTTCGCTTGTTACGCCTCCCGAAAAAGTGGAGAAAGTAAAAAGGATTATTTTAGTTAGCGACGCCCCTTTTAAAAAAGATTTCGTGGCTCCATTTCTTCCTGCGGGACTTCAACCACTAAATTATTTTTCTCTAAAAGAAGCTAAAGACAAACTTTTAAAAGAAGTGGATGTATATCTTACTTATTGGCAAAATAATCCTGAATCTACTTTTGTACATCCAATTTTTGGAGAATTATCTGTTGCTGAATGGCATTTGTTCCATAGTAAACACTTTACTCACCACTTTACCCAGTTCAATTTATTATAAATTTTGGAATAAAATACCTGATACACTTTGGTTTTTGGGAAAAAAACATCAAATTTGCAGCCCCGGAAATGGAGAACCGGGTTTAAAAACAAAATTATAGTATGTCAGTAAAAATCAGATTACAACGTCATGGACGTTCAAAATCACCTTTTTACCACGTAGTGGTGGCGGATTCGCGTGCTCCGAGAGATGGTAAGTTTATCGAAAAAATTGGTTCGTACCTTCCTCAGACGCAGCCCGCAACAATTGAATTGGATGTGGACAGAGCAACTTATTGGTTGCAAAACGGTGCTCAACCCACCGATACCTGTCGTGCCATCCTTTCATACAAAGGTGCATTATTAAAAACACATCTTGCCGTAGGTGTTAAAAAGGGAGCATTAACCCAGGAACAGGCAGATGAAAAATTTACCGGTTGGGTAAATGAAAAGGTTAACAAAGTGGAAGCGCATGTTGGTAGAGTTCAACAAACAGCAACGCAAAAACTTACAGATAAGCTTGCTGAAGAAAGTAAAGTTAATACTGCCCGCTTAGAAAAAATTTCTGCCAAAGCTGCTGCAGCTGAAGCTCTTGCCAATCCGGTTGCAGTAGAAACCGCAGCACCTGAAGCAGAAGCGGAAACGCCTGCTGCAGAAGTAGTTTCGGAAACTACCGAAAAACCTACAGAGTAATACATTGGCCATGAAAACAATAAGCAGAAATGATTTTGTTGAAATTGGCTCTGTTGTTAAAATTCATGGAACTAAGGGCGAGTTAAAAGTTGTTTTAACGCGCAAAATAAATTTTAAAGAATGGGCTTTTCTTCAGATAAGAGGAAAGCCCGTTCCTTTTTATATTCAGCAATGTAAACACAACTATGAAGAGGAAGCCTTTTTGAAATTAGAGGGGATTGATCAAATGGATATTGCTTCAATATTAGTTGGTTATGCACTCCTTGCTCCCTCAGCAGGGCTAAAAAAACCAGAGCAAAAATTAGATGATTCGTTCTTAAATTATAAAATTATAGATTCAAAACAGGGTGAATTGGGCATAGTGGAAGCCTTACTTGAAATGCCAATGCAACTGCTTATTAAAACCACTTATCGGAAACAGGAATTATTAATACCCGCCATAAATCCTATCTTAATGGAAATTGACGATGAACATAAAATAATTTACGTTGAAATGCCGGATGGCTTACTCGAAATCTGATAATAACCGTACTTTAATGGTTAAACACAAGAGCCTTTAATTGTTTTGCCTTCATTTGTGTTATAGCCACAATTCCTAACGTCATTATACCCCCAAAAACAACTGAGTTTACAGTGCCCATTAACCTGGCAGCTAAACCACTCTCAAAAGCACCTATTTCGTTTGAAGAGCCTATAAAAATTGTGTTAACAGCCGATACCCGACCGCGCATTTCATCGGGGGTATGAATTTGTAAAATATTAGATCTTATAATTACACTTATACTGTCAAAAGCACCACTTAAAAACAACAGAAAAAGTGATAGATAGAAATTTTCTGATAAGCCAAATAAAATCATGCATACACCAAATGCAGCTACGGCTTTTATCAAGATGCTTCCTGCATTTTTAATGGTTTTATTAAATGATAAAATTATCATAGTTATAACAGCCCCCATTGAAGGTGCTGCTCTTAAAAGGCCTAAACCTTCAGGTCCGGTTTTTAGTATCTCATCGGCAAAAACCGGAAGTAAAGCTGTTGCTCCTCCAAATAAAACCGAGAACAAATCTAAAGAAAGTGCGGATAAAATTACTTTGTTGTGGTAAACAAATGCAACTCCTTCTTTTAAACGGGGGATGATTTTTTCCCTTAAATCAGTTTTTGGTTCAAACTGTATATTTATTTTAAATAGGCTTAGTAATGCTAAAATAGAAAACAATACAATAGCTATAAACGTTTTTTCGATTCCCAAAAATGCATACGATAACCCACCTAATGCCGGTCCGGCTACAGCAGCAAATTGCCAGGCTGTGCTGTTAAGTGTACTAGCATAAGTTAATATTTCGCGGGGTACCAATTGCGATAAGATAGAGAACGATGAAGGTGCATAGAATCCTCTGGCAAATCCACTTAAAAAAATAAACCCATAAATGAACCACACTGTTTGGGTATCAGCCATTGATGACTGACTATAGTTACTGGTAAAAAAAGCCAGCCCCATACTGCATAAAATCATTGCCATTAGAGCAATAATTAAGATAGTTTTTTTGTTTTTTATGTCTGCTATATGGCCGGCATATAAAGCTATTGAAATTGCAGGTATAGCCTCCGCAAGTCCTATCAATCCTAATGAAAAAGGATCTTTAGTAAGTTTATAAATTTCCCAACCAACAATTACCGCCTGCATTTGTAACGCAAATGTTAAAAATATTCGGGTAGTTAAAAAGTAACGGAATGCAGGTATTTGTAAAGTTTTAAAGGATAAGTTCTGTTTCATTAATTTTTACTGATAAACCATTTCCAGATCTCCTTATAAGTTGGTTTTTTACCATAAGTTAAAATGCCTATTCGGTATATGCGGCCTGCAAGCCAAACGGTAAAAATAAAGCCCAGGGCCATACATATCATTGATGCTATAATTTGCCAGGTTGGTATCCCAAAAGGTAATCGCACCATCATAACAACAGGTGAGCTAAAAGGGATCATAGATAGCCAAACAGATAATGAACCGTTTGGGGAGTTAACAACAACTGACTGTGCCAATGCAATTGAAAAAATTAAAGGCATGGTAATTGGCATCATAAATTGCTGCGTATCAGTTTCGTTATCTACAGCTGATCCAACTGCTGCAAATAAAGCCCCGTAAAATAAATACCCACTTATAAAGTAAAAAATAAACATGCCTATAAGAAGTCCAAAATTAAAGTTACCAAGATCGCTTAAAAAGTTTTCTACACCTGCATTCTTTGCCTGATTTAAAGTATCATTTCCTTTTGTTAATGCTTCTGTTCCAACATCCATAAAATTCATAACCAAAGCAGAAACAGGTATGCTTAATAATGCCACTAAAACTATCCATAAAATAAACTGGGTAAGGCCAACAAAAGCAATTCCTATAATTTTTCCCATCATTAATTGAAAGGGTTTAACCGAAGAAATAATTACTTCCACTATTCTATTTGTTTTTTCTTCAATAACTCCTTTCATTACCTGAACACCATATAAAAATATAAAAAAGTAAATTAGAATGGCTCCGGCAAATCCAATTAAAGTGGTTACCCCTGAGTTTCCATTTTCAGATCCATTGTCTGTTAGTTTTACCGTATTGATTTCTACGGAAGTCTGATTTATTTCATGTAATATCTTCTTATCAATTCCATTTTCGCTCAGCTTTTTATTTTTTAGCAATATTTCTAGCTGGTTTTCAATATTTGTTATTGTATTTAAACTTGGTTGTTCGTTAACTAGTAATCGTATTTTTGAACTTTCTTTGGAGAGTGAATCAGGCACCATTAAAACACCATATACCGACCCGTTTTTAAGTATATTTTTTATTTCGCTTTCAGTAACATTACGATAAGAAAATGTTATAGATTTATTGCTTTTAAGGTTGTTTAAGAAAACACCCGATTCATCACTTACAACGATATGCTTGTTATCATCGGCAATTTCTTTGTTTATTGAAAAATAAATTATAATACCATAAAAAAGAGCAATTAAAACAGGAGACAAAAAAGTCATTATAATAAATGACTTTTTTCTTACCCTTGTAAGATATTCTCTTTTGCTAATGAGCCAGATTTTATGCATTTTTAAAATTGTTTTTTTGTTGAACCGCCATAATAAATATTTCCTCCATTGAGGGAAGTTTTTCTCTAAATCCTTTTATGTCTATTGGGTTATTTAATATGTGCTGAACCAACCGGTTTGTAGATATCAGATTTTGGAGACTTAAAACGGTAGTGTGCTGCCCGTTTTTTTCTTTCGTATAATTTACCTCAATTAATTCATCAGAAACAAGAGCGCTACCCGTATAAATAATTTCAAACTGGTTACTTTTATATTGTTGTTTAATATCATTTACGGGGCCGTCCAATATTTTTTCTGCTTTGTTAATTAGTGCAATATGGTCGCACAATAATTCTACAGAATCCATTCTGTGCGTAGAGAATACTATAGTGGCACCTTTGTCTTTCAGCAAAAGAATTTCATCAACAAGAATTTGTGAATTAATAGGATCAAAACCAGAGAAAGGTTCATCAAGAATAATTAATTTAGGTTCATGTAATACTGTGGCAATAAACTGTATCTTTTGTTGCATACCCTTTGATAATTCTTCCACTTTTTTCCCAAGCCAATCTTTAATCTCAAACTTATCTATCCAGTATTTTAAGCGCAACTTTGCCTCTTTATTTGAAAGCCCTTTTAGTTCAGCAAAATATAACAATTGCTCACCTACCAACATTTTTTTATATAAACCTCTTTCTTCGGGTAAATAACCCATTTCAAAAATATGTTTGGATTGTAAGGTTTCCTGGTTAAATAAAATTGTTCCACTATCAGCCTGCGTAATTTGTGTAAAAATGCGAATCAAACTAGTTTTACCTGCTCCGTTTGGACCTAATAAACCATAAATACTTCCTCTCTTAATTGAAATATCAATATGTTTCAATGCTACATGATCCTGATATTTTTTGTTAATTGATTTTGCTTCAATAATCATCATGTTGCAATTAAATACACTTTATGCATTCATTCTATTCTTTTTAATAATTTAACTGAAAAACAAAATGATAATAAATAAATTTAAACGTTTTAAATACTATTTAAACAGGTTTTGGAGCTGTTCATATAATCGGGTCGATAATTTTAATGTTATTTTAATTTAGGGTATTAAAATCAGCGCATTTTAATAAGTGACAATGATTTACCACTTATTTAAGTAATTTGTCATAAATTTAGTTAGTTTTAAAACGCTTAATTCTTTTATTTTGTAACATATTAGATTAAATGAGAATAACCAAAATTTCTATCTTCACGTTACTATTTTCAATTTTGATATTTGAACAGGCAAAAGGGGCTGATCCATTATCAGAAAAATTCAACATTTTGAAGTCGGGTACATTTAATAAATATAAGAAAAGCTCTGGTGGCTGGCGGTTTGGAGCTGGTGCAGGGTATGCTTTGTATGTTGGTAACCAAATGGATTATACTTTAACTTTAGGGTATGGAGAATTTAATGAATTACGAACCAATTATACTTTAGGAGCTTTTAAAGCATTCAGTAACCATAATGAATGGGGTATTGTTGTTAAAAATGGATACTTTGGAACCTTAAAATCGCTAAACACGCAAGGGCTTGAATGTTATTTTAATGAAATACAGATCATGTATCAAAGAAGTTTAAACAATAATGTAGGTTTAACTTCTGGTTTCTTAACATGTAATCTGCAATGTGGCTTAGGTGCGATGCAATATAAATCCAGGTATTTTTTAGTTAATACCCAAACAAAATCTATTGAAAGAGTTTTATCGAGTTTAGGTTACGGTAGCACTACTGGTGCAAAAGATATACCTGGGGAAAAAATTGCCCTTTTAGGGAATTTAGGTATCAATCTCGGGTTTAAGCTTTCTCCTAACATCTCAATCTATTACGAAAATAGTTTGCAGGTTGCACTTACAAATCAACTCTCAGGAAACTTATTTAAAAAATCGCTTATTCCTCCGGATGCCTATTATTATATGGGTTTAAGTGTTTATTTGAGGTTTGGTGGATATGCAAATCGTATTGGATGTCCAAAATTTTGAGAAATGAACTATATAGACTGCTAAATTTAAAACTAGTTAATTTATGAATTTAACTTTGGAGCAAATCTTGTCATTAAGTAGTAAAAATAAAATACCATTGTTTTTACTTATCCGAAACTCTTTTTTTAGTTCATTGCTGATTATGCTGTTTTTTTTAAATAGTTTAATGGCATCTCCTCCCGTTTTAAACTCTAAAATAAAACTCCCCTTTGCAATTGAAAACTGGCGTTTTGGTATTGGTTATGGAAATGCATTTTATATTACTAACCAAATGGATTACATAATTACAACCAATTATGGCAGTTTTAAAGAAGTAAGGCCAAGTTTTTTCTATGGTGTTTATGCTGCTATCAGCCAACGTTTAGAGATTGGAATTAGCGGAAAACATGGAAGTATGTTAACCCTTAAATCCCAAAATAGCCAAGGTTCACAATGCAATTTTGATGATCTGCAATTCAATGTTCAATATAGCCTTAATCGAAACGCTGGTTTAAAAAAGGGTAGAACCACAGCAAATGTTCAACTTGGTATTGGTGCCATTTATTTTAAATCTATGTATTTTACAGTTGATCCGATAACAAAAGGCATAAGAGACATTTTTTCTACCGTTGGTTATAAAAATGCTGCAGTTGGAGATAGACCAATTTCATTTGGCTTTATTGATATACCAGATAAGAAGGCGGCAATTGTAGGAAATATTGGAATTAATTTAGGCTTTCGTGTAACACAAAATGTGAGTTTATACTGGGAGAACTCGTTAAATGTAACATCATCAAATAAGCTTTCAGGAAACTTATTTAAAAGTTCATTTATTCCACCTGATTCATACTTTTTTTCAGGTTTGGGTGTTTACGTAAATATAGGTTCAGGAAGTAGCAGACCTTTAAATTGCCCTAGATAATTTATTAGTTAAAGAACTCTTTCATTCTGTCAAAAAAACCTTGGTCATTTTTATCAGGTTTAGGGGTAAAATTTTCAGAAGTTCTCCATTTTTCCAAAATTGCTTTTTCTTCTGAGGTGATTTTCTTCGGAGTCCAAACATTAATCTGAACCAATTGATCACCATGATAACCGGTATTAATTTCGGGCAATCCTTTGCCTCTTAAGCGGAGTATTTTGCCTGGTTGTGTACCTGGTTCTATCTTCACTTTTACTTTACCATTCACCGTTGGCACTTCAACCTGTGTGCCCAATGCAGCATCGGCGAAATTCAAAAACAGATCATAGATAATATTATTTCCGTCTCTTTTTAATACGGGGTCTTCTATTTCTTCAATAAGAATAATTAAATCTCCGGGTATTCCGCCTCTTTCAGGTGCATTTCCCTTGCCGCTCATAGACAGTTGCATTCCATCTGCAACACCTGCCGGAATATTAACGGTAATAACTTCTTCTCCTTCATTACGTCCGGTTCCCTTGCAGTTATTGCAATTTGAGGTAACCACTGTGCCCTCACCATTACAACTTGTGCAGGTTGCCGTTGTAGCCATTTGGCCTAAAAAGGTTTGAGTTACTTTTCTAACTTGACCTGAACCACCGCAAATGCCACAGGTTTTAAAAGAAGACCTATCCTTTGCACCAGATCCACCGCAGGTATTACAGGCAATTTGTTTAGTAACTTTTAATTTTTTTTCAACCCCGGCAGAAATTTCCTGTAAGCTTAATTTAACTTTTACCCTTAAATTTGAACCCACCTTTTGTCTTCTACCACCTCTTGATCTTTGGCCGCTGTTGCCACCAAAAAAAGACTCAAATGGATTACCTTCACCAAAAACATCTCCAAACTGGCTGAAAATATCATCCATATTCATTCCATTACTGTGTCCTCCTCCGTTAGCCCCCATTGCTTGGTGTCCGAATCTGTCGTAACGTACTTTCTTCTCCTCATTACTTAAAATCTCATAAGCTTCAGCAGCCTCTTTAAATTTATCTTCTGCTTCTTTGTTACCCGGATTTTTATCAGGATGGAATTTGATGGCCATTTGTCTGTAAGCCTTCTTTATTTCGTCAGAAGCAGCGTTTCTGCCTAAACCTAAAATTTCATAATAATCTCTTTTCGCCATTTTAATTTTAGTTACCTGTTTAAGCCCCAATAATCACTTTCGCAAACCTGATTACTTTATCATTTAGGAAGTAACCTTTTTCTAACACATCAACAATTTTATCTTTTAATTCATCAGTTGGTGCAGGAATTTTTGTTATAGCCTCATGAAAATCCGAATCAAAAGGCTTACCTAATGCTTCCATTTCCTTTATGCCTTTTTGAAAAAGTGTGCTTTTAAGTTTGTTATAAATCAATTCAATTCCCTCCCTTACAGACTTATTCTCATCTGTTAAAATTAATGCTTTAAGGGCTCTTTCAAAATCATCCAATATGGGCAACATTAAAACTAAAACTTCCTGGCTTGCAGATTTAAATAAATCAGAACGTTCTTTATTGGTTCTGCGTTTATAATTTTCAAATTCAGAATATAACCTCAAATATTTTTCTTGAACAGATGTAAGTTCCGCCTGAAGTTTTTCTTCTGCGCTGCCATTTTCTGCCAGAGGATTTGTATGCTGATGAGTTTTTAATTCGTCTGCAACATCTTTTAATTCCTGATCAATATGAGTAGTATCTTCTTTAAACTCTAATTCTTCATTATAATTTTCGTTGTCGTTCAACATAATTCTTTGGCTATTTTCTGCTGTTTTAGCAAAGATGTTGCCAACTATTTATTTTGTGACATAGTGACATTAATAACTGCGAAGAAGTTGTTCTAAGTCTTGAGCACTCCTATTTTTAGCAATGATGATCCCTTCTCCATTCAACAAAAAATTGGATGGAATACTTGTTATTTTGCACTTTTTAATAATAGGGGATTGCCAACCCTGGAAATCACATTCATGTGCTTTCCAGGGTAAATTATCTTTTTTCAAAGCCAGTTCATATAACTTTTTTGTTTCATCAAGGCTAATGCTGATGATATAAAATTTCCTTGCCTTTTTAAATTTTTTATCTTTATACTTCAAATAAGAAGGAGCCATATCCCGTTGTAAAATTCTACTTTCAGGGTTCCAGGATGCCCAAAAATGGATCAGCACATAAGAGCCTTTAAGTTCAATTAAATGGTATGGTTTCTGGAATGTTCCCTGGTAGGAGAAATCGGGTAAAGTATCTCCAATTTCAAAGCTTTTTCGGTTTTGCGCAAACCCTACAAATGGAGCAAAAAACAGAAATAAGATTGCTATTTTCATTCTTATGGAATACGTGTTATATCAGCTCCGATTGCTCTAAGTCTTTCATCAATAAACTGGTAACCCCGGTCTATTTGTTCTATATTATTTATAATACTTGTTCCATTGGCAGCCAATGCAGCAATGAGCATAGAAACACCAGCTCTTATATCGGGAGATGACATGTTTATGCCCCTTAATTTAGTTTCACGGTTTGAACCAATTACAACTGCTCTGTGCGGATCACACAAAATAATCTTAGCGCCCATATCAATGAGATTATCTACAAAAAACAACCTGCTTTCAAACATCCACTGATGAATAAGAACACTTCCCTTAGCCTGCGTTGCAGTAACCAATGCAATGGATATAAGATCGGGAGTAAATGCAGGCCAAATGCCATCTTTAATAGTAAGGATAGAACCATCAATTAGCGTTTCAATTTTATAAGAATCCTGTTTAGGAATAAAAATATCATCCCCTTTAAATTCCATTTGTATGCCCATACGCTGAAATATTTTAGGGATTACTCCTAAACTGCTGATGGCACAATTTTTAATAGTTATTTCAGAATTTGTTGCTGCTGCCAGCCCAATAAAGCTGCCAATTTCAATCATATCCGGGAGCATTCGGTGTTCGCAGCCACCCAACTCTTTAACACCTTCAATCTGTAACAGGTTTGAACCAACACCCGTAATTTTTGCACCCATACTGTTTAACATTTTACATAACTGTTGTATGTAAGGTTCACAGGCTGCATTATAAATTGTTGTAGAACCTTTAGCTAAGGATGCAGCCATTAAAATGTTTGCCGTACCTGTTACCGAAGCTTCATCAAGCACCATATAAGCACCGGTTAAATTTTTGCCGTTTATTTTATAAAAACGTTCAGCTTGCAAGTGCTCAAATGTAGCACCCAGTTTTTCAAATCCTCTCAGATGTGTATCAACCGGTCTCCTGCCAATTTTATCGCCCCCTGGTTCAGGTATATAGGCCATTCCAAAACGAGCAAGCAAGGGACCTATAATCATGATAGAACCACGCAAACTTGCTCCTTTGGTTTTAAAGGCATCACTTAACAAATAATCCAGATTTACCTGAGTTGCTTTAAATGAATAAGTTTCAGTGCTTAATTCTTCCACTTCCACCCCTAAATCTTTAAGGAGTTCAATTAATTTCATTACGTCTCTGATATTTGGAATATTAGAGATAATGATTTTTTCTGAAGTTAATAATACGGCAGAGAGTATCTGCAAAGCTTCATTCTTCGCGCCTTGTGGCACCAGTTCGCCTTTTAATTGTATACCGCCTTTTACTTTAAATGCACCCATTTTTGTTTGTAATTTTTAAAATGTAAAAGTAAATCCACCCATTATGTTAATACCATATACCGGGTAACTATAAAATCTTTGATACCTGTTATTTGCAATATTATTTGCGTTCAAAAAAACTGAAACATTTTTGTTATACCTATAATCAATTCCAAAATTTGCATCAACAAACGGATCTATTTTTTTTTCAGTACCTGATAGATATCTGCTATAACGCTGACCCATATAAAATATATCTAGCTTTAAAATGAATTTATCAGCAATATGATACGTTGCATTTGTTTTGACTTCAAAACCCGGCCGGGAATAAGGGTGCGCAAGTGTTGGGTTAAGCTTATAGTTAAATACATTAAAACCAATTCCTAATCTTAATTTTTCGCCAATTGAATGATTAATATTTGCAGATATAGTTGTTAAATTAGCATAGGTAGAATCATAAGTAGTAACCTGATTAGCTTGTACCGAATCATGGGTATAAAAGAGTAAGTTTTTAACTGATGTGGAAGAAGCCATGATGGTAAAGTTTGTCATTGGCCCTAACTCACCTTTAAAGCCTCCATAAATTTCAAATCGGTTAATTGTATTGTTTAAAATGAAATTAGTGGCAAAAGGATTTTCACCGGTAATGCCTTTTACTGTGTTGGGTTTCAGGTTACCTGTTATACCAGCCAATACAACCAGTTTATTTGCAATGAGGTTATATCCGCCTTCTGCCTTGGGAAATAAATAAGGTTGCGTGCCTGCCGAATCGCTTGCAATAATAAAATTAACACCGCCCTTGAGATAGAAATTTTCATCACTTAATTTTAACTGGGGGTTGAGTTCAAAATATATCCGTTGATAATTAAACTCACCTGTTGAATTACCGGGCGAAAATTTAGTATTATTAACCTGTAAACCGGTAACCAGTTCAAAAGGAAGTGTATTAATTTGTTTATTAAAACGAATTTTTACAAAAAAGTTATTTTCATTTACTTTATCATTTTTTAATTTAAAATCTCCGTTATAATTATAATAACCCAAATCTAACTTGTAGGTTAAAGAAGAACTATCTTTATTGTAATTCTGAAAAAATGCTTTGGTATCAAACAATTGATATATGAGTTTGGGGTCAATACTTAATTTTTTAATATCATTTGGTGTGCCATAAAGGTTAACTAAATTTCTATTATAACCTGCATCCACTCCGTAACTGCCATTAGCAGTAAACTGTTTTACATAGCTATAAATAGTACTGTTGCTAAAATTATTATATGCCTTATCTCCGTTGGCAGAAATATGTTTAATAAACATGCCTGTTTGTGTATTTTTATTTCTTACAGAGTTCAGATAAAATTCGAACAGCGGAGAAGTATAATTGCCAAAGCCAAGTTTTGTGTAATTATTTTTAAGCTTAGGTAATAAAAATGTTCCTAAAGATAACGGCTTAATGGTGTAGATGGTGGGCTGTATAGAAAATTGCTGGTCGGGTATCTGATAAGTATAATTGGGCTTGCTAATTTCCGGCTTTTCAGGATTGGGGTTAACAGGAATTTTTATGGCTTCTGAAAGAATAGGTATGAAGTTTTTTATAACCTCTATTCTGTTATCTTTAATGAGGCTGTCATTTACCTGTGCAAAACTAATTACTTGTATTAGAAAGCATAGGGAGAGTGTTAGACTATATTTAAATGTTACCATTACTATTTATTTTCATTTTGTTTAATTCGTTGTTCAATCATTTTTTGAGAATCACTTTTTTGTTGCTTCTCCATTTCAATAATTTCTTCCAACTTTACTTTGGCAATCTGTCTTATTTCCTGACCATCATAATTATCAAGTAAGCTTTGCAGCGTTGCTTTAGCCTGGAAAGCATCATTCTGTTTTATATAAGTATCGGCTAATAATACAAATCCTTTTGCTACCCAATACGTGTAATCATCAAACTGATCTTTAAGCTCGAAGATGGTTTTTTGAGAAGATTTATATTCCTTACGCATGTACTGGATTAAAGCAATATGGTATTTTGCTTCTGCCCCATAAACATTTTTAACATCCTTTAAAACACGCATATATTCTAAATAGGCCGAGTCTGGATTATTATGTTTTATATAGTAACGCCCTAAGTTAGTACGAGCCTCCACAATGCCCTCTTTTTGGGTGAGCCCGGAGTTTAGGTACTTAATTGAAGCTGTAGCTGCAGAATCGGTTTTGCCCTGAACCGAACAGCTTTTCATTTGGCCTATTAATGAAAATGAAAGATTATCTTTATTGCTTGCGATTCTTTCTAATGCTGAATAATAATCATAGGCAATTTCATAATTCTTATTCATACTGTTAATGTATGCAGCCTGTCGGGTACTTTTTTCTGTATAATCACTGCGAAGAGAGTTGGCCACATATTCATAACCTATTAAGGCATCAGTATAGCTTTTTAACTTATAATCACACTCGGCTTTAAAGTAATTGGCTTTTAAAATAAAATAACCACCGGGGAATTTGTTTATATAATCACCAAATGCTTTACTCGCTTTGTTAAAATCATTTTTTTGAAAAAGATTAATAGCCGATTCAAAGCTTAATGAATCTTGCGTAGATGCGGAAACCACCACATTTGGCAATGCTTTTATGATTTCCAGAAATTCGGGACCTTTACCCTGGTTCACATAAATATTCTGCAATATAATAACAGATTCACGGGCCTCATCGCTGTTTGGATAATTATTAACAAGCTTTTTTATTTCAACAAGTGCCTCTTCATTTTTATTAATATTAAAAAGCGCCAGACTTTTATTTAGCATAGCTTTCCTTAAATAAATGGAACGGGGATAATTTGTTATTATCAAGCTAAAAGCTTCAATAGCGTTTGCATAATCTTCTGTCTTTAAATAAATATCTGCTCTTTCATATACAGCATCATCAATATAAGTTGATCTTGGAAAATTACTTTCTAAAGTTTTAAGAGCAGTAATTTTTTCTTCATTTCTTCCTAACACTCCCAAAATAAGTGACTTTTGATACAGAGCATAATCGGCACCATTCAATTGTTTTTGAATAACGAGGTTGTAATAATCAATTGACTTATCATAGTTTTTGGAAACAAAATAGCAATCAGCGGTTCTGATAACGGCATCTGTATAAACTTCAGGATTACCCATGGCAAAATCTTTTTCTACATACAATTTAAAGGATTCAATTGCTTTATTGTAATTCTCTGTTTTTAAATAGGCATAACCAAGGTTATAAAAGGAGAGATTATAAAAACGGGTACTCTTTATTTCTTCTTCATTTTGAAAAAGTTTATAATGATTTTGTGATTTTATATATTGTTGTTCTTTGTATGCTTGCTCTCCAAGCCAGAAGTTTGCAAGTGCAGTAATTTTTTTATCATAACTTACTTCAGCACATTTGGCAAAAAGTTCATTTGCTTCTTTATAATTATTATTCAGATATAATTCCTCAGCCCTGTAATAACTTACCCTTTGCGTGTTCAGCATGTCTTGTGCATTAGGATGTTTTATTCCTTCCAGAATCTTCATGGCTTCTTTAAAATTTCTTGCATGCAATAATAAATTGCCAAGGTTACTTCTTGCCTCACTTGCATATTCGCTTTGTGGATAGGCGTCAATTAATTTCACATAGGAAGTCATAGCTGCACCTTGTAAATTTAATTCGTCAGCAATCTTGGCACTGTTAAATAAAGCAATTTCTGCAAGTGAGCCTGCAGGCTTTAACTGATAACATTTATTAAAGGCAGTTAGTGCATTTGAGCTTTTTTCCAATTTAAGATAACTTGCCCCAAGGTGATAATAAACATAGGGGCCAATGGTATCGTTATTAGCGTCTATTTTAATAAATTGTTCAATTGCCTTTTCATATTGTCCGGTTCTGGCATAAGCTAAACCAAGCGTATAAAAATCGCTGTTGGTAGGTTGTACAGGTGCCGCATTCATAAATTGTTCGAGGTGAGGAATAGCTGTTTCATATTGGTTTAACTGGTAATATGACTGGCCCAGCATTCCTGCAACATCATCGGCCACCTCTCTGTTTTTTATGGTATCGCAATAAGCAATAACATCTTTATATTGTTTACGGGCAAAATATACTTGCGTTACATATACAGCGGCTAAGGGGCCAAATGTTTTATGATATTTTATCCTTCCAAAATGGTCAAGTGCCTCATCATATGCACCAGATTTATAACTTACATAGCCATAATAGTAATTGGTGGCATCATAGTATTTGCTTTTTTCATCTTTTATATTTTTGAAAGATTTCTTTGCATCAACATAGCGTTCAACTTTAAATAGGGAATACCCATAAGTAAAATAAAATTCTTTCAGATCATTACCAGAAAGATATCTGATATCTACATTATCAAGGTAATGAACTGCCTTTTTATTGTTTTTATTTCTATAATGTAATTTGCCTGACTGATAGGTAGCAAGTTTGGCTTTTGTATTTTCCGGAAATGAATCTATTAAGGCCTGAAACAGAGGTGCAGCATCAGGATTAAATAATTCCAAAGCACAAACTGCTATATAATATTGGGCATTTATTTTCTGTAACTGGTTATGTGCAATTACAGCGTACCACTCAAAATACTTTTGCGCTGCAGCATATTTTTCTTTGTCAAAAAGTTCAAGACCTTGATTATAATATTTTATTTCATCAGTATAAATTGTTGTTTGCTGTGCTTTTAACCTTTGCTGGCAAAGCATAAAAAAAATAACAAACGCAAGAAGACGGCCAATAATTAACAATATGTTTTGAAGCCAATCTTGTTGGTTGCCGGGATAAATTTTACGAAAAATATAGGTACGCATATGTGATTACAACTGCTAACGAATGTAATCAGATGGTTCTTGTGTACATTTTCGTATTTATCCCCATTTTCTTGTTTCAAAAAGTTTAAGTGCGGCATGAAGTAGACACTGATTGCGCACCTGGTTTATATTCAGTTTATCAGATTGCATAATAGCTCACTTATGTTTTATTATCAGTTTAAATTTCTGTTATTTATAGTTTTATTACCTTCTAAACCTTTTAAAACACTTATTTATTGGCTTATTACCTTCAGAAATTTATTTACATAGCACCTTTAATCTTTGAATTCCATTCTTCTTCTTTAAATCCAATTAGCAGGTTTTTACCATTTTCTAAAACAGGTCTTTTAATTATTGTTGGGTTTTTTATCAGGATTTCAATTGCAGTATCAGGGTTATTTAACATTTTTTTTTCTTCCTGATGCAGGTTTTTAAAGGTTGTACTTTTTAGATTAATAAGCTGTTCGAGCGTGCATTTTTTTAACCACACATGAATTGTTTTTTTGTCAATTCCTGAAATTTTATAATCATGAAAGGTAAAGTTTACTCCCTTCTTATCAAGCCATTTAATGGCTTTCTGCATGGTATCACAATTTTTTATTCCGTAAATGTTCATTAGAATTTACACTTTTATATAGTGTGCCCGTTAAATTCAAAGTTAGCTTTAAGTAATTTAAAATAATTAGTAATTATAAAACAAATTAACAGTGTGGTAATAAATATTTGCCTTTTTAAATTAATAAAAAATGCAACTCTAAGGTAAAGAAGTTGCATTTTTGCGGTTTAATGATTTTCTGCATTTAAATGACATTTAAAAACGGTGCCTTTTTTTTCCCTTATGCCTTCATAATAATTGTTCTGGCATTTGTTCAGATCAGGATGCGACAAATTGATATAAGTATTGAGATCAATAGTTTGCATAATGATGTACTTGACCAGGTTTGTAAATATGCTACCTATTTAGGTGATGGTTTTTTTTCTGTTTTAGGCGCTATTATTGTTTTTCGGTTCAACCCTAAACTTGCGGTTTGTTTATTAATTAGTTACCTGTTAAGTGCCGGTATTGCCCAGGCATTAAAGCATACTTTGTTTAGTGAATATATGAGGCCAATTGCATTAATAGGAGATACGCAACTTAAGCGTATTCATTTGGTTGATGGTGTTGATATCAATTATAAAAATAGTTTCCCTTCGGGCCATGCTACTTCTGCTTTTGCTTTTTTTACTGTTCTGGCTATGTTTGCAAAATCAAACCTGAACAAAATTATTTATTTGCTGCTGGGTTGTTTTACTGCTTTTACGCGCATTTATTTACTACAGCATTTTTTAATTGATGTATTTACCGGAGCTATTATTGGATCGCTTATTGCCTTATTGGTTATTCACTTTTTGATCACAAAAAATGGGTATGAATTATTGAAATCTAAAGTAAAAAAATGATAAACCTGTTAAAACGTTTTGATATTTTTTTTGTGGTTCTATGGGGAACACTCTTGTTTATTCCCTTTTTAGGAGTCGTTCATTTATTTGATTGGGACGAAATCAATTTTGCTGAATCAGCCCGTGAAATGATTGTTACGGGTAATTATCAAAAGGTTCAGATTAATTATCAGCCCTTCATGGAGAAACCGCCGTTGTTTTTCTGGATACAGGTTTTAAGTATGAAGGTTTTTGGAGTTGGTGAATTTGCTGCACGGTTCCCTAATGCTATTATTGGCATTATAACATTGGTGTTTATTTTTACAATTGGTAAGAAATTGTATGGCCGGCAATTGGCATTTCTATGGGTCTTATTTATTACCGGCTCATTTACGCCTCATTTATATTTTAAAAGTGGTATTATAGATCCATTGTATAACCTGTTCATTTTTGCTGCAGTTTATATGCTATATTTATATTCCTTATCAAAGCAAACCATACAGGCAGTTTGGTTGGGATTGTTTACAGGACTGGCTATTATTACAAAAGGTCCGGTAGCAGTTTTGGTTGTAATGTTATGTTTTATCACGCTATGGGCTTTAAAAAAGTTTAACCGGTTTTTTAGTTATAAGGATATTTTTATAACAGCTTTGGTTGCCTTTCTGGTAAGTGCTGTATGGTTTGGATTTGAAACAATGGAAAGAGGTACGGTATTTCTTTCTGAGTTTTTAAAATACCAGCTCGACTTATTTTTAAATCCTGTGGCAGGGCATGGACAACCTTTTTGGTATCATCCACTGGTATTGTTAGTAGGTTGTTTTCCTGCGTCTGTAATTGCCTTGAAATTTATTTTTAAAACCCATGAAACGGCAAACAAAGAGCAAACAGATTTTTTTCGCATCATGCAAATTATGTTTTGGGCAGTGCTCATTCTGTTTAGTATAGTTGAAACCAAAATTGTTCATTACAGTTCTTTATGTTATCTGCCTTTAACTTTTATGGCCGCCATGTTCATTCACCAAAGGTTTGAAGCAGGAGTTAAGTTTAGCAATTTTCAAACAGCACTACTCTTGTTTACCGGAATATTCATATCTTTTATATTTATCGCCTTGCCTTTAACAGATTATTTAAAACCTTATTTTATACCGTATATTAAAGATGATTTTGCTGTTGCTGCCCTAATGGAATCCGGCAACTGGAATGGGTATGAATGGATACCCGGAGTATTATTATTTATTACCGTTATAATAACCAGCTTATTCATATTTAAAAATAAAGTTAAGGAAGGGATATTTATTTTGCTGGTTTTTATTTCTTTATTTATACCGCTGGTTTTAAAAATGATTGTACCCAAAATTGAATCCTATAGCCAGGGTGTGGCTATTAGTTTTTTTGAAAGTAAACAGCAAACCGATTGTTATATAGAAACTCTTGGTTATAAAAGCTATGCTCAGTACTTTTATGCAAGAACTTTGCCAGCTGTAAATACTAAAGCTTACCAAATTAACTGGTTGTTAACAGACAGCATTGATAAGGATGCATATTTTGTATTGCATGTGAATAATATTAAAGATCACATCAACTCATCAATGATTGAAATTGGAAGAAAAGGCGGTTTTGTGTTTTATAAAAGAAAGGCGCTTAGATAATCCTTTTAAAACGTATAATTAACGCCTATAGTGGGCATAATTGGTAACTGGTTTATGCGTTTGTAATTTAATCTGTCAAAATAAAATATGTTTTCACGGTTATATACATTGGTAGCAGAGGCTGTAATAGTTAAGACCTGGTGTTCTCTTACGAAAAACTTTTTTGAAACTGAAACATCCATGCGGTGAAAATAGGGTAGTCTTCCCGTATTAATAGAACTGTTATAACTAATACCTAAGTTACCGTTCTGGTTATTTACATTACCCGAAACTCCCTGTAAATTGAGTAGTTCATAAAATCCCTGTGTTTGTGTAAAAGGAAATCCTGAACCATAATTCCAGCGTGAATTGAAACTCCAGCTTTTCTTATGCCCATATTGATAAGTAAAAACTAGGTTAATATTATGCCTTCGGTCAAAATGAGGAACATAGTTCTGCAGACCGTCATTTCTTGTTACGAATGTTAAGGAATATACTGCCCATATGTATACACTTTTTCTTTCAAATTTAAGACGGGCATCACCTCCATAAGCTTTACCTGTCTCTTTTATAATATCACCTTTTAAATGGTAATCCACATTATTGTGTGCTTCATCATCGTCATAAATTTTATTACGGTTAATATTGGTAATCTGGCTAAAGTTTTTTAGAAAACCTTCAAAATTAAGCTCAATATATTTACCCAGGTCTACTTCCAAACCACCAACATAATGTTCAGCCGTTTGCCTTTGAATATCACTGTTTACTTTATCGGGACTTGAAAGAAAGCCATAAAATAAATTTACAACATCCTGGTCACTTACTGCACTCATTAAATTCTGAGAATACTTACCAGCAGCTAATTTAAGTCTTATTGTACTAGAGGCATTGTATTTCATTCCAAACCTGGGTTCAAAACTGCCTTCGGTAAGAGATGAGTAATAGATTACTCTTAAGCCAGGCTCAAACACAAAGCGCCTGAATACTTTTTTATATTTAACAAAGCCATGCACTTCAGTGGTATAATCGCTTTGCTCAAGATGCCGGCCTGCAGGGTTTACGTAATTAAAGTTAGTAGAAAAACCAACTGCATCAAATCCATACCGGATGTCATCTTTATTACCAATAAAATTACTGAAATTTAAGGATGCATTAAAACTATTGATGCTGCTTTCCCGGGGTAAATTGTCTGATTCAACCTGCTTCATCAGGTATTTTGAGTATCCTAAATTTGCATTGATAACTGTTGAGCCATCAGGAATTAATAATAAGTTGCCTCCAAATCCGTTAGAGGTCCAATTATATTTTGTTGACGCAAAATTAGCCTGGTCATCAAAGTTAAAACCAAACAGGTTAACTCTACTTCCATTAGGAGATATGGTACTGAATTTTGCATACAGGTCATTAAAAGAATAGGGTAGTCCGTTCACGGCATCAGCATAATTATAAAGTACTTTACTGGTTTTATCCAGGTAAGAAGTTTTGTAAGAAAAGATATAAGATGAGCTACCGCCCCCTTCTGTAAATTTGCTGATAGGACCTTCCAGTAAAATTTTTGCAGTAATAGGGTTAACAGATACTTTACCAGCGAATCTTGTTTTGTTACCTTCACGTGTATTTACATCAATTATGCCGCTTATTCTGCCTCCATATTGTGCATTGAACCCACCAGCGCTAACATCTGCATTTTTTATAATATCTGCATCAAATACCGAAAATAAACCGATGCTGTGAAATGGATTATAAATGATCATACCATCCATGGTAACTTTATTCATTACCGGAGGCCCGCCTCTTACATAAAGCTGGCCACCCTGATCTCCGCTGAAATTAACCCCAGGGAGAACTTGCAGGTACTGAACAAGATCTGGTTCGCCACCAAAAGTTGGAAGTTGCTTTAATTCTTTTTGTGTTATAACATTGGTAGAGACATTTACATTCTCTTTTGTCTTTTGCTTATCCCCCCGGATTTCTACTTCATTCAATTCAAATTTTCTGGGTTTTAAATAAAGGTTCTGTGTGGTAATTCTTCCTGCTGTTAAAATTACTGTAGCTTGCGAAGTATCATACCCAAGGCTCCAGCACAACAACGTATAAGTACCGGGTTTTATTTTCGACATATCAAAAAAACCATTAATGTCGGTTGCTTTGCCAATGATAAGCTCTTTGATAACAACATTTGTAAAGATAATAGGTTCCCCATTTTCTTTGTCATATACAAACCCCCGCACAGATGCCTGTTGAGCCATAGAGGTTAACGAAAGTAGTAATACGGATATTAGGGTTATGTATATTTTTTTCATAAATTATAGCGGCACGAATATAGGAGAAGTGTAAAGAATATGAACAAAAGTTGCATCATGCAGGCATATTTTTTCAAATATTACCTGCAAATACATAAATTGCGAACTTTCATTTAAAGAATTTTACGCACGAAAGACAACAACAGATATGATTAAAAAAAAACACGCTTCTTCTTTTAAGTGGTTTTTCATATTTCTTACCGGCCTTTTTTTACTCACTCAAAATGCCACGCATGCACAGGTTAATATTCAGAGTAATAAAGATCTTTCAAATATAAGAGTTGAAGAGCTAAGCGATGAGCAGGTAACAAACTTCTGGAATCAATTTCAAAGCAAGGGATATACTTTAAATGATCTGGAAAGAGAACTTAGAAAACGCAAAATGCCGTTTGCTGAATTTGAAAAATTAAAACAAAGAATTGTAAAACTTACTTCTGAGAAAACCAGTAATTCAAATGCTGATAATATCCAGTCTTCACGCTCAACAGCAGATGGGAGTGAGACAGAACAAAAATCTGCAGGGGATGAATTTGAAAGCCTGCTCCCAAAAATTTTTGGCAGTGAATTGTTTAATAATAAAAAGTTAAGTTTTGAACCTGATCTGAAAATGGCTACTCCGCTAAATTATCAACTTGGCCCGGGTGATGAACTTATCATTGACATTTTTGGATATTCTGAAGAATCTTTTAACCTTAAAGTTAGTCATGAGGGTACTATAAAAATTCCGAATGTTGGTGTAATTAATGTAAATGGAATTACAATTGAACAGGCATCAACCCGGATTAAACAAAACCTGGTAAAAGTTTATGACAGAATTAATAGTGGTCAAACACAAGTTAGCATTACTTTAGGAAATATAAGAAGTATAAAAGTTATTTTAATTGGTGAAGTAGTTTTACCCGGAACTTATACATTGCCCTCACTTGCCACAGTATTTAACGCTCTTTATGTGTCTGGAGGTCCAGATATGAACGGTTCTTTCCGCAATATAAAAATCATTAGAAACAATAATATTGTGGGCAATCTTGATGTATATGAATTTATAAAGAATGGTTCTGCAAAAGGCAATATTCGTTTACAGGATCAGGATATCATAAAAGTATATCCCTATCAAAAAAGAGTTGAATTGAAAGGGCAGATAAAAAGAGAAGGTTTATATGAAGTTTCCAAATCAGAGAGTTTAAAACAGGTGATTGATTTTGCCGGTGGGTTTACGGATTATGCTTACCAGGATAGAATTAAAGTAATCCGCAATAATGCTAAACAAAAGAGTGTAGCAGATGTGCCTTTTAATCAGTTAGATAAGTTTGAACCTAAAACAGGGGATATTTACCAAATAGACAGGATCC
The DNA here is from genome assembly GCA_014376805.1 of Bacteroidia bacterium. Classification (GTDB taxonomy): domain Bacteria; phylum Bacteroidota; class Bacteroidia; order UKL13-3; family UKL13-3; genus B1. The sequence goes on from JACMQU010000178.1 coordinate 102,951, forward strand.
TGAATCGCTTTGAAAACAGGGTTGTTATTGAAGGTGCTATTTTTAGACCGGGAAACTATGCCATTGAACCTGGTTTAACCGTTAAAAAACTTATTGAAAATGCGGAAGGGGTAACTGAAGATGCTTTTATGACAAGGGCCATTATCTATCGTTTAAAAGAGGATAATTCTCTTGAAATGATATCCTTCAGCATTGATGAAATTCTCAATGGGAAGAGCGCTGATATTATCTTGAAAAGGGAAGATAAAATTCAGATAGCTTCTAAAAAAGAGGTTCAGAGTAGTCATGTACTAATTATAAATGGAGAAGTACTAAAGCCTGGAAATTACAAATATGCGGAGAAAATGAAAATTGAAGACCTGATTATTGCCGCAGGTGGGTTCAAAGAATCTGCGTCAAATAAAAGAATTGAAGTTTCACGTAGAAAAGAAAATGCCGATAGAACGATATCAAACAGTGAAATAGCGGTAGTGGGTATTTATGATGTGGAAAAGGATTTAAGTGTGAATAAAAGCGTAACTTCTTTTGAACTCAAACCGTTTGATATCATTACCGTATTTGCTTTACCGGGTTATGTTCAGCAAAAAACCGTAAAAATTGAGGGAGAGGTGCTTTTTCCGGGCAGTTATTCCATTATGCGCAATAATGAGCGTATTTCAGATGTTATATTCAGATCGGGCGGACTTACCGCCAATGGGTTTGCAGAAGGTGCTATATTGGTTAGGCTAAAATCAAATTCAGCATCACAGGATGTTATTAAAGACAATAAGTTACGTGCATTGAAGAAACAAAGTAAGGATTCTTCTGAGGCAAATGAAGCAATTAGTCTGGAAACAAAACGACTGAATGATATTGTTGGAATTGACTTGAAATCTATACTTAAAAATCCGGGTTCAAAAGGTGATCTTTTTATAAGGGATAATGATATTATAAGGATACCCGAACTATCGCAGACAGTGCTTGTTACAGGTGAAGTATTATATCCTGTTAAAATACGATTTAATAAATCAGACCGTTTTAAAAAATACGTATATGGTGCAGGTGGGTTCAGCGCAAAAGCATTAAAAAAACATTCTTATATTGTATATGCTAATGGTACTGCAAGAGCCACCAAACATTTTCTTTTTATGAACATTTACCCTAAAGTGAAGCCGGGAGCTGAAATTGTAATCCCAGTTAAAGAAGAAAGAAAAGCAATTAGTACCATTGAAGTTGTTACTATTGCCACTAGTTTAACAAGTATGTTGGTATTGGTTGTAACATTGCTTAAACGATAATCAGTATAGGTGTTATGAAGGATAGTGAATATATAAGTTTGAAAGATATACTTTTCTTTATAAAGCGGGTTTTTGGTTATGCTTTACAAAGATGGAAATTATTTTTTGTGATTGGATTTTCAGGTGGTGTGGTGGGTTTTATTTATGCCTCTTTTCAGGATCCGATATATGAAGCCAGGCTAACTTTTATTTTAAATGAAAATGAGCCCACCTCTTCTTTTAGTTTGTCATCTCTCGCAGGTCTTGCAGGTTTAGGAGGCGGTAGTGCCGGAAATGTTAGTGAAGATAAATTAATTTTTATAGCAAACTCGCGCAATCTTATTGGTAGTACTTTGTTAAATGAAACACTAATCGGTGGTCAGAAAAAATTGCTGGCAAATTTTTATTTGGAATATTATAATCTTATTCCGGGTTTTAAATCTGATACAACACTTATTAATTTTACCGGCTTTACACATCTAACCCTGGAGCAGTTAAATTACCAGGAAAATAAAGTAATGGATAAAATAGTAAAGACACTTTTTGATGGTAAGAGTTTTACAATTGATGCAAAAAAGAAATCGGGCATTGTAGCGCAAGGAGCCGGAATTATTGAATTAAAATTTAAATCAGTAAGCGAGGAATTTTCACTCCTTTTTATAGAAAGATTATATGATAATTTAAGTAAATACTATATTAATAAAGCAGTACAAAGGCAGTTAAGAAACTATAACCTGATAAAAGCCAGAACAGATTCAATAAAGGAAGTATTGTTTAATAAGGAAGATTATGGTGCTGAAATGTTGGATAAAAATGTAAGGGTGATAAGGATGAAAGGCAGGGTAGATATGGAGAGAACCAGAAGAGACGTGGAATTGCTTAGTTTAATGTATGGCGAAGTGATGAAGAATCAGGAAATAGCAAAGTTTGCCCTCGATAACCAAACGCCCTATTTTCAAACAATAGATAAACCCACTTATCCATTATTTATAAAGAAAATGTCGAGAATGTTAGCAGCTATATTAGGTGCAGTCTTACTTTCTTTTGTTGTTTTTATTTGGCTTATCGCAAAAGATTATCGCCTGATTTTTTCACCTGCGATGAAAATTAATGGATGAGAATAAATGATGCACATATTATCAATTTGCCAAAAATACTTGATAACAGGGGTAATTTATCCTATTTTGAAAGTGAGAAGGATATACCTTTTGAAATAAAAAGAGTGTATTGGATTTATGATGTGCCCGGAGGTGAGCAAAGGGGTGGCCACAGTTATAAAAAAAACAAAGAAATGATTATTGCCCTTTCAGGTAGTTTTGATGTGGTGATAAACGATGGATTTGAAGAAAAAAAAATTACCCTTAACCGTTCTTATTCCGGGTTGTATGTTCCAAATGGTATTTGGCGTCACATGGAAAATTTCTCTACCAATTCTCTCGCCTTAATAGTTGCTTCAGAAAATTATGAAGCTGCAGATTATGAAAGAGATTCTGCTCATTTTGTCTTATCGAAAGGAGGACGCAAGTGAGTAGAAGTGTATATGATTGCTCCCTTATAAAGTTGCCGCAAATTGAATTCAGGGCCGGTAATATTACTCCTGTTCATAATAGTGTAGGAATACCTTTTGATATTAAACGGATCTTTTACTTATATGATATTCCGGGTGGAGAATCAAGAGGAGGTCATGCACATAGATTATGCCACCAGGTATTAATTGCAGCAAGCGGAAGTTTTGAAGTATTATTGAATGATGGCAAAACACAAAGGCAGGTTATGTTAAACAGGCCTTATTATGGTTTGCATATTCCGCCAATGATATGGGCCTCAGAAGTTAATTTCTCTTCTGGCTCTATTTGCCTTGTTTTAGCATCACATTTTTATGATGAACTTGATTATATACGAGATTATAAATTATTTATTGAGAACTCAGGAGATCATAAATGACAGGCGTTTCTATGATAACAACAGAATTAATTGAATATAAAAGCAGGAGTGAGGAGCTTTTTTTTTATTCACCTTATAACTTTATTAGAACTATATCACCCGCTAAAATTGCCTCGCATCTTTTTAGTACCGTTATATCAAAGTTTGGAAAAACTGAAAAGGATATTATAATTGAAATTCTAACGGCCGGTGAAAGACATTTTTTTCTTGTATCATTTTTAGAATGGGATACAAATTACTTTAATAAAAACACCTATAAACTTTTCACGGTTTTATATTCACATCAAAATCTAACTACATTAGCTTCTGCTGTAAAACAATTTAAACATGTTTTTTTTAATACCGATAGAAAATACCTGTTTATAGAAATTCCTTCAGAGGATGTATTGTTGCAGCAAGCCCTAACTGATAATAGGTTCAAACTATTAGAAACAAGACTCACCTATTTTAATGATATGCTCGGCAATTTTAAAAATGAACGGTTTTGTGTTCGTAAGGCCGGTGAAGCGGATGTTTTGCAGTTAAAACAAACTGCAAAAGTGATGCGGAATAAATACGACCGGTTTCATGCTGATAAAGTTTTTGACAATGAAACCGCAGATAACTTTTTGAGCACTTATATTGAGAATTCGGTAAATGGATTTGCAGATTTAATATTAGTTCCTGCCGAAAATGGAATACCTTCTGATTCTTTTTTAACAGCCAACTATTTAAAACAAGATTGGGAAGAACTTGGTGTTAAAGTATCAAAAATGGTGTTATCTTCCGTTTCCTCTGCTACTAATAGAGGATGGTATATAAAGTTAATTACAGAAATGACATATTATCTTCGGGATGAAATTGGAAGCGAATGTATTTTTATGAATACACAATCTACAAATCGGGCTGTTTATAAAACTTGGGAAAAATCCGGTTACAGGCTGGGAGCAGTTGCACATGTTTTGGCATTTACAGATTATCCTGTTAATTAATAAAAAATGATAAAGTTTTTAGATCTTCAAAAGATCAATGAAGTTTATAAAAGCGATTTTGAAAATGCGCTCAAATCAGTACTCGAATCAGGTTGGTTCATCATGGGTAAGGAAGTGTTACAATTTGAAAATGATTATGCGCAGTATTGCGGAACTAAACATTGCATTGGAGTAGCAAATGGTCTTGATGCACTTACGTTAATTATAAGGGCTTATAAAGAGATGGGGATTTTTGCAGACGGGGATGAAGTAATTGTTCCTGCAAATACATACATAGCCAGTATATTATCGGTATCAGCTAATAACCTTGTTCCGGTTTTGGTTGAACCCGAAGAAGACTCTTATAACATTGATCCAACACAGATAGAAAAGATAATTACAACAAAGACCAAAGCTATTCTGGCTGTAAATTTATATGGACAAGCAGCCAATATGGAGCAACTCCGAAAGATTGCCTTTAAAAATAATTTAAAACTTATAGAAGATGCAGCGCAATCTCATGGAGCATTGCATCATGGCCAACGTTCAGGTTCATTAGGTGATGCCGCCGGACATAGTTTTTATCCGGGCAAAAATTTAGGTGCATTAGGAGATGGAGGTGCCATTACTACTAATGATAATGAGCTAGCAATGATGTTAAGGGCGATTCATAATTATGGTTCCTTTAAAAAATATGAAAATATTTACAAAGGAATGAATAGCAGGTTAGATGAACTACAGGCGGCATTTCTGATAATTAAACTCAGAAATCTGGACAATGACAATTTGAAAAGAAGTAAAATCGCTGAACAATACCTGGCAAAAATTACCAACCCGCTTTTGTTATTACCAGTAGTAAAAAGTTATGACCAACATGTATGGCATTTGTTCGTTGTTAGGGTTGCAGACAGGGAAAATTTTCAACTGCATTTAAATAATAACGGTGTACAAACCCTTATTCATTATCCAATTGCTCCCCACCATCAATTAGCATACAAAGAGTTTGCACATCTGTCTTTTCCTATTACTGAAAAAATTCATCGGGAGGTTTTAAGTTTGCCAATAAGCCCTGTTTTAACTGAAACAGAAGTAGCCGAAATAATACGTGTTGTTAACCAGTATAGACCTTAGATATTAATGAAAAGATGGATGGATAATTTTCGGTCATCGGAGGTTTTAAATGTATCTGTTTTTACGGCGATATCTACCTTTGTAAGGTTAGTTACTGCATTTGTATCGGCAAAAGTTATTGCCATATACCTTGGCCCGGAAGGATTGGGTTTGCTGGGGCAGTTATCTGGTTTTGTATCCATTGTTCTGGTATTATCTACCGGTGCAACCACAAATGGCGTTATTAAATACCTGGCAGAATATAATGGGGAGGCCAATAAGCAAGAAAGTATTATTAAGTCGTCATTGATTATTACCATTATAAGTTCTTTATTAATTGGTACAATCTTGGTTTTTTTTTCAGGTTACTGGTCAAACTTATTGTTTGGTTCTCATACCAACTATTCTTCCATTATTTTAATTTTCGGATTCACCTTAATATTTTATGCAGGTTCATCTTTGTTTGTTGCTATATTAAATGGACTTAAAGAATATAAAAAATATAATTATATAAATATCTGGTCAAGTTTGGCAGGTTTATTAATTTCCATAATTTTCATTACTTACTTGGGCTTGTATGGTGCTTTGTTGGCTGCGGTTACATCTCAATTAGCCATTTTTATTATTTTCCTTTATTATTTTTCAAGAGTTAAAACATTAAACTGGCGGAAAATTATAAATGCTTCTATAAATAAATTTGAATATTACAAACTGGCTAAGTTTTCTTTAATGGCAATTATTACATCTGCCTCAGTTCCTGTGTCTCAAATTTTTATCAGAAATTATATTCTGGATAATGCAGATGCGGCAAGTATGGGTTATTATGAAGGAATAAACCGTATTTCTTTATTATACCTAAGCCTCATTACAACAACACTTTCTGTATATTATTTGCCAAAGTTATCGGAAATAAAAAATGTGCAGTTATTGAGAAGAGAGATATTAAATGGGTATAAGCTGCTACTTCCAATAACTTTGCTTATTTTATTAACAGTTTACCTCTTACGTAATATTCTAATTCGAATAGTATTTACAAGTTCGTTTGAACCCATTACAGCTTATTTTTTGCCTCAGTTAGTGGGAGACTTTTTTAAGATTGCAAGTTGGCTTCTCGCGTTTCAAATGTTGGCTAAAGCTATGACGGTTACTTTTATTATAACAGAAATATTTTTTTCGGCTACTTTAGTTATGTTGTCAGTTTATTTTATACAAATGTATGGTGGAGTAGGGGCTGTATATGCTTACGGCATTAATTATTTCTTGTATTTTATTTGTATGATTATTGTTTTTAGAAAATTACTTATGAATAAGCAAATTTAAATACTCAAATGAGAATACTGCTGATAGGTGAAATGAGTAATGTGCACTGGACACTTGCGGAAGGGCTAAGAGAACTGAACCATAAGGTTACAGTGGCTTCTGATGGACAGGATTGGAAAAAATATAAAAGAGACACGGATTATCTTTCTAAAGGGAAAATGGGAATGATCCGTTTTTTCTTTAAATATATCTTCTCATCCAGTTACAGAAGTTTTGATGTAGTGCAGTTTATAAATACAAATCAGTTATTTATAAGTAATTATAAATTTTTCAATTATCCTTTATTTGTTTACACCTTTTTATTTAATAAAAAAGTTTTTTTAAGTGCTTATGGCGATGATTATTTTTGGGTACATGCATGCCAAACGAATAAATACCGGTACACACCTTTTGACAGTAAAAATTTTTCTGAACTTAAAAATGAACACCTGGATTATTCTCTTGCATTTTTAGATAAAAACAAACAAAGTGATAATACCCTTATGGCAAATCGGGCTAATGGAATTATAGCAGGTTTGTATGAGTATTATCATGCATACCAACATTCTTCTTTTGCTGCCAAAACAATTTTTATTCCGTTCCCCATCAATATGAATGATTTAACTTATATCCCTAATAAAATAGGTTCAGATAATAAAATGAAAATATTTATAGGTGTGCAAAAGTTAAGATCTGCCTGGAAAGGTACGGATGTATTAAATAAAATAATTCAAGAATTTGCAGAAACACATAAGGAAGAAGTACAGGTAATGATTGCAGAAAGTCTACCATATGCTAAATACGTTAAAATGTATCAGCAATGTAATATCGTTGTAGACCAGTTGTATTCTTATAGTCCGGCTATGAATGCTTTAGGGGCAATGGCTCAGGGAAAAATTTTAATGGGTGGAGGGGAGCCGGAGATGTATGCCTTATATGGTGAAACAGAAAATTTTCCTATCATAAATGTTATTCCCGATAAAGATCAAATCTGGAAACAATTAGAATATTTGTTGAAGAATAAAAAGAATTTTGAAAGTATGGGTTTAAAAAGCAGAGCATTTGTAGAAAAGTATCACAATCATATTGATGTGGCTCAAAAATATGTATCTTTCTGGGAGAAAATGTAATGAGTAAAAAGGCATTCTGGGAAACGTGATTTACAGTTTCTATAATTATTGATGGTTAGTTTTTTTTAATCGATTATAAAACTTATTTTTTTTACTTATTACTGGTTTGGTCAATTAATTTGTCACAAAAGATTTATGATTAGTGTTTCAGTTATAATGGCGGTTTATAATGGCGAGGATTATCTTGCTACAGCCATTGAAAGTATCCTTAATCAAAGTTTCAGAGATTTTGAATTTATTATTGCTAATGATGGTTCAAGTGATAATTCATTAAATATTCTTGAACACTATGCCAAAATTGATAACAGAATTGTTGTTATTAACAATAAGCTTAACATTGGTTTACCGGCTTCTTTAAACCATTTAATAACAATTGCCAAAGGAATGCTTATTGCCCGTATGGATCATGATGATATAGCAAAAAACAACAGGCTTGCGAGAGAAGTTGAAGAATTTGAATCTGATCCGTTGGTTGATTTTGTTTTTTCCGGTACAACTTTAATTGATCACAATTCGGAGACTATATGTGAAAGTTGGCGTCCGCCTCTGAAAAAAGTATTAGACTATTTGCCATATTGTAATTTTATTCCCCATCCAACTGTAATGATAAAAAAGGAACTTTTTATTAAAAATGGGTTTTACAGAACAGATATTTACCCGAAAGATGATATGGAGTTATGGAACAGGTTTAAGAAGACAGGAGCAAAATTTAGTTATATCAGGCAAAGCTTATTGTATTATAGAATTAATCCGAAAAGCTCGCAGCAAATTGGTGATGGATATGCAAATGAAATCTATTATCTGTATATAGCGCAAGTGGCGTTAGGCAATAATGCTGGTATAAAAATTTTAAAAAAGTACCTGGTAAAACTTGATTACAAAAATAGTCTGATGCTCATATTAAAAAATCTTGTGCCATTTAGTTTATTTACCCGTTACTATTTGTATAAACTTAAAAAAAATTTAAAGGATTTATAAAGATTTCCTGACTTTAAAAAATGTGCATTATTATAAAAATTGTCATTGCTTAAGTATTGATTTATAAACATGTTCCAGTTGTTGTATAAATGCTTTTATCGAATAATTTTCTGATTCCTTTAGAGCCTGCATACTTAATCTTTCTCTCAGTTCTGTATCATCCATTAAACGAGTTATTAACCGAACAAAATCATCTTCATTTTTTGTATCCGCTAAAAATCCATAGGTATCTATTTTCATATTTCTATGGGCAGGAATATCAGATGCAATAATTGGTATTCCGCAAGATATAAATTCAAGTATAGATAAAGGGGCACCTTCATATTTTGAAGCTGATACGGCAATTTGAGCTTTATTTAAAAAGAAATAGATATCATTAGTTTCGCCTGCAAAATTTATTTTATCAGACATATTCAGATTAATGGAGAGCTGTTTTAAATAGTTATACTCCTCACCCATGCCTACAATGGTAAGCATCCATTCATTTTTAGATTGATGCTTACATATTCTTGCCCACATATTAATAATTAAATCTATCTGTTTTTCAGGTGCCAGCCTTCCTAAAACAATAATATTTTTGGGCCTGTTTGTTATAGGTAAAATGAGGGTGGGAGGCTTATCTGTTACATTTTTTATAACTACTATTCTTTCTTTTCTTATTCCGATAGAACTTGATAAAACTTCACTAACATATGGTGAGACCGCAATTACTTTTTTTCCTAGAAAACGAAATAACCAGTCCATAACTCTGTATAGAAGAAATAACTTATTGCCTTTTGCAGGTTTTAAAGATCCTGACATTGTACTTAATCCAAAAGTTGAATGTAGGGTGGTAATTAAAGGTTTTTTTATTAAAATCGAGACCATCCAAACCAACAGGGAGGCAAGACCAAAAGTATGATTATGCAGTACATCATAATGTTTAGCAATACGTGCAAAATTAATTATTCGACTAAAATTATTGCCATTAAGGTAATTAACAGGAACAGTGGCATTGTCGAAAATTGATGAGTTTTTTAATTTATTTGTTAAAAAAAGAATTTCTACCCGATGCCCTTTTTTTTGTAGTTCCTGTGTTGAGATATGTACTATTTTTTCAACCCCGCCGGTAGTGTTTGCTAATAGAATATACAGTATCTTCATTAATTATTTAACTTTGAGAATTAGTATGTGCTCAAATATACCACTCAGATAAACAAATTTTTCAGAATGATTATCTGCTGCCAATAATAATCAGATCCTTTTATTTAAAAAATTTGTAATTGATAGAAATTTGTGCATTTTTGAGAATTATGCCCTATTATAGCATATACCATGAGGGTCATATTAATTTTTCTGGTTTTTTTTTATATGTATACCCCCGATCTTCAATTTCTACCATTGTCTATAAGGGTATTAACAGGCTTGCTGGGTTTAAGCTTATATTTTATTGACATTGTAGGGAATGCATTTAAAACAGGGCAGGATACTTTTTTTAATAAAAATATTTTATCGTTTTGGCTTTGCTTGTTTTTGAGCATTCTTTATTGTTATGGTAGCTATTTTTATAATCTTTCAACTGATCTGCCTTATATAACTTCCCTGTTTATAAGGTTTGCTATCCTTTTTGGATCAGCTTATTTTATTGTCAGACTCATTCGCATTAGCAAAATTGAATTTAATATTTATCATATACTTAATACAATTATAACAGTTACATTTATTCAATGTGTAATTGCGTTGCTGTTATTTGTAAGTCCTGAAGTTAAAAGTGTTTTTGATTCTATCCAAAAAACAGCACGTAATCCACTACTTCTGGCATTAATGACAAAAGATATTGGTTCATACAGGATACTGGGATTTGGAACTGAATTTTTTGGTGCTGCTATAGAATCCAGCTTTAGTCTTATAAGTATCATTGCTATTGTAAGAAGCCAACATGAACTAAAGGGGATGAAGATAATAAGATATGGTTTTACATTTTTATTTATAGCTTTTGTTGGTATTCTTATGTCGAGAACAACTTTTATTGGCATTTTAATAAGTTTGATATTTTTGCATTTACCTAATCAAAAAAACATTGCCCGATCAAAGTTTTTACGCTTTATCTATTTAATTTTACTGTTAATGGTTTTTAGTATTCCTTATATTATAAGTAATGCAAAATACCAGCGCACATTTACATTCGCATTTGAAGCATTCATTAACTATAAGGATGCAGGAACCCTCAGCACACAATCAAGTGATGCGCTTAAAGAATCTTATTATTGGCCCCAATCTGTTAAGACATATATAATAGGTGATGGTTATATGAGTGATCCTGCTCATCCCGAGTATTATTATATGGCAACTGATGTTGGATTTTTAAGACTTATTTATTTTGGAGGTATTGGATATTTATTAATCTGGTTTTCCGGAACTATTGCTATATGCAAGGTCGTATATAATAAGATTGGTAAAGAATCCTGGTTTTTTTTATATTCAATAGTTTTGGTAACTTATTTATTGATAGTAAATTTAAAGGGTCTGGCAGATTTTTATAACCAGCTTTTACTGGTATTTATGGTTGCTGTAACCAGTAGTGCGAAGTTGGATTTAATAATTGAAGAAAAGTCTGCTTAATGATTAAAGAAGAGTTGGTATCTGTGCTTATTCCGTGTTATAATGCAGCACTTTATGTTGAGGCGGCTTTAGATTCTGTACTTTCGCAAACCTACCGAAACCTTGAGATCATTTTAATTGATGATGGTTCAACAGACAATACCTATGATAAACTAAATAAAATAGCCTTAACAGATAAGCGGATAATACTGGTGAGAAATGAAAAAAATCTTGGCCTGATTAAATCTCTTAATAAAGGAATCGATATGGTTACCGGCCTGTATATTGAACGGTTTGATGCGGATGATCTGATCTCTTCCAATCGAATCGAAAATCAGATTCTGGTGCTTACAACTCACCCTGAAATTTCGTTGCTTACTTCCTACGCAACTTACATTACACCTTCGGGAAAGTTTCATAGCCGGTCATCGTCATTTTATTGCACACGTACCCTGTCAGCAAAGTTTTTAACACTATTTGAAACACCCCTGTTACATGCAGGTATGTTGATTAAAACAGAATTGTTAAAAGAACTCAGGTATGATGAAACGGAGGGGTCAAAGCACATTGAAGACTATGATCTTTTTACCAGGATTTTATTCAGGGATTTGCATATTTATGTAGATGCTTCAAGAAAGGGAATGTATTTTTACCGACGCAACTCTTTAAGTGTATCGGGTAGGAATAAGTTATTACAATTTGAAAATGCCGTACACAAATCTGAACTTAATATTAAAGAACTCCTGCATTATAATATTCCTGTTGAACTACTTCGGGTTATTAAATTAAATGAACCTGATAAGTGGCATAGTATGGTACTTTTGCGCTCAATAAAAGAATTGAAATATATTAAACTGTTGTATTGTAATAACCAAAAAAACAAACTTAAGATTAAGGATTTCCGGCAAATAAATATATGGGTAGCTCAACGCCGTTTAAGGATGATTGCAATGGCTTTAATTAAAGGAACTTTTACTACCCGATTGGCTGCCATATTTATTTTTATACTCAATATAGATATGCTGTTTTATGCCGAAACTTATAAAAGTATATTTGATAAAACAGTATGGTTTTTTAACAGTTTAAAGTATAAAAATTAAAAATTAAAATAAATAAGATAGAATGATAAAGATACTCATTATAAATTCTACTTTGGAACAGTCGGGAATAACAAATGTTATTTACAATCTTTGCAAATACCTTAACCGGGAAATATTTGAGGTGCATATTCTTACTTTATCAGCAGAAAGTAGTAATACAAGGTGGAACGAATTCATTCAATTGAAAGTAAACCTGCACACCTTAAATTTAAACAGGTTTGAAGGACTTTTTATGCTAAAGAAGAAACTCAGAAAAGCAGTTGCCATTATTAATCCGGATGTTATACAGACCATGAGTTACAGAGGCTCCTACTATTCATTTAGATTTTTGGAGAAATACAAAAAAGCAGTAACACTTCAGGGTAATATTTATGATAATTATACCGATGAATATGGTAAACTAATAGGTGGCTTTTTTGCGTTTAACGAATGGCGTGCCTTTAATAAAGCAAACCTGCAAATACTTTGTTCAAATTCTTTAAAAAAATTTTATTCCCAAAATAGAGATCTTAAAGTTATTCAAAATGGTGCCGACGGTGCGTATTTTTATGTGCCTCTATTACTAGAAAAGAAAACCTTAAGAATAAATTTAAAATTGCCAGCTTCTAAAAATATATTTATAACTGTTGGATCACTCAATAAAAGAAAAGATCCGCTAACAATTATAAAAGCTTTTATTAATTCAAACAGAACGTCAGATTCCATATTAATAATTGTTGGCGAAGGGCCTTTAATGAAAACGTGTGTGAAGAATGTGCAACACTCGCCTCAGGTTATTTTTACCGGTAATGTAAAAATCGTACCTGACTATTATAAAGCTGCCGATGTTTTTATTTCTGCCTCTTATTCTGAAGGTCTGCCAAATACTGTTTTAGAGGCGGGATTATGTGGCATCAAATGTTTTCTCTCCGATATTCCCCAGCATAGAGAAATTTTTGATACAACTAGTGATCAGGCAACATTTTTTGAAAAAGGTAAAGTAGAGCAACTCATTACCCTTTTTAATTCTTTCCAGGTTCAGTCTTATCCTCAGTCAATAAAATTGAACGCGAAAATGATGGCTGACCAATACGGTGAATCATACGCAGCCCTTATTCAACCTAAAGTTATTAGATAATAATTGAATACGGAATAAAGGTGAATAAAAATTGAATCTTTAAACTTACCGGAAGAAGTGTGGGAGCGGATAAAATATTGTATTATCGCTTTAATTTATTAAGAAAAAAGAAACCCGGAACCAGGAGAGAAGGGGGTAATGGTTTTATAAAGTTATTTTATAACAAAATAAAATCCATTGGGGCGCAACAGGTGAAAATGTAAGTAAACTTAAATGCTTGAAAAAATAAAAATATCAGCCTCAATTGTGCTTTATAACACCCCTGATGAGGCATTAAGAAAAGCTGTTCAATGGTTTTTGAATGCACCCTTTAAAGTAAAACTTTTTTTAATAGATAACTCTCCGGTGCGCAAAGAATCAACATTATTGGATCATCCGGATATCGTTTATATTTTCAATAACAGTAATATGGGTTATGGTAAAGCACATAATATTGCTCTAAAAAAAGTTGTTGCAGAAAGCGATTATCATATGGTGCTCAACCCCGATATTGAAATGACAAATGAAACTTTAGAAGCCTGTATAGTCTATATGTATCAAAATGTTAATATAGGTTTGCTCATGCCTAAGGTATTGTACCCTGACGGACAATTACAATATCTTTGTAAAATGATGCCCACGCCTTTTGACCTTATCATGCGAAGATTTATACCCGGATTTTTGAAGCCTGTTTTTCAGAAACGAATGGATGCATATGAACTGAAACACAAGAATTTTAATGAAACTATGGAGATTCCTAATCTTTCCGGCTGCTTTATGTTACTGCGATGTGAGGCCATTAAAACAGTTGGTTTTTTTGATGAAAACTTTTTTATGTACCTGGAAGATACCGACCTCAGTCGCCGGATAAACAGCCAGTATCAGACAATCTATTATCCTAAAGTTTCAATTATCCATCATTATGAAAAGGGTTCCTATAAAAATTATAAATTGCTGCTGTATCATATTCGTTCCGCATTCTATTATTTCAGCAAATGGGGATGGTTACTTGATTCATCCAGAAATACCATTAACAGATTATTAAAATAATTTATTTGAAAGTATCTATTATTACTACAGTTCTGTCTAACAGAAAATGCCTTAGCGATGCAATGGAATCTGTACTTAATCAGGTGCATGATGATATAGAATATATTATAGTAGATGGTGGATCTACTGATGGTACTGTAGAACTAATAAGGTCGTATGGCAATAAAGTAACAAAGTTTTTAACAGAGCCTGATGAGGGCATGTATGATGCCTTAAATAAAGGTATTCAAATGGCCACGGGTGACATTATAGCCATTATTAATTCTGATGATTTTTATGTGAACCGACATGTTATTTCACAGGTTGTTCATGCCTTCGAAGAACATAAATGTGATGCTGTTTATTCTAATCTGTATTATATAAGTAATACAGATAAAGAAAAAATTATACGCACCTGGGATGCGGGCAGGTATCATTATGATAGTTTTTATAAAGGGTGGATGCCTCCTCATCCGGCATTTTTTGTAAAGCGTGAAGTGTACCAGAAATATGGTTCATTTAATACCCGGTTAAAGCTTTCAGCAGATTATGAATTAATGCTTCGATTTATTTTAAAACATAAAATAAAAATTTATTACCTGCCAAAATTTTTTATAAAAATGAGAGTAGGAGGAAACAGTAACCGAAATTTAACTAACAGATTAAAAGCTAATATGGAAGACAGGGAAGCCTGGAAAATAAATAAAATAAAACCAGGATTCTTTACCTTGTTATTAAAGCCATTTTCTAAAATATTCCAATATAGAATGAATTAACTTTACTCTGAAGAAGTGTTAGCTGATATGGTAAGAATATACTATTATTGACTATAAACATGGCTTAATTCTTAAATTGTTAATTGGTTGTTTTTGTATATTTTTGATGAATTAACTCCTTGTATTTAGTATGACAGATATACATTCTAACAAAGCACCTGAGCCTGTGGGTCATTATCCTCATGCTAAAAAGGTAGGTAACTTATTGTTTTTATCAGGGGTAGGGCCACGCGAGCGCAACACCAAAAAAATACCGGGAGTAGAGCTGGATGCGTTGGGTAAAATTATTTCTTATGATATAGCCGAACAATGTCACTCCGTTTTTAAAAATATCAGAATGATACTTGAAGATGCAGGGAGTAGTTGGGATCAAATTATAGATGTAACTGTTTTTTTAACTAATATGAAAGATGATTTTTCAATTTATAATAAGTTGTGGGCCGAATACTTTAATGAAAATCCACCGTGCCGCACCACCATTGAAATTAATTGTTTGCCAACCCCAATTGCTATTGAATTAAAAGTAATGGCAACTGTTAACACAGCAAAATAAATTTTGCTTTTGCATTCTTGTTTTAACACGTTTTTTCCTAATCTATAATTTCCTTTTATTTTACAGGTAAAAAGCTGTACTTTGTTTAAAATTTATATTTCTAATTTTGACATTTGATGAATTTTATTTTGATCCGTTACTGTTAGACGGACTAGATGCAATGGGGTTTACGAAGGCCACCCCGATACAGGAAATGGCAATCCCGGTTATTCTTGATAACAAAGATTTAATTGCATGCGCACAAACGGGTACAGGTAAAACTGCTGCTTATGTTTTGCCTATTTTAAATAAAATTGTAGAGTCAGATCATAGCCATTTAAATACGCTGATTCTGGTACCTACCAGAGAACTAGCGCAACAAATAGATCAGCAACTTGAAGGTTTTAGCTATTATATTCCAGTGAGTTCAATTCCAATTTATGGTGGTGGAGATGGTGCAACCTGGGATCAGCAAAAAAAAGCATTACACACAGGTGCAGATATTATTGTAGCAACGCCGGGCCGTTTAATTTCACACCTTGCTTCGGGCGATATAAAGTTTGATAAGCTGGAGCATTTAATTTTAGATGAAGCAGACAGAATGCTGGATATGGGCTTTTATGATGATATCATTAAAATTATAAGCTACCTGCCCAAAGAACGCCAAACGCTTATGTTTTCGGCTACTATGCCTCCTAAAATTCGTACCCTGGCCAATAAAATTTTGTTTAAACCCGAGCAGATCAGCATTTCTTTATCTAAGCCTGCTGAGGGTATTTTGCAGCAGGCCTATTTAACATACGATGCTCAAAAACTTCCTTTAATCTCTTCTATTTTTACAGGTAAAACATATAATACAGTCATCATTTTTGCAGGAACCAAAGAGAAAGTTAAGAGCTTGCAATTTGAATTAAAACGCATTGGCTTAAAAGCTAAATCGTTTCATTCTGATCTTGAACAAAAAGAACGTGAAGAGATCATGAATGAGTTTAAAAATAAAAAATTACAGATCATTATAGGTACAGATATTTTGTCGCGGGGTATTGATGTGGAAGGCGTTGATCTTGTCTTAAATTTTGATGTTCCACCCGATCCGGAAGATTATATACACCGCATTGGAAGAACCGCAAGGGCCGAAAATACTGGCACTGCCATTACCTTTATCAATGAAAAAGACCAGCGACGGTTTCATGCCATTGAAACATTGATAGAACGTACTATTGAAAAGTTACCATTACCTGAAAGCCTAGGTGCAGCGCCTTTGTATCAGCCCGAGAAAAAATCAGACAGGCCTTTTTTCAAGAAAAGACCTGCTGGTGACAGACCTCGCCCGCAGGGAAGGCCGGGTTTGTATAATAAGAAAAGTTAAAGAAGGCTTTTAGCAAACTGCATTCGGATTCGGATAATTATCACTTTGGTCTTCAAAGGTATTATCTAAACACACAAAATCTTTTTCAATAAGCAAAAATAACTCATGGCCATTCGCAAGTTTCATCCTGTTTTCAAAGCCTGTAATGTTTGTTTCGGTCCATTCTTTAGCAATAGATTGTGGTATCAGAAAAATGATTTTATTTTGATGGAAAGAAGCAGATAAACCATTTTCCTCATCACACTTTTCGAGTGCATAATACAATGTACCACCGGCCATTTCAGTTTGTTCCTCAAGAATACCTGTTCGGGAAAAATTATCAACTTCTGTTTTTGTTAAACGGTATCGTATAGAGTTTCCTTTGATGCGGATTTTCATTAAATAATTTTTTTTTAGTAAGTTATTTTGATAAACGTTAAAGCTATGTATTTACTTTATTAAAGCCTATAACACAATATAATTATATAGATAAGATTAACTGTACTAATTTTAAAAAATAAAACACTTATGCATAAATGTCACATCACATATCTTAAAACAAAACATTTATCACTCAACTCCCAACCCATATTTGCTAACTTATTCCCCCTTATTCTGCATCAAACTAAAAACATCCTGGCTAAAGCCTGTATTGCTGAACCCACCATCATGAAAAAGATTTTGCATGGTTACCATTCTTGTCAGATCGCTGAACATTACCACACAATAATCTGCACATGCTTCTGCATTGGCATTACCAAGAGGGGAAAGAGCAGCGGCATAATCAAAGAAGTCGCCAAAGCCTTTTACACCGCTACCTGCGGTTGTTTTAGTAGGACTTTGTGAGATAGTGTTAATTCTTACTTTTTTGCTTTTGCCGTAATGGTATCCAAAGCTTCTTCCAATCGATTCGAGTAAAGCTTTTGAGTCTGCCATTTCGCTATAATCAGGAAATACCCGTTGTGCTGCGATATAAGTTAAAGCAACTACAGAACCCCATTCACTAATTGCATCCATTTTATAGCAGGTTTGCAATAAACGATGTAGTGAAACTGAGCTGATATCATAAGTTTCGTGTGTCCATTTATAATCCAGATCAGTATAGGTGCGCCCTTTACGAATGTTTAAACTCATGCCTACCGAGTGCAAGATAAAATCAACTTTGCCACCCAAGATTTCTAAGGATTGGGTGATAAGGTTTTCCATGTCTTCATTTTTGCTTACATCACAAGCTATAATTTTTGCGTTGTTACAGGTTTCTGCAAGCTTGTTTATTTCGCCCATTCGCATAGCAATGGGAGCATTGGTAAGCACAAATTGCGCACCCTGTTCATGGCATTTTAAAGCCACTTGCCAAGCAATGCTTTTATCGTTTAGTGCTCCAAAGATGATGCCTTTTTTCCCTTTTAATAAATCATTCATTTTTAATATTTTTTAGCGATGAGCTAAAATTTGTAGTGCAAGTTTAACTTTTTTAACCTGTTCCTTGCAATAGTTGTTAAAATTTCGCTTTTTTAATTATAATATTTACTTTGGCTGAAATTTACCAATCTGCAGGCATTGATAAATTAGTCATTAACTTTTCATCATGTGTTCAATCAAACAATCCATTTTATTTTTATTTTTTCTTTTATCATTATGTGCTCAGGCTCAAAATGATTTACGCTATAAAAAACTTCAAGGGGGCCTCAGTAAATTAAGAAAGTCTTTTGATGTGCGCTCCTACTGCATTACTTTAAAAGTATTGCCTGAGAAACGCTCGATAGAAGGAATAAACGATATTACTTTTAAGGTTATAAAACCATTGAAAGTATTACAGCTTAACTTGTTTGACAACTTACTTATCTCCAATATTATTTTCGAAGGCAATACTGTTTCTTATACAAGAGATAGTAATACATTGTATGTAAAGTTGCCCCGTAAATTAAATAAGCATGATTCGGCCCATGTAATTATTTATTATTATGGCATACCTGTTTTAGCAAAAAATGCTCCGTGGGATGGTGGTTTTGTGTGGAGTAAGGATAGTATGGGTATGCCCTGGATTGGGCTTGCATGTGAAGGCATTGGGGCATCATGCTGGTTGCCTTGTAAAGATCATTGGAGCGATGAACCCGAACAGGTAATTATGAACCTGCAGGTGCCAACAGGATTAACCGGCGTAAGCAATGGCCGGCTAATGAGTCAACGCAATCTGCCTAATGGTTACACCGAGTTTCAATGGATGGTTACCTATTCTATTAACCATTATAACATTTCCGTAAATATTGCAAATTATGAACATGTGCAGGATTTATACCTCAATCCTTCTTATGGAAATTTAACATTAGATTATTATGTATTAAAGGGGAATGGTGCCGCTGCTAAAGTGCATTTTCAGCAAACCAAAAGAATGCTGCAAGCTTTTGAACATTACTTTGGTCCTTATCCGTTCAGAAATGATGGTTATAAGTTAGTAGAAACACCTTACTGGGGTATGGAACACCAGAGTTGTATAGCGTATGGTAATAACTATGTAAACAATAAATTCGGTTTCGATTTTATTATCATTCATGAAAGCGGTCATGAGTGGTTTGCCAATAGTCTTACGGCAAATGATAAAGCTGATATGTGGCTGCATGAGAGTTTTACCACCTACAGTGAAGCCTTATATGTAGAGAAGCAATTTGGATTGGGTAGGGCAATTCCTTATCTGGCAGGGCAAAAGGGCAACATCAAAAACGAATTGCCTTTAATTGGCGTAAGAGATATTGCTTATAGCAGGCCAGATAATGATATTTATTATAAAGGTGCGTGGATACTTCATACGATGAGAAGCATGCTTGATAATGATAGCCTTTGGTTCAATACCTTATATGATCTCTCCATGCACTTTCGCTATTCAGTTACCACAAGCAGAGAGGTGGAAAAATTTTTAATAAGAAGATCAGGATATAATTTCAGTAAGTTTTTTGATCAGTATTTGTATCATGCAAAGTTACCTGTTTTTGAATATTATATTGAACCAAAGAATGGATTAAATGAATTGCATTATCGTTTGGTATCGAATGTTAGTGGACTGGAGATGCCAGTTAAAGTTACCCTTTTAAAAGATAATTATGATTTTGTAACTGCCGGCAAAAAGTGGCAGATTTATGATTTACCTTACAGCGATGCGGAGAGTTTTAAAATTGATCTGAATCGTTTTTTGATAGGGGTAAAAAAAATTAAATGACATAAAAATTGAAAGAAATAGCATCTTTATAAATCACTTAAAATCATTCAGCATTTGAGGTTGTTTTTCCCATATACCTTTTTTCCAAATCAGATAATCAAAACTACCATCAGGAAAATAAAATTCAAAGTTACCGGTGTTTAATTGTTTATCGGGTACAATGTTTTCGTAAATCAGGTATTTTTTTGCTTCATCATAACGCAAAGCCATCGTGGCTTTGTCGTTAAACTCAAATACCATTCTGTAAAATTTATTTTTCTTTTTGAGATCAAAAACCGGTGCGCCAAATATTGGCGTACCATTTAAAAATACCAGTATATCCGCAATTTTTTTATTGCTTTTAGGTCCGCAACCATCCCACCCCAGCAGGGTATAATAATCCTGTTTCTTATCTGAGGTTTTTATGATCTTATAATAAGCTGCCCCAAACCAGTGATCTGTGTCCACCGTTTTAAAAAGAAAGTTTTGTATGCTGTCACTCCGGTCTATTAATGGATAAAAATCTTTGTAGATAGGTAACTTTGTATCCGGTGTTTTATTTTTTTTGGGATTCATTTGGATCACCCCAAAATACCTGAATTTTTCATCATTGGTAGCTACATTCCAGGTAATTATTCTGAACAAATCATCTGGTGCTTTAATGATCAGTACAGTTTTTAACGAATCAAAATTAAAAAAATAGGAGTTGTTTATTTTTAAGGCCCTTGCCATGTGGCGGATAAATTGTTTACCGGAAGTAAGGCGGGTATCTTCATCATAACTTCTCACCATGTTCTGGCTAAGGCCACTCATTCTTATCTCAAAATTACGCAACGAATCCATGGTTAATGAATCCAGTGTCTGACCATTTATGAATGAGGTGAAGGAAAGTCCGCAAATTAAAAAAAAAATATTTATTTTATTCATCATATTAAAACGAAAGGCAACCCAAATGGATTGCCTTTCAAAATAAAGTACATAAAGCAGACTTTTATTTTTTAGTTATTAACAGATTCCAGTACAATTGCCGATGCGCCGCCGCCGCCATTACAAATACCGGTAACACCGTACCGGGCACCTTCTCTGCGAAGCATGTTGGCAAGGGTAACCACAATTCTTGAACCGCTACTTCCGATTGGATGGCCTAAAGCAATAGCACCACCATACATATTAACTTTGGCAGGATCAAGCCCTAATATTTTATTATTTACCAAACCTACAACAGCAAAAGCCTCGTTGAGTTCAAATAAATCAATGTCTTTAATATCTAAACCTGCCCATTTTAATGCTTTAGGAATGGCAATAGAAGGAGTAGTTGTAAACCATTCAGGAGCTTGTGCTGCATCAGCAAATGCTATAATTTTAGCCAATGGTTTTACTCCAAGTTCTTTTACTTTTTCTTCACTCATCAATACCAGTGCACTGGCACCATCATTTAATTTAGAGGCATTGGCAGCGGTAATGGTCCCATCTTTTTCAAAAGCAGGTTTAAGTGTTTTTAATTTATCAAAGTTTACTTTAGTATATTCTTCATCAACACCTACCATAACCGGATCTTTGCCCCTTACCGGTATTTCTACAGGTACAAGCTCATCGGCAAATGCATTATTTTCGTAAGCCTTTTTGGCGCGGGTATAGCTTTCTATAGCGTAATTGTCTTGGTCTTCACGGGATATTTTGTATTCGCGTGCACAAATTTCGCCGGCATTACCCATGTGAAAATCGTTGTAAACATCCCACAAACCATCTTTAATTACACCGTCAATAAGTGTTCCATGTCCTAAACGATAACCATTGCGGGCTTTATCAAGGTAATAAGGAACATTGCTCATGCTTTCCATACCACCGGCAACTACAATATCATTAATTCCCAGCATAATAGTTTGAGCAGCCATCATAATAGCTTTTGAACCCGAAGCACATACTTTATTGATAACTGTTGAGGGAACAGTATTGGGAATACCTGCATAAATCATAGCCTGTGTAGCAGGAGCCTGCCCTATACCTGCTGAAATTACATTGCCCATAAAAACTTCCTGAACCTGCTCAGGTGTAATTCCGGCTTTTTGAAGAGCACCTTTAATAGCTGTAGCTCCTAATTGAGTGGCACTTACTGCAGCCAGGGAGCCATTAAATGAACCTATGGGTGTTCGCGCTGTTGAAACGATATAAACAGTTTTCATATTCGAAAAATAAATTAAACTAAATTTTGTGCGGCAAATGTATGATTTTACCTTTACGAATAAATATTTTCTATGAATCGTTTTAATCTTTATGGGGATTTGCTTTTTGAAAGCATAAAAATTATTGGAACCAAACCTCAACATCTTACAAGACATTTTTCAAGATTAATGAAAGGTGCTGCCTTATTAAACTTTGAAACTGATAGTTTTGACTTTGATATTTTTGAGAAAGAAATAATAAATTCTATAAAGAAATACTTCCGGTTAAAATCTAATAATTCAAACATCGCAAGGCTTCGTTTTGTTTTATACAGGAATGCCAATGGCTTTTATTTGCCCGATTCAAACAAGGTAAATTTCTACACAGAAATATTTTCTTTCGAACCTTCATTATCAATTGAACCTGTTAGCGTTGGCATATATGCTGAGCAGGCAAAAGCACCAGGACCTTTAGCGGGAATTAAATCGGGTAATGCTCTTATTTATGTGCTGGCAAGTATCAGGGCAAAGGAAAATAAACTGGATGATATGCTTATTTTAAACACTAATGGAAACATTATTGAAAGCACTTCATCAAATATTTTCTGGTTTAGCAATGGAAAATGGTTTACACCTCCTTTAAAAGACGGATGTGTGGCAGGGATTATGCGCGAAATATTTATGGAAGAAAATGTGGTTACAGAAAAATCGTGTTCACTTAATGATTTAATAAATGCCGATAAAAGACAGTTAAGTAATGCAATACAAGGAATTCGTGATTTTGTAATTATAACCTGACAAATTCTTGAAAACAGATATGCTTATACCCATTGTTATTTAAATTATTGTGGTAATTATACCGAATAGTAGTTTAAATTTGCAGCATGGATAAGCCTAAAGTAAAACCTTTCAAATCATTTATTATTGAAGAAGATGAACATTTTGTTTTTATAAATAAACCCGCAAATTATTCTTCTCTTGATGACCGCCATGGTGATGTATTTTCAATTATTAAGCAGGCAAAAAAACATGATGAAAATTTACAATTATGCCATAGACTTGATAAAGAAACAAGTGGGGTTATGGTGATTGCAAAAAATGAAGTTGTTTACAGAGAGATGTCGATGTGTTTTGAAAAACGACTGGTAGAAAAAGTATACCATGCAGTGGTAAATGGTGTTTTAAATGTAACTGATCAGAAAATAGTGTTGCCATTGGGTCAAACCGCTAAAGGCATGGCAAAAATTGATATGAAAGATGGTAAGCCCTCCACAACTATTGTAACCACATTAAAAAATTACAGACATTATTCGCTTCTTTCCTGCAAACCTGTTACAGGTAGAATGCATCAGATAAGAATTCACCTTGCATCACAAAATTTCCCTTTGGTTGCCGATCCTGCCTATGGAGGTAAAATGCCATTTCTTTCTCATATTAAACCTAATTTTAAAGAAGGCAAATGGGAGAATGAAGAGCCCATGATGAAACGTGTTGCTCTGCATTCCTATTCCATACATTTTACCTTGTTTGAAAAAGAATACAATGTTGTGGCACCTTATCCAAAAGACTTTGCTGTATTACTTAAGCAACTTGATAAATTTGACAGTTAAACAGCTTTTAAAGGTTCAGGAATACTTAGGTCATAAGGGTTATTTACCTTTTCATTAAGTAAGGCAATTCCAATTACTTCATGCATTTCTTTTACATAATGAAACACCAGATCGTTTAAATAATCGGCCTTTACTTCCATTACATCTTTGCGGTTGGCTTCACACAAAATTATATCTGTAATTCCTGCTCTTTTTGCGGCAAGAATTTTTTCTTTTAAGCCACCAATCGGAAGCACTTTACCTCTTAAAGTAATTTCACCCGTCATAGCCAGGTGCGGCTTTACTTTACGTTGTGTAAATACAGATGCTAAAGAAGTAAGCATGGTTATACCTGCAGATGGACCGTCTTTTGGAACAGCACCTGCCGGCACATGTATATGCAAATCATAATTATCAAACACTCTTGGATCAATTTGTAAACTTTTGCAATTAGCCTTTAAATAACTTAAGGCTGTAATGGCTGATTCTTTCATCACTTCTCCCAGGTGTCCGGTTAAGGTAAGCTTACCTTTGCCCTGAGTTAATATACTTTCCACAAATAAAATTTCGCCTCCAACGCTGGTCCATGCCAGTCCTGTAACCACTCCGGCCACACCGTTGCCTTGATAAATTTCTTTTTCACCTCTGTCGGCACCCAGAATTTTTATGATTGTATCAAAGTCTATTTTTTTTGTAAAAGGATTGTTCATCACCTTTTCTTTAGCAACATGACGTGCAATAGAGGCAATCTGTTTTTCGAGGCCGCGCACACCGCTTTCACGCGTATAGCCATCAATAATTTTTGCCAGAATATCTTCAGAGAGATCAAAGTCTTTGGTTACCAGGCCATGGTTACTTTTTTGTTTAGGAATCAGGTATTTTTTGGCAATCTGAACTTTCTCTTCCAGTGTATAACCATTAATTTCAATGATCTCCATTCTGTCTAATAATGCAGGCTGAATAGTATCTAATGAATTGGCAGTGGCAATAAACATTACATGAGAAAGATCGTATTCTATCTCCACATAATTATCATAAAAAGTTGCGTTTTGTTCAGGGTCTAATACTTCCAGTAAAGCACTAGAGGGGTCTCCTCTAAAACTGTTACCCATTTTGTCTACTTCATCTAAAACAAAAACAGGGTTGTTAATTTTTATTTTCTTTAAGTTTTGTATTATCCTGCCAGGCATAGCGCCTATATAGGTTCTGCGATGTCCGCGAATTTCGCTTTCATCACTTAATCCGCCTAAGGATACACGTGCATATTTGCGACCTAATGCTTTTGCCACCGATTTGCCCAGGGATGTTTTACCCACACCAGGAGGGCCATATAAACAAAGGATCGGACTCTTCATGTCATTCTTTAATTTAAGAACAGCTAGGTATTCAAGAATACGTTGTTTTACTTTTTCTAAACCAAAATGATCTTCATTTAAAACTTTTTCGGCTCTTTTTAGATCAAAATTATCTTTGCTGTTATCGCTCCATGGCAAATCAAGCAAAAGTTGCAGGTAACTTAGCTGTATACTGTAATCTGGAGCCATTGGGTTGGTTCTGCGCAATCGTTCCAATTCTTTTTTAAATGCTTCATCAACCTTTTTATTCCATTTTTTCTTTGATGCTAAAAGTAACAAATTTTCCACATCACGCTCAGGCGAATCCCCACCCAGTTCTTCCTGTATTGCTTTTATTTGTTGTTGAAGAAAGAAATCACGTTGTTGTTTGTCCAGATCGCCACGCACCTTGCTTTCAATTTGGGCTTTTAATTCCGTAAATTGGAAATCTTTCTTTAATGCTTCAAGCACTTTTTGTGCACGCATTTTATAGGGAAGTTCTTCCAGAATGGCTTGTTTAACCTGCAGATCTGCATTTAGGTTAGAGGCTACGAAGTTTACCAGGAAGGTGGGGCTTTTAATATTTTTGATTGCTACCGCAGCCTCACTTGGCATATGTGGCGACATGCTGATTATTTTTTGCGCCACATCTTTAATAGATTCGGCTAAAGCTCTTGCCTCTTCATCTTCAATAAAATCTCCTTCTGGAATTGGGGAGATGGAACTTTTTATATAAGGTTCTGTTTGTTCAACCTGGTTCAGCAAAAATCTCCTTTTACCTTGTATTACCGCCATGGTGCTGCCATCGGGCATTTTTATCATTCGTAAAATAACTGCAACGGTACCAATTTTGTGAAGGTCATCAAAACCGGGTTCTTCTGTTTCTGAAGAGATTTGGGCAACCACACCCACCAATTTGTCCTGTTTTTTATAAGCTTCTTTTAAAAGTTGAATAGATTTGTCTCTTGCTACGGTTATAGGAATAACCACTCCAGGAAAAAGAACTGTATTGCGAAGCGGTAATATTGGCAGGGAATCGGGCAAATCTTCCTTATTCATGCGTTCCTCCTCTTCCTGACTTAACAGGGAAATAAAGTCGGAACTTTCACCATCATCACTTATTACATTGCTCAATATCAGATTATCGCGACCATTTTTCATATTTATGTACTAAAATAATTTTACCAAAGGTATCTGTTTAAACAATACCCGTGCCAAGCCTTCTATTCATAGATTCCGGTATATCTGTCCATCATTATTGATGCAGCTATGGCTGCATTAAGGCTTTCTGCTGAACCTACTTTTGGGATACTGATAGTTTGATGAATAAAAGTTTTTAAACCATCACTTATTCCTGATCCTTCGTTACCTATAACTAGTATTACATCTTTTGGAAAAGTATATTTATGTGCAGATATACCTTCTAAACCAGCAGCCAAAATAGGTTGTTTCATTTTAGGCAGCCATTCTGGCAAATCAACATAATATAAATTTACCCGGCAGATAGATCCCATTGTTGCCTGTACTACTTTCGGATTGTAGCAATCTGCAGTTTGTTTAGAGCACAATATGTTTTTGATCCCATACCAGTCGGCAACACGTATAATAGTACCCAGGTTGCCAGGGTCTTGCAGGGTGTCTAATACAATGGTCATCCCTTTAAACAGGTTTACATCAGGTAACAGTTCGGGTATTTTACATAACGCAATTACTTCTCTACTGCTTTGTAAATTACTTAAATGAGTCATTTCAATTTGGCTTACAAGGGTTATTTCAGTATTTTTACCCACAAGGTTTGCAAATAAATTTAACCAGTTTTCATTGGTGTATAATCTTGTTACGTTTATTTTTGAACGCAAAAGATCAATAACCGATTTGTTTCCCTCAGCAACAAATAGCTTATTTGCATACCGGTTACTTTTTTCATTTAACGATTTAACAAATTTAATGTCGGCTTTGGTTAACATACGTATTCCTTTATTTTTTATTTTGCTAGTACTTGTTTTGGCATCATGCAATTTAAAAAAAGAAGCCAGAAAAGAGGGGATGTATTTGTATAAAAACAAAGTTACAATTAAAGAGGCAAATGATGCCCGTTTTTTTTCTGGCGGATTAGAAGCCTACATTAAACAAAGACCTAATAAACGATTTTTAGGTACTATTAGAATTGGTCTTTATTTATATAAAGCAGGATCCAAAAACGATAAATGGCTTAGTCGTACATTACGTTATAAGTTAGGTGAGGCTCCGGTAATTCTGGATTCGGCTTTAATTGAAACGAGTGTAAAGGGCATGCGAACCTATTTAAGAACAAAAGGTTATTATTATCCCGGAATAACATATACAGTTGATGGTGAAATTCATAAAGGTAGGGTAATTTATAAAGTTAGTCTTAACAAAGCATACCATATAAGCCATGTATATTACCATATCGCAGATGGGCACATTGATTCTTTGATACGATCAAAAAGGGATGAAAGTTTTATAAGAAACGGTAATCAGCTTAAGCAGGAAAATCTATTGAAAGAACAAACCCGGTTAAGTGATTTGTTAAGGAACCATGGCTACTATACTTTTAATAAAGATCTGATAAAATTTGATATGGATACAGCAGAGGGTAATTATTATGCTTCAGTTGGGATCAATATTAACAATGAGGAAAACTTTGAAACTTACAAAACATACAAGGTTAACAAAGTAACTATAGAAATTGATAAGCAGGGTACAGATAATTCTGAAAAAATAAAAGATACTTTTAACCTCAGGCGATTTGTTTATATACCACATCACTTCCCTTTAAATCCGGATGTACTGGATCGTACATTATTTATAGATACCAACACCCTTTTTAGGCAGGATAGATCTACTGCAACATTTAATCGATTAAACGATTTGCAAATATTTAAAACTGTTAATATTAGTGCTGTTACGTATAATGAAAAAACGGATAGTGCCGAACTTAATTTTCAGATTAAATTAACGCCTTCCAAAAAATATGACCTTATTTTTGAACCACAGGCGAT
Source organism: Bacteroidia bacterium (assembly GCA_014376805.1). Taxonomy (GTDB): domain Bacteria; phylum Bacteroidota; class Bacteroidia; order UKL13-3; family UKL13-3; genus B1. The sequence continues at coordinate 131,380 of JACMQU010000178.1, forward strand.
AACTACAGATCAGGCTAACCTTGCAGGTTATTCTACTTTACGAAATTACGGACTTGCTTCACAGGTTACATTGAGTAATAAAAACATTTTTCATAATGCAGAAATATTGCAATTAAGGTACCGGGCTTCTATTGAAGCACAGAGGGGTGCAAATATACCTACAAGGCCTTTTTTTAATAGTTTTGAAAATAGTTTAAGCGCAAGTCTTACATTTCCAAGGCTCATTTTTTTTGAACGCATAGACCGTCTGCTTTATAAATTTACAAACAAAAGCGTTATATCTGCTTCTTCCATTTATGAAAGGAATGTGGATTGGATCAGGAATGTATATACGGTGGGTTTCAGCTATCAGTTTAACCGTAAAAAAACGAAATTCAGTTATTCACCTTTAGAAATAAGTTATATTAAAACAGATTTTAACAATGAAAATTTGGCACAACAAAGTAAAAATGATCCGTATTTACAAAGTGTGTTTAATAATAACCTGATTACTGACATGAGGTTTGGTGTTATATTTAACAATCAAACAGAACTTAAACGAAAAGATTTTTTTTATTTCAGATGTGATCTGGAATTTGCCGGATTTTTGCTTAATAAGGCATATGATGTTTTAAATGTGAAAGCCAACGATAGCGGATACAGGAGCTTTTTGGGCGTTAAATATTTTCAGTATGTGAAAACCTATGCAGAAGTTAGGTTCAACAAATACATTGATGACAATAACAGGATTGCTACCCGTTTTGCAATTGGAGTTGCTAATCCGTATGGCAATACGCCGGATTATATACCTTTTGATAAAAGATTTTTTACCGGTGGCGCTAACAGTATCCGCGCATTTCTTCCAAGGTCAATTGGGCCCGGCTCTTACAACCATTCGGGGCAGTTAGATAGAAGCGGTGATGTTAAACTGGAAACTAATATTGAATTCAGGTTCAATTTATATAATCACTTTCTGGAAGGAGCTTTATTTGGCGATGTTGGTAATATATGGCGAATTAAGGAAGATGGGAGGGATGAAGCGGCATTTAAATTCAATAGCTTTTATAAGCAATTAGGGGTGGGAACCGGAGCAGGTTTAAGACTTAACCTCGACTTTTTAATTTTCAGGGTTGATGCCTCCTTTCCAATCTTTGATCCAAGAAAACCAATAGGCCAGCGCTATGTTTTTAAAAGTTATAGCGATCTGGGTGTGTTATGGGGTTATACTATTTTTAATTTCGGTGTAGGTTATCCATTTTGATTTGTTTCAAAAATAAAATACGTTAAATATATCCTTTTTTCAGCGTGTATTTATTCCCGGATCAAAGTAACAGTTCCATGCACTATTTTTGGTGAACTCATATTAACCATTTTATATTTGAAAATAAAGAAGTACACACCTGCCGGGCATTCTAGTCCGTTATTATAGTTTTTCCCATTCCAGTTATTTCCATCATTACCTAAACCGTCCAGGTCTCCCTTATAAACCAAATCTCCCCAACGGTTATAAATGGTTATATCGTAGAAATTATATCCTATAATATCAATATCAAAAGCATCATTGTTGTCATCATTATTGGGAGTAAATACATTTGGTATATTTAATCTTAAATCTGATCTGAGAGTTCTTTTACAGATTGAATCATAACAATCCTGAGCATTAAACGATTTAAGGCAAACTAAAAATGTTCCGGAATCACCTGCATAACTGTGCGTGGGATTTTCTAGAGTTGAAAAATTTCTGGACCCTGATCTTGGCTGTCCAAAGTCCCATTCATACCTAACTGCGTCTATGGAAAGATTTGCAAATTTGATTAATGGATTTTCAAGGTCATTTATGGTAAAATCAGCTTTAACTTCAGATACATTTATATTTTTAACAAAAGTATCCAGGCAGATAGAATTAGAAGTTTGCGGATATAGTTTTATCTGATAATTTCCTCCAATATCAAATCTATTTTTTAGGGTAGAATCCGGCCAGAGTTTGTTGATGGGAGGAAGGGTATCAAATATCCATACATAACCCGGAATAAGTTTGGAACTTTTAGCTGTTAAAATAAATTCCGTGTGAATACAAACAGTATCGGGTCCTAAAATAATAGCATGAAGTGATTCTATAACCCGCACCTGTCGCTTAGGTGCATTAATATTTGAGGAGTCAGGAAATACAGAATAACAACTTTTAATCTGACCGGTAAGTGGGTTGAATAAGGTGTCTTCTCCAACCAGATAAATTTTATAAATTCCTCCTTTTGTGTACGTAAAATTTACATTGGTATCTTTTTGGGTAGAGCTGGTTGCATTGTTCTGATCTCTGAAATACCAAACCCAGTTTATTAATGGATACCCGGTTGTATTTTTTAAATTCAACTTAAAAGGGGCACATCCAACGGTGTCGCCAATTATATCAAACGAAGGCCGGGGCCCGTCAATCAGTATAGGAATAGTAACGGAATCAGTACATCCTTGTAAAGTTTGAACAACTAATTTAACAGAAAATGAACTGTTAGAAGTGTAATCATGATATGGATGCTTAAGGTAGCTTGTTAATTTACCATCGCCAAAATCCCAGTTCCAATAAACGATAGAATCATAAGGTTTTTGATTATAAAGTGCAGATGAATCAATATAAAATGACTGGTCTTTAAATGACAGGATCTGAGGTGAGCAAAGATAACGGGGTAACATAGGTTTTATGATTGCCCGAACGGAGGTTACTTTTATAGGTCTGGGATAGGAGAAAGTATCTTTGCATCCTAAGCTGTCAATGGCAACCAACTGCACCCTGAAATTTCCCGGTTTACTATATTTAAACCGAAATGAAGAACCCTTTTTGCTAAACCCGGAGCCGTCTCCAACATCCCATAACAATTGCTCTTTCCCAGCCTTTTCTCTCAAGGGATCTTTCCAGTAGGGAAGCGCATTGGAATAATAGTGAACATTGTCTTCAAATGTTATTGAATCATTTAAACAGAGTAATTCTACAGACGGATTAAATGAAGTTAAAAAACCAAAAGCAAGTGTTCCGGTAGAGTACCTGTTACATCCTCTCGTATTATATATAGCCGCCGAAAAATTTTTAATTCCGGGCTTTGTAAAAGTATAGTACTGACTAGGAATAATTGAATCTGTAGGGCCATGAATTTTAACATAAACAAATTTATTATCCATGTTAATTATCACTTTGGTTAAACTATCCTGAATAGTGTCATTCAACGTTAATTTAACAGCCCACGGACCACATCCTGTATTGGTGCGATCAACAGTAAAAACAGAATTTAAAGGAAGTAATCTTAGCATCCAGTGATACCATGCTGTATCATAACAAGGCATTCCGTTTTTATCATTTCCGTTTTTTATTATAAGACCTACTGTTATATTTCCTGCCGGGTCGCAAGTAGCATTATAGGTATAATCAAATTCCTCCGCTAAGGAATCTATAGGAATCCAGGAAGCACCCGGGCAAACGGAATCGGGCATAAACCAAGCCTTTTCTCTTCCACAAACAGGAAGTGTTTCTCTTAAGGAAAACCTCAATGGGTTTAAAAGACATGGATTGCCAATATAAAATAACCCCCTGCGAACAGGATTTATAGTGCTATCCCAGCCAGCATCCGGTTGTGTTAATTTAAGTGCAGCTATACTGGTGTCGGCACAACCCCTTATTGTATCTTTGAGAATTAGTTTTGGATAATAACATCTTTCCTTACCCGCCTTATACGCGTGTTTTACATTTATACTATCCTTACTATATCTGCAATTAATATTTACATTTATCCCATTTTTGGTATCCGTAGTGCAAGGCAAGGCGAAGTCATCATCAAAGTCCCACATACGGTAGATACCTGAGTTTCGATAAAAACAGGAATTGTCTTTTGGGGGTGCCCTGAAATAAACAGTATCCGTTATTTCACATTGAACACTATTTTTGATAGGATCAGCTAAAGTTTGAATTACAGAAGTAGGACCATATATATTTATAATAGTATCAGTACGGATAAAACAAGGTGAAAGTTTTACATACATTCTAATCTGATATTGGCCGCATAAATTAAAATGGATGGAATCCATGGTAATATTCACAGAAGTGTCAATTCTAACGGGGTTGCCAATTTTATAAATAGCCCAATACACAATGGATGGCGGAGAATTTAAAGATTTAAACAGAACGAAATTTTTATAAGAACAGGATGCTGTCTTATCCAGGTAAATTGTGCTGTCAATTTTTGAATTAGATCCTGCATTTGTTATAAAGGTGTCTCTACATCCATTTATGTCTTCTACCATTAATTTCCCTGTAAAATTACCTGTTTGGGTATAGGTATGTACAAAGTTTGTCCACGGATTTGTAGCAATTGAACCATCTCCGAAATCCCATTTATAGTTTTTTATTTGTGAAAGTGGTAATCTGGAAGTATTAATAAAAGTAACCGGAGTTTTGTTACAATGTTCAACATAAACTGTCTTAAAACTAATAGGTTGCATTTTTGCCCAGATTGTAACCGTATCTTTTATTAATTTTTGAGTTGTACATCCATTGGTATCGGTTACCTCCAGCAAAATGGAATAATTTCCACCCAATGGATTATTATAAGACGGGTTTGTTTTACCGGGGCCAACATAATCGTAACACATTATCGGTCCTGTAGATGGATCAGAATTGTTTAATCCTCCATCACCGAATAATGCATACCGGGTATTAATAGGGGCATTGTCAAGCCCTTTTGTAGAAATGTCTAAAAGGCATGTTTTGTTATTCATATAACATTGCGGTGTAGGGGTGGTAATTTTAAAATCGGCTTTGGGTCTATCTACCACTTTAATAGCTTGCCCACTTACCGTACAAGAAGTAGAATTAGAAAAAACAATTGTTACTGTAGGCGTATAAGTGCCTCTGGCCGGATATTGAAACACAGGCGCAGGTTGTGAGCTGGTACCAGGATTGGATCCGCCAAAACTCCAGGCATAAGAGGTTGCGGTTAGGCCTGTATTAAATTGAACTGAGAAGGATAAGGTATTGCCTAAACAAACTTTATTGGTTGCAGTTAAAATACTACAATTCTGCCCCGTTGAAGATAAATGATTTAAAAGTAAAAAAAGTAAAAAAAGTTTCCTCATGCATTAACTATTTCAATGGGAAGATAGTAATTTGAATAGTAAATGTTGCTTAAAAAACTCTTAAATTGTTTTTTTTATTAAAATTGTTTATAGGGTAGTGGTTATTTATAAAGATAGAATATTTGTGTTTGCTGCATCTTTTTTTTAGAATGCCTGAATATTAAATAGTATTTTAAATTGAATACATATAAATTTTCTCTACTCAAACTATACCCTAAAACTGCTGCTATATTTAATAAGTTATAACCTTAACTCAACTGCAGGAGGATTCTTTTTTTACCTTATATTTGCAACTATGCAAAAATCGGTAGCCTTTTATACTTTAGGTTGTAAGCTTAATTTTTCTGAATCATCAACTATTGCAAGGTCATTGGTTCAGGAAGGATATAGAAAAGTAGATTTTCATGAAGGAGCTTCGGTTTATGTTATCAATACCTGCTCGGTAACAGAAAATGCAGATAAAAAATGCAAAAAGATTGTAAAAGAAGCCCTGCGCCATAACCCAAATGCTTTTGTAGCCGTTATTGGCTGTTATGCTCAGTTAAAGCCACAGGAAATAGCAAAAATAGAAGGGGTAGATCTGGTTTTAGGCGCAGCAGAAAAATTTAATATTACTGCGTATATTGGTGATGGGTTCAAAAAAGAAACCGCCGAAATAAAAGAAGGCAAAATTAAAGACGTGCTCGATTACCATTCTTCCTACTCTATTGGCGATAGAACCCGCACTTTTTTAAAAGTACAGGACGGTTGCGATTACTTCTGTTCGTTTTGTACTATACCGCTTGCCAGGGGTAAAAGTCGCAGCGATACAATTACCAACGTGGTAAAACAAGCCAACGATATTGTTGCGCAGGACATCAAAGAAATTGTATTAACAGGCGTAAACACCGGCGACTTCGGCAATGGCACCGGCGAAGATTTACTGCAATTGCTGCAGGAGCTTGAAACTGTAAATGGCCTTGAACGTTTGCGCATAAGCAGCATTGAACCCAATTTGTTGACTGATGAGATTATAACGCTGGCATCGCACTCAAATAAAATTGTACCGCATTTTCATATACCCCTGCAATCGGGTTCAAACACTCTGTTAAAAAGCATGCGCAGGCGCTATGATACCGCACTGTACACTTCACGCATACAAAAAATAAAAGCATTAATGCCGCATGCATGTATTGGTGTAGATGTAATTGTAGGTTACCCGGGCGAAACTCCGGATTTATTTATGGAAACCTATACTTACCTGAAACAGGCCGATATTTCTTACCTGCATGTATTTACCTACAGCGAGCGCAATAATACCACCGCCTTTAAACTTCAGGACAAAGTAGCTTTAAGTACCCGTGCCGAACGCAGCAAAATGCTGCACATCCTGTCAGACAAAAAGCGCCATCATTTTTACAATCAGCACCTCAATCAAACATATCCAGTATTATGGGAAGCAGATAATGAGCAGGAGATAATGTTTGGGTTTACCCATAATTACATCAAGGTGAAAATTCCATACGACCCTGCGCTTGTTAACGAAATTATGCCAATGACATTAACCGCTATTGATGAAGATATGATAGTTAAAACAAAAATCAGTACGGGGTTGGTGCGTTTGGTTTAGGTGAAGGGTGGCTATTTAAAAATGTGTTATATTGTAAATATTTTTTAGTTGCAGCATCCCAAACCTGATTGATTATTTGACGGAAATTTAAGAAGTATGAGAGGCTTCAACAATAATAGGCATCGATGAAATCTATGATATTAAAGCAACCGGATATGCCAACTCCAAATAACAATTGTAAACTAATTCCTCATGCGCACCTTACTGAAGCAACAGCAATTGTTTACAGGATCGTTCTCGACATCGCTTAAACTGACTCAAATTTATTCTGCGGCTTCGCTATATTCGCCGGCATGAGAAAAACCTTACTAACACTTGTAACATTTAGTTGCCTGTTCTTGCTTAGCAGCAATAAATCAGACGAGGGAATTTTTCCTTTATCGGAACTCAAAAACATTGATTTAAAAAAAGCAGGTTTGCGCATGGAGCCCATTGCGTTATACAACCCCAATGGCGTAAGCCTGGTTGATGCCATAGTTAGGGTGGGCGGATGCACCGGTTCATTTGTATCACATGATGGTCTGCTGGTTACCAACCACCATTGCGCTTTTGGATTTGTTGCCGCTATCAGCACGGTTCAAAATAATTATATTAAAGATGGCTTTCTGGCCAAAACACGCCTACAAGAATCGCCTGCTAAAGGACTTGTGTGTAAGATTACAGCGAGCTACACCGATGTGTCCGATATGGTTTTACAAGGCACTCAAAGTACCAACGACCCTGCAAACCGTTTACAGGTTATAGGGTCAAATATTAAAAGCATTACCGAAGTCGAAAACAAGAAAAATCCCGGTTTGCAATGTGAAATATCAGAGATGTTTACCGGAAAAACTTATGTATTGTTCAGGTACCGATTGCTCAAAGATGTTCGGGTGGTATATGTTCCGGCACGCAGCATTGGCGAGTATGGCGGCGAACGCGATAACTGGATATGGCCCAGGCATAGCGGCGACTTTGCCTTCCTGCGTGCTTATGTGGCACCCGATGGTTCAACTGCCGAATACAATGAAAAAAATGTACCCTTTAAACCGGCAAAACATTTAAACATTAATATAAAAGGCATAAACGAAAACGATTTTGTATTTGTATTGGGTTATCCGGGCCGTACTTTCAGAAATCAACCAGCTTCATTTTATAAATACCATGAGCAGTATATGCTAAAATATGTAAGTGATTTGTATGACGGGCAAATAAACCAAATGGAAATGTTAAGTAAAAACAACGATAGCCTTCAAATAAAATATGCTGGTAAAATTAAATCGCTGGCCAATACTACAAAAAATTACAAAGGTAAATTGCAAGGCTTCAGGCGAGTAGGATTAACCGCTAAAAAGTTTGAAGAGGAAGCTCAAATGCAGACTTATATTATGGCTGATCCGAATTTAAAAACCCGGTTTGGAGAGGTAGTACCTTCTATCAATAAATTATATGATGAAATTATAAAACTGGCTCCGCGGAATTTGTTTTATGATTATGTATATAATGTTGCACCCACACTTCAGTTTGCCGCTGCGATAAACAATTTCAAAACATATTATAATACGTTAAAAAACAAAGAGGAGAAAGCAAAATGGCTCTCTGTTCAGATACCTAAATTAAAAGTAATATTTCAACGACTTTATGCGCAAATGGATGAGGCTGCCGAGAAGCCTTTATTGTTAAATATGATGCAGAATGTTTATGCATACAATAAGGATAATGAAGTGCTAACGGTTACTACTTTTTATAAAAAATATGCTGAACCTGCCGTGCGTAAAAAACAAATTGACAAACTGTATAGTAACACAAAACTGGATGATGCTAAACTGATGTTGAAATTATTAGCAGATAGTAGTGATGCGATCTTTAAAATAAATGACGACCTTATTGATTTAGCTGGTTCACTTAATAAAGAAATGAACAAATATGATGAAGATGATCGTGCGCGTGAGAGCAAACTAAATGGATTACTGTCATTGTATGCTGATGCTAAGAACGCATATAAGCAAAAGCAATTTATACCGGATGCCAATGCAACCCTGCGCTTTACTTATGGTTATGTAAAGGGCTATTATCCTAATGATGGCGAATGGAATAAACCCTTTACAACCTTAAGCGGCGTAATAGAAAAAGAAGACGGCAAAGAGTTTGAGTTGCTACAGGTAATTAAAGATTTGTATGCGGCAAAGGATTATGGCAACCTTATTCATCCGGCATTAAACGACTTGCCGGTAAATTTTTTATACAACCTTGATACAACAGGAGGCAACAGTGGCAGTCCGGTACTTGATGCCGATGGTAGCCTGGTGGGCGTAAATTTTGACCGTGCCTATACCGCAACAATAAACGATTATGCCTGGAACGAGGCATACAGCCGAAGTGTTGGAGTAGATATACGTTATGTATTGTGGATATTGAAGAAAGTTGCAAAGGCACAACATGTACTGGACGAAATGGGCGTGTAGGAGCAAAGAGAAAGTGGAAGAGAAAGAGTGAGCTTAAAGTTAGATATAGCTTAAGTTTTTTAGTTCGGGTCAGCCTACACTATTGTCTCCAATTATCACTAAAACAAATAGCCAACTTTCAATCCCGGCCTAAACCACAATCCGTTTACAATGGGTGCTTTTTTATATGATTGACGCGGAGTCTCAAGTCCCGCTTCAACATTACTGTCATAGTTTATGGTTAAACTTTCATATACCCCAAAATAAACATCTATCAGCCACTTATTATTATATACTTTTTGTTTTCCAAAAGCATAGCCTATACTTATTGCATGTATGTTCTCTTCAATATTGGTTATTTTATTGGTTATACTGTCGGTAATATAAAAATGGTGGTTAATGAAAGTGTATTTTATAAAGGGTTGCTGATACCATCCATGAAACTTAACCTTGTTTTTTAAATACATTCTAAAATCGAAGGTGTACTGAAAATTGTTAAAGGCTGCGTATTTTCCACGTCGGCCGTAGGCGTAATAATCTGTATAAGCCAGCCCGTGTTGCATACTGTATTTGTTTGATAAGGCATACTCGTAACTGATGTTGATTGTTAATAAAATTGGGCTCACCAGGCTAACTTTAATGGCACCTTTCTTTGGGATCAGCATAGGGTCAAAATTTTGTATAAGGCTATTTTTTTGCCCTGCACAATTTAAAGAAATCAGTATTAATATGGCTGTAACTATACGCATGTTAGTTAAATGAATAGCCAACTGCAATACCACCTCTAAACCAAATGCCATTAAGCGGACCTAAGGTTTCGGCATTGGTATAAGCAGGCATGGTGCCTTGTTTAATAAATCCTTTTGAGAGTAACGGGCCACCAAAAAACTCAAATGTAATCCTATGTGTAACAGTCCATTTACGGCCGCCTGTTAAGCCAATACTAATGGCATTGATACTGCCAATATTATAAGCATTGCTAAGAAACTGATACTTTAAAAAGGGTTCAACATAAAAACTATTTTTATCGGAACCGGTAAAATAACTTCTTAAGCCGGCACCTAAACCAAAGCCATAAAAATTATTGCGATAACGCAGGTTAAGAAGGTTTGCAAAAATGTTTATTGATTTTTCATTACTGATTATTTTTTCATAGTGAACAGATATAGATCCGATGGCTAATGATAAAGGGTTAATTTTTATACAGCGTGAATATGCCGGTTTTGTAAGCTCTGCTCTTGTTTGTGTAAAGCCTGTATAAAAGCAAACCAGGCAAAGATATGTACACCAACATTTCATTTGGGTAAACGGTAACCTCTTAAAAACTCTTCCACAGTCATTCTTTTTTTCGATTCCATTTGTACATCCAGCAAAAACACAAAACCATCTTTACAGGCTATCTTTAAAAAGGTTTTATCATCACTTATTGCAGTGCCGTTTTCATGCTCATGAAAGGTGGGTTCAAACCGTGCCTTGTATATTTTAATGACTTTATTAAATAACATTAAATTAGCCGCCGGGTAAGGACTCATGCCACGCACCAGGTTTATAATTTGTTTGCCTGTTTTCTCCCAGTTAATTAGGCAATGTTGCTTATCAATTTTAGGTGCGGTTTTGATTGAACCAAACGCTTGCGGGGTGCCATGCGTGTGCCCTGTTTCAATAAGTTTTAAAGATTGTACTATAAGTTCTGAACCCACATGCATTAATAAATCATGCAATTCACCGGCATTCATCTCGTCATCTATAACTACTTGTTTATGTAATAAAATATCACCGGTATCAATTTCGTGTTTCAGAAAAAAAGTAGATACACCGGTAATAGGTTCACCATTAATTATAGCCCAGTTAATAGGTGCGGCGCCCCTGTAATCGGGCAATAATGATGCGTGCAAATTAATGGTTCCTTGATCAGGCATGTTCCATACAATTTCAGGCAACATTCTAAACGCAATCACTACTTGCAGGTCGGCATGCAAACTCCTTAGTTCTTCAATAAATTGAGGATCTTTTAATTTAACAGGTTGCAATACTTTTAGCCCGTTTGCAACTGCAAATTGCTTTACCGGCGATTGATGCAAATGCATACCTCTGCCGGCAGGTTTATCAGGAGCTGTAACTACCGCCAAAATCTCATAGCCTGCTTTTACAATCGCTTTTAGAGAGGCAACTGCAAAATCTGGCGTTCCAAAAAACACAATTCGCATGTTGCAATAATAAGGAAAATTAAACTAAAAAGCCTTTAACTCCTTACCAGGTAATTCAGGTAGTTGCTGCCCGCTTAAGCCTGTCGTTAATAGCAAATCCAAGCCCATTTTGCGGAAAGTTATCGGCAACAATAAGTTTAACATCAAGTTTATCTGCAACTCGCATAGCAGCAAATAAATGTTGGGCTGCCCTGTTTAAATTGTGTTCCGGCGATAAAATAAATTGGTTTTGTAAAGGCAGGTAGGCATCTGCCTCGGCATAATGAATAGCCGCTATTTCATTTGGTTTATAGGTATCAAGGTAATCCTGAACCAAACCTATTACTAATTTTTTGGTAGGCGAATAATGTTTGCTCGTCATACCAGGTGAGAGGGGATTTTCATTGTTAATTAAACTCGTTTTATCAATGGCTGAGCCCAAAACCTGTTCTATATCTTCAACCGGCAAGCCACCTGCTCTTAACAATTTGGGCATATCACTAATAAACGAAATAATGGTAGATTCAAGTCCAATATTACATGCGCCACCATCTAAAATATAAGGAAGCTTTGAACCCAGTTGTTCAAATACATGTTGCGCAGTTGTTGGACTGATATAGCCCGATGGATTGGCACTTGGTGCTGCCAGCGGAAAATCAAGCAACGCAAGCAACTCAAGTGTAAGTGAATGATTGGGTATTCGTACCGCAACAGAATCATGTCCTGCTGTAACAATATCAGGAATAAGGGCCGATTTTTCAACCACATAAGTAAGCGGTCCGGGGGAAAAGTGTTTAGCCAGCAACAAAGCCTGCGCAGGCAAATGTATGCCCCAACCCGCCAGTTTCTGAATGCTATTTGTATGTATGATGAGTGGGTTAAACTGAGGCCTGTTCTTTATCTCGTAAATTTTTGCAACAGCATTGCCATCAAAAGCATTAGCCGCTAATCCATAAACTGTTTCGGTTGGAATACCAACCAACTCTCCTCTTTGAAGTAATGATTTAGCGCGTTGTATGTCGGTTCCCAATTGCATTTTTTATTATTCACCATAGCTTTAGCGACGGCGAACATTCACCATAGCTTTAGTTACGGCGAACATTCACCCTAGCGTTTTTAAAAAGTTATTCTACCCATTCGTATATGTACTTTCTTTACTTCCTATCTACTCAACTTCTAAAACCTCGGGCTAACAACCAATTCTTTGCTACCCGGAGTATATACATAAAAACCTTCACCAGATTTTGCGCCCAGGATACCGGCTGAAACCATATTAACCAATAAAGGGCATGGCGCATATTTATCCTGGCCTAATCCATCATATAAAACATTCATTATAGCAAGGCAAACATCAAGACCTATAAAATCTGCTAACTGCAATGGCCCCATTGGATGTGCCATGCCGAGTTTCATCACTGTATCAATAGATTCTACTGAACCAACACCTTGTTGTAAACAAATAATAGCTTCATTAATCATAGGCATCAGAATACGGTTAGCAATAAAGCCCGAGTAATCATTTGCTTCGGCTGGTACTTTACCAATGGCCTTTGATAAATTTACAATGGCTTCACTAACTTCTTTGGAGGTTTTGTAGCCGTTTATAATTTCAACAAGTTTCATTACCGGCACCGGATTCATAAAATGCATTCCTATCACTTGTTCGGGACGTTTTGTAACACTTGCTATTTTTGTAATAGAAATAGAGGAGGTGTTAGATGCCAAAATGCAATGAGCCGGGGCATATTCATCTAATTGCTTAAAAATGTCAAGTTTTATATTAATGTTTTCACTAGCTGCTTCAATTACAAGATCGGCATTGGCACTGGCTTCTTTTAAACTGGTAAAAGTTTTAATATGAGATAGGGTACTTACTTTATCTTCTTCTTTTATTGATCCTTTAACCACCTGACGATCCAAATTTTTACCGATTGTTTCAATAGCTTTTTTTAACTGAGCTTCATTTACATCAATTAAATTTACGTGGTAATTATTTTGTGCAAATACATGTGCAATTCCATTACCCATCGTACCCGATCCTATAACTGTTATGTTCTTCATTTATCAGAAAATTGAAGCGCAAATGTATAAAACCATTGCTGATAAAAAAGATGAAATGAATATCAACTTATTCACAGGAATGTTTTATGTTTGATTATCCATTTATGAAACAGAATATCTTATTGTTCTTTAGCGTGTTAGCACTTTTTTGCAAAGGTCAGAATAAACCGTGTGCCACCCAAATGGGTTCAGACCAGATTAAAGAATTAAGAGCTTTTCAACAGAAATTGTCGTTAGGAGAAGTATCGTTAGGTAAAAAATCTATTCAATATGTTCCGTTAAAAATTCACATCTTAGGCAATAATAAAGGCATTGGTTATTATAGCATTCACAATTTAATGCAGACTTTATGTGATGTAAATGAAGATTTCCTTTCCACTGGTTTCCATTTTTACCTGACCGGAAGTATTGACTACATAGATGATGATGATTTATTCAATGGCAATAGTGATGCTATCTGGAACCGGGCAGACGCTTATAAAACCACTGGTGCCGTTAACGTGTTTTTTCATGGCGGCGGTTCAGAATGGTGTGGTGTATACTTTCCGGGTGTGGATGTTGTGTTTATTAAAAACGCTTGTCAGGGTGCCAACGCAACTACTTTAACACATGAGCTGGGTCATTTTTTTAGTCTGCCACACACTTTTTCAGGCTGGGAAAGTAATAATACACCTTTAAGTATTGAAAAAGTAGATGGAAGCAATTGCAGAAACTCAGGAGATGGTTTTTGTGATACCCGTGCAGATTATGTTTCAGTGCGCTGGGGTTGTCCACTATCATATAACCTGGTTGATCCAAATAAAGTATCATTTAAGCCCGATAGTTCAATTTATATGAGTTATTCCTTAGATGCATGTCAAACCAGGTTTAGCAATGAGCAAATGGCCACTATGCGAAATAATTTACAAGGAAGAAATATCGCTAAAGACAATGAAAATATAAGTACCTTACTTTCTCCTGTGTTATTATCACCTGTTAATGGAGATACGAATCAAAACGCTTCTCATGTGGTTTTAAAATGGAGCGCGGTACCTGGTGCTTTTGCCTATCATTTGCAAGTTGCCCGGTTTGGTGCCTTTGAATATTTAAGCGCCGATAAGTTAATTTCTGATACCAGTGCAACTATTGAACTTTATGGAAAATGGCCTTATACATGGCGTGTAAGAGCATTTACAGCAGCTAATACCTGCACTTCTGCATTTGGTTCAGCCAGTACTTTTACAACATATGAAAGTGTTGTGGGAATGGCCGAAATTAAATTGGAAATGGATCAGTTAAATATATATCCTAATCCTTTAAATGCCGGACAAACATTTACTATTAATGCACCGGCAAAGTCAGAATTAATGATAACAAATACCGATGGTCGCATTGTTTTAATTACTCAGGTTAGTCAACTTCAATCAACTTTTTTTTCTATTAATGATGCAGGCCTTTATATTGTTAGTGTAAATAATAGTGGAAGTATTAGCCGAAAAAAATTACTGGTGCAATAGTCTGATGAATGTTTTCATCTGAGTGCTTAAAAAAAAACTAAATTATAGAACAATAACTCTTCTTTGTAAGTTTAATAAAATACATATAAACGTAGGTTTTGTTACCTATATGGAATAAAAAAAATCACCCATTTGTAGTGTACCAATTAACTCAAGTAAATTCAATTAATACACCTTAAAACATCCTAATAATTTAGAGTTTAAGTTTACCCTCAACACCATCATCCATGGTAGTGCCGGTTACAGTTGCGGCAGCTATTTTTATTAAAGATATTAGCCGGTTATGTTTTGTATCCCAGTAATAAGAATCATGCGGCACTACCTTTATCAGGGTTAATTCGGGATCATTAATACCTTCGGTAAACCATGCTTTCACGATTGGAGACCAGATTTCTTCGGCTTTGTTCTTGTCGGTACTAATACTCGCTTCTCCATATAAACTTAAATACTCTGAACTGTTTCGGCTTGCATAAAAAAGTTGTACTCTTTTATCTGCTAAAATCTCCCTGTTTTTTTCACTAGATTTCTTGCTGAAAAACCATAAGTTTCCTTCTTCATCAACCTGCATGGTACTCATGGGTCTTACTATTAAAGGAAGTTGGGTAAGCGAGGTAGCAAACATACATATGTCTGTTCCTGTAGCCAAATCCTTTATTTTTTCAATGGCTTCTTGTCTTGTTAAATCTTTAAAATCTCCCATAATTATGTTATTTATAATGATTTAACAGCAATGATTATGCCATACTGGTGCATTATCTAATGTAGCTAATTGTGAATTATTTAAGAATAAACGGATTGATTTTATATGTTTAATTTGATTATAAAAATCCTCATAAAAAATTTAAATGGCATTTAACACCACAGCATAAATGCTTCGGGCGTGTCATAACTTTTAATAGTTGTTTCGTCTTCCGCACCAATTTTAACAGCGTTAATATATTTTAAAAATCGCCCCAAAGAGTATTGTCCGCTATGGTAAAATTCACTTAATAACATTAAATCGTTAGGATGATAAAATGCCAACAGAGGTTCTTCCATATTTTCGCTATTTACAAAGCAACAACTTTTATTAAATGTTTGCCCAGTTTGAACCAATAAATTTATATCATTTGCATTAAGGGCAGGATAATCGCAGCCAATTAGAATATACGCATTACCTTCGTTTAATTTGCATGCAGTAAGCAATGCTGCTACAGGCCCGTTTTGAGTATACGCATCATCATCAAATTGCAAGACTACACCTTGTTCAAACCAATCAACCTGTTCATGTTTGCATGAAATTTGTACCGTATGGCAAAAAGGTTCTAATAAGTTTTTCACCATTATATATTGTGGCTTGTTATGGTATTTTAGTAATGCTTTTGGTGATCCCATTCTACTGCTTTTACCACCACACATCACGAGCCCGATTACAGGGTAAGTGTTTCTTGTTTTAACTTGCGAAATCTGTTGTTCAAAAAAATCTTTTTTAATAATAGTTGCATCTTGTAAACCATATTTCATCAAGGCATCCTGCAACAAATAATCTCTTATAACAAGTATAAGTTTATCTGAAGTTTGATTGCTTTTATAGTGTTCAATTAAACGGGTGAGCGCAGGTTCAAAGCCTTGCTTCTTTTCCATTTCAAGTTTACCTATTTCATCTATAAGCATATAAGATGGAACGTTATAATCTTCCAACAGCAGAGATTCTCCTGCTCGCTTAAAACTATCAGCGTTAAATATAAAGCGGCCTGCTTGTAGGGTATTATTTGTTGAACCCACATCAACTTCTAACGGTAATAGCAGATGCTCATTTATGATATATAACTTTCGCTTACCGGCAATATCCGGACAAATTACTCCCTTTATATTTTTGTATTGAATGATCCAGTTAAGCAACAATGTTGATTTACCGCTTCTGATGGGTTCGCTAAATACTAAAATATTATTCATAAACTTTCAGGTTCAGACTCTTTTTCATACAAGGTTACAACCATTAAAATGGATATAAAACTAAATATGCGGTTTTTGTTTTTAAAATTACCTGCAAGATTCCATGCTGTTTTAGCGCGCATTTTAATTTGCGGAAGCTGTTCTATAATCAGCCTTAACTGTGGGTTTTTATCCTGATTTTTTAAGAGCCGGCTAAGTAACCATTTACTACAGGGTACCAGCAATAAATAAATAAACATAATGGCGGCAATTGTTCGGCTTATGGCATACACCGCTTTATTGGCATATAAGGGTGTAAACCAAAATACCAATACAATAAAAAGCAATACCGCTAAATTAATAGTTGTACGTGAAAGTTTCTTTTTATGCCTTTGCTTCAAATTATCACTACTTATAACAGGGGCACTGTTATACATTTCTAAAATAGAAGGGGCTATTAGTTCAAGTTTTGCCGGCAGGCGCCACGCCCACCAACCTACCAGTAGTCCCCAAACAGCATATATAAGGCAATAGCAAATGATAAAAATTGTACTAAATGAAAAGTCATGGTTAAAGCCAAATTCTTTTAATAAACCTGCTGCAAAAATATCTAAAGCCTCCCAAATTGATTTTCCAAAAAGTAAAGTGGTAAGGAGAAATTTTTGAAGTGCCGATTCTATTAATGCAATAAAACCAAATAGCATGGCTCCTGTTTGCTTCCCTTTTAATACGCCCAAAATGAGCGCTGCAAGTAACCCCTGAAATCCTACAGCAAGGTAAGCCGGTATAGGCGAATGTGGACTAACGGCAAATTTAATAGACAGTACCATCAAAGTTGACTGCAAAATAAGACGGGCATTGCACTTACTATAATTGGCAAATATGATTAAAATCATAATGGCAAAACCACCTACAAAAAAACCTGTAAGGGGTATTTTAAACGCATGCATTAATCCGCCAAGTCCACTTTCACTAAAGGCCCATAAGGCTGTAAGCTGAAACAAAGGCTTTGAATGTTTTACAGTTTGTGTTTGCATTTTGGCCCCCAAGATAAGCGATACATTTATAAAAAAGCAATCCCAAAAAAAACTGGCCTGAGCTTTGCTATTTCCAGCATAAGTAAAATGATGCACCTTAAGAAGATTTAATAAAAATTACTAAAGAAATTAATTATTTTGCCTTCAATTATTAAAACAACAATTAAACAGTAAGAAATGAAAAAGTTAATATTAGTAGCCTTATTCAGTTTTGCAAGTGTACTTACTTATTCGCAAAAAGATGTGCAAACATTGCCTTCAATGGTATTAAAGGATATGAATGGCAAATCTAAAAACATGAATGATTATTCTAAATCGGGTAAAATTACGGTGGTAAGTTTTTGGGCTACATGGTGTTCTCCCTGTAAAAAAGAGCTAAACAATATTAATGAAGTTTATGAAGAATGGAAAAATAAATACGATATGCAGGTAGTAGCCATTTGTACAGATAATGCCCGTAATATGCAAAAAGTAAAGCCTTATGTTGATGGACAAGGATGGGAATATGATATCATAATGGATGTTAACCAGGATTTTCAAAGAGCCTTAAACATCGTTCAAATACCTCATACCTTTTTATTGGATCAAAGCGGTAAAATAGTTTACCAGCACAGTGGTTATGTAGAAGGTGATGAATATGCCCTGGAAGAAAAAATAAAGGCACTAATGGCTAAAAAATAGCCCATGCGTTTAGTAAGTGCACTTATTATTATAACCTTTTGTGTCAAAATATCTTTGGCACAAAAGGTTTCTTTTTTATATACGGTTGAACCAAATCTTACCCGGCAGTTTAATTTTGACTTACAACAATATGCTGCTTCCAAACCACAATTACCTGTAAGCTTTAATACGCACAATAGCGGAACGTGCTCTTTTGATGGCTTTGGATTTAACGGGCAACCGCAATTCTTATGCACCTGCAATAACCTAGATGCCGCAAAAACTATTGGCACACATCAATTATGGCCCGGTGGATCTTTGGGTTTAAGCCTTAATGGTGCCGGTTTAAATAAACTGGCTTTGTGGGATGGTGGCTCTGCCCGTTTAACACATATTGAACTTACAGGCAGGGTGCAGGTAATAGATACACCAAGCGCGGTAAGCAGCCATACTACTGCTGTTACAGGTAATCTGGTGGCTACCGGTATTAACCCGTTAAGTAGAGGTATGGCTTACCAAACGCAGTTACGCAATTGGAATTTTAGCAACGACAATGCCGAAATTATTGGCGCCGGTCCTTCCTTACTTTTATCAAATCATTCCTATGGTTCAACCGCAGCTTGGATAACCATTGGAGGTTTTATATATTGGTATGGCGATAGCTCGTTAAACCAATTTAGAGACTGGAAGTTTGGATATTACGATAACCGTAGCCGGATCTGGGATAGTGTTATGTATGCCAATCCATATTACTTAATGGTTAAAGCAGCGGGCAATGATAGGGGAAATGGTGTAGCACCCGGCACCACTCATTACTTCTGGAATGGCAGTGCCTGGGCTCTTACCAATACCACACGCGATACCGTTGGCCCTTATGATTGTATAGCAACCTTTGGCAATGCCAAAAATATTTTAACCATTGGTGCTGCCAATGTTTTACCCAATGGGTATGCCGGTCCTTCAAGTGTTAGCGTGTTATCATTTAGCAGTTGGGGGCCAACAGATGATGGCAGGATAAAACCCGACCTGGTTGCTGCAAGCGGTTCTATATTAAGTGTGGGTTCAGCAAGCGATAGTTCTTATGCTTCACTTGGTGGTACATCTATGTCGGCACCCAATGTTACCGGATCGCTATTGCTATTGCAGCAATATTACCAGCAACTCAAAAATAAATACATGAGAAATGCTACGTTAAAAACGCTTGCTATACATACTGCCGACAGATGCAAAACCGCCTTAGGTCCGAATTATGAATGTGGTTGGGGCCTGCCCAATATGCCCAGAGCAGCCTTGTGTATAAGCGATTCAGTAAACAACACACTTGCCGAACTTACCTTAAATAACAACGATACTTTTACAGCATGGATCTATGTAAACAGTAGCGATACAGTTAAAACAACTATAGGCTGGACTGATCCAAAAGGTAATACACCTGCGCCTGTTTACAACGATCCAACCTTACAATTGGTAAATGATTTGGATATGCGTTTGCTGAACAGTAGCGGAGGCGTGAGTTCATCTCCATTTGTATTGAACCCTGCAAACCCCGCATTGGCGGCAACTACCGGAGATAATTTCAGAGACAATATAGAGCAGTTTTTTGCTACTGGTTTATCTGCAGGATTTTATAAGATAAGGGTTACACATAAAAACACTTTGCTTAATAGCGTTCCTCAAAAATTTGCGTTGGCATTAAGCGGTGCAAATTGCGAACCTCTTTTTGGTTCAGGCAATATAATATTAAGTAACATCTTAAATAACCAAATGAGGGTAATGTTTACTAAAGGCAATGGCCAAAAGCGCATTGTGATTGCAAGGGCGACATCAATAATAACAAACTTTCCTGTTAACGGAAATTCTTATACTGCCAATTCAGTTTTTGGTTCAGGCCAAAACATAGGAAACAATACATATGTAGTTTATAATGATACAGGTAACCAGTTTTTATTAACAGGGCTGAACCCATACACGATATATAACATTGCGGTTATTGAATACAATGGCACAATAGCTTCGCAAACATTGTACACATCAAAAAATATCGCTTTAAACAATGCCATA
>JACMQU010000179.1 GCA_014376805.1 Bacteroidia bacterium
CAACTTAGATACAGAAAAGAAGGAAAGTATAAAAACGCTTTTACTTGCACTCTGGAAAAAAGACAATGAGACCTATAACCGAAGCGAATATGTTGCGCTTTCAAATGCCTTGCAATTGTATTTTGATAAGGTTGAAAGAGAATCACAGGTATTTCCTTGTTTCAACACTTTTTATGAATTTTTAAAAGAGGATTTTGTTGGGATTTTAAAAGGAGACAATGTAAAAGATAAGGACTTTGACGTATCGAATTTTCTATACGTTCTGCGCCCTTATTACAAAGGTGGCGAGTTCGATTACTTGTTGAATGCGGAAGCCAACCTTGATTTGTTGCAACAACGTTTTATTGTTTTCGAGTTGGATAATATTAAAGATCATCCTATTCTTTTCCCTGTGGTTACCATCATTATTATGGAAGTATTTATTTCTAAGATGCGTAAGCTGAAAGGTATTCGAAAAATGATATTAATAGAAGAAGCCTGGAAGGCCATTGCTAAGGAAGGGATGGCGGAGTATATCAAATACCTTTTTAAAACGGTACGGAAATTCTATGGAGAGGCTATTGTAGTTACGCAGGAAGTGGAGGATATTATTTCATCGCCGGTGGTTAAACAAGCCATTATCAATAATAGCGATTGTAAGATACTCCTCGACCAAAGTAAATACCAGAATAAGTTTGATCAGATACAAGAATTGTTGGGATTAACAGAAAAGGAAAAAGCCCTGGTACTATCCATAAATAAAGCCAATGACCCTACCAAAAAATACAAGGAAGTTTTTATCTCGTTGGGAGGAGTTTTATCAAAAGTTTACCGAACGGAAGTGTCGCCCGAAGAGTATTTAGCTTACACCACAGAAGAAAAGGAAAAAATAAAAGTACAGGAAGCTGCATTGAAATTTGGAAGCATCGAAAAAGGTATTGCAAGCATTACACAACAATCTTTAAAAATAATATTATGAAACAGCTAATTATTTCTTGTTTAGTATTCCTTATTTCCTGTAAAACTTTTACAGGAACAGATAATCTTGCAGGCATGTATACCGCCTATCATGAGCATGAATTTGGTAAGACGCAAGATACTTTGATGGTTACTCATGCAAATGATGGGGATAATATTTATAACATCACCAGGCACTCAGGGTTGGTAAGAACAATTGATGGAAAAATATTTCCTAAAAAATTAATGGTGGATAGTTACGTAGCAAGGTATAATGATAAAGATAAAATTCTACAGGAATTGAGGACAGGAAAAATATTTATTTACAACAGCCAGAAGCAAATGCTTGTGCTTGGTGGTACTGGATTTATGAAACAACAAGAATATAAATAAATTCATAAACATGAAAAGGGTAATTCTTTTTATCATTATCATTTTTGTAATCAGCTCAGCGCCTACACAGCAAATTCATGCGCAATTTGTTATTGCAGATATTATAAAAGCTGCTGTTAAAAAAGTAATACGTGCGGTAGATTTAAACATACAACGCATACAAAATAAAACGATCTGGTTGCAGAATGCTCAGAAAGCGGTTGAGAATGAATTGTCAAAACTAAAGTTGACTGAAATAGGAGATTGGGCAAAAAAGCAAAAAGATTTGTATGGCAATTATTTTGAGGAGTTGTGGAAAGTAAAAAATACACTTAGGACTTATCAGGGGATAAAAAATATTGTTGCTCAACAGTTGATGATTGCCCAGGAATATAGCAGGGCATTTAATCGCTCTAAAAAAGATAAAAATTTTACTATAGCCGAACTTTATTTTATGCAAAAGGTATACAGAGGTATTTTGGAAGAAAGCCTAAAAAATATTAGTCAGGTACAACTCGTCATTACGGCCTTCTCCACTCAGATGACAGATGCCAAAAGATTGGAAATTGTGCAAGACGCAGCCAATAACATGGAAAGTAATCTTGCAGATCTACGACAATTTAACCAGCAAAATATTCGTACGAGCCTTCAAAGAGCAAAGGACCAAAATGATATTAATGTGGTGAAACAATTGTATGGTTTGCCTTAAATAAATGGGTGATTTAAAAAACTGAAGTATGAAAAATGTGCTGTTGTTTTTGGTGATTGTGATTTTTTCTACAAATGTTTATGGGCAGAACTGGAGTGAATGGTTTGATCAAAAATCAACTCAAAAAAAGTATTTGTTACAACAAATTACTGCCTTAAAGGTTTATGCAGGATATGCAGCTAAGGGGTATGAAATAGTTAAGAATGGTTTAGGCATTATTCAAAATATTAAGAAAGGTGATTTTGGTTTGCATAGTGATTATTTTTCTTCCCTTACGGCTGTAAACCCCTCTATAAAAAAGTATTCAAAATTGTTAGCCATTTTTTCTATGCAAATAAGTATGGTAATACAATCTCGCACTGCAGTTAAGAAATTTAAAACAAATAAACAATTTACAGAGGAGGAGATGCGGTATATCCGGTTGGTGGTTGCAAATATTTTAAAGGATATAATAGCAGTACAAGATGAATTGACTCAGGTACTTAATTCCCATACGCTAAAAATGAAAGATGATGAACGTATCAAAGTCATCGATCAATTATATATCGATACGCAGGAACAACAAACCTGCCTTGGTTCCTTTACGCAGGATGTCTTTGAGTTGGCGACTCAACGGAGTAGTGAGGAAAATAAATTGTTTAGGATAAAAAAATTAATCATTTTGCCATGAAAAAATATTTTGTTTTATTACTGCTTAGCCTGCTTTTATTTTCAGGCAGGGTATCTGCCCAGTCGGAAGAAGTACAGCAATTATTATTGAATGTTATCAAGCTGGAACAACTAAAAAAGATCCTGAATAATATGTATGATGGCTACAAGGTGCTAACCAAAGGATACAATACTATCAAAACAATTTCGGAAGGCAATTTTAGTATTCATAAAGTTTTTCTTGATGGCTTATTGCAAGTTAG
>JACMQU010000180.1 GCA_014376805.1 Bacteroidia bacterium
CATGTTAGTTATTAAGCTTTCACCTAATATTACTTTCTGGTACATCCTTAACATATAAACAGCACCTAAAATTATTGTTAATCCGGCAACTGCACTCAACCATGTATTATATTCATAAATGCCGTATAAAAGCATTAATTCTCCAACAAAACTATTGGTAAGTGGCAGGGCTATAGAAGCCAGCACAATTACCATGAACCAGGTTGCGAAACCGGGAGCTAATAGCCTGATGCCACCAAGCCCCTCTACATTATAACTTTTAGTACGGTTAAAAATAATATCGGCGCAAAGAAATAAACCAACAACGTTTATACCATGTGCAAGCATTTGTACAAGACTTCCTTGCAAACCGGCTAAAGTGAGCGAAAAAATACCTGCACTTATTAACCCAACATGAGCTATAGAAGACCAGGCGAAAAGTTTTTTGAGGTCTCTTTGTTTTATGGCAATAATGGAGGCATAAACAATGCCTATAACACAAAGTGTAATTGCCACACCTTGCCACTCTTTAGTGCCGGATGGCACAACAGGCAGCAGCCATCGAATAAGACTATAAGTACCCATCTTTAACATAATGCCTGATAATAACATGGTACCCTGTGTTGGTGCCGTTCTATATGTATCGGGCTGCCAGGTGTGAAATGGAATGATAGGGATTTTTATGGCAAAGGCTATAAAGAACAACCAGAATACCCATGACTGATTACAACTGCATATAGGATGTGACGTTAGAACATTCCAATCAAGTGAATGATTTGCGCTGCTGATGTAAAGGAATAAAAACCCAAATAGCATGAGTAAGCTACCGGCAAGAGTGTAGATAAAAAACTTAAGTGTAACCTGCATACGGTCTTCTGCGCCCCAGATAAAAGAGATAAAATATATAGGTATGAGTGCCAGCTCCCAGAAAATATAATAGATAAAACCATCAAATGAAATAAAGACGCCAATCAATGCGCATTGCATCAGCAACATTAAACTGTAAAAAACAGGAGGTCTTTTTATTTCCCTGTTAAATCCGCTCAGTACAATAAGAGGCAATAGCAGGTTAGTTAAAATAACCATTAACATACTAATCCCATCCATTGAGAAATGGAGATTGATAACAGGTTTAACAACCCAGGTAACATTTATATCGAACGGTTGAAAACCCTGTGCATTAAAAACTGTAAAGGCGTAGCAAGTAGCTCCAAGCTGAACAATAGTAAATGCAAGTGCCATTATTCGGCTTGCATTACCTTTTGTAAATAACAATAGCAACGAACCCAGCAGTGGTATAAATAATAATATTAAACTCAGCATGTACTAATTAAAATAAACATTTAAAAAAGGGTGTACCAGTTGACAATACAGTAAAATTATAATTCCAATTACCATAGCGAAAATATAAAATCTGGTATTACCTGTTTGCACTAAACGCATGGTACGTCCGGTAAAGCCAACTATCCAGGCAACGGCGTTTACAAACAGGTCTATAAACAACTTATCAATAAGTACAAAAAAGATATCACTCATTACCATTACCGGACGAACAAAGACTTTATTATAAAACTCATCAACATAAAATTTATTGGCTACCCATTTAGTAAATCCTTTAACATCCGCATCCGGTTCAGGCAATATTTTTTTACTGATATATAAATTATAGGCAACAAAAACACTTGCTATTGCTGCCAGAGTAGCAACACCCATCAATACCCATTCTGTTCTATGTGCCAGGTTGTGTTGAGCACCTATTATATTTTTTGAAACTTCAAATACAGGTTCCAGATATTGACTGAATAAATGCGTATGACTCATTACAACGGGTAAACCCAATAAGCCTCCGATAACAGAAAGAAAAGCGAGCACGATTAATGGAATGGTCATAGTAGCTGGAGATTCATGCAAGTGATGTTGTTGATCCTGGGTTCCTCTGAAATTATTACTGAACGTTAAAAAATATAAGCGGAACATATAAAAGGCAGTAAGCATAGAACTAAAACTCATTAAAATCCAAACAAGTTTATACTCTGCAAAAGAGGCTGCCAGGATTTCATCTTTTGAAAAGAAACCGGCAAATGGAAAGATACCGGAGATGGCTAAAGTGCCGATAATAAAAGTAATATAAGTGATCTTAATATATTTCTTTAAACCTCCCATGTTACGAATATCCTGTTCGCCACCCATTGCATGTATTACGCTACCTGCACCCAAAAATAACAAGGCCTTAAAAAAAGCGTGTGTAACAACATGAAACATTCCACTTGAAAATGCTCCGAGCCCTAAGGCTACAAACATTAAACCTAATTGAGAAACAGTAGAATAAGCAAGTACTTTTTTAATATCATTTTGCTTAAGTCCGATAATGGCAGCGAATAAAGAAGTAGCAACTCCAACTATTAAAACAACTTCAAGTGTTTGGGGGGCCAGTGCAAATAAAACACCCGAACGACAAATCATATAGATGCCGGCAGTAACCATGGTTGCAGCATGTATTAATGCCGACACCGGTGTAGGACCAGCCATTGCATCGGGTAACCACGTATATAAAGGAATCTGCGCACTTTTACCCATAGCACCTATAAATAATAACAAGGTTATAGTTACCAGCAGAGTTGAACCTTTTGGATGTGATTGAGCTGCACTAAATACTAAATTATAATCTAGCCCACCAAAATAATGCAGCATAAAAAACATGCCTATTAAAAACCCAAGGTCACCAATGCGGTTCATTATAAAAGCCTTTTTAGCAGCATTATTAAAGGCTTGATTTTTGAACCAAAAACCAATAAGTAAATAGGAACATAAGCCAACTCCTTCCCAACCTATGAACATGATAAGGTAACTGTTGCCCATAACAAGGATGAGCATAAAAAATATAAACAGATTTAGGTATGAAAAAAAACGACTGAATCCTTCATCGGTATGCATATAGCCAATAGAATAAACATGGATCAAAAATCCAATGCCCGTAATTACAAGTAACATCACTATTGTTAGCGGATCAACCAGTAAGCCAAAAGACAAATTTATATCGCCCCATCTAATCCATTCAAAAACAGTAAAGTCTAATTTCTGATTTGAAGAAAGATTTATAAAAAGGTAAAGAGAGCAGAAAAAGGAAGCAAGGATAGACAAGCATGCAATCCAGCCACTGAAATGTTTTAAACTTTTTCCAAAAAATGCAATTATAAGAAAACCCAAAAGAGGAAACAATGGAATAAGCATTGCCGGTCGCATTAAATTTATTAATTCACTATAGTTATCCATTTCTTATTGCAATCTTTTTAATAGTACAGGTTTACCACTTTAACTTACTTAACACATCTATATCAGTGCTGGCTACATTGCGATAAATACTCACCAATAGAGCTAATCCCACTGCTACTTCTGCAGCGGCCACTACCATAATAAAAAAAACAAAAACCTGCCCGTCAGAATTGCCTGAGTATGCTGAGAAACTTACCAGTAAAAGGTTAACTGAGTTTAGCATCAGTTCTATGCACATTAAAATAATGATTGCATTGCGTCTGAAAAGCACGCCCATAACACCTATTGAAAATAATATGGTACTAAGCACCAGATACCAGCTTTGTGGATTGGCATGTTGTTCTAACTGTTCCATTAATGTTTTTCTTTTTTAGCTAAAACCACTGCACCTATCATTGCAGCAATAAATAAAATTGAGGTCATTTCAAAAGGTAAGAGAAAATCTGTAAAAATTTTAATACCAACTTTCTGTACATAACCGGTATCTGTTAAATCCGGACTAATATAACCGGGTAAAGAGCCAGAATGCATGGCAGCTAACAAAACAAGCAATAGCAACCCCCCGGAAATAATAGCTGCTACCTTTGGCAAAGGTGATTTATGAGGTTCGCTTTCTTTATTAAGGTTAAGTAACATAACAGTAAATAACATAAGTACCATAATGGCACCAGCATAAACAATAAGGTGAATTATGGCAAGAAACTGAGCATTAAGCATAAGGTAATGGCCAAAGATGCTGATAAAACAAACAATAAGCCACATAACGCTGTAGATAGGGTTCTTTGAAAAAACCACAAACAACGCACTTACCAGGGAAAGGCTTGAAAGTATAAAAAATATAATCTGACTATTCATTTGTAAGGCTAAAACTCTTTATGGGCTGCGATAATAATTCATATTAATGAAACAATAAAAAAAAAATTAACAGATTTATGTTCTGAGCTTGTAACTAAATTTCATAAACTTTTTTTCTTTTACTGATATCTATTCTTTGATCAACAGCTTCAACCAACATATCTTTACCAAACACAAATTTGCCACGCGAGTATTCTGAAGGCACCAGGCGATCTGTTAAATAAATGGCATCTTTAGGGCAAGCTTCTTCACATAAACCGCAAAAAATACATCGAAGCATATTTATTTCATAGATAGCTGCATACTTCTCTTCACGGTATAAATTTTCTTCTCCTTTTTTACGTTCTGCAGCTACCATAGTTATTGCTTCAGCCGGACAGGCAACTGCACATAAACCACATGCAGTGCAATTTTCCCTCCCTTGCTCATCGCGTTTAAGCACATGCATACCCCGGTAAACGGCTGCGAATGCACGTTTAACTTCGGGGTACCTTAAGGAAACCTTTTTCTTAAACAAATGTTTGATGGTGATGGATAGTCCCTGAAAAATGGCCGGAAGATATAGTCTTTCTATCCAGGTCATTTTTTTATTTACAACAATTATAGAACGGTTTGTTAGTTGCATAAAATTGATTTCTACTTCTGTTATTATTTGTTAAAAAAGGTTAAAACAGCACCTGTTACCAATACATTTATAATAGATAAAGGCATTAAAATCTGCCAGCCCAGCCTCATCAACTGATCATACCGGAAGCGTGGAATGGTCCATCGGATCCACATAAAGAAAAATATAAAGAAAAATATTTTCACAAACAGTATACCTATACTAATTAAACTCACAAGGTTTACGGGCAATACGGTATTTAAATAATCAAGACCGGGAAAATTATATCCGCCAAAAAATAAGCAGGAGATTACTGCGGAAGAGATGAACATATTAATATATTCAGCAAATAAATATAAGCCTAATTTCATGGAAGAATATTCTGTGTGATAGCCTCCTATGAGTTCAGATTCGGATTCAGGCAGATCAAAGGGAGTGCGGTTACATTCGGCAAAAGCACAGATTATAAAAATCAGAAATGCAACAGGCTGGTAAAAAACATTCCAGTTAAGTCCTTTCTGGCTTTCTACTATGGCTGTAAGACTTAATGATCCATTGCTGATGAGGATAATGGCGATAACGCTCATACCCATAGCCAGTTCATAACTAATCATCTGGCTTGATGCACGAATGGCACCTAACAAAGCAAACTTATTGTTTGATGACCAGCCACCAATCATAATTCCATAAACTCCTAAGGATACCACACCCAAAATGTATAAGATACCAATATTGAGATCAGCCACCTGTAATTTATAAATCTTCCCTCCAATTTCTAATGGCATACCCCATGGAATAACGGCACTCGTCATTAAAGCAGTTACCATAAACAGACAGGGACCTAAAATAAAAAGCCATTTATCAGATACAGTTGGAATAATCTCTTCTTTTAGGAACATTTTTACACCGTCGGCAAGAGGTTGTAACAGACCAAAAGGGCCAGCTCTGTCAGGCCCAATTCTATCTTGTAAGAAGGCGGCTACTTTACGTTCTGCATATGTGCTGTATGCAGCAATGCCCAGACTTATTAAAAAAATAATAAAGATTAAAACTGCTTTAAATATGAATATTGTCATGAATTGTTTTCCCCTTCAATCTGCAATGGTGTAACATTGTTTAAAGTAAATTCAGTAGGTTTTACAAACACCTCATAATGATTTGCAGAAATTACAGAGGTACGGCTTATCTGTGAAGGTCCTTCAATGGTCCAGTCACTTGTTTTTTTGGTATCAAACCGGCAGGTATTACAGATAAATTCTTCTACCTCTCCCCATTGATCTTTGAGGCCGGTTACACGCAGCACTTCATCACCTTTATACCAGAGATTAACTTTGCCACAGCATTTATTGCAATTGCGATGAGCTTTTATGGGTTTGGTAAACCACACACGGCTTTTAAATCGGAATGTTTTATCAGTTAAAGCACCAACCGGGCAAACATCAATAACATTGCCGGAGAAGTCGTTGTCTACTGCTTTTTCTATATAGGTTGATATCTCTGATTGATCACCCCGGTTCATAACCCCATGCACCCGGTGATCTGTAATCTGATCGGCAACTTTAACACAACGGTAACACAAAATACAGCGCGTCATGTGCAATTGTATATAAGGGCCGATATCAATTTTATCAAAAGTACGGCGTTCAAAATCGGTGCGGGTTTTGGCTGAACCGTGGTCATAAGAAAGATCCTGCAAATAACATTCGCCTGCCTGGTCGCATATCGGGCAATCAAGCGGGTGGTTCAATAATAAAAATTCAACAACACTTTTACGTGCTGCCACTACTTTTTCTGATTTTAAATTGCCAACTTCCATACCATCCATTACAGTGGTGCGGCAGCTTGCCACCAGTTTAGGCATAGGCCGCGGGTCTTTTTCTGAACCTTTAGTTACTTCTACCAAGCAAGTACGGCAATACCCACCACTTGTTTTAAGTTTGGTATAAAAGCACATGGCCGGTGGAGCCACCTCCGGGCCTATTAAGCGCGCAGCCTGCAGGATGGTTGTTCCGTCGGCTACTTCTATTGTTCTTCCGTCTATTGTTACTATCGGCATGTATCGCTATTTTTCTAAAATATAAGTGGTTATTCCAGCCAGGGTACCGCAATGGTTCGATAAGCCCGATGTTGATAGAATATCGTAATCCATATTAGGGTATTTATTTATTGTTTTATAAATCCGTTCGGAATTAATGTTGAAAAAACTATCCTTACCAATTTCTAACTTGATTTCCTTTACATCTTTTGCACTCACTACTATTTCGGGTTCCCAATATGCCCCTCGATCAAATTCAATTACCCTGATCATACCAATATCCCTGGCAGTAGCTTTGGTTTCTTGTGGTTTAATGGCATTACTGTGTTGTTTAATAAAGTTCATATTAAAAATTACTTTATAAATACATATTCCACATAACGTTCATTTGATTTCCCCGGGCTTGCATTACTAGTAGTGAGTTTATAACCAAGGTGATATAATTCATTAAATTTATGTAACAGCATTTTCATTCTCTCACTACCTGTTTCTTTTGCAAATTCAATTACTTCAATCGTACCGTCAGGCCTAATGATATTAATATGTTTAAACAGACCATGATTTTGCTCATCGAGATTTTCCCTCAATTTTACCATTACAGTTTGGTGCGCATTTTCATTATCACTAACAGTATCTTTAAATGCAACAATACCTGCAAGGCATAACAAGGCAATAACACTGTACGATATAAATTTTGTTTTCATTGTTTTAGATTTTGAGTGTTTAGTATATTTATCAAAATTTTATTTTATAATTAAATAAGCAATACAACTTTCTAATGCGTTTTTACCAAATTATATACATTATTATAATGATTCACTTCTTTTAAAACACCCGGGTTATTTACATAGGCTTCAAACTCACTTCTAAAATGTCTGATAGCACTGGCAACAGGCCATGCAGCGGCATCTCCGAGCGGACAAATTGTATTACCTTCAATCTTACCTTGTATCTCCCACAATAAATCAACATCGGCTAATGTGCCATGGCCATCCAGAATTTTGTGAAGGATTTTTTCCATCCAGCCAGTTCCTTCGCGGCACGGGCTGCATTGACCACAACTTTCATGGTGATAGAAACGAGCAAAGGTATGCAGATTTTGTACAACACTAGCAGTCTCATCCATTACAATAAAGCCACCAGATCCCAACATAGTACCCGTTGCAAATCCTCCATCAGCAAGGCCTTCATAACTCATTAGTCTTTTTTCGCCGTTGGCAGTGCTTAAAATTTTATCAGCAGGTAAGATTGGAACCGAAGAACCACCCGCTACAACCGCTTTCAGTTTTCCACCATTAAGCATCCCTCCACAATATTCATCACTGTAAATAAAATCCTCAACAGTAATACCCATTTCAATTTCATAAACACCGGGTTTATTAATGTGTCCCGAAGCAGAAATCAACTTAGTTCCAGCAGATTTACCGATACCAATCTTGGCATATTCTTCACCACCCATGTTAATAACCGGAACTACTGCCGCAATGGTTTCTACATTATTAACCACCGTTGGGCAACCATATAAACCAGCAATAGCGGGGAATGGCGGTTTAATACGCGGATTACCTCTTTTACCTTCCAGACTTTCCAGTAAAGCAGTTTCTTCGCCACAAATATAAGCACCGGCACCCACATGCACATAAAGATCAAGATCTACACCTGAACCTAAAATGTTTTTTCCGAGCCATCCGTTTGCATAAGCTTCGTTTATGGCTTTTTCAAGTATTCTAACAATATAAAAAAACTCGCCCCTGATATAAATATATGCCGTTTTAACTCCTAAGGCCAGGCTGGAAGTTATCATTCCTTCAATTAATAAATGGGGGATTCGCGACATCAGGTAACGGTCTTTAAAAGTACCGGGTTCGCTTTCATCGGCATTGCACACCAGGTATCTTGCAACACCTTCAGGTTTAGCTAAAAAACTCCACTTCATACCCGTTGGAAAGCCTGCGCCTCCCCTGCCCCTCAGTCCCGATTTTTTAACCTCTTCCACAATAGCCTCGGGTGTCATTTTAATGGCTTTTTCTACCGATGCATAACCACCATTCTTCCGGTAAACATCGTACCCTTGTATTCCAGGTACATTGTCGTGTTCCAATAATATTTTTCTTCCCATCAGTACTTGTCTATTATTACTTCGTCAAGGTATGTTTTTCTTTTTCCTTCAGTTTTACATAAGTTTAAAATCTCATCAACTTTATCAAATGTAAGATTTTCATGAAACTGCGCGCCGATCATCATCATAGGCGCGGTACCACAGCTACCAAGGCATTCTACCGTTTTTAAAGTGAACATTCCATCAGCGGTTGTTTGACCGTCTTTTATGTTCAGCTTCTTTTCAATATGTTCAACTAACTGGTTTGCGCCTCTTAACCAACAACTGCTGGTGCGGCATACTTCAACCACACATTTGCCTTTCGGTTCAACATTAAACATAGAGTAAAAAGTAGCCACTTCATAAACTTCTACCGGTTGTATCAGTAATAAAGATGCTATGTAATCCATTACCGGTGCGCTTAACCATCCGTCAAATTCGGCCTGGGCATGATGCAGCAACGGTATTAACGCCGACTTTTGCTTACCTGCCGGATAGCGGGCAATAATTTTATTGACTAAAATTAATGAATCAGCACTAAATTTTATTTCCATCTGTTCAATTATACTTTTATATTCCATTAAGCATCCAGTTCACCTGCTATCACATTCATACTACTCATGGCAACAATGGCATCACTTAAAGTAGAGCCTTTTATCATTTCAGGATATGCCTGATAATAAATAAAACACGGCCTGCGAAAATGCAATCTGTAAGCTGCTCTACCACCATCACTAACAAGATAAAACCCTAGCTCACCATTTCCACCTTCAACACTGTGATATACTTCACCAACAGGCACTTCTGCTTCACCCATAACAATTTTAAAATGCCATATTAAAGCTTCCATTTTATTGTAAACATCTTGTTTTGGAGGCAGATAAAATTCAGGCACTTCTGCAAAATATTTTCCTTCAGGCAAGTTATCGAAAGCTTGTTTTATAATTTTTAAACTTTCCCACATCTCCTGTTGTCTAACCATAAAGCGATCATAAGTATCTCCATTAATTCCTACAGGTATATTAAAATCAAAATCCTGGTAGCTACTGTAAGGATTCATTACACGCACGTCATAATCAACTCCTGCAGCACGCAAATTTGGGCCTGTAAAACCGTAGTTTAACGCCCGCTCAGCATTAATTGGGCCTGAACCAATAGTTCGATCCATAAAAATACGGTTGCGTTCAAGCAGGTTAGTAAACTCCTGTAAAGCTTTAGGATAATCTGCTATAAACTCTTTAATTTTTTGCAGGCATGTTTTACTAAAATCCCGCTCCATCCCTCCTATTCTTCCAATATTGGTAGTTAAGCGCGCACCACATATTTCTTCATAGATATCATAAATTTTTTCGCGCCATTGAAAGATGTATGTAAATCCAGTTAAAGCCCCCACATCTACTCCTATAACAGAATTACAAATAAGGTGATCAGAGATGCGCGCCAGTTCCATAATAATTACGCGCATATAATCTACCCTTTTAGGGGTTTGAACACCAAGCAATTTTTCAACTGTCATGTGCCATCCCATATTGTTTATGGGCGATGAGCAATAATTCATCCGGTCTGTAAGCGGAGTAATTTGATAAAAAGGGCGGTGTTCAGCAATTTTTTCAAATGCTCTGTGAATATAACCTACAGTTTGCACCGCATCCACTATAATTTCACCATCCATGGTAAGAACGTTCTGAAAGATACCGTGTGTGGCCGGATGTGTTGGCCCTAAATTGAGCGTGGTGTACTCCGATTTATCAGGATTAATTTCTATTGAGTCTATCAGGCTTTCCATAATTTATCTTCCAAAAAAAGTATCTTCTTTATCAGTTCGGGTCTGGTCTTCTAAGGGGTATTCTTTTCTCATTGGAAAATAATCCATTTCATCAACATTTAAGATACGTATGAGGTTTGGGTGTCCTTCAAAAATAATTCCATAAAAATCATACGTTTCACGTTCTTGCCAGTTTGCCGATTGATAAATTGAAGTAACCGATGGAATTACCGGATTCGTTATATCTGTAAAACATTTGATTCTTAATCGGACATTATTAACAAGACTGTGCATGTGATAAATAACACCAAGTTCCTTGCCTTTGTTTTCAGGAAAATGAATACCGCATAAAGTGGTTAAAAACTGCATGCTGATGTGAGGATGTAGGTTTAAATATTCAAGAACAGGGATAATTTTATCTTTATCCAATACGATGGTGAGCATGCCAAATGGCTCCTCATCTGATATAATAAAAGCTGCGAAATGCTCTTGCAACTCTTTTAATAAATATGCGTTTGTAATTTCAATCATTATTGAATGCCGTAACTGGCAAGTAAAGCTTTATACTCCGGAGAATTTCTTCGTTTTATGGGTTCAGTTCGCACCAGTTCCTGAATTTTCATAACACCTTCTATAATTTGCTCCGGACGGGGCGGACAACCGGGCACATACACATCCACAGGAATTATTTTATCAATTCCTTGTAATACAGAATAGGTATCAAATATACCCCCGCTTGTAGCACAGGCACCAACCGCAATTACCCAGCGCGGTTCGGCCATTTGCAAATATACCTGCCGAAGTACAGGGCCCATTTTTTTTGCTATTGTACCCATAACCATTAATAAATCTGCCTGACGCGGAGAGAAACTAATTCGCTCTGAACCGAAACGTGCCAGATCATAATTAGAAGCCATAGTTGCCATAAATTCTATTCCACAACACGAAGTGGCAAAAGGCAGAGGCCAGATGGAGTTGGCTCGCGCCATACCTACTACTTTTTCAAAACTGGTAGCAAAAAACCCAGGACCCTCAAAACCCGCAGGTGCTTTTTCTATTTGTATGGTTGACATTATAATTTTATTATAAAACTTAACACTTTAAAACCTGTTAAAGTTCTTTAAACTATTCCCACTTAAGGGCACCTTTTTTTAATATATAAACAAAGCCCAATAAAAGTGTTCCGGCAAAGAGCAACATTTCAAAAAACCCATTGGTACCCAAAGCTTTAAAGTTTACCGCCCAAGGGTACATAAAAATCACTTCCACATCAAACATTACAAAAAGAATAGCCGTTAAAAAATAACGAATAGAAAATGGCATCCGAGCGTTTCCCGTTGAATCAATTCCACATTCAAAGACAGCTAATTTTTCGGCTGTTTTTCTTTTTGGACCAGCCATATGCGATACAACCATGGCAACAACAACAAAGCCTATTGCTACCATAAACTGAAGAAAAATTGCGAAATAATCGATTGATGTTGACATGTTACATTAAATAAACCCAGCAAAAATAGATATTTACCCTATTAATAGCCGGTTTTTATCATTAAAAATCACTAAATTATTTTAGTAATCATAAAACTATGAAATTGAGTTTCTTACACGTTTAAAAAAGTCTTTAATGGCTGTACGTAAATCTATATTATCATTTTCAACCTGTTTAAGGATCTCAATTGCTGCCAGAATGTGGGTTAATTGCTCCCCTTCATCTTCACCCGGCACATCAAATTTTATTGAATTGCCATTAAGTAATTGTGTCTCTGCTTCAATTAATTCAGGAAGGGTTTTATTTTCTACCAGGTCTTTTATAACTGCAAGTTTCATTGTTCTTAAATTAATTTGAGTTCATTCTGTATCTTCATAATAAAAAATTATTGGTAATTTAAATGCATAAAAACGTTTTATACAATTAATTCTCTGATCATTTTTTCAACTCCTTCTTCTTTGGCAGTTGTATCAGCATTTAACAATTTGCCATTTTTTATGATGGCGAAAAAAGGCAGGTTATTAACTCCGGCAAACTTTCTTGCTTCCTCGTTTTGCTCTGCGTTCACATCCAGAAATAAAATGTCCTTGTATTCTTCCTTATTAGAAATTCTGGTATATTTAGGAGCAAAGAGTTTGCAACTTCCACACCAGTCTGCATAAAATTTAACAACCACTTTGGGGTTAGATTTAATAAGATTCAGAAACTCCTGGTCTGTTACTTTCAGTATCATATTATTTGCGGATTACAGAAGATCATAATATATATTTATTATTTTAAGTTTAAATTGTAACAGGTTTTATGTCTGATTAGTTTTATTTATTCATTTTGTAACTAATTTAAATTTATGTGTTAGCACGGATAACAAAGTTTTATTTGTTTTTTATCTCATTCCAAATTTCATCCATTTCTGTTAAAGTCATATCTGTTAATTTTTTATTAAGCAGATTAGCTCTTTCCTCAATAAACATAAATCGGTTCAAAAACTTTTGATTGGTATATTCTAAAGCATCATCAGGGTTAATTCCGGATTTACGGGCAAGATTAATTAATGAAAACAAAAGGTCGCCAAATTCTTCCTGAGATTTTTGGAGGTTATCGGGCTGATCCAACTCATATTTTAGCTCATCAAACTCCTCCAGCACCTTGGCCCATACCTTTTCGGCAGTATCCCAGTCAAAACCTACCTGCGATGCTTTATCTTGCATGCGCAGAGCCTTAACCAGAGAAGGAGTGCCTTTAGACACACCGCTTAACACAGATTTATTACCTTCTTTAAGTTTAATCTGCTCCCAGTTTTCTTTTACCTCCTGCTCGGTATCAGCTTTTGCATCACTATAAATATGAGGATGCCTTACAATTAGTTTTTCACATAAACTATTGATCACATCTGCCATATCAAACTGTTGTGTTTCGCTTGCTATGCGGGCATAAAACAGTATATGCAGCAGTACATCACCCAGTTCCTTTTTAATTTCTGGCAAGTCATTTTTGATGATTGCATCAGTTAATTCATACGTTTCTTCTATGGTTAAATGACGGAGCGTTTGAAAAGTTTGTTTTTTATCCCAGGGGCATTTCTCACGAAGTTCATCCATTATATCAAGAACCCGCGAGAAGGCTTCCAGTTTTTGCGCTTTCGTATTCATTTTACATCTTTTTTTTAAGAAGCTTAGTATTAGTATTTACTTGCTATTTTTCATGTTCCATAATTACCAGACCTGTTCTTATTTTAGGTTCAATCCAGGTAGATTTGGGGGGCATAATCAGGTTTTGTTCAGCCACCTGTTTTATCTCTTCAATACTTGTTGGATATAAAGTTATAGCCAGATCAAATTCTCCGTTGTCTATTACTTCCCTCAAATGTCCTATCCCTTTGCCTCCATCCATAAAAAACAACCTGTTATCGGCTTTGCTATCTACAATATCAAAAATATTTTTTAGTATAAATTGTTCCACAATACTTACATCCAGATTGTCAAGTGTACCCGTTAAAGTTTTATCAATTTCAGGCTTAAGTTTTAATAGAAAAGCTTTCCCCTGAAAGTATAACCCAAAATCCTTTTTATTTAAAGGTTGAACGGGTAAGTTTCCACTTGGAATAACTTCAAAAAAGTTTTTAATTTTATCAATAAATTTATCGTTAATAATTGTTTTATCTCTTACCAAACGGTGATATTCAAAAATAGTTAACTTACTAAACGGGATCAAACAAACCGGAAAATAATTAAATGATTCTTCACCGGTATATGCTGGATTTTCTGCACGCATAATTTCACAAAATTCCGCAGAACCTGCAGAACGATGATGGCCATCTGCGATATATAAATTTTCAATAGAATTAAACCTTTGCTCTATTAATTCAATATCTTTTGGTTCACTCACTACCCATAAATTATGTTTTATCTGATCATTACTAATGAAATTATATTCGGGTACATGTTTCATTATATACTGACTGATCAGCATATCTATGGCCTCATCATCGGGATAAGTAAGTAAAACAGGATTTCCCAAACTTTTATAAAACTGAATATGTTCAGCTATTTCATTTTGTTTTTCGTTTAAAGTATTTTCATGCTTTAAAATATTGTTATTCAAATAATCATCAACAGAGGCGGCTGCAATTATACCGGCATAAGCCTGGCTACCTTTAATTAACCTATAAATGTAAAAGGCAGGAACAGCATCTTTAACTAAAACACCCTGTTTTTTAAAATTGTTTAAATATTCTAACCCCAGGGGAAAATGTTTAAGTGGATTTTTACGCTCTCCTTTAAAGTGAAGATATGGTTTTACAACATGCAGGTAAGAGATAGGATTGTTTAATATTTCATGGTTTGCAAGATCTCTTGAACCTGAATCAAAAGGTGGTGATGAAACTTCTCCTGCTTTATCTTTTGCCGGTCTCAAAGCTGCAAAAGGTTTTATTTTTGTCATAGAATTTTTATAAAGAAATGACTGTTCGTTGAGTAGGTATAGTGATATTTTATTTAAATAAAAAACTCACTTGCTTTGCAGAACCAAAAAAAATTAATTCGTATTATTTCTTCCTTAACTGTTTTTAAAAAATTCAATTACTTTTTCAGCAAGTTCAATACTTATCCGGTTTTGGGCCTCACGGGTACTGCCGCCAATGTGCGGACTTACCGAAACATGCTTATGTTGTAATATTGCCAGGTTAACCGGAGGCTCTTTTTCAAATACATCTAATCCTGCAAAACCCACCTGTCCGCTTTCTAAAGCCACAAGAAGATCAGCTTCATTTATTACGCCACCGCGTGAGCAATTTATTAAGCCAACACCTTTTTTCATTTTATGCATCATGGCTAAATCAACTGGTGATTTGTCTCCTTCATTAAACGGAATATGAAAAGTTATAAAATCGCTTTGTGAAATAACCGATTGTTCGCTTACCGTATTTAAATTTACTTTAATGCGTTGGTTCGACCCTAACATAGGCAAATTTAAAATTAGCTCAACTTTTTCCACATAAGGATCAAATGCCAGAACTTTCATACCTAAACCAATAGCGATTTTAGCAACCTCCTGTCCTATTCTGCCAAACCCGTAAATTCCCATAGTTTTGCCCTGCACTTCTCCTCCATTTGAAGCTGTTTTTTTCAGTTCTCCAAATTTAATATTACCCTCACCCGGCATTATCTGATTTGTAA
Organism: Bacteroidia bacterium; assembly: GCA_014376805.1. Classification (GTDB taxonomy): domain Bacteria; phylum Bacteroidota; class Bacteroidia; order UKL13-3; family UKL13-3; genus B1. The sequence continues at coordinate 15,773 of JACMQU010000180.1, forward strand.
ACTGCAAAAACCTAACGCCACTAAATAAGTGGGCAAATACAAGTTCTGCTACACTTATGGAAGAAGAAGCCGGCGTATTAATAACCTTAATTCCCTTTTGTCTGGCTGTTTCAAGGTCAATATTATCCATACCCACTCCACCCCGGCCAATTAGCTTTAGGTTTGGGCAAGCCTCTATAATATCTTTTTTGATTTTTGTTGCAGACCTTACCAAAACTGCATCATAGTTTTTTAAAGCCACAGCAAGTTGATCCTGGGGCACTTTTTCAGTAATAACTTCAAACCCGGCTGCTTCTAAAATTAATTTTCCGTTTGCATCAATGCCATCGTTGGCTAATATTCTAATCATATTTTTATTAAATTTTCTAAAATTAAAACTGAAAGTATAAACTAAAACAGGCTGCTAATTTGCTACAGCAGCATGAGTACTGGCTTTTTCAAACTCTTGCATAGTATTTACCAGTATCTGAACGCTATCTATATCAAGTGCATTATATAAAGAAGCCCTTAAACCACCCACAGACCTATGTCCTTTAAGCCCGCTTAAATTACGCTCTTCACAAAATTTTAAAAAGGGTGCTTCCAGTGCCTTATCGGAAAGCACAAAATTCACATTCATTCTACTCCTGTCTTCTTTTACAACAGTTCCGGTAAATAAGGGGTTTCTATCAATTTCTGCATATAAAAGGTCAGCTTTTGCTTTATTCCTTACTTCCATTCCTTCCAAACCTATCGATTTAATCCAGCGTAAAGTATGCATACAAACAAAAATGGCAAAAACACTTGGCGTGTTATACATGCTGCCATTTTCCACATGTATTTTATAGTTAAGCATAGTGGGAACATTATCATTCGCTTTTTCAAGGAAAGATTTTTTTATAATTACCAGTGTTGCACCAGCAGGGCCCATATTTTTTTGTGCTCCGGCATAAATCATGTCGAACTTAGTAACATCAAAGGGGCGGCTGAAAATATCTGAACTCATATCACAGATCATTGGCACCGGACTGTTGGGAAACGTAAACATTTCTGTACCATAAATAGTATTATTACTGGTGCAATGGTAATAATTAACATCAGTTGGAATGGTATAATCTTTAGGTATAAAATTATAATTTTTTTCTTCGCTGCTAGCCAACACATTTACCTTACCGAACATTTTGGCTTCTTTAATAGCGCGTGCAGCCCAAACTCCGGTATTTACATAAGCTGCGGAACTTTCGGGCTTCAAAAAATTCATTGGAATCATATCAAATTGTAAACTGGCACCTCCCTGTAAAAAAATAACTTCATAATCATTACTTATTTTCAAAATATCTTTTACAAGTTGACAAGCCTCAGCAACAACCGCTTCGTATTCCTTACTTCTATGCGAAACTTCCAACAACGAAAGGCCTGTGCCGGAGAAATTCTGAAGAGCCAAAATACTTGCATCTATGGCTGATTGCGGTAATATTGCCGGTCCGGCAGAAAAATTGTGTACTTTATTCATAATTGTTGCGTTGATTGCAGTTGCGAATTAATAAAACCTTAAGCGAATTTTTTCAAACTAAATGATTTATTTTTGCCCAATATGAAAAAACAATCCATAATTCTATTCATTTCTCTACTCATTTCATTTTCGGTTCAGGCACAAAGAAAGTTAAAACAACTGGATGAAGAAGAAGCAAAAAAAAAAGAACAGTATGAAACGCAAGATGATAAAGGAATATTTAACAAAGATAAATGGACTTTTGGAGGTAATGTTGGTGGTTACTTTTTTAGTGGTGGTGGCTTTTTCTTTGCACAACCATTAGCAGGTTATAGGGTTACTGAAAAAACAATTGTTGGTACGGGTATTACTTATATGTATCAGGGTATTAATTTAAATGGTAAAAAATACAGTGCTAATATATACGGCCCTGTTTTATTTGTCAGACAGCAAGTATTGAATCAGTTGTTTGCTCATATTCAATATCAACCTATAAATTATCCAAGAGGTTATAATAGTGCGGATAGAATTTGGGAAAATGTACTATACATTGGAGGTGGATATGGAGGTAGTAAGGGTGTGTATATAGGTGCACTCTATAATATTTTGTGGATGGAAAATAAAAGTTTTTACGGTTCGCCTCTACAAATAAATTTTGGTTTTATGTTTTAAAACTGGTTCAGAAAATATTTAAACACGGATGGTTTAAACATTAATGTAAAAACCACTCCGTAAATTGCTCCATAAAAATGGGCTTCATGTCCAATATTATCCCGGCTGTGTTTTGCTGCATATTGAGAATATACCAGATATAAGATGGCACCTATATAACCCGGAATAGGAATAATGCCATACAGTCTGATGATTTGCGTAGGCTGAAATAAAACTGAGGCAAACAACACCGCCGAAACTGCGCCAGATGCTCCTAAAGCCCGGTATCCAGGATCATTCTGATGTTTATAATAACTACTCGCACTGGCTGCTGCTATGCTGCTTAGGTACAATAAGCCATACATTAGCAAACCACTACTTCCGAAAAAGTAATTATAATATTGCTCTACTATTGAACCAAAACTGTAAAGAACAAACATATTTACAGCCAAATGGATCCAGTCTGCATGAATAAATCCGCCGGTAATAAAGCGGTAAAATTCATTGCTTCTTTTAATCTGATAAGGGTCAAATATAATTTTATTCGTTAAATTTGAATTATTAAAAGCCAGCATGCTTATAATAGCAGTGATGATTACGATTACAATATTTAAACCTATTTGCATCTCCAAATATGTATCTTTAAATTGATAAATGAAAAAAATTGGAATTTTGAGTGATACACATGGTTTTTTGAATACAAAACTTTTTGATTTTTTTACAGATTGTGATGAGATATGGCATGCAGGCGATTGGGGTTCAGTAGAACTTTTTGATACTTTAGAAAAATTTAAACCACTTAGGGGTGTATATGGAAATATTGACGGTAAAGATATAAGAGTTTTAATGCCTGAGTCATTATCATTTAAAGTGGAAGGCCTTAGCGTGTGTATGCTTCATATCGGTGGTTATCCTGGAAATTATTCGGCAGGTTTTAAAAAAGTAATAAGGGAAACAGAAATAGATTTAATGGTTTGTGGTCATTCACATATTTTAAAAGTTATGCGTGATCCAACCCATAATTTTTTGCACATCAATCCAGGAGCTTGTGGAAACCACGGTTTTCATCAAGTGAATACGGCTATTAGACTTAAAATTGAATCAAAAAAAATGTTTGATCTTGAAATTTGGGAACAAAAAAGAAATTTGTAATGCCAACCTCTTTAAGTAAAAAGCTGACTTGTTAAAATAATTATTACTTTGCTACGCAAAAAAAACAACAAAATATAAAAAAATTATGAGAAAATTTTTATTGGCATTTGTATTATTGTTTGGCTCTACTATGTTACAGGCTCAGGCTCAACCTAAATTAGGCTGTGCCACTGATGTGATTATGCAGGAACAGTTAAAAAATAATCCAGAATTGGTTCAAGCTCAAAAATTCTTTGAAAAGGAATTTAGTAAATTTAAAGAAACTTATAATGCAGAAGATTATAAAGTTAGTGCAGGCTTAGGTAAAAAGGGTACTCCCAAATATATTATTCCGGTTGTTGTGCATATTTTTCATTCCAATGGTTCTGAAAATTTATCTGATGCCCAGGTTATAAATACTATTAATAATATGAACAAGTATTTTAATGGCACTATTCCGGGAATTTTTAGAGTGAGAAGTATTTTTAAAAACCTTATTGCAGATTGTGAAATTGAATTTAGATTAGCTAAAAAAGATCCTAATGGCAATTGTACAAATGGAATTATTAGAAAATATACTCCTCAAACATACAGAGGCAATGATTTAATTAAATCTTTAAGTACTTGGGATACCAGGCATTATATGAATATTTGGGTAACCAATGCCGTTTATTCTGGTGCTACTGCTGTTGGAGGTTATGCTTATCTGCCATTTGGCTCAGGTAAAACAAGTTTAAACGGTGTTATTTTAGTAGCATCACAATTTATTTCCGATAATACCGGAGCACATGAAGCTGGTCATTGGTTGGGTCTCTATCATCCGTTTCAGACTAGCGATAGTTGCAGCACAACTAATGATGAAATAGAGGATACACCTCCCACTTATTTTAAACTCAGTAATAACGGCATTAATTCAGGTAGGGGTGATCATTGCAGCGATACCGCCTTTAACACCTGTACTTCTTCTACCCCAATAAATACGCCAGACCTGCCGGATCAACAGGAAAATGTAATGGATTATTTTAGCGGCTCATGTTCCGGTTTAATGTTTACCTTACAACAAAAAGCAAGGATGATTTTTGCTCTCGAAAACTTTAGAAAGGAACTAATTACCCCTGAAAATTTAGTAGCTACAGGCACAAACGACGCCACCTTGTCTGATTGTGCTCCAATTGGTGCTTTTAATACTAAAAGTCAAACAATTTGTAGTGGAGGAAGTGCTTCTTTTTTCGATTTTTCATATAATGCCTCCCAAATAACTTCATGGAATTGGGAATTTACAGGTGGTACTCCATCAACTTTTACAGGTAAAACACCTCCTCAAATAGTATATAATCAGGAAGGAATTTACCCGGTTAAATTAACAGTTGCAAATGCAAAAGGTACACAAACCACAACACTTGCCGATTATATTAAAGTAATGCCTGCAACCGCAAATAAAGTATCCGGCTGGCAGGCTACTGCAGATTGGTGGTATTTAAATAACTGGCAACAAGAGGGCTGGAGATTTGAAAGTGAATATTCTTCAAATACTTTTCAAAGGGTTCAAACTTCCTATAACAATATTGCAGGCATGCTTCTCTTACAAGATCCTGGGAATTTTAAAAACAGTATAGCAAATAATTTTTCATTAATCTCCCCATCTTTCAATTTTCAAAACTCTTCTTCTCCGTATTTTGCTTTTACTTATGCATTTGCAAGGGGAGTACTTTTTAATAGTCCAACAGATGAAAGTGTTACTTTATTTACCTCAATTGATTGTGGTAAAACCTGGCTCGCAAAAGTTGCCAATTCCGGGGCAAATGCTTCAACTATAGGTATTTCAACTCTTACCAGTTCAATTAATTTTATACCTAGTGAGCAGGCTAAATGGAAAGAAGTTGTATACCAGGGAGCTAATTTCCCAAAAGTTGCTAATTTAATGTTTAAAATAACATTTAAATATCAGGGCGGAAACAATTTTTACCTTGATTACGTTAGAGCCGGAGATGGAATTGTAAGCGGTATTGTTAGTAATGACCCTTCTCAGATTTCTTTTTCAGTTTATCCTAACCCGGTTACCGGCATGGCAGCAATTACTTATGAAATTAAGGTTCAACAACATGTAAACTTAGAATTATATGATTTGTTAGGGAAACATATTACTACGCTTTATAATGGAGTTCAAACAACTGGAAATCAAAGTATTGTTATGGATAAAAACATTTTGGGTTTAACTAGTGGAGTTTACCTTATTAAAATGCAGGGCGAAAGCAGTTCAACAACCCGTAAGATAGTAATTGAATAATTAACCAAAAAATAAAAAAATCCTGCTTATTTAAAATTAGCAGGATTTTTTTTGAACACATTTTAATTAAATTAGATTGACTATATTAATAAAATCTTTAATTTGCTAACCTAAAGATAATTCAAAATATGAGACTTTTATTACTTGCATGTGCTTTAGCCGCAGCCACTTTAGCAGGCAATGCGCAGGATAAACCTAAACAATGCGGTACAGATGAACATTTAGCAGAACAACTTAATCTGAATGCTGAATTGAGGTTTGCAAAAAACAGATTTGAAACTGATTTTAAAACTTTCATGAAATCTTACAAACCCGAAGCTTATAAATCAAAATCCGATCTCGGTAAAGCCTCGGCGCCTAAATATATTATTCCGGTAGTTGTACATGTTTTTCATATTAATGGGGGTGAAAATATAAGCGATGCCCAGGTTCAAAGTGAAATAACCTTTTTAAATAAAAGTTTTCGTAATTTAAATTCAGACACCATTAATAGACGCACAGGCTGGTTACACACTTCCCCTACAGATAGTGTCTGGTTCGATTTTAAATCGCTTGCAGCAGATATGGAAATTGAATTCCGGTTAGCACGTAAAGATCCAAAAGGAAACTGCACAAATGGAATTGTAAGACTTTATACTCCATTATCTCTGAAAGGAAATGACGATATCAAAAAACTGAGTGTATGGGATTCAAAACGTTACTTTAATATGTGGGTTTGTAAGCAAATTAATAAAGGCAATACAATTGGTATTGCCGGTTATGCACAATTTCCGTTTTTTACACAGGGTGGCACAGGCACTTCTGCAACAGATGGTGTAATTATCATTCATGATGAGTTCGGTAACATAGGTACCTCTCAAGCAGGTCAAACCCCAAATGTAACTACAGTAACCCATGAAGCAGGGCATTGGTTAGGCTTGTTTCATCCTTTTCAAATAAAAACAGATAGCTGTGGTATTGATGGAGATGAAATATTTGATACCCCGCCAACATATTTTAATCCAACGTCTGCAGAACCGCTGCGCATCCATTGCAATAATATATTATACAATACCTGCTCTTCAGAAAAACCAGACAGACCGGATTTGCAAGAAGCTTATATGGATTATTTTATAGGAAGTTGTGCGAGCAATTTGTTTACTCATGAGCAGAAAGCCAGAGCACATTTTGTACTTCAAAACTTTAGGCAGCAGTTATGGTCAACAGAAAATCTGACATTTACAGGCGTAGATGGAAGTAGTTCTGCTACCTGTGCTCCTGTTGCTGCGTTTAATTCTCCTGCTCCTGTTACCTGTGCAGGCAATAAAATAACATTTTACGATTATTCTTATAATAGTGCTGTTACTAGCTGGGAATGGACATTTCCAGGTGGTTCACCATCAACTATTACGGGTAAAGGGCCTGCTTTGATCCAATACAATGATGCTGGTACTTATGATGTAATATTAAAAGTAACCGGGCCAAACGGAACGGATACTAAAACTTTTAAAAATTATGTAACCATACAACCGGCAACACCAAACAATCCTAAAGGTTATTATACGGCAGACTGGTGGTATCAAAATAACTGGCAGGAAAGTGGTTGGGTGTTTCAGTATGAAAATCCAAAAAGCCAGTTTATAAGAGTAGGAACATCCTATAACCACAACGCTTCAATGAAACTTTTACAAGACCCATTTAACCAAAAAAATTCAATAGGCAGTCTGGTTTCTTTAATTTCACCATCTTTTAATTTAGAAGGATCATCCAACCCTTATTTTGCATTTAATTATGCATTGGCTCAAGCCATTTTACCATCATCAATTGGAGGTGGAAATACTGCAGAAGAGTTAAAAACTTATACTTCTACAGATTGTGGTAAAACATGGGTGCTGCGGGATTCTAAGTCGGGAAGCAATATTTCCACCATCGGCACAGGAACATCGGGTGTTTTAAACAGCAGTATCGATTTTACCCCTTCCGATCAATCTAAATGGAAAGAGGTATTGATAAACGGGGCAAAAGTACCTTTAAATTCAAATGTTAAATTTAAGATAGAATTTAAGTATTCAGGCGGTAATAACTTTTACCTTGACAATGTTCGGGTAGGACTTGCAACCGGTATAAATGAATTTAAACTGGCCAGTCAGATTAAACTTAATGTGTCACCAAATCCATTTAACACAAATACCAACATAAGTTATCAATTAGATCAGGCAGAAAATGTTGAAATTAAATTATTTGACCTCTTAGGTAAGGAAGTAGCTGTACTATTTGAAGGGGTACAAAATACAGGTTTACAAAGTCAATTGATTGAGAAAAACAGGCTTAATTTAAATGCAGGTGTCTATATAGTTCAAATGCAGGTAGGTAATTCTATGCTATCACATAAAATAATAGTAGAATAAGTATCCTGATATTCAATGAAAAATCCTTACAAACACATGTTTGTAAGGATTTTTCATTTTAATATTTGCGAGAAATACCTGATAACCTTACTTTCGCAGGTGGAGAGTTGGCAGAGTGGTCGATTGCGGCAGTCTTGAAAACTGTTGACTGTTATAGGTCCGGGGGTTCGAATCCCTCACTCTCCGCCAATACCTACTAAGGTAAAATACTAAAACCCTGATTATCATTGATAATCGGGGTTTTTTGTTTAAAAAAGTTAGCATTTCTAACGACTTTAAACGCCATAAAACGCCATTATTATTTTGCAAAGTGTGACGTGATTTGAAAAAACCGAAATCACGTCACACTTTGACGCTCAATGTCGCGTCCTGTCTCGTTTTGGCGCTTTGCAACTTCAAAAAAAGCAGTCATTATTGAATTTTTAAAATGGGGGGCCATTAAAAAAAATAAAGATGTCGTCAAGAACAACTTTCAGGCTGATGTTTTACATCAACCGCACCCGTCCAACCAAAAACGGAGAGTGCCCAATCAACATGCGAATTACCATCAATGGTGAGGCGCTAACTATGTTTATCAAAAGATATGTCAATCCTGAAATATGGGATGGCAAACTCGGATCATGCCGGGGAAAATCTTCCGAAGCCCAGGAAGTGAATCGTTACATGGAAACGTTCAACTTAACATACTATGGATTGGAAATCCATAGGTTAGGGAGAGTGGCTGAAAGCCATTTGAAGGTGCTGTAAACAGCATTAAAATCTTAAACTGAAGTTCATTGAAATCATTCCAGAATAAAATTC
>JACMQU010000181.1 GCA_014376805.1 Bacteroidia bacterium
CAAAAATAGAACAAAATTCTATAGAACAATTCAATATTGTTTTACTATAAATTTGTTCGCCCATAATTTTTCCATTACCCTATCTCATTACTTTTAAATAAATCATTTCAAAAAATAAGATGTCCTCTATCTATTTATCTATCTATCTAATTGAATGAATAAAACGCTAAATTATTTCTTTATTTTAAAATCACTCCTGATTACCCTAATAGTAGTTCGCCGGTTTTGCTGATGCTCCGCCTCTGTGCAATCCACATCATCGCTGCAATCGTTTACAAGCTTTGTTTCACCATATCCTACCGGAACCATCCGTTCTTTGGAGATGCCTTTTTGTGTGAGATAATTTACACAACTCTGCGCACGTTTTTTAGATAGATCAAGGTTATATTCTGCAGGAGCTCGGCTATCCGTATGTGAGGCTAACTCAATAACAAGCGTAGGATTATTCTTTAAAATGGTAGCTAGTGAATCTAAAACAACCCTTGCCTCCGGTCTTATGTCATATTTATCCAAATCATAATAAATGCCCTGCAAGGTTAACTCAACGTCTTCACTTGGAATCTGATCGAGATAAATAATAACTTCTGTTATTGAGTCTTTGGCAAAGCCCCTGCTGTCTATACTCATATCTGCAGCCGATAAATACTTTTCTTTGCCGGTCTGTAAAATCATTAACTGGTTCAACGGTAACTCTGCGCCAAATTGCCCTTTGTCATTGGTCTTTATTTTGAACACATTTTTTCCATCGTTTAGGTTCAGGCTTACATTGGCTGAACCTATTGGCTCTTTGGTGCCACGTTCCAGTACAATACCTTTTATTAAAAAAACATAAGGCTTAACCGCAATGCTGTATAAGTCGTCATCTCCTTCTCCCCCTTCTCGGTTTGATGTTATAAATGCTATCGGATCAGAACGGTTTTGTTTTGATAAAGGCAAAAAACTTATTCCAAAATCATCACCACCGGAGTTGATCGGATATTTTAGATTTTCTGCATTCTTAAAGCTTCCCGATGTATCTTTAGTAATAAAAATATCAAGGCCTCCCATACCGGTAAAACCTTTTGAAGAATAATAAATTGTGCCATCCTCTTTTACATACGGAAACAATTCGTCTTCGCTGCTATTAACCTGTTTGCCTAAATTAACCGGGCTGCCCCAGGTATTCTTTATGCCGTCATAACTTAAGTACCAGATATCTTTCTCACCGTATCCACCCGGCATGTCACTGCTAAAATACATGCGCCTGCCATCTGCGGTAAATGCAGGATGTCCGCAACTAAAACTATCACTGTTAAAGGGTAATGGTACCGGAGTAATCCAAGCACCATTCTGAAAATAACTAACCAGTATTTTACAATTAATTCCTTTACCGTCATTGCCATTGCACTGGGTAAAATATATGCTTGATGCATTGCTGTCTAACCAGGCAACACCTTCATTAAAGTTTGTGTTCAGTGTTTTTAGCGGAACAGGCTTTGCGTAGGTTGATCCATTTAAATTGCTTTCAAAAAGATCACAGAATTTTTGTCCGGTCCATTCAAAAATAGCATTGCCCTGAGACTCCTTACGGGCAGATGTAAAATACAGTTTGCCATTTGCAAAAAATGAAGAATAATCACTTGCTTCCGTGTTCAGTGCTTTTATGTTTTGTACATTATACTTTAACGGATTAGCTTTCCATTGTGCTACTACAGCGCAACTTTTTTGTGCATCTTTCCCTTTGTCATCCTCCGGAACTTCAAAATTATAATCATAAAAAGCTCTGCCTGCTTCTTCATAGCGTTCAAAATTCTTTAACAATTGCCCGTAGCTGTAGATCACTGCCGGATCAGGATATTTACTGTTTAATACTTCTTCATACCACTTTAAAGCCTGCTTAAAATTATTGCTGTTGCGGTAGCTGTCTGCTATTTTAAACAATATTTTTTGTTTCAGTTCCTGGTCTTTTATTTTGGTATAAAGTTTTTGATAAAGGTTGGCTGCCGTATTATATTTTTTAAATTTAAAAGCAGCATCTGCCTGATCCAACTCTAATTGATATGGAATTGGTTTTTGTTGCTGTGCAGATAAATTTAAACCTGTAAACACTGCAATTAACAATAACAAAGTTCTTACTACCATCATTTCAAAAAAATGTTTTTGTTGCAAAAATAGGTCAGAAAAAAACAACGCAATGTTGCCTTTTTCTGCATTAATATTTTATCGCCGAGGTTGTTGTGTTGGTGCAGGGCGAGTTCCGGGTCTTGTTACTTTTGGCGGTGTTACTGGTGGTGGTATTGCTTTTGGCTTAGGATCGTAATCGATTGTTAATACTTTTACTGTAGTTCTGCGATTTAACTGATGTTGTTCTTCTGGGCATTTTCTGCCTTGTTCTCTTTCATTCGGTCCTTCGCAGGCACACTCTTTTATTTCAAGTTCGTTTTCACCATAGCCTCTTGAAACTAACCTTGCCGAATCAATGCCATGTAAAATCAAATAAGCTACAGCCGAATCTGCTCGCCGCTGAGATAAGCCAATATTATAAATGGAATCTGCTCTACAGTCAGTATGGGAACCTAATTCAATAGTTACCATTGGGTATTTTTTTAAAATTAATACCAGTGAATCTAAAATCCTCGCCGCATCAGGTCTGATATTTGCTTTATCTAGATCATATAAAATCCCTCTTACAGTAAATTGATCCAAACCAATAGGCCTCAGTTCAAAGTCCTGAACAAGATCTGTTGATTGCAATAAACCTTTGGTTGTTTGAAATTCCAGTTTGCTATCATAATACATTATTTTGGCAGCAAATAATTCATAATCAGTATAAGATTTTAACTTCAGTTTATACGAACCAAGCTCATCAGTTTTAAAAATAATTTTACCAGTATCGGTACTGTTTGTTATGGTTACTGTTGCGTTCCTTAAAATTGCTTTTGTTTCAGAATGCCTTACCACACCACTTAAATTAAACACAAGCGGGGTCATGCTAAATCTGTAAATATCATCCTGACCTTTTCCTCCATCGCGGTTACTGCTAAAGTATCCGCTCTCTTTGTCTTTTGAAAGAATAATCGCAAAATCATCACCATGAGAATTAATTGGCGACTTCATATTAATCGGATCACTCCAGTCAGTACCTTCGCCTTTGGTATAAAAAATATCAGTACCACCTAAACCCACATGTCCGGCCGATGCAAAATATAAGGAGCCGTCTTCATGCAGGAAAGGATACATTTCATCATCTTCTGTATTTATTGTTTGACCCAAATTTACAGGATCACCCCAGGTTTTACTTCTTTTGCTGTAAGTTACCATCCATATATCTTTGCCTCCTACACTGCCCGGCATATCAGAGCTAAAATACATGGTTTGTCCATCTTTGCTTAAAGTAGGCTGCCCGCAGTTAAAGGAGTCGGAGCTAAAAGGCAATGCTTCAGGTTCAGACCATTCACTGCCGGATAAGGTAGAAGTATATAAACGGCAACTCTTTCCTTTTAAATTGTTATCATAATTACAACGGGTTAAATAAGCTGTTGAAAATTTTGAATCAAAACAAATTACACCATCATTTAATTTACCATTCAACCTGTTTTTATCAACCAATGCCGGCAATTGATAGGATATATTGTTAGGGTTTTTCTTGTCTGCTTTATAAAGTACCGTATAAAGGTCGGTATGCATATTACCGGTCCAGTCATATCTGCTACTGCTTGCACCTTTCTCCCTATCAGATGTAAAATATATCTGATCTTTTTTAAACCATTGAGGAGCAAAATCTTCCCACTTGGTATTTAAATTTTTAACGTTTTCTACATTGTAACGCGTCTTATCATTTTTCCATTTTAGGGCATTCTCGCAACCTTTAATTTGTCTTTCAACAGTTAAATTAGCCCCGGGAGACATTTTCTGATAATTCTTAAATTCTACAATTGCCTCTTCAAATTTTTGATTGGCCTTTAAAGATTTTGCAAGTTTAAGCTGTGCATCTGCATTTGAAGGTTCAATTTTTAATGCTTTGCGGTACCAGCTTTCTGCATTCTTACTATCGTTCATTAATCGGTAACATTCAGCCGCTTTATAAGATGACTCAATTTTTTCATCTTTAGCTTTTGTTTTTGAGTAAATTTTCCGGTAAGTATCACCCGATACAAAGTACTCTTTTTTTTCATAAGCTAACCGGGCTTCCTGTATGGTACTCTTAGAGCATGAAAAAAAGACAGTAACCGTAAAAACAGTTAAAATTAAATTAAGGATAAAATACTTTTTATTCATGTAAGTAGGTTTTCTGGTCAGGTGTATTTAATGCAAGTTTATTAAAAAATGCAAAATTTTAAACAACTATAGTTAAAATAACTTAAAAATTAAGAATTTTGTACGGAAAATACTGTTTTATACCCCTGTAAAATAAAAAGAAGGCAGGAGAATTTTACCCTGCCTTCTTTTTATTTTACAAATAACATTTCACGGTATTTGGGCAATTTCCAAAGCTCATCATCAACTAAAAATTCCAAAGCGTCGCTGCTTTTCCTGATTGGTTCAAACAATGGTTTTACTTTATTGCAGAATCCAAGTGCAGTTTTATGAGTATCTCCTAAGTGGTGCGCTTTATCTATTTCCTGTAATAATTTATTTACATTCACACTAATTGTTTTAATATGTGTTGCCAGGTTTTTAATCATCTCAATCTGCACTGCGGTATCACCCTTGCTTAAACCTGCCTCTTTCATCGCTTTCACGCTCTCAGCAAGGTTACGTTGGTAAGCTATACCTGCCGGTATTACATGCGAGGTGGCAAGTTGTGCCAGAAGTTTTGCTTCAATATCAATTTTCTTTACATACAGTTCCTGCATTATTTCATAACGTGCTTCCAGCTCAACCTCATTAAAAATTTTGTTGTCTACAAACAACGAACGAGATTTTTTACTAATATAGGCATTCAGCGCTTCAGGCGTGTTCTTTATATTGTTTAAACCTCGTTTGGCAGCTTCTTTTACCCATTCTTCACCATACCCGTTACCTTCAAATAATATTTTTTTGCTTAATTTATAATAACCTTTTAATATTTCAACTATCGCTTCTTCTTTCTTTTTCCCTTTTTTCAGGAGCAAATCCACATCTCTTTTAAATGCGTTTAACTGGTCTGCCATAATAGTATTCAGCACAATCATGGCATTGGCACAATTTGCGCTTGAACCAACGGCGCGGAATTCAAATTTGTTACCCGTAAATGCAAAAGGGGAAGTGCGGTTTCTGTCTGTATTATCCAATAAAATATCAGGAATATTAATTACATCAATGGAGGTCGCTTTTATGTTAGTTCTGCTGGCCGTTTTATTGCTGAAAATAGATTCCAAAATCTCGGTCATTTGAGAACCTATAAAAATACTCATTATGGCCGGAGGAGCCTCATTGGCTCCCAGTCTGTGTTCATTGCCGGCACTGGCTATAGAGGCGCGTAACAAATCGGCATGGTCATGAACCGCTTTAATTACATTTACAAAAAAAGAAAGGAACTGTAAATTGGTCTCAGGATTTTTAGTAGGCGATAGCAGGTTGGTACCCGTATTGGTTATTAAACTCCAGTTATTGTGTTTACCACTTCCGTTTATGCCGGCAAATGGTTTTTCGTGAAAGAGTACTTTAAATTTATGTTTGATCGCAACTTTTTCCATCACATCCATTAATAACTGGTTATGATCTATGGCAATATTTACCTCTTCAAAATTCGGAGCACATTCATATTGCGAAGGTGCCACTTCATTATGCCTGGTTTTTAATGGAATGCCTAACTTATAGCATTCTGTTTCATAGTCAACCATAAAATCATACACACGGGGTGGGATCGAACCAAAATAATGATCTTCAAGTTGCTGACCTTTTTCAGGCGACAAGCCCATTAAGGTGCGTCCGGTTAGCATCAAATCCGGCCGGGCTATACACATAGCTTCATCTACTAAAAAATACTCCTGTTCAATGCCTAATGAGGCAAAAGATTTAGTTACATTTTTATCAAAGTAGGCACTGCAAACATCCACAACGCTTTTTTCTATAGCGTTCAGCGCTTTTAATAAAGGTGCTTTATAATCCAGGGCTTCACCGGTATAAGAAACGAAAATAGTAGGTATACAAAGCGTTTTGCCATTGTAACCTTCCATAATAAAGGCCGGTGATGATGGATCCCATGCCGTATAGCCGCGTGCTTCAAATGTATTTCTGATTCCTCCATTAGGAAAACTAGATGCATCCGGTTCCTGTTGAACCAATGCTCCACCGGCAAACTTTTCAATTGCCCGCCCATCTTCTGTAGGTTCAAAAAAAGAATCATGCTTCTCTGCGGTAGCACCTGTTAATGGCTGAAACCAGTGTGTATAGTGGGTTACTCCCCTTGATAGCGCCCAGTGCTTCATACCTGATGCAACCTGATCGGCAATGGCTCGGTCTATTTTCCGGCCATTTTTTACCGCTGTTGTAACAGCATTGTACGCTTCTTTAGAAAGAAACTCTTTCATGGATGTATCACTAAAAACATTGATGTTAAAATAGTCAGATATTTTAGTGGATGGCGGGTTAACCGATACCGATTTTCTGTTTTGAACCGTGTCGAGGGCTTTTGAACGTAACGTTAGCATACTTCGGATGTGTTTTTATAATTGGGCGAAAGATAGGTTTTGTTGTGTTTTTGCAAAAGAAAAATAGTAAACAATTTTTCGTACAGGCAACCCATGCACTTGTTCATACATTTATGGTGTTTTTACCTGATCTGTATTCCCTCAAACAAAATACCTTCCTTTAAGGCATAATTGCTCACTATTATTTCTTCTATCTCATATTGCTCAACACAATAATGCATCAGCAAAGTTGAAACAACAATCATGTCTATCCTGAAATCAATTAACCCCCTTAGCTTACTTCTTTGCTCAATCTTTGATTCCATCATTAAAGCATAAAATAAGTCAAATAAATTTATCGGAATACTATGTGCATTTTTGCTCAGCGAAACGGGCACTGTCTGAAAGTCTTTTAAGACCACATCTACCAGGGTTTCAAAACTTCCTGCGGTGCCTACCAGTTTTCTAACCGGATACTCATAAAGTATATCGGTTAGTGGTTGTAACTGCTCTTTCAGATACAATTTAATCTGAGTGGTTTCTTCCGGAGTTATTGGATCTGAGGGGCAAAATTTTTCAAGTAAACGGGCTGCCCCAATTTCAAAACTATAGCTCCAGATCAGTTCCTGTTTTTTGGCAAGTATAAATTCAACACTTCCTCCGCCAATATCCATCACCAATATATTTTCATCAGGTAATTTAAATGATTTGGATGCACCCTTAAAAATTAGTTCCGCTTCTTTTTCTCCGCTAATTATTTCTATGGTAATCCCATAACGCTCTTTGGCAGCTTCCATAAAGGCCTCCCCGTTAACAGCATTTCTTATCGCAGAAGTAGCTATGGCTTTTACTTCTCTTATCTGGAAGGCTTCTATAGTTTGTGCAAATTGTTTAAGGGCAAACATTCCCCTTTCAAAAGATTCATCGGTAATATAACCATTATTGATGCCGCCTTTGCCTATTTTTACAGGTATTTGCATCTGATAATTTTCATACAGTATACCGTTTTTTATTTCAGCAATCAGTAAATGAAATGTGTTAGTACCTAAATCAATAATAGCCTGCATATTTTATATTTAAGGGAGTAAAACGCAGTTTAACACTCCGTTATTTTACACTTATTATGTATGTAAAAATGTGATTTACCCTTTCTTTGAATCAATTGTTATAATACATACTTAAACCAACATTTTAACCGGGTTCTCCAGTAAGTCTTTTAAAGTCTGTAAAAAAGTGGAACCCATTGCCCCATCTACAACTCTGTGGTCGCAGCTTAATGTTACTTTCATTACCTGGGCAATTTTCATTTCGCCGTTTTCTGCTATCACAGTTTCTTTTGATGCACCTACTGCGAGTATGCATGCATCAGGCGGATTGATGATGGCCGTAAAACTATCGATGCCAAACATACCCAGGTTTGATATGGTAAAAGTATTGCCTTCAAATTCGTTAGGTTGAAGTTTTTTGTTTTTTGCTTTTTCAGCCAATTGCTTCACCTCAGCACTTATGTGCGATATGCTTTTATTATCGGCAAACTTAACTACCGGTACAATTAAGCCATCTTCTATAGCCACTGCAACACCTACGTGGATGTGGTTGTTATATCTTATTTTATCGCCAAGCCATGAGGAGTTAACATTTGGATTTTTACGAAGTGCTGTTGCTACTGCTTTTATAATAATATCATTCACAGAAATTTTTACATCGCTGTATTCATTCATTTGTTTGCGGGCTGCAACAATTTTATCCATGTTAATCGACATGGTTAAATAAAAATGCGGAGCAGTGTTTTTGCTTTCACTCAGGCGCCTTGCAATGGCTTTGCGCATCTGGCTTACCGGCACTTCTTTAAAACTTTCTTCGGCAACTATTTGCGGTAAGGCTGTTTCTTTAGCAGGGGTTTTGGCTGATCCCATCTCTTTTGCAGGAACAAAATTTTCGATGTCTTTTTTTACAATGCGGCCATTATCACCACTGCCGCTTACCTGTGCAAGGTTAATGCCTTTGTCTTTGGCAATTGATTTGGCAAGAGGCGAAGCCTTTAACCTGTCATCATGTTCTTCAGGTTGTGTTTGATCCCCGGTTGTTTGCTGAGTTTCTTTTTCGGTTGATTCAGCAACAGGAGCAGCGTCTTTCTTATTATCTGTTGAAGGTTCTGCTTTTATTTTATCGTTTGTTTTATCGACGGCTTTTTCGGGAGGTGCTGTGTTTTTTTCAGCATCAGGTTTTTCACTGTCTTCCTTTTTATCTTCAACTGCAGGTTTATCTTCAGCCGAAGTTGCGGGTTTGGCTCCGCCTAACAAGGCACTAATATCCTCGCCTTTTTTCCCTACAATGGCAATCAATGCATCTACAGGTACTGATCCACCGGCCGGAATTCCAATATGCAAAAGTGTTCCCTTCACAAAGTTTTCAAGCTCCATAGTGGCTTTATCTGTTTCCACTTCGGCAAGTATGTCGCCGGGTTTAACATCATCACCAACTTGTTTTAACCACGATACAATAACCCCTTCAGTCATGGTATCGCTCATTTTGGGCATATTAATTACTTCAGCCATGTTGTTTATCTATTTTGTAGCGATTGCAAAAATATCTTTTATTGCTTCCAATACAATAACTCATTTTTGGGGAATTGGGAAAATGGGCGCTGAGCGCTGGGGGTAGAGCACTGGGCACTGGGAGCGGGGAGTAGGGCACTGGGAGTTGGGAGTGGGGCACTGGGCGCTGAGAGTAGAGCACTGGGAGCGGGGAGGAGAGCACTGGGCGCTGGGCACTGGGCACTGGGCACTGGGAGTTGGGAGTGGGGCACTGGGCGCTGAGAGTAGAGCACTGGGAGCGGGGAGGAGAGCACTGGGCGCTGGGAGTTGGGAGTGGGGCGCTG
>JACMQU010000182.1 GCA_014376805.1 Bacteroidia bacterium
CAAGGTTGCACCAGCTCCAATTCCATTCGCAACACTAAGTGTTCCAATTTTTGCATCATATCTTAGTGGTTCAGGATTATTAATTGTAACTGTTCCATCTACGTTTTGGCAAACAGTACTACCTGAAACCGTTTTATTTATAATGGGTTTAGTACATAAACTGTAACAATCAGAAAATTCAGAAGTTTTATGGGCTGCAGTTGTATTTCCAGCTGAAGCTGTAGCAGTGTATGTTACACCTGATGTTCCAGCATAATTCAATGGACTTGGGCCGGACGTAATAAATGTTTTGCCTTGTAGTTTATTTACATCAGTGCCGGAACAATTATTACAACCATCTAAACTATACAATTCAATAAACGATCCTGCAGGACCTGTAACCACTAAAGCTGTTTCGCTCCCTGAATATGTTGGGGCGGCATAATTTCCATTTGCTACACCATTTAATTCTATTCCTCTTGCTGCATTACAGGAGATCACATTTCTGTGAATGGAATTGTTGTTAGAAGTTCCTAACATCACGATCCCGTTTGCTGTATTGTTGGCTATGGTGTTTCCTTCACCGGCATTAACTCCACCAATGATGTTGTTTGAGCTTCCTGTTATATTGATACCGTCACCCTTATTGCCATTTGCAACAACAGTTAAGTCACCAATAATATTGTTAAAAAATTTGTTTCCGTTACTAGCTGATCTTAAAGTAATACCATGCGAATTATTTGAATATATCTGATTCGCACTAACTGTATTGTTTATGGCAGCA
The DNA here is from genome assembly GCA_014376805.1 of Bacteroidia bacterium. GTDB lineage: Bacteria > Bacteroidota > Bacteroidia > UKL13-3 > UKL13-3 > B1. Next base: position 764 of record JACMQU010000182.1, read on the forward strand.
TCTAAAAACACACCTGATAAGGTATTGTTGGATATTATATTTCCACTTATAGTATTGGTGGTTCCGGTATTTGAATAAATACCATGACCAGTATTATTTCCGATCTTGTTTGCAAAAATAGCTGCCGGGCCACCTATAATGTTATTATTAGACCCTTCCGATATTATGAGGCCATTACCTAAATTCGGAATAGGAGTAGTACCATTTGCACCATAACCTATGTAATTTCCATAGACTACAGCAAACTCTGACGCTTTCCCTCCGTCAGTACCTATCGCAGGCGACTTACCTAATAGTGAAATACCAGATCCATTCCCTGAGATAATATTTCTATCACCCGGATTCGCACTTCCAATAATGGTACCTTTGGTATAATTTGTTACTCCAATACCTCCTTCTGAATTCCCAACTGCTAAAGTTCCTGTAGCATCTGTTCCAACATAATTGCCATAAACCTCTATATCAGAGCTCTGAGAATTGAAGTAATTAGATGAAATAGTCAATCCCCAGGTATTACCACTCAGGACATTTCGTAACGCTGCTGAATTTCCACCAATTATTGTTCCAGTTGCTCCCTGAATGGAAACACCGTCTTGTTTATTACCAATTTTGGTTGAACCGTCGGCTCCTATACCAACATAGTTACCGGTTAAAACATTACCAGAAGTTGTAGCATCTTTAATTAATATCCCATGACCTTTCATGGTTTCTCCACCATTATTTGTAGGGTATGTTATCGCAGCATAAGCTTCGAATGATCTAAAACCATTTCCTGAAACAATATTATCCTTTATTATGGTATTTGCTGAACCTGTTTCAATTTTGATTCCACAATAGAAATTTCCCAGATCATAATCAAGCACATCTTTGGAACTGTTTCCACTAGCTTTTACACCTATGTAATTATTTATTATTTTATTATTCTTAGAATTTCCTAAGTAAATACCACTTGAATTGTACCAGTCTACTTCATTGGGCAAACCTGTAGAATAAGCAAAAAATCTGTATTTATCTGTACCGTTGGCTGAAATGATATTGCGGTCATTTATACTTGCACCACCTATTGTATGACCATTTGAACCCTTGATTCTAACACCAAATGTATTATTTCCTAAAGGTTTATTACCTGTAATATCTGTACCTATTTTATTACCTCTTATATCAGAGTTACCACTATTTGCCCCTCTTATATCAATACCTCCACTAGCATTAGCTGATATAACATTAGTGATAATTTGAACACCCGGGGTATTGTCAATCAATATTCCGTGAAAATTTTCAGCATCAAGTGTTGCGCCATTTTGGACCGGAAGTGTTCCTGTCTTATCTGTTCCGACAAAAGAATTTGAAACAATGGAGCCAGCCTGTGCGCCGTTGAAATGAATACCCACTTTTCCACAACCAGAAATAACACAGTTGTCAACTGTGACTTTATTATTTCCTGCGTTACCATTCACATAAATGCCATCATCTGTTAAGTTATTTGAAGAGGCTGTTCCTGTATTATTCACACCAATCCAACAGCCCTCTATTAGATTGTTAATTCCACTTAGCTGAACATATCCATTCACATAGTTTTGTATGATCAAACCTCTTAAAGTAAAATTTGATCTGTTTACTGTGAAACAATTCCCAGTACCACTACCTCTAAGAATAATATTGGATTGAGCTGCAGACCATCCCGCCTGAATTGCTGTAGCTTCTATTGTAAGAGTATTAGCAGCATTTAACAGAATATTGCCCGGATTAATAATGTGGGGGCCCACTCCAGGTATTTGAAAATTAATGACGCGTACCTCTGCGGCACCTAGAGAAGCTGCTATAGCAGCATTTAAAGTTCCCGGCCCTGCAGCGGCAGCACTGGTAACAGTAATAGTCTGGGCAATAGCTCCGACAACTGCACAAATTAATGCAGCAATAAACAGTACAAGTTTACGCATGGGGTTAGTCTTTAATCTCATGATTCTTTTAAAATCATTAACTATTTTCAGTATTTAAAAAGAGCAAAATGCTCATACGTTTTATTAGTTATTATTAGTTAGGAGATTAGGGTCAAAAATTACATCAATTTGTGGCCAATGCAATTGCCCCACAAAGTACAATATAATATTCGAATTATTCCATTGATACGGCAAAATTGTAAATGGTAATCAATTTAATTCAAAATATTTCTTTCTGGAACTAAGGAGTTTAAAGTTTAAGATGATTTATTATTTTTCTAACTACAGAATTACCATGAAAATCCAGGAGGAATTTCAGCTAATATGCTTGTACATTACATTATCAAATTAAATGATTTTGTTCGTTGATATGGTCTTAAAGGCTTTATTTTAGATAATTATAGCTTAATGCCAATCCCAGGGCAACGCTATTAAAATTATCGCCGCTGCTAATTTTCTCTTTTGTAAAATGCTTTTCAAAAATATTCTTTACAGCTGGTATTGAAGATGTTCCTCCTGTTAAAAAAACATTACTCACCTGGCTAAATGTCACGTTTTGTTTTTCAAGAAATGCCAAAACATAATTTTCTGTTTTAGTAATTTCTTTACTGATAATTTGTTCGAATTCCGTTAAACTTATCTCCTCAACAATGTCAATTTCTCTTTCATTAAAAGCTATTGTAGCGGAGTTCCCTGATGAAAGTTCAATTTTCGATTTTTCAATATGTTGAAACAATGAAAATCCTAAATTGTGGTCAATCAGATTCATAAGCCGTAATACAGCAGGGTTTTTATCAGTCCAGAAGTAATAACTATCTAACTGCTTTCTAATTTTGCCATCTTTTAAAAAGCCCATTTGGTCCCATTCGCACAGGGTAACAAATATATGAACAGGCATTTCAAGCATTTTATCAAAAGACTTGTACTCAAGTCCATGGCCAAAATACTTCACAAGTTTGTGCCACATGATAGCTGAATCCATATCATCCCCTCCGATATGGATACCACCTGTTTTAATTATATCACTTTTTCTGTCTTTTTTACTTGTATTGGCCTTGTCTAACTTCATCAAAGTAAAATCAGAAGTTCCGCCACCAAAATCTCCAATCAAAACAAGTTCAGGTTTGGTCAATGATTGTTCGTAAAGAAAACCAGCAGCTATAGGTTCGTATTGAAAATGTATTTGTTCGAATCCAGCCATCCGCGCAGCTTTTAGGAGTCTGTCCTGGGCAAGTTTGTCTTTTATCGAATCTTCTGAAAAAACAACCGGACGTCCTAAAACTACTTCAGTAACATTTTCGCCTGTAAACTCGTCGGCCTGGCTTTTAAGCAATTTTAGTATCAAACAAACCAAGTCTTCCGCAGAATATTTTTTACCAAATATGACTGTAAAAGTAAAAGAAGATTGAGGAAGTAGAGTTTTAACAGATTTTAACAACCTGCCTCTCATGTTGTTGTGCAGATATTGTTCTATAGCTTGTTTGCCAATGTAAAAATTCTCGTTGTCCTGAAAATAAATAAGAGAACTTTCAGTGAAAGTTTTAGTGATTTCCCCTGTTTCTTTATTTAAAACAGCCAGAACAGAATTACTCGTCCCGAAATCTATACCATAAATATGCGATGCCAAATTATTGTATTCTTTTATTAAATCTTCTGAGCTGAAGATTGAAGGGCAAAATAAGAAATATTAGTGGACAGTTGTCAGCAGACAGTCGATAGTGAAAAAAGTATTTCCAAATTTTAGTGTGCATGGTTTGAGAGTAGAGATGCCAAAAACTATAGGGATTGGTGGTTGAAGTTCTAATAATTAAGAGCTTTCTCATTCTACATCGTTCTTTTGTCTTGAAACAAAAGAACCAAAAATTCAAGGCGGTGGAATAAATGGCTAAATTTCTTCAGCCTTCGCACGAAATCCTGCGAACAGGAGAATGCAAGAGAAACAACTA
>JACMQU010000183.1 GCA_014376805.1 Bacteroidia bacterium
AAATACAATATAACCATGTTCATAATAAAAATGAACACCTTCTGCCAATTCATTTTTTGATGGGGTAATATCTACTGACTTATTATTTTCTTTTTTTTTGGTGTGCATTATTTTGTTAAAAAATATGTTGCGTTAATACCGGCCGCATAGCTACCTAAAAGGTTACCTGAACTATCATACCGTAGTATCTCACTTTGCTGTACAAAATCTTTGGCATCAGCAGCTAGTATTTCATTTTTTATTTTATCAAAGCCTAAAGCATAAATATTGCGGTTAGTTGTTTGAACCCACGGCGATACAGGTAAGGTTAAAGCATCCACTTTCATTTTATAAATTTGCCCGTTAATCCAGTATAAATGGGTGCCTGAAGGATCTGTTATAAGTTTTAAAGGTTTTGCATCGGTAGCAAAATTAAATGAAGAAATTATACGTAATGTTAATGGATTTAAGCGATGAAGCTGAGGCTTTATTGATAATAAAATATTGCCTGAAGTTAAGATCCATAAATTGTTTTGTGCATCACGTGTAATACTTCCTGAACCATACCCTACAAACACACTGTCTGTAAGCTGATCACTGATAGCGTTTATTATATAAAGATACCGGCTGTATTTATTAGTAACAAACACCCACGATCCAAATAACAACATTTCTTCTGTCCAGCCGTAGCAGGGAATTTTATTTTTGATTTTGTTTTGTTGCAAATCAACAATTGCAATATGGTTATCATATAAATCACTTACGTAGGCTTTATTCTCATTTATACCTAAAAAAAATCTTGGTGAACGAAAGCCAGTAACAGTACCCCTCCCTTCAAAAGTTTTTGGGCTCATAATTTCTATTTTGCCAGAGTTATTAAGAACAAGATAAGCCGTATTATTAAAGATAGAAATGGATTGTAAAATGTCGCCTAATGGTTTTTTATTGATTGTTTTATAAACGTCTTCATACAGCACATTTTTTTTTATGTTAAAAAAACTTAAGGTAGCATTGCCCCATTGAAAATTACCTTCATTGCAGATGAAATACCCGCTTGAAAGACTATCGCCCGCATCTGGCGTATTTGCAGTACGCGCGGGGATTTTATCACAGGCCTCTGATGCCAGTAAAAACAATGCAAAAGTGATATAAGAAATATTTATTAGTAACCGCATATTTATAAGTTTTCCATAAGCACAAATGTTAGATTTACATGAATGTGCTCATGGAAAACTTTGCTCTTTATTGTTTAATAAACTTTTGAACCGCTATCGCTTCTTCTGTTCTAACTTCAACACAATATATACCAGGTTTAAGACTACTGATATTCACGTCGTGATTTGAATCACTGATCAATAATTCACCCTGCAGATTAAATATTTTTACGGTTCCATTTATTTGGTTCAGGGAAAGGTGCAGGATATCATTTGCAGGGTTGGGATATAAGCTAAAAATTATTTTGTTATCAGTATTTGACAAACCACTTTTAATATCTCTTGTAGTAAAATTATCCATACAGAAATATTGTGGGTTGTTGATCCCATACATACCGGTATCTGATGAATGGTAATTAAAAGATAAACTATCCATGTTTCCAAGTTTACTAAGGTCTAACCATTGCCAGTTTTTTACAATATAATCCTTACTGTTATCACTAAAGCGATAATCGGCAAGGTAAAATTCTACAGTATCGGTAGGGGTTCCGGCATCTTTCCAGCCACTAATTACTATCTTAAAAAAATCGGGATAGTTTCCTGTAGAATCACCAAATTTTTTGGAAATTGAAGTTCCGTTTTTCATTCCATAATAAGAATAAGTGCTGTTGGTTATATAAAAACCCATAACAACTTTACCTTGCGCTGCACCTTTTAAAAGAATTTTACCTCCACCATAATTTACTGCGTAAGTATTAGAGTTATTGTAACCTTTACCTGTTACGGCACTGTATTGATTTGTATAACTTTTAGTTGTGTCATTAGTGGTTGTAGATGCTGCAAAGCCTTCCCAGTAATCTCCAAATGAAGTGTCGAAATGATTTACGAAAAAAGCATTCCCGTTATTAAATCCTCCACTAAAATCCTTGCCGTTCCAATAGTTATTTGTGCCCAGGTTAAGGCTTTCAAAGGTTGAAATAGTTTGTGTTTGGGCTGTACCCAAAATGATAAAAACAGATACAATAATTTTTACTTTAAGTAAAATGGTTTTCATGGTTTATTAAAATTTAAAATTGATGGATAATTGGTAATTTCTTAGTGGCATTGGTCTGTTAACGATTGCCTGATAAGTTTCATTAAACAAATTGTTTACCTGTGCCTGAATTAATAAGTTTGTCTTTTTTACCTGAATGCTTTTTGACAGGCTTATTTTTGCTGTCTGATACGGGAGGAGCCAGGATTTGTTATCGGTTGAAACAAAACGAACACCGGTGTAATGATGTGAATAGGTGAGCGTATAACCTTTATAATTTATACCTGCAGACAGAATATGTTTAATTCGGGGTGTATAAATTAATTGTTTGTATAAGGAAGAATCACTTACTGATTTTTCTTCCTGGTTGGTGGCAATAGTTAAATCGTGCAAACCCGAGGCAAATAAGGTCCATTTTCCTGCAAGATTACTTATTTTCCAGTCTGCTTCAAGGCCTCTGCTCCATACTTGCGTTATGTTCTGTGGTCGGGCATTACCGTTTTGATCGGGCACCCATATAATCCAGTTATGAATGTTTTTATTATAGCCGGTAAAGGTTGTATAAACACGAATAGTTTTTGCAATTACAGTTTTATATTTTATACTTAGCTCTTCATTCCAGCCGGCTTCAGGCAAAAGAGTTGGATTGCCTGATACTGCCCAATACAGGTCGTTAAAAGTAGGTAAACGGTAACTCCGTGATACGTTACCTGAAATAGCAAGGCATCTGTTTAAATCAAGCTGAAAACCGTAAGAAGGCATTACTGGAATTGGGTTTCCATCTACCCATTCTTGCCTTAGGCTTAACTGTTGCTGAAACTTTTGGTTCAGCCTGAATATTTTAAATGAAGCAAATATTGCAAACCTGTGTTGTTGCGCTAAACCATTATAGGATGCATTTGTAGCTACATTATACTGGTTCATCAAACTCACTTGTATTTGCCCGCAGGAGAATTTATAAAACTGATCAAGGTAAGTAATATTACTTTGCGATCTGCTAATTGCTTCTCCAATATTTTTATCGGAATACCTTAAATAATCATCAAAAAAACCATGACGAAAATTTAATTCATAAGCAGCTTTTATATATTTGTACTCTCCATTTATACGGATTACCTTATCTGTTTGATGTGCTTGCAAATCATTAAGATTTAATGCGGGCGGTAAACCTCTTTCATTTTTTTGTATCCAACTTCTTAATATAAATGTGTGTTTAAGTGTAGGGTTAAAAGTATATTCCTGCATCCATGCCAGTGTTTGGAAACCGGCATTTACAGCATGTTCTGTAGGTGCTTCGTTTATTTTTATAAAATCTGTACTGTTTGAGTTTTGAAGTAAGCTAATATTTTTATAAGCAAATTGATTGCCCGCCTGTTGGGTAAATATTTTTTGGCTAAGCTGCCATTTATCTGTTCTGTAAAACAGTTTGATCCCATTGCTATAAGACTGATAACTTGACATGCCAGTTAATATTTCTCCTTTTAACCCATTTTGTTGAGGGCTTATAGATTGCAAATGAATTGCGCCACCCATTGCGCCAGAACCAAACAAGGCAGCAGGACTGCCATATTGAATAGCTATGCCTTCCGATAAAAATGCCGGGAATAAAGAAAGATCAACCTGCCCGTTCATAGCACTTTGCAGGTTGAACCCATTCCACAATACAGGAGTGTGGTTAGCATTGCTACCTCTGAAACCCGGCGATGCAAGGTTGGATGGGCCGTAAGATTTAACAAACAACTGACTGTGGTCTGATAGCAGTTGGGCAAGGCTGTTCTGGTTATTTTGATCCAAAAGTTGCTGATTGATAAATTCTAATTTGCTACCTGTTAAAAAGGAAGTGTACCGTATAGCCGGAACAATTACAGCGGGTAAAGTTTTAATTGAATCTGGAGGATTGATTAGAGAAACAGGATCTTGTGGAGCTGCATTAATACGCATATTTGCAGTAAGGGTATTTACACCATATAACACCAATAACAAAATACATTCAGCAAACCTTTTCAACATAAAATTAAATGTTGTGGCAACAGGTTAAAAGAATGAAACGAGAGATAAAGTCAATAAGGTACTTTAAACCGCAAACCGCATCATTCAGCCTTTTTTCCCGAAAGCCACATTGATTTTTTAAATTACTTAAGGCAGGTCTTCTGACTTACACCATTTTTATCAGTCTTCCCATTTCATTTTAAATGAAACAGTGACAAAGAGCAGAGATAAAAACTAATGGGTTAAAATAATAAAATAACCTCATTTGGTGCTTACAGCAGCGGGTACTGTCCGGGATTTTCACCCTTGTTCCCTTTTCATTGCACACATGAATGCGCAAACCTAAAGCAATGCGAAAATAGTTTTAGTTAATGATTTAACAAGATAAAACTCTTTTGTCTTAAAAAAAAGCAGCTGTTAAATTAACGAATAAATTTATTGAACTTCATAAGCTCCGATAGATGGAACGGAAGTATTCCTGTTTCTGTTTTTAAGATCTCTCTGAACTCCGGTATTAGTTCCGGCATTTCTGCATGGAGAATTACTTTCAAGGTCGTAATCCCCGTTTTGAATGTTTTTAAAACGAGGCTCTTTATTTAAAAGATTACCATTCATATTAAGGGTATTATCTTTAGTTTTTATTAAGTTATTTCCCAATACTGTTGTTCCCAAAGGCTTCCCTTCCGGGTCAACATAAATATAAAATTCATCATCCAGACTTCCGTAAATAATATTGTTTCTTATGTTAAAATTTAAAGTAACATTACTGGTAATATTTCCATTTTCATCTTTAACAGGTTTATTATTTAAATAAAACCCGGGATCTTTTCTTCCAGCATTAAAACTCTGGGCTGCAAACGTATTATGCAACAAATCATAGTTGCCACCTATTTGCCCTATAAAGCTAAAAAGACCGCAATTGGCAATTAAATTATTTTCAGCATATAATTTCGCAGAAGAAGTATAAAAGCCAACTGCACTCATATTTTTTATAATACTTTGTCTTATTTCTAATCCATAAGTTCCACTGGCGGGCATGGAGTCAATTCGTATTCCGATAAAGCCATTTTTAATTATGGCGCCATTTATTTTATTGCCATTGCTGCCACTTAAAAAGTAGATTCCAATCCATTGGCCTGCTACTTCTTTATAGGCATCATCCAATCTTGATCCTTCAAAGATTACCGGTTTATCTACCGTGCCATTTATAATTAAAGTACCCTGAACCAAAAAAGCAGATTTATTAAAATTATAAACATGTGTGCCTGCTTCAATAGTTAGCGTGCAGCCTTTTGGGATCAATATAGAATCATATATTACATATGGTTTATCATTTGTCCATAACAAACTACTGGATGTACAGTTAAGTACTTCGTTGCTAAAATAATTGGCATCCTGTGTCCAGGCAATCAGATCAACATCTTGCTTGGTGCCGTTGGTTTCAAATAAGATCTGGTCGGCCACAATAAACGGGGTATTACTCCCTACCTGATTAATATAGGCCTGAACAAAAATATAGATACTGTCATTCCCTCTAATTTCTATATCTTTAAAAAAGTTACCGCTTCTGCCATCTACATTTAGTTTAAAGAGGCCATATAAATTTCCGGCAATACTAATATTTGTTTTTACAGCATTTATGTTTGGATTTGTTACCCTTACCTGTAATGTTATACTTCGTGGAGTACCCGGATTAGAGCCTAATTTTGAGAAGATGGTATCAAAAAACACAGTATCGGTAGAAAACTGAAGTGTTACTGCATTATTGGTAAACAGGTCGTTTTTACGACAACTATTTATGATAAGCAGGCAAATAAGTAAAATTAACCAATGAAAATATTTTATTAAAAAATTCAAGTTTACAAGTATAAGATTAAGAATTTTATTTTAGCAGTAATCTGTTGTTATAAATAATTAAATGGCATAACGTTCGATAATCCACTCTGGTATAATTGCAGCGCGGCCCGTATTAACATGCACCATCGTATAATTAAAATATCCGGTACAGGCAGTTTTGTTATTCTCTGTTTTAATGATTTCAAAATTTACTGTTACTCCATCTTTTTGCATAGATTCAATATAAGTTATAACATGCATTTCGTCGCCAAGATTTAACGGTCTTTTAAATTCCATAAAAGTGTTTTTAATTACCCATCCATATCCATGGTTTAAAAATTCCTTCATGGGCATTTTATATCCTGTTTCCATCTGCTCAAACCGGGCCGCTAAAACATAATCTATATACCTGCTGCTGTGCACATGCCGGTTCATATCAATATCATCAGGCCTTACTTTAAGTAAAGTAGTAAACCGAGTTTTGTTTACTTTTATCATTTAGTTTATAATTACAATAATAATCATCTGAAATGATTTTTGATCAATTTAACTCCTCTATATCAAAAATTTAAACCATTATATTACGGGCACTTTAGATTTAATAAACTAAAACAGGTTTTATTGAAAAAATTTGTAAAAGGAGCGTAAAATAATTTACCTTAGCACTTACTTATATATTTTTATCTGATAAGTTTGAAAATGTGAAAAAAGCTTTCTTTATATTGGTATTTCTTTTTCCCTTATTATTAAATGCAACACATTTAGTAGGTGGTTGCTTTGAGCTTAAATGGCTTGGAGGGGATAATTATAATCTAATTGTTAGAATTTTGCGGGATTGTCAGAATGGAAGTCCACAGGCCTTCTTTGATAACACCATTACAGTAGGTTTTTTTGATAAGAATACAAATATTAAAAAGCTTGAAGTTTTACTAAATTTTGATCCTCTAAAAAATGATACTTTAAAGTTTACAGGACCCAATTGTGCAAATATAGTTACTGGTTGTACACATATTGCTACCTACTCCAAAAATATAATATTAACACCGGCACAGTTTGCCGGCAGCAATGGTTATTATCTTTCCTGGCAGCGTTGTTGCAGAAATAATATCATTAATAATATAGTAAATCCCAAAGATGCAGCAATGACTTTATATGCTGAAATTCCTTCCCCAAAATTCTTAAAAAATTCTACACCTCATTACAAAAACAGTCCCCATACTTTACTTTGCATAAATAACTTATTTAAATATAATATGAATTTTGTTGATGTTGATGGTGATGAATTAAAATATTCTCTGATCAAACCAATCAATGGCAATTTAGTCCCAACTAATTCGCAAAGCAATGTTGCTTCAGCCGGTCCATATTCAAACATTGTATGGCTAAATGGTTATGATGATAATAATGTAATTAAAGGCTTAATGCCATTAAGTATTGATGCGGCAAGTGGTGTATTAACCTGCTTTCCGGAGGCAAGTGGAATATATGTGGCAAGTATCAGAGTTCAGGAATATAGATTTGGGGTTTGCATTGGAGAAGTAAGGCTTGAGCTACAGTTTACGGTTACTAACTGCCCCAATATTCCACCGCTGGCTAGTGTTATTACACTTAATAACAAGTTAATTTCCGGCGATACAGTGGAAGTGCAGGTTCCTGACAATATTTGTTTGAAAATAAGAGGGGTAGACCAAACTGATTCAATTTATATGAGAATTGTTACTCCTTTTAGTGATTCTGTTTTTGCCAGTTTGCCGGTTTTTGATTCAATCTCTGCCGGAAAACTGATGGTTGAAACTAAATTTTGTTTTCAAACGGGTTGCGAACATGAAAGGGTTAAAAATAGTTTTCCTGTATATGTTGAACTGGTAGATAATGGATGTCCGATTTCAAGAAATGCCTTTACCACTTTCTGGGTCAAAATAAAACCAATGCCCCTCGTAAATTCAACAGATCTTTTATGTATGACTTTAGAAAATGACAAAGAAACTTATTTTTATTATGGTGATTCTACCAAACCCTCTAATCCTTATTTTGAAAGGTATAATATTTACCGTGGAATTGATTATAAGAACAATAAACTAATAGATTCTGTTTATAATAAAACTTTACATTTATACCACGATCCAAACACACCAGGATACAGTAAAATAAATTACACCTATTTTATGGTTGGAGTTAATAAATGTTTTAAAAGTGGTCCTACTTCCGATACCCTGGGTACTTTTGAACAACTTGTATTTATTCCGGCTCAACAATATCTGAAATATGTTACTGTAACGGATAATAAAAAACTGGAATTAATATGGCCCGCTACATGGGAAAGAGATTTTGCTAAATATTTCCTCTATAAATCAATACGGGGTAAAACAAATTTTGAACTAATTCAAACATTCGAAAATCTTTATGATACCGTTTTTACAGATACCAGAGTAAATGTAATGGATACCTCCTATTGTTACCATTTGATAATGAAAGATACCTGCGATAATTTAGGTCCTGTGGGTAAAGTTGCCTGTTCCATTGTATTAAAAGGCAAATCGCAGGAGTTTATGAGTAAATTGTACTGGAATAACTATATGGGGTGGGAATCGGGGGTAGAGCAATACAAAATTTTCAGAAGTGACCCGGCAACCCCTTTTGCACAGATTAGTAAAACGGATTCTGCATTATTGGTTACAGATGATAAGCTTAACCTTAATGAAGGCCTTTTTACATACTATGTTGAGGCTAAAGAAAACCTGAAAGGTGAAAATTTGTATTTTAATGCAGTAAGCAGATCAAATAACATTGAATTATTGCAGCCACCTGTGGTTTACCTGCCAAATGCATTTACGGCAAATGGCGACGGCTTAAATGATAAGTTTGGCTGGGTACCGGTGTTTGTAAAAGACTTTACCATACAAATTTATAACCGCTGGGGCGAACAAATTTATACTACCTCTGACAAACATGCATACTGGGATGCTTTATATAAATCTCAACCATGCCAGGAGGATGTGTATTTTTACAGATTAAGCTATACAGGTTGGGAAGGTACCGAAAAATTTACTTCCGGTAATTTTACACTTCTCCGCTAATTATCTGTTTAACAGAGTCATTTAATCTAATTCCAATTTGGGATTTTTTCTCATTACTGAAAAGACCTGATTAATTAATTCATCTTTAAATTTTATTGGCCTGATGTTGAAAAGCATGGATAATTTAATGTATAATCTCATAAAATTCACCTCTATTTTGAGTAGGAATTTTGTAATTTTACACCTGAAAAAAATGAATATCATGAATAAGATTGATGAGAAGCCGGTATTATTAAGTAAGCGTAAAAATATTCAGACATTACTGGATTATTGTCTTGATCAGCGGATTATTTTTACCGTTACACCAAGAGCAATTTCAAATGAAGATTATGAAGTTGAAATTGGTATTGAAGGAATTAAACAGGCCATTGCATTAGGAATGTTTGTTAAAGAAAACAAATATGATGTAACAGGTATGGGAGAATTGGTTAAACCCAAACCATTACCTGTTAAAAAGGGCACTGAAACCAAAGATGTTTTAGCCCCGGCTTTGATTGATTTACACCCCGAACCTGTAAAAGAAGAAGGTTCATTATTAAGTTTTGACTTAAACGTTAACGGTAACTAATAAAGAAATTTATTGGTTGTTGCCATAATTTTAAGTTTCGTTGTTTGAAGCGGCGAAGGTTTGATTGATTACGCAAGTATAGGAGCCCTGGCTCCTATACTTGTTTTAAACGGCATGTAATACGCATTCAATATAATACGTAAAATACCGCTCCATAAAGATTCATTCTCATAAATGGCTATCGCAACCAATTAACTTATTACCTTTGTTAACTCATGAAAGATAGATTACAGGAAGAAGAGGCAGATATACACGAAGAACAGGAACTCTTTGAGCATTTTCATTTAGTTGTTGATAGAGGCCAGCACATGCTGCGTATTGATAAGTTTCTGGTAAACCGCATAGAAAATGCAACGCGAACCAAAATTCAGGCAGCTGCTGAAGCCGGTTCTATACTTGTTAATGAAAAGCCTGTTAAATCAAGCTATAAAATTAAACCTTTAGATGTTATTTCTATAGTTCTTCCTACTCCACCAAAAAACACAGAAATTGTTGCGGAAGAAATACCACTCCATATTATCTATGAAGATGAGGATGTATTATTGGTAAACAAGGTAGCAGGTATGGTTGTTCACCCTGGTTATAATAATGTAACCGGAACCCTTGTAAATGCACTCGCATGGCATTTGCGAAATGTTGCATTTGTTACCGAAAATAATATCAGACCCGGTTTGGTTCACCGCATTGACAAAAATACTAGTGGTATTCTGGTTATAGCTAAAAATGAAATTGCCATGACCCATTTGGCTAAACAGTTTTTTGATCATAGCATTGAACGCAGTTATCAGGCATTAGTATGGGGTAATATGGAAGAAGATGAAGGCACGATAACGGGGTTTATAGGAAGAAGTGCCAGAGACAGAAAAGTTTTTCAGTTATTTGAAGATGCGGAAAAAGGGAAATGGAGCATTACCCATTATAAAGTTCTTGAACGCCTTAACTATGTAACGTTAATTGAATGCCGCCTGGAGACGGGAAGAACGCATCAGATAAGAGTTCATCTTAAAAGTATCGGCCATCCCATATTTTCAGACAGCACGTATGGTGGAGATTATGCAGTTAAAGGTACAACTTTTACCAGGTACAAACAGTTTGTTGACAATTGCTTTAAGATAATGCCGCGGCAAGGCCTTCATGCCAAATCTTTAGGATTTATTCATCCGCGAACCAGAGAAAAAGTGTTTTTTAATAGTGAACTGCCTGAAGATTTTACATCTGTGCTTGAAAAGTGGAGGAACTATATATTTTATATGCCACTTGAAGAGGAAAAATTGGATCAACCTAAAGATAATGCAACCTTAAAATTGTTGAACACAAAAAAATAAACAAAGGTTTAAAAAACAACTTATTTTAAGTGCTCAAAGTTGATAATAATTAACAACTTCTTACACAGTTATGAGCGGATAAAAAATATTGTTTAGGGCCTTTAATAAAATAATGGAAAAGCAGACTCAATTATCCTTAAGAAATCTATTTTCAATAACAATTTAATCCCTAAAATTGCCAGCGTCCAGAAACAAAGGGAACAGAACATTATAAATTTGATACGCCATTTATCATGTTCTATGGAAGCGGCCAATACTGTACCTACAGGAATTGTAATAATAGGAGTGAGGATAGCAATACCCCATACTTCATACTTTTTAATAAAGGTAACCAGTTTTCTTTTGAAGCGGCTAAATTTAACAGGCTTAGGCTTGCGCGGAAAATATTTGTGATAAATTTTTAAGGAAGCTTCCCAGGCATATAAGGAAAAGATAACACCCAGCATACCACCACCTACACAAAAAATAAGTATTTCAATCTGATTAAATCCTGAACCCATGGCGAGCCCAATTCCGAATAAGAACTTGAAGCTACTTAAAAAAATTACAGTAATTATTTTGAGTATAAGTTCCATTTTTATAAACTGCTAACTGAATGATCAGGAACGCAAGTTAAGTTATTTTGTTTGGGCTTGTATAGCTTTCCTAATATTACCATGAATTTTAAGTAATTCGCCTGCACTTTTTTCATTTATATCCAATTCATCCATAAGCATTTGAATACCCCGTTGTACCAATTTATTATTGCTCATTCTCATATCTACCATTTTATTTCCTTTAACCTTGCCCAATTTTATCATTAAGGAAGTACTAATCATATTAAGAACCAGTTTTTGAGCGGTTCCCGACTTCATCCTTGTGCTTCCGGTTACAAATTCAGGGCCAACAATTACTTCAACAGCAAATTTTGCAACTTTTGAAAGAGGTGAATTTTTATTACAGGTAATACTACCGGTTTCAATGCAATTAAGTTTTGCTTTTTCTAAGGCACTGATAACATACGGAGTAGAACCACTGGCGGCTATACCAATAAGAAAATCTTTACTATTAATTTTATGTTTTAACAAATCAATCCATCCTTGTTCTACATTATCTTCGGCAAATTCTACCGCCTTCCGGATAGCTTTATCGCCTCCCGCAATAATGCCTGTAACAAGGTTATACGGAACACCAAAAGTAGGAGGGCATTCACTTGCATCAACAATTGCTAAACGCCCACTTGTGCCGGCGCCTATGTAGAATAAACGGCCTCCCTGCTGCATTTTTTTAAGTGCGGCCTCCACAAGTTTTTCTATTTTGGGCAATACTTTTTGTATGGCAAAAGGTACCGTTTGATCTTCCTTATTTATATTTTGTAGTAAGGACTTAACATTCATTTTGTCAAGATCCTGGTAGATTGAACCGGCCTCGGTTATGCGAATATTTTTTTTAGCTGACATGGGTTAGGTTTGAATTATTTTGGGGGCTATTCTATTATATTTGCCAACCCAGTTTCAAAAATATGTCAAATAATAACAATAAATGGCAACCTTTAATATATGCAGCGCTTATTTCATTGGGATTAGCATTGGGTATTTATCTAAAGCCGGCAAGTAATATTCATAACTTAATCAGTGGTAAAAATAAACTGTCAGAGTTGCTTTCTATCATAGATCAATCTTATGTTGACACTGTTAATCTAAAAGATTTGGAAGAAAAGACTATTAATGAGTTATTAACCAGTCTCGATCCGCATTCGGTTTACATTCCCGCATCCGATTTAAAAGTAGCAAATGAGCAATTAGAAGGCAATTTTGAAGGAATAGGCGTGGAGTTTAATATTATAAATGATACCATAATGGTAGTTTCTGCCATCAATGGCGGACCCGCTCAGGAGTTAGGCATTCAGCCCGGAGACCGCATTGTGAAAGTTGATAACAATCAGGTTGCGGGTAATGGAATAACAAGTGACAAAGTTTTTAAGTTATTAAGAGGTAAAGGGGGAACCAAAGTAATAGTTACTGTTTACAGGCCTACCGGTAAATTAAAGATTCCTTACACAATTACCAGAGGAAAAATTCCCATTTTTAGTGTAGATGCCTGGATGATGTTAAATAGTGAAACAGGGTATATAAAAGTAAGCCGGTTTGCAGAAAATACACATGAAGAATTTTTAAAGGCTTTTGCTGAACTCAAAGAACAAGGAATTAAAAATCTTGTTTTGGATCTTCGGGGTAATCCGGGTGGTTATTTAAGTACTGCCATTCAGTTAGTTGATGAATTGCTGGATGATAAGAAATTGATAGTATATACCGAAGGGCGCAGTAAACCACGCGCTGAATATGATGCTGAACAAAAAGGTGTTTTTGAAAAAGGTAAGCTAATCGTGCTTATTGATGAAGGTTCTGCATCTGCCAGTGAAATAGTTAGCGGAGCTGTGCAGGATTGGGACAGAGGTATTATATTAGGCAGGAGAAGTTTTGGTAAAGGACTGGTTCAGGAACCTTATGAATTGAGAGATGGTTCTGCACTGCGCTTAACGGTTTCACGTTATTATACTCCCAGTGGCCGTTGCATACAAAAAGATTATTCGGATCATGCCAGTTATGAAAATGATTTATTATTAAGATATGAAAGCGGAGAACTGGAAGGTGGCAGTAAAGAAGCTATACTGGATTCGACCCCATTTCATACCAAAGAGTTAAAACGTATTGTTTATGGTGGAGGGGGCATTTATCCTGATTTTTTTGTACCACTGGATACCAACTTTAATTCGCCTTATCTTACGCGTGTGGTATCCAATGGATTAATAGGAAAATTTGCCTATTTTTATTTAGACCGGAACAGAAAAGTAATTACCGCCATACCCGGACTAATTACTTATGCTAATACTTACCAGATTACTGAGCAAACCTATAATGAATTTATTTCCTTCTCCACTGCACAGGGAATTAAACCTCCGTTACCCGAAGAAAATATGCGTTCCGAAGCGTTTATTAAACTACAGGTGAAAGCACTAATTGCAAAACAGATTTGGCGCGATCAGGGCTATTACACCGTTATACTAAAAGAAGATAAAGCAATAAATGCAGCACTTAAAGCAATTCAAAACTATCATACTTTGCTTTCACCAAATAAATGATCAGGCAAGGAGAATTTAATAAATTTTATAGTTCTTCCTTTTGCACTGAATAGTTTTTCATAATGCGTCTGAATGTCTCTTACAAATGGATCGGCTTGGTTTGAACCATGAACATTTTTAACAACCTGTAAGGGATCAATTTTTAATACATTCAATAGTTCACAGGTATAGTTAAACAAACCATCATCATCGGTTTTAAAATTTATGATGCCATTTGATTTGAGAACGGTTTTATAAATTTTTAAAAAAAGCGGATTTGTTAAACGGTGTTTTTCATGTCTGTCTTTAGAAAAAGGGTCAGGAAAAGTAATCCAGATCTCATCTGCTTCTCCCTGCTCAAAATGCTCAGAAAGTTTCTCAATTACCATACGAATAAAAGCAACATTAGGCCGTTTATATTCAAGTGCCATTTTTGCCCCTACCCACATTCTGTTAGATTTGAGATCGATACCAATGAAATTTTTTTGCGGAAAGGCTTCCGATAAAGCAACAGTGTACTCTCCCTTACCACAGCCCAGTTCTAATACAATTGGATTGTTATTTTTAAAATAATCACGATGCCATTTTCCTTTCATGTGATAGGGAAAATCAAAGCAATTTTTAAACGACTGGAACTCTGCAAATCTTCTTAGTTTATCTTTTGCCATTATGTGCAAAAGTAACATAAGATTTATGATTTTTCCGGATCAACCATTACTTTGGTTTTAAGCAGCCATTGCAACATAGGGCCTGCCATTACACTTGTTACAACAGCCATAATAATTATAGCAACAAATAACTCTTCGCCTATTAATTTCGCCTGTAAGGCAAGTATGGCTAAAATAATTTCCATTGCGCCTCTTGCGTTCATTCCAAAACCAACAGCAAAACTTTCTTTGTTATTCAGGCCACCTAACCTTGCGCCTAAGGTAGACCCGGAAACTTTGCCAATAATGGCAATACTGATAACAAGTAGCGTTATTTGCAAATCGAAGTTAACTATAAAATTTACTTTGAACCCAATAGCAACGAAAAAAAGGGGCGCAAAAATATTGGTTACAAACTGAGTTACAATGTCCTTGGTTTTTTCTGTTACATGCACCGAATCTCCAAAAGCGATACCAACAATAAAAGCTCCAAAAATAGCATGCAGTCCAATATACTCTGTTAATGCCGCACCTAAAAAAGCCATACCCAAAGAAAGGCTTAAAAAGCCTCCAGGCCAGCTAAAGTTTTTTGCGGCCCAGGGAAGAGATTTATTTATAAGAATTCTGCCCACTGTTAACATTAATACAGCATAAGAAACAGTGTAAAGTAAAGTAAAAAACACGTTATGACTTGTACTACCTTTTAACATTCCCATCGTCATAGAAAAAAGTATCCAGCCAATCAGGTCATCCAGCATGGCAGAGGCAATTATAATAGAACCAACACGGGTTCTGAATAAACCAAGATCCATTAGCGTGCGCGCTATAACAGGTAAGGCAGATATAGACATGGCAGTACCCATAAATAAAGAAAATGCAAGCAGATCTGAACTATTATTTCCAAAATAACCGGAGAAAAAATAGGCAGCTACAAAACCAAGTCCTAATGGAATAATAAGCCCCAGCGAACTAGTGGTGAATGCCGCTTTACCTTGTTGCCTTATTAAAGACAGATCCAGTTCCATACCCGCTACAAATAATAACATAATGGCCGAAATGTTAACAATGCCGCTAAGTGCCACCGAAGCATTCATGTTTTTTGTGAAAATAAGATCACTAAATTCAGGGTAAAAATTGCCAAGCAAGGTTGGCCCCAGCACAACACCTGCTACTAATTCTCCCACTACCAAAGGCATTTTTAGTTTCCTGAAAAACTCGCCAAAAAGGCGTGCCACAATAAGCATTAAGCCCAAACTTAATACGAGGCTGATATTTTCGCTATGGGTAAGTATTTTCAATGTTGTATTAATCGAGATCTTTTGGGTGAACTATTAACAGGTTGCAAGGCAGGTCTGAGAGTGCATACTCTATATCATGTGGAAATACCCTGTCTAGCAAATTCATTTGTTTATCTGGAGAGCTTACCACTAGCAAGTCAGCACCGCAATCTCTGGCAAATTTGCTGATTACGTAACCTGGCTTTCCTTCAATTCTTTCGACAGCTAATTTAAGGTCGCCACAATCGGTACATCTCAATATTTTTTCCAGTTTCTCGTCTTCTTCTTTTAACAGTTGCTGTTTTCTAAAATCTGCTTCATTTTCTTTCAGTTCTTCGCTTCTTATTAACGCCAGTTTGCTCAAATCAGTTTCCTGTATTATATGAACTTTACCGGAATGATATGATTTAGCAACTGCAACTGCAACCGCAATGGTATTTTCGGTTTTGTGATGATCTGTACCCTCAACCACTATTTGTTTAAAGCCGGTTGGGTGAATATTGGGTTCAGTAAGCATAAGCATACTGCATTTAACCTTACGGCTTAACTGCCTTGAAATTCCACCAAGAAAATATTTTAGAAGACTTTCTTTTTCCAACGCACCGGTAACTAACAAGTCAATTTTTTCTGTTTGACAAATTTCAAGTATGGTTTCTACCGGATCACCTTCCCTCCAGATAATTTTGTTTAGTGTGTGGTCAAGTCCAAAACGATGTAACAGGTGTTTTAAATATTGCTCTTCCTGCAAACTCTTTTTCCCCACATGTATAAATACCAGTTTTGAACCAAATGTTTGCTGCAACAAACGCGCTTCTGCTAATATGGCTTCACATCGAGGTGAAAACGCTACTGCAATTGCAATTTTTTCAAATATTACAGTTTCATTATTCATGGCGCAATAATACTCAAAAATATTTTATATAATCACCGGGTTTTTTAAAACAACGTACTGTTGGATCAAGTTTTACCTGATTTATTTGAATATATAATTTGCAATAAATGTAGTAAGCGTTTTGCATTTTATTCACTAAACTTGCACGCATTAGTATGGATAAAGAAATTTTATTGGAAGCCTGGTCGCACATGTGTACTGCACGCTCAATGGCTGATATTTATGATGCCAACAGGCCCATTGCCAAATATGTACATTCTACAAGCAGAGGCCATGAAGCAATTCAGTTAGCCGTTGGAATGCAATTAACCGGATCGGATTACGCATCTCCATATTACCGGGATGAAAGTATGTTATTAGCAATGGGTATGAGCCCGTATGAGTTAATGCTTCAATTACTTGCTAAGGCAGAAGATCCATTTTCCGGGGGCAGAACTTATTATTCACATCCAAATTTAAAACGCGAAGGGTTTTGCAAAATGCCCCACCAAAGTAGCGCAACAGGCATGCAGGCTATACCTGCCACCGGTATGGCACATGGCATTGCTTATTTGGAAAGCCAAGGCCTACTCAATGCTCATGAAGCACCGGTTGTACTTTGCAGTTTAGGTGATGGTTCTGTTACTGAAGGTGAAGTTGCCGAAGCATTACAGATGGCGGTACTTAAGCGATTGCCCATATTCTACCTCATACAGGATAACGACTGGGGCATTAGTGCAAGTGGTTCGGAAATGCGGGCAATGGATGCCTATGAATATGCGGGAGGTTTTAAAGGACTGCAACGCATGCGGGTTGATGGAAGTGATTTCATAAAATCGTGGACGGCTGCCCTGCAGTGTATGGCTTATGTTAGGGAACAGCGTGCTCCTATTTTATTGCATGCCAAGGTGCCTTTACTCGGACATCATACTTCCGGAGTTCGTAAAGAGTGGTACAGGAGTGAAGAGGATATGAATAAGCATTTAAAAGATGATCCACTCCCCAAACTTTATCAGCAACTTATAAATATGGGCGTAAGTGCCGAAGAATTAAAAGAAATTGATGAAATTGAAACGGATAAAGTTGCCCAACAATTTAAACAAGCCATTGCGGCGCAAGATCCGGCAGTAGAAACCGTAATGGATCATATTTTTGCGCCTAGTGGTGCTACCGAAGAAACAGGAATTCGTAAACCCGAAGGAAAAGAGCCTGTGGTTATGGTTGATGCTGCTTTACATGCGGTAGATGAACTGATGAAAAGACATCCGGAATGTATCTTTTATGGACAGGATGTTGGTGCACGCCTTGGCGGGGTATTTCGTGAAGCGGCTACACTTGCCGGAAAATATGGCGATGACAGGGTTTTTAATACACCTATACAAGAAGCATATATTGTTGGTTCAACTGCAGGTATGAGTGCTGTGGGTGTAAAACCTATTGTTGAAATTCAGTTTGCAGATTATGTTTGGACAGGGATTAATCAGCTGGTATGTGAAATTACCAAATCGTGTTATTTAACTATGGGCAAATTTCCTGTTAGTGCAGTTATAAGAATACCTATTGGTGCTTATGGTGGCGGTGGACCTTATCATTCGGGAAGTATTGAATCTACACTGCTTACACTTAAGGGAATTAAAATAGCCTATCCAAGTAATGCTGCTGATATGAAGGGTTTAATGAAAGCGGCTTATTATGATGGTAATCCCTGTATTATGCTTGAACACAAAGGCCTTTACTGGAGTAAAAATCCGGGTACAGAGCTGGCACGGTGTATTGAACCGGATGAAGATTATGTATTGCCGTTTGGTAGGGCAAATATTGTTTTAAAGGCTAGTGATGAATGTGTAAACAATGGGGAATCTTGTGTGGTGATTGCATACGGAATGGGAGTTTACTGGGCTCTTGCAGCTGCAAAAAATTTTTCGGGAATGATTGAGATTATTGATTTAAGAAGTTTGCAGCCATTGGATGAAAACACCATCATGAATACCGTTAAAAAGCATGGTAAATGCCTTGTACTAACAGAAGAATCTTTATTAAACTCTTTTGCAGAAAGTTTGGCAGCACGCATTATGCAGCAATGTTTTACAAGCCTTGATGCCCCCGTTGCTACTTTAGGTGCATTAAATGTGCCTGCTATACCGCTAAACACTGCACTTGAGGCCGAAATTTTACCTAATGCTGATAAGTTAACTGTAAAATTAATGGAACTATTAAAATACTGATAAATGATCCTGATTATACTATTACTATAGTTATTTATGCTATTATTTAGCCTGCCTGCAAAAATTTGCAACGGATAAATAGAGCGTTAACTTAGGTTCAACTAGTAAATAGAAAATTAGGTTTACCATGCCCTTGGCCACAAATATTACCCGCATTGGATTGTTGCATAGCGAAAGCTGGTTTTATTATTTAATTTTACCAGTACAATGAAAGTTACTCTTCCTAAAAACGCCAGTCTTAAATTTATTAATCTGTGTAAAATATTTTTTACAGAACAGGTAAAATTTGATAACGAAAGTATTGTTGTAAAGCAGCAAGTTTTAAATCAATTATTGGAAGTTGAATTTGCCAGTAAAAAATTTAACATTCAATTACACAATGCCTTATTGTTCTCGCTTGTTTATCCTGTTAATGAAGAGATTTATAAACTCACAGATCAGGTTATGCAAAAATTGGTTCAGACAGTTAGCAGAAAAGTAGTGGAAAATGCGGATGAATACTATAACTCCGGCATTTCGGGATCGATGGTATGTGCGCGGTTTGGGTTGTTATTAAACCAATGGTTACTTATTCAAAACACGGATATGTTGCAACTTTCATCTATTGAAGGTGAAAATTCTGATCTGGTAAGTAAACTCACATTTACACTTAATCCGGTTGAGCAGGAACTTATGCCTGATGATGCATGTTATTATAATGAATGGAAGGAAATGTATCTTGGTTCAATAAGTGACAATACTAAATTACTTACCTATTATGTGAATGCATGTTTGCAAATGACGGGCTCCATTTCTTACAAGGAAAGCATTTTTTCGGGTTTTGATTTCTATACTCAGTTTTTGTTAGATAAAAAGTTACAAGGCCTAAGTTTAGGTAGACAAACCAAAGGAGAAATTCATTTTCACCCAAATGGAATTCAGAAAAAAACAGATTTAGAATTGGTAATAAAACAAGGTAAGCCAAAAGCCTTTGTACTTACAACTGCAGAAAAAATAAACTTAGTAAATTTAGCAAGAGGAACGATGGCTTCCTTGTTACGCGAAACGGATACCTTTTCTTATGCACAAATACCGGAAACAGAGTTGTTTGACATGCACAATGGAATAAGTGTTGCGCTGTATTATATGATACCTGAACAAAAATTTGCTTTACAATCATACGTTGGGTATTTGTTGTTTAAAAATGGTGTTCCCATGGCTTATGGGGGTTGTTGGTTATTTGCCCGCCAGGCTGCATTTGGGGTAAATGTATTACCTCCCTACCGAGGTGGTGAATCAGCGAATGTAGTTTGTCAGTTATTGAGATTATATTTTCACCGTTTTCAATTACAGCAATTTACGGTTGATCCCTATCAGATTGGTCAGGGAAATGAAGACGGAATTTCATCGGGAGCATTCTGGTTTTATTATAAACTTGGGTTCAGACCCATGCAAAAACAATATGCTGAACTGGCTGATGCAGAAATGCTAAAAATGGCTATTGATAAAAGCTATAAAACGCCTTTAAACACTTTAATAATATTAGCTAATTCTGAATTGTACTGGAAGCAAAAAGACAGCCCTGCAGTTTATTACCCCTTACTTAAAGTGAGTGAAGTTATAAGCCGTTATGTTTGTGATTATTATGCCGGCAATCGCAGGTTAGCTTTAAATGCTGCTAAATTAAAGTATATGAAACAGGTTAAAAAAACACTTTCAAAAAACTCTTTTCTTAATAATTTATTGTTGACTTTAGAAGCCATTGGAGCATTTGAAAAATTATCAGCCTATGCGTTACAAAAAGTATGTGAGGCATATACCTTAAAAGGTAAAAATGAAGCAAACGCCTTTATAGAAATTCAAAAAGTGAAAAAATATTGTGAATTGTTTGAAAGTAAAATTTTTACGTAAATTTATTTGTGATCTGTAACTTTTACAAGAAATCCAACAGGAGTAGCCTTCTAATGCATTTACGCCAATTTCCTTTTCTTGTTGAATTAAAAACGCAACATTGTTTGGCTTTCGAATGAATTATGCGCAAATTTGCGGTATTCAAAAAAAATCATGACCGAAGCACAACCAACAGGCGATCTGGCCACGGCTGAACAAGCCGGGCAACTCGGACTCAGACCTGAGGAGTTTGAAAAAATAAAAGAGATCCTGGGACGCACACCTAACTTTACAGAATTAAGTATTTATAGCGTAATGTGGAGCGAGCATTGTTCCTACAAGAATTCTATTGTTTGGCTTAAAACATTACCTAAAGAAGGAGAAAAAATGTTAGCGATGGCCGGTGAAGAAAATGCCGGATTGATAGATATCGGAGATGGCCTGGCCTGTTGTTTTAAAATTGAAAGTCATAACCACCCCAGTGCAATAGAACCTTATCAGGGTGCTGCAACCGGTGTGGGAGGTATTAACAGAGATATATTTAGTATGGGAGCCAGACCCATTGCACAATTAAACTCATTGCGCTTTGGTAATATTGAGAATGAGCGCACCAAATGGTTAGTACGCGGTATTGTAAAAGGTATAGGCAATTATGGAAATGCATTTGGCATTCCAACAGTTGGTGGCGAGGTATATTTTGATGACTGTTACCAGATTAATCCATTGGTAAATGCAATGAGTGTAGGGATTGCCAAAGTTGGTAAAACGGTTTCCGCTATTTCTGAAGGTATAGGCAATCCGGTATATATTTTTGGTTCAGCAACAGGTAAAGATGGTATTCATGGGGCAGCATTTGCTTCAAAAGATATTACGGAAGATTCTGCTAAAGACCTTCCATCGGTTCAGGTGGGAGATCCTTTTTGGGAGAAACTTATTTTAGAAGCCAGTTTGGAATTACTTGAAACGGATGCTGTTGTTGGAATGCAGGACATGGGTGCAGCTGGCATTACCTGTTCTACCAGTGAGATGAGTGCTAAAAGCGGTACAGGAATGAAAGTTTGGCTTGATAAGGTACCTATGCGCCAGGATGGTATGAAGGACTGGGAAATTTTGCTTTCTGAAAGCCAGGAACGAATGTTGGTAATTGTGCATAAAGGGCAAGAGAAAGTAGTTGAAAAGATTTTTGAAAAATGGGATCTTACCTTTGCTATTATTGGTGAAGTTACAGATACTGCGCGGGTGCAATACTATATGAATGGGATACTTTGTGCAGATATACCGGGCGAAAGTCTGGTTTTGGGTGGTGGGGCTCCTGTTTATCACCGCGAGTATTCTGAACCAAAATATTTTAGAGAAATAGAAAAATTTAAAATGGATGAGGTATCTGATTGCACCATGGAAGAAGTAAAAGCAATTTTAAAATACCTGATCGGACACCCTAATATTGCAAGTAAACGTTGGGTGTATAATCAATTCGACAGCATGGTTGGAACCGTTAACCAAAGCACAAATGCGCCTAGTGATGCGGCCGTTGTAAAAGTTAAAGGCACCGGTAAATCTATTGCAATGACTGTAGATTGTAACAGCCGGTATGTTTATGCAAACCCTTATGTGGGTGCACAGATTGCTGTAGCGGAAGCCGCCAGAAATCTGGTTTGTTCTGGTGCTGAACCCGCTGCTATTACCAACTGTTTAAATTTCGGAAATCCTTATAATCCTGAAGTTTATTATCAGTTTGTTTATGCCATTAAAGGGATGGGTGATGCCTGCCGAAAATTTAATACCCCGGTTACAGGTGGAAATGTAAGTTTTTATAATCAAAGCAATGATGAAAATGCTGTTTTTCCAACTCCTACTATTGGCATGGTTGGGCTAATTGAATCAGGCAAGAAACATATGACTTTAGACTTTAAACTTCAGGGAGATGTAATTTATTTGCTTGGGGATTCGAAGAATGATCTTGGCTGCTCTCATTACCTTGCCCATTACCTTAAGGTTAGCCATTCGCCTGCACCCTATTTTAATCTGGAGGAAGAGTATAATTTACATAAAATTCTTTTATTGCTTATTAGTAAAGAACTGATCCAAAGTGCACATGATGTGAGTGAGGGTGGCCTGATGGTTACCCTTATGGAAAGTGCCATGATAAGAGATCTTGGTTTTGATATTACAAGAGAAATAAGAGACAGAACAGATGCATTTTTATTTGGTGAAGCTCAGGGGAGAGTAGTAGTTTCTGTGAGAAGTACTTTAGCCAGAGCATTTGATGAATTTATGAATACTACTGCAGTTAAATTTGAAAAAATAGGGGAAGTGAACACGGGTAAAATTTCTTTTAATGGTAATAATTTGGGTTCAATAAAAGATTACAAGCATACGTATGATACTGCTTTGGAAGAAGCTTTAAAGTAATTTAGTGATTAAAACGTATATAAAAACCAACTTGTGATGTTTAATTGTTTAATTTGCTTCTTAATATAAATAATGGCTTTAGATCAATTTGAAGAAGACCCTGCAAGCCCAAAGGAAATGGGCTTTTTTGAGCATATAGACGAACTGAGAAAACATATCATCAGATCTGTTCTGGCAATTCTTATTTGTGCGGTTATTGTGTTTTTAAATAAAAGCCTTCTATTCGATACTATACTTTTTGGTCCGATGCACACTGATTTCTGGACCTATGTGCAAATGTGCAAACTCTCGCATTCACTAACAGGAACTGATGTGTATTGCTTAAAAGAAATGGGCTTTGTATTATCAAACATTGATATAACCGGACAATTCTCACAACATCTTTTTATAGCCTTTATTGGTGGCGTTATTATTTCATTTCCATTTGTGCTCTGGCAATTCTGGATTTTTATTAAGCCGGCTTTAGGAAGCAGAGAGATAAAATACGCAAGAGGGCTTGTGTTCTATAGTTCAGGCTTATTTTTTATTGGTATTTTATTTGGCTATTTTGTGTTATCACCGCTATCCATAAGTTTTCTAGGTTCATACCGCGTAAGTGAATTAGTAAGTAATGAGATAAATTTAGAATCTTATGTTTCCTTTCTCTCCACACTAACTTTTGCAACAGGAATAATTTTTGAGATGCCCATATTGGTATATTTTCTTGCTAAAATAGGGATATTAGGAAGCGGAATAATGCGAAAGTATCGCCGTTATGCGTTGGTAGTTATTCTTATTTTAGCAGGTATTTTAACCCCTTCGCCTGATATGGCCAGCCAGATAATGATGGCTTTACCTTTATACGGGTTATACGAGTTAAGTATTATTGTAGCCAGAAGGGTAGAAAAAAACAAAATGAAGTAATTTGCAGTTATTAAAAAAAAATTAGATTTTCATTAGTAAATTCTACTTTGATTTAATTTTTTTTTTCTACTTTCGCAATATTAAAAAACATTAATCCCCTAATTTAAAAAATTATGAAAATTATTAAACCGCTAATCCTTGGATTTGCTCTTACTGCACTGGTTTTTAACGCATGTAAAAAGGATGAAGTAAAAACAACTTCAAAAACAGATTTGCTTACCGCTAAAGATTGGAAAATTACTGCTGCTACTATGACATCCTCTTCAGGTACTGTTGATATTTATGCACTGCTGCCTGCCTGCAATAAAGATGATTTATCAAAATATAATACCGATCATACCATAACTGATAAAGCAGGTGCAACCAAATGTGATCAAAGTGAACCTTCCACTTCACCAGGAGGTAACTGGTCATTTATAAATAATGAATCTGGTTTAAGGATTATAGACAAAGATACTACAGATGCTAGCATTATTACCCTAACGTCTTCTACCTTAAAAATTTCAACTGTTGAGAACAGTTCAGGAACTGCACAAACAATTAACGTTACTTTTACTGCACAATAATTAATATATAAAAAATAAAAAAGGCCACTCTAACCTAGTGGCTTTTTTTATTTGTACCTCTACCAGTAACTTTAAAAATATGAAAATAGCAATAGGTTGTGATCACGCCGGTTTTGAGTATAAAGAAGCCATTAAAAAAACCTTGACCGAACAAGGGCATGAAGTAAAAGATTTTGGAACAAATAGTAACCAGCCTATCGATTATCCTGACATCTCGCATCCGGTGGCTTTAAGTGTGGAGAATAAAGAGTGTGAATTTGGCATTCTCATTTGCGGCAGTGCTAACGGAGTAGCTATGGCTGCTAACAAGCACAAAGGTGTAAGAGCTGCAATTTGCTGGGAAAATGAACTAAGCAAGCTTGCGCGAACCCACAACGATGCGAATATTGTTTGTTTACCTGCGCGCTTTATTTCATTGACATTAGCGCAGCAAATTGTTCAAACTTTTATTGTCACACAATTTGAAAACGGAAGACATTTAGTTAGGGTTAATAAAATAGACTGTTAGGTTTTAGTTTAATATTGTGCAGCAGGATTTCATAAAAAAAATACCATATGGAGAAACACGCGCATTAGCCCGGTTTTTATCTTTGGTTGAAAATGAAACTGTAGGTTACAAAGAAATATTAGCCTCACTTACTTTTCGAACTACCCCTGTAATTGGTATTACAGGCCCACCGGGTGCAGGTAAAAGCACATTAATTAACCAACTTGCCAACCATTTACTAACCAACCATAAAAAAGTTGCTATAGTTGCCGTTGATCCAAGTTCTCCGTTTACACATGGGGCTTTAATGGGTGATCGGTTAAGGATGAGTGAACATTTTTTAAACCCATCTCTTTTTATTAGAAGTATGGCCACACGGGGAAGCCTGGGTGGACTGGCGCCTAAGATATTTGAAGTATGTGATGTACTTAGGGCTGCGCCATTTGATTATATAATTATTGAAACTGTTGGGGTAGGGCAGAGTGAAGTTGAAATTGCCGGACTGGCAGACACGACTGTTTTGGTGGTGGTTCCCGAAGCAGGAGATGAGATTCAAACTATCAAAAGTGGAATAATGGAGGTTGCAGACATTTTTGTTATTAATAAAGCTGACCGGGATGGTTCAGACATTTTTTATAAAAACATGCTCAGTTTATCTCATACAAATGCAAATGAATTTTGGGAGATTCCGGTTATTAAAACTATTGCTACACAGCAGAAAGGTATAGAAGCATTAATAGAAGCCATTCATCAACATGCAGCCATTCCGCCAAATTCCGGCAAAAAACTACACTTGTTGGCTCAAAGAGCTTTGGTAATGATTAAGGCTTTAAGAACACAAGATATAAGTCTTAATTCGTTAGAAAAGGAATTAAAAGAAAACCTGGATAAAACTAATTTTAATCTGTATGGTTTTATAGAGAAATTCGAACTGAAATAGAAAGATTATTTATAATGACCGTAACGATTATATCCGGCTCATCAAGGGCCGACAATAACAGTTTAAGAGTAACCAAAGCAATTTCAGAATTACTGGAGCCTGCACACACTGTTAATATAATAGACTTTATTGGTTACGATATTCCGTTAACAGCGCAGGGCGGTTTGAACCCATCTTTATTAACACCTTTTCAAGATAATTTAATTAAAAAAATTGACGAAGCACACGTAATAATTTTAATTTCTCCTGAATATAACTGGAGCACTACTCCCGAGATTTTAAATATGCTGCATTTATTGCCTTACAGGCCTTTTAATAATTTATTTAACAATAAAGTATTCGCATTAGTTGGTGTCTCAACAGGCAGAGGAGGCAAAGCACCAGCCATACATTTAATGCAGATTCTTAACAAACTCATAAGTTTTAGTAATCATGAATCAATTGTTTCACCACGCATCTTTGAGGCACACGATACCAAAGAATCAGTAGATAATGAAGGCAAAAGTTTAGGTAATGCAATCTTTGATAAAGGACTATTGGATTTTTGTAACTATACTATTAAAATGGGCGAAAGATGGTTTAGGTAAAGTAAGTTTTTTGCAATTATTCAGAAACAACTTCTTCAATTCTGATACCAGCAGATTTAATATAAAGCAAAGTATCATTACGCATATTTTGTTCGAGTTCAAAACGATAAATACCTTTTTCATAAAAGCGGGTGTTTTTGTAAACAGGAATCTGATAATCATACATGTCACCTAATCCTTTGCCCAGCCAGCGTCCGTTTTCATCAGCCAGTGTAAATTCTTTGCGTTCTTTTTGAAGTTGTTTATCCGGGTTTATCTGCAAAACCATCATAAATAAATTGCAATATTTATAATCATTACTAACTCTCAGGTTTACATAAATATTATAAAGCCTGGAAGTGTCTTCAATATTTACATCAAAAAGTAAATGGTTTTTATAATACCATTGCTCATTTGCAATTTCCTTGTTTTCATCAAATACCCGGGTTTTATCGCATGCCTGAAAAGATAAAAGTAACCAGGATACAATTATTAATAAATTCCTATTCATTTAAGGATTAGGCTTTCTGTTAGGATTATTTCTGTTTCTGTTAGCCGGGTTGGGTGTGCGGTTTTGAATTTGCTTGTTCGGATTAGGTTTTCCAACATTTCTTTGTGCATCGGCGGGTTTATCTGATGCAGGCAAAGGTGCTGTTTTTAATGGTGCTTGAGTATTTTGTACGTTTCCTTTCTGTTGAGGATTTCTGGCCCGGCCTTTATTCCGGTCATTTCCGCTTCTTTTAGATTTGTCTCTTTCATCTAATCGGGTCAGACTATCAACACCCATATCATTTTTAAATTCCAACTCCACTTTTTCGGGTTTCAGTGATTTCTTTTCATATAAAACCAAAGCAGGTTTTTCACCTTTTTTATTAAATTCCTGATATTCCCGCACCTGTTTTACAGGAAAACTTATCCATTCTCCACCCATTTCAGTTTGAGGGGCAAACCACATCATCCGTTTTAAAATATCTGTTTTAACGGAGCGGTAAACTTTGTCTTCTGCAAACTGTAACGTAACCGTATTTTCAGGTGGAAATTCACCTAAAGCCTCCATATAACTATCGAGTTCATAATTGAGGCAACACTTAAGTTTACCGCATTGCCCACTTAATTTTAATGGATTTAAAGACAGGTTTTGATAGCGGGCAGCATTTGTATGAACCAGTTTAAAATCGGTTAACCAGGTGCTGCAGCATAATTCTCTTCCGCAACTTCCTATACCGCCCAGGCGTGCCGCTTCCTGCCGGTAACCAACCTGTCTCATTTCAATTCTTACCTTAAAAGAATCTGCCAGTCGTTTTATGAGTTCACGAAAATCTACCCTATCTTCTGCGGTATAAAAAAAAGTTGCTTTTCGCCTGTCTCCCTGGTATTCCACGTCGCTAAGTTTCATACTCAGCCCTAATTCCATGGCAATACTACGTGCCTTGTACATGGTAGGTACTTCAAGTTCCTGATTTTCCTTTAACTTGGCTCTGTCTGCCTCTGTAGCTTTACGTGTTACTTTTTTGTAGTCTTTGTCATGCTCATTTCGGTTATATTTTTTTAGTTGCAATTTAACCAATTCTCCTTTTAAGGCAACCTTCCCTATATCATAACCATTTTCGGTTTCAACCACAACATGTTCATTAATATAAAAATCTATGTTATTAGCGTTTTTATAAAATTCTTTCCGGGTACCTTTAAAACGTACTTCTACAATATCAAAAGGCTTCATGTGAGGCGGCAGATCCATTTCACTTAACCAATTAAACGTATTCAATTTGTTGCAGCCTCCTGTACTGCAGCCTCCACTGCATCCTCCACCTGTACTGCATCCGCCTGATCCACATCCCATTTTATATACTTTCTGTTTTTAAAAATAGTTTAACTTAACTGTTGTCTTAAAAGACAAACTACAAAATATTAAATTGTCAGGAAGTTTGGTTTCCACTTTTCAATTGCCTGCCAATATACAAAGAAAGATTTAAAAACATTATTTTGAGATTTGCATTCCTTTCCGTAAAAATTATAGCATCATCAAGTGAACGGGTTATTTCTGATAAATTTCCCGAATGAATGAAGGCGGTAAATTTTTCAAGAAACTTTAATTCTTTATCATTTATACGTAATAGTTTTTGATCGCCATAGCGGTATAAAAAAGCGGCTCGTGTCATTTGCGAAGTATAGCTGATAAAGTTTTTTATGTATTCTCTTCCTGTACCACTTATCTCATCTACCCATTTTTGTAACTCATCAACTTTACCACTGAAGCAAGAACGCATCCAGTCCCGGTAACGTTCAAAGTAACCATCATGATCCACAGTAACCAGCGAAATAGCCATGTTATAGTCTCCATCTGCTAAACGGGAAATATCTGTAGCTTTTTGGGCATTACAGGCATGCAAATCAACCATTGCTTTTTCAATGTCTGTATCTTTCAGTTTTGGAATTTTAATAGTTTGTGCCCTTGATAAGATAGTTGGTAAAACCTTTTCTGTATGGTTTGCCACTAAAATAATAAGTGTACCGTAAGGTGGTTCTTCCAATAGCTTTAGTAAAATATTTCCCTCTGTTTTTAAATGTTCAGGTTGCCATATTATTTGTGTTTTAAATTTTGCCTCATACGCAGTAAGTGCTAAACGATGCAGAATATCCCTACATTCTTCAGAAGTTATATTGCCTTGTTTATTCGCTCCATTTTCAATCGTGTTCAACCAATCAAAATTACTCAGATACGGATTAGCAATAAAAGCCTCTCTCCAGTCTTGAGCCAATTCTCTGGTTTGTTTATAGGGTGAAATAGTTGGAATGGTAAAATGAAGGTCGGGGTGAATTAGTTTTTCAAACTTTATACAGGAGGTACAGGTTCCGCAACTATCAGCTATACCCGGCTTTAAACAATTAACGTATTGCGCAAACGCTATTGCGAGTGCTAAATTTCCGCTGCCTTCTGGCCCAACAAAGAGCTGCGTGTGACTCACTCTTCCATCATTAGCCATTTTTAGAAGATGGTTTTTAATAGAGCTCTGACCAATAATATTTTTAAATAACAAATTATTTTTTTTGGTGGCAATTTAGCAAAAACTTAAATTTATCCTTAAGTGTTTAATTTTTTTACCATCTCTAAATAATCTATTATTTTTGTAAGGCAATGGGTAAGCATATAATAAAGTATAAATTAGGTGAGAATTGCCCCAATTGCGGCTCCTGGGACCTTGAGCGAATAAAACGGCCATTTTATGCCAGGTATTTATTGTTTTTTTTAAGCCTGAAAAGCTATTGGTGTCGTAAATGTTTTTTAATTATTTCCTGTGTAAAAAAATCTGATCCTATTTAATTTAAGGGCATAATGCCAATTTAAGGTTAAAAAGCAGGGTACTATTTCAGGTTTCAGCTGTTACCGAATTAATAGCAACTAAATCAGCTAAAACAATGCTAATTAAAAATGAAAGTGTAAATAAATTGGCATTGCCTGCTTTATTATCGCCACTACCATTAATGCTAATGGTATAAAACTTCATTACCACGATACGGCCTAAAATATATTACCAAAGGGTTAGCTAAATGTTAGTTAATAGTCCATAAAGTTTGGGTGGCTGATACTAAAAAAGCGATTTACTTTTACTTTTCTGATACGTTAGCTTTCTCATGCTTTTTACAATATAAATTTCATGTTTTTTAGTATGCTAATTATTAAATTATTACGGGTATATGCTTTACATTTTTGATACTTGTTTATAAGTGGGGGATATCGAAAACCGTTTAAGGTCGATTGTTATTAAATTCATTTTTAAAGGAAAATGTTCATTGCAACTATCGTTTGTTTTTACTTATTTGTTTGATTGACAGTCATCAAACCACTAACTTTAAATTTGCCTCCAGATTACGCTACTAGAGGCATACTGATTCTACCACCAACAGTTGATCCAAATGCTACTCTTAACATGTGGACAGTAGTTAACAATTCTACGTGTTCTTTGAGAATATGCCTATTCATTACCATTGACGGAAGTGATTATAATATTTGCAAGAATGTAGGAGCTCGAATTCCGTTTACTATAGTACAGATGCTGGTAAGAATTTTGTTATTAAAAACACAACGAAAACAATAAACATGGGGTTCCAAATCTTAAATGATACCTCATATTATAATTTAAGAACTGATGGGTTATATATTTCGAAAGATCAAGGTGATAATTGGAATAAGCTCCATATTGTGAATGTTTCGGGAGATACACTTAGTAAGAGCTCATTTTCCAC
This sequence comes from Bacteroidia bacterium, assembly GCA_014376805.1. Lineage (GTDB taxonomy): Bacteria > Bacteroidota > Bacteroidia > UKL13-3 > UKL13-3 > B1. The sequence goes on from JACMQU010000183.1 coordinate 31,070, forward strand.
TTTTTATGTTTATCCTAATGGGTTTGGTTTTATCAACTGTTTGCCAAATTATAACACCTCAATTTATGTAACGAAGGATTTCTGTAAAACTTGGAGTAAGGTCGATTCTAATAAAACATCGATACGGCTTGCTGATAATAATGGAGTAATTAATTTTCCAAAAGTATTTGCATTTAATTCAACAGCCTATTCAATTAAATTGCTTACCCCAAATAGTCTGATTTGCTACAAAAATTATGGTGATTCTGCATACGATATTGATTTAAGCACTATGATAGGAGGAGGCTCAGTTAGAGATATTGCATTTAAAGATGAATTAAATGCAATGCTATTAACATCAACAAATGATATTTACACTTCAAACGATGGTTGCAAAACATTTACTAAAAAATCTTCACCCCCGGTTAATTCATCGAATCTTGAATTTGCCAAGCCATCTCCTAATAAACAATCATTTTATATAGTATCAGGAAGAGGCGGAAGTTCTGGATTGTATTACACTAGAGATGATGGGAATAAATGGAATCAGATTGAAGATTTTTATCATTATTATACAATTGACTTTTACAATTCCGAAATAGGTGTTGCAAGTGTAACTGAAAGTGACCGTCTTCTTTATTTTTCTGGGATTACTGGAATTAAAGAAGAGTATAATTCACTTTTCAAATTCAGTATATATCCAAACCCTTGTTTCGATTACTTGTATATCCAAGGTGAATTTAAAAATACTGAATACAAGATTTTTAATATGGTTGGACAAATAATATCAAATGGATTTCTTGACGGGCGACAAGCTACTATAAACTTAAGCAGTTTTAATTTAACAAATGGAATTTACATGATTTCTATAAAAGATTTAAATGGGGCATGGATTAATAAACTGTTTTATAAGGGGTAACAGGCAAATAAATATGTCGTAAAATCGGCAAATAGAAATGCATCATTTTCGGCAAATAAGAATGTATGATTCATCTCTTTCCACAACATTTTGACCCCACGTCAAAATGTTGTGGAAAGAGAATTAAATTAAAATTTCACATCGGTTGGAAATTATAACCCAATTGATATGATAAAAAAAGATTTAACCATTGGTTAAGGACAATCACTTTACCTATTTAAATGAATGGAAAATTTATTACACTAATTTAAACAATCTAATTAATAGGATAGGATTGCCCTTGATAATAAATTAAATTATTAATTAGGAGACGACTATTAATTTTTTGCAACGATTTTTATTCAATTTTCTGCAATATCTCAAAGTTAAATAAATCTTTTACCAAACCATAGTTTCGAAAATGTAACTGCAAATAATTTTTATTATTGTATGATAGAATACCAGGGAACGAGTTATATTAAAGCTTATAAGTTAATTCTAGTAAATTAGACCCCACTCCACGTCTCTCTATCCAAACTTCTATACTGTATAGCTTCTGCCAGGTGTTCAATCTTTATTTCTTCCGTTCCAGCCAAATCGCTTATGGTTCGCGCAACTTTTAAAATTCTATCGTAAGCCCTGGCCGATAACTGCATTTTATTCATCGCAGTTTTCAGTAAATTTTGAGAAACATTGTTTAACTGGCAATATTCCCTTGCCATGGTGCTGCTCATTTGCGCATTGCTGTAAACGCCTTCTTTGCCTTCATACCTGCGGCTTTGCGCTTCTCTGGCAAATACCACCCGGTTCCTTATCAGTTCACTTTTTTCTGATTTTCTTGTATCGGTTAACTGATCAAAATTAACGGGCGTAACTTCTATGTGAATATCAATACGGTCTAATAACGGCCCCGAAATTTTACTGAGGTATCGCTGCACAACCTGCTGCCCGCAAACACATTCCTTTTCGGGATGATTGAAATAGCCGCAGGGGCATGGGTTCATACTTGCCACCAACATAAAGCTTGCAGGAAATTCAATAGAAAACTTAGCTCGTGAAATGGTTACTTTTCGTTCTTCAAGAGGCTGGCGCATAACTTCTAAAACGGCGCGTTTAAACTCGGGCAATTCATCTAAAAACAAAACGCCATTATGAGCCAGTGATATTTCTCCAGGTTGTGGATTATTACCTCCCCCAACTAATGCAACATCACTTATGGTATGGTGTGGAGAACGGAATGGTCTTAAATATAATAAAGAAGCATTTTTGCCCAGTTTACCTGCAACAGAGTGAATCTTTGTTGTTTCAAGTGCTTCCTGCAAAGTTAATGGAGGTAAAATACTGGGCAGTCGTTTTGCAAGCATAGTTTTACCTGCTCCGGGAGGGCCTATTAGAATTGCGTTATGTCCGCCTGCGGCAGCAATTTCTAATGCTCTTTTTATATTTTCCTGCCCCCGAACATCCGCAAAATCATCGATGATCGTGGCCTGACTATCCTCAAATTCTTTTCTGGTATCAACTTCAAATTGTTTAAGGCGGCTTTCATCACCATTAAAAAAATCAACAACCTCACTTAAATGTTCTGCCCCATATACTTTTAAATTATTGACGATGGCTGCTTCCCTGGCATTTTCTTTTGGCAAAATAAACCCGTCAAAATTTTCTTTTCGAGCCTGTATAGCAATTGGCAATGCACCTTTTATAGCTTTAAGTGTTCCGTCAAGAGCCAACTCTCCCATAATTATGTATCGTCCGGTTTTTTCATTGTTTATCTGATCTGTTGCAGCCATATAACCTATTGCTAAAGGCAGATCGTAAGCACTTCCTTCCTTTCTGATATCTGCCGGAGCCATGTTTACTATAATTTTTTGACGGGGAAGTTTGTAGTTATTATATTTGATGGCACTTTCAATCCTTTGCTGACTTTCCTTAACAGCATTATCCGGCAGTCCAACTAAATAATATCCTATGCCATTTCCGGGAATTGCATTTACTTCAATTGTAATGGTAACTGCACTAACACCATAAACTGCACTTCCAAAAGTTCTTATTAACATAATTGCATTGTGCTTTTATTTAAGATATTTGTGAGTTCAAAAGTTTCTTTTTTTTAATACACACGGCAAGTAACGTTTTCTCTAAATAAAATGAACGCTTTGTAGTGTGTTTTGCAAAAGATAAATCCTATAAACAGGATTTTGAAAATTATTTTTAAGTAAAACTTTTCAAAAAAACAGACTCTAAATCAGCTAAACAGATAAAAATATTAAATGAAGGATTTTATTAAAATTTTGCGCTTTGCTCAGCCATATAAATCATTGGCGGTATCTAATGTGTTGTTTAATATAATTTCTATAATCACAGGTTTGTTTTCGGTTGCTCTTGTTATTCCCTTATTAAATGTTTTGTTCGATCAGAAAAATCAGGAAATGCTTAAACCTGAATTCTCACTCCGGAATATAAAAGAGTCTTTCAATTATATTTTTTCAGATATCATACATACAAATGGCCCTCAAATGGCTTTGTTATTTATTATAGGGGCGGTTATGATAAGTATTCTGTTTAAAAACCTTTTTAGATATCTTGGTTTGTATGTGATGGTATCCCTGCGAAATTATATTATCAGAGATCTGCGTGAAAAAATGTATAACAGAATTCTTGTCCTGCCGTTATCCTATTTTTCATCTGAACGTAAAGGAGATTTGATCAGCAGAATGAGCAGTGATATCCAGGATGTGGAGGTTTCTATTATGAGTTCACTGGAAGCTTTGTTTAAAGAACCACTCACCATATTAATAACAGTTATGGTATTGGTTTGGATGAGCCCTTTCTTAACTTTACTTGTTTTCTTTACCTTACCTGTAGGTGCTTTGGTAATTGCCTGGATCAGCAAATTGATTAAGAAACAATCTGCCAGGGGGCAATCAAAAATGGGGCAGTTAATTGCTTTGTTTGAAGAGACCCTGGGTGGTGTAAGAATTATAAAAGCATTTAGTGCACAGGCTTTTTTTAACAGAAAATTCAGGCAGGAAAATGAATTGTTTACCAGGCTAAATATTTATTCAAACAGATTAAGTGATGCCAATTCGCCCATTTCTGAAGTTTTAAGTGTTGTAATTCTTTGTATGTTACTTTGGATTGGAGGTAATATGGCACTAAAAAACAATGGATCCATCTCTCCTCAGGAATTTATAGGGTTTATAATTGTTTTTGCCACCATTATTGCACCTGCCAAACAATTTTCACTTTCCTACAGCCGCATGCAAAAGGGCCTTGCTTCGCTGGATAGGATTGAAGAAGTAATAAACAGCAAAGAAATAATTGAACAGGTTCCTGACGCATTGTCTATTAAACAATTAAATCATGAAATAGAATTCAGAAATGTAAGTTTTAGTTACCAGGGAGAAAGGGTTTTAAATAATATTAACCTTAAAATTGAAAAAGGCAAAACAGTTGCTTTGGTGGGTCCGAGTGGTAGTGGTAAATCTACATTGGTAGACCTTGTACCCAGGTTTTACGACCCACAGGAAGGAGAGGTATTAATTGATGGAATCAATATCAGACAATATGTAATACTTGAGTTACGCAAGCTTATGGGAATTGTAACCCAGGAATCGATTTTATTTAATGATACAATCTTCAATAATATTGCATTTGGACAGCAGTCAGTTTCTACAGGTGCAGTTGAAAAAGCCGCGCAAATAGCCCATGCGCATGATTTTGTTCTGGAAACGGATAACGGTTACCAAACCAATATAGGAGACCGTGGTAATAAATTAAGCGGAGGGCAACGACAGCGGATTAGTATAGCCCGGGCAATTCTTACTGATCCCGATGTGATGATTATGGATGAAGCCACATCTGCGTTAGATACCACTAGTGAACGGTTGGTTCAGGAAGCACTTTCTGATGCAATGAAAGGCAGAACAACCATTGTAATAGCACATCGCTTAAGCACCATTCAAAATGCAGATAAAATAGTAGTACTTGAAAAAGGTTATATAGTGCAAACGGGTACCCACTCTGAACTTATTAAGCAAGAGGGCTTGTATCGTGATCTGCATAATATGCAAAAACTTATCGAATCTTAAAGTTTATGCTGCATTTCTCACCGTATCATTTGTTAGCTATTTAGAAAAAGTCTAAATTGCCGGTCAATATGAATCTATCTGAATTACATTTAGGTGAACACGCATGCATCACGCACGTTAAAGATGGCGATTTAATGCTTAAACTTTTTGAAATGGGTGTATTGCCCGGAGAGAATGTAATCCTCGAAAATATAGCACCCTTTGGAGATCCTATTGCGGTTATGGTAGGAGAGTATAAGTTATGCCTGAGAGTGCGGGACGCAGCAAATATTGAAATTGAACTGATTTAGTGGAAAGACTGATAACTATTGCACTTGTAGGTAACCCCAATTGCGGCAAAACTTCTTTGTTTAATGCCTTAACGGGTATGAACCAAAAAGTAAGCAATTTTCCGGGAACTACGGTAGAAAAAAAAATGGGTGTTAGCCGCATTGGGGCAAACGTAAAATTACAAATAATTGATCTGCCCGGAACTTATAGCTTATACCCTAAATCGGCCGATGAACTGGTTACCTATGAAATTTTAAGGAATAAATCAGAAACTAATTTTCCTGATCTGGTAATTTTTATAGCAGATGCCTCTAACCTAAAACGGAATCTGTTATTGTTTACACAGGTTTGTGATTTGGGGGTGCCGGCAATTTTAGCACTCAATATGCTTGATGTAGCGGAAAGGCGCGGCATTAAATATAATATAGAAGAATTGTCATCTACTTTAGGAGTTCCTGTTATACCTATAAACGCACGCAAGCGTACCGGCATTATACAGTTAAAACAATTGTTACTGAGTGAGCAGCCCCGCATGAATGCTGACTTTATAAGCCTTGAGAACGTAGAACCACAATTACTTGCAGAAATAAGCAGGTTAACAGATAAAAGAAACCATTATGCCGCCTTACAGTATGCTATTAATGCCGCAGATCTCTTAAGTGAAAAATCTAAGCGGATAATTGATATTTTTGAGCGTTATAAATTTAATGTTAGAAAATTTCAGGAAGAAGAAATATTTTCAAGATATCATTTAATTGACAATGCCGTAAAAAAGTCTAGAATTATTACAACACACAATTTAAAAGCATCTCTTACTAAAAAAATAGATGCGGTACTTACGCATCGTTTCTTTGGCTTATCCATTTTTTTAGGTCTTATGTTTCTTATTTTTCAGGCGGTATTTAGCTGGTCGGCGTATCCAATGGATTTGGTAGAAAAGGGTTTTGCCTGGCTAAGTAATTATGTTAAAAACACTTTACCGGCCGGTGTACTTAATGATTTGTTAACGCAAGGGATTCTGGCAGGCTTAAGTGGCGTGTTGGTGTTTTTACCGCAAATTATTGTATTGTTTTTGTTTATTGCCATTCTGGAAGATATTGGCTATATGGCCAGGGTAGGATTTATAATGGACAGGATTATGCGGCCATTTGGGATGAATGGCAAATCAATTGTTCCGTTAATTAGTGGAATGGCTTGTGCGGTGCCTAGTATTATGGCGAGCAGAAGCATAGAAAATAAAAAGGAAAGGCTTATTACCATTTTGGTTATTCCGTTAATGAGTTGTTCGGCAAGGTTACCGGTATATACACTGCTCATCTCTATGTTTATTCCGGATTCAGCCACCTGGGGGCCGTTTAACGTGCATGGACTTGTTTTAATGTTAATGTATATAATAGGTTTTGCTGCTGCGTTAGTTAGTGCATGGATCTTTAAACAATTTATAAAATCGGTTCAGAAAAACTATTTTTTAATGGAATTGCCTGGTTATAAAATGCCGGTAGCCGCCAATATTTTAAGCACACTTTATGAAAAAGCTGGTGCTTTTGTTTTTGGTGCAGGAAAAATTATTATAGCTGTTTCTGTAATTCTATGGGTTATGGCTTCAACAGGTCCGAGAGAAAAAATGAATGCAGTTTCTTCTGCTTATCAACAACAACTTATATTTATAAAAGACTCCGGTAACAAGGAAGTATTACTAAAACAACTCACCTTTAAAAAAAATGCCCAAATGTTGGAAGCCAGTTATGCAGGCCAGTTTGGTAAGTTTATAGAGCCTGCTATAAGGCCATTGGGCTTTGACTGGAAAATTGGAATCGCCCTTTTAACATCTTTAGCTGCACGAGAGGTTTTTGTGGGCACCATGAGTACAATTTACAGTGTAAGTGGTACGGAAGATAATTTAGATTCCATTAGAAGTGCTATGTTGCAGGAAACTAATTCACAAACAGGTAAGCCCTCTTACTCTATTGCTACGGTTTTTTCCTTACTTATTTTTTATGCTTTCGCATTGCAATGTATGAGCACAGTTGCTATTGTAAAAAAAGAAACCGGTGCTGCAAAATGGGCGTTAATTCAGTTTGTGTATATGACAGTGTTGGCGTATGGCAGTAGTTTGTTGGTTTATCAGTTATTAAGTTAACCTCTTTTGGCATATTGTGCCAATATCAAAAATTTATGCATATTGCATTTAAGTGTTTGTTTAACAATGTATTATGAAAATTTGATTGTTTTTTTAACAGATAAACATAACTTTTCACGAAATTTGCAGATTCTACAAAAATCAAAAGGGATTAAGATAATATGAGGCAGCTTAAAATAAGCAAACAGTTTACTAATCGGGAAAGTAAGTCTTTAGATAAATACCTGAACGAAATTAGTAAGGTACCAATGATAGATGCGCAGGAGGAGGTTGAACTTGCACGCAGGATAAGGGAAGGTGATCAGGTAGCATTAGAACGTTTGGTAAATGCCAATTTACGTTTCGTTGTGTCGGTTTCAAAACAATACCAAAACCAGGGATTAACTTTAGGAGACCTTATTAATGAAGGTAATTTAGGATTAATAAAAGCAGCTAAGCGTTTTGATGAAACACGCGGTTTTAAATTTATTTCTTATGCTGTTTGGTGGATTCGTCAATCTATTTTACAAGCATTGGCAGACCAGAGTAGGATTGTAAGACTACCATTAAACAAAGTAGGTTCAATTGGCCGTATTGGTAATACCAGTGCCAGATTAGAACAAGAACTTGAACGTGAACCAACAGTTGAAGAAATAGCAGAAGCCATGGATATTCCCATTCAGGAAGTGGAAAATGCCTTGCGTTCTACCGGTCGTCACCTAAGCATTGATGCACCTCTTACGGATGGTGAAGACAATACACTCTTAGGAATACTGGATACCAATGATGAGCCAAGACCGGATGTACAGTTGATAAATGAGTCTTTGCAAAAAGAAATTAACAGGGTAATTTCAACATTGAGCGAAAAAGAACGGGATGTGTTAAAATTTTATTATGGCCTCGATGGAGGTCCTGCTCATACACTTGAAGACATTTCAGAGAAAATTGGTTTAACACGCGAACGTGTTCGCCAGATTAAAGAAAAAGCTTTGAGAAGATTACGTAAATCGAGCAAAAGCAAAATACTAAAAGCCTATTTAGGTTAAAAAAAACCCGGTTTAAAGCCGGGTTTTTTTTGCTGTTTCAGGTGTTAAAAAGTACCCCAAATTAAATAACTATCCCTACTAATATTTATCAACTAAAACGTATTAATTGGAGACTTATGGGTTTCTTTTAATGTTAAATTCATGTTAGTTCAGCTCACAATAATTAAGCAAAATATTCTTTTATACTGAACCTGTAATTTCATAAATTTGATAGGTAAAGATGAACAGATGAGAAAGAAATTAGTGAGGTCACTATTTGTTATACTGTTATTGTTGTGTTCAGCTATTAATACGCTTAAGGCACAGTACAGAAGCGGCTATGATTATTATTATGCAGGTCTTGATATGTTGAACCTACATAATTATGCCGCCACAATTTTAATGATGGATAGTGCCGAAGCCGGTGGCGTTGATCTTTTTGATCTCTATAACCATAGAGGTATGAGTTACTATAACCTGGGGCAGTATCAACTTGCATTAGACAATTATAACGCTATACTTAAAAAAACAGCACGCTATAAAAGTGCCTCTGTAAATGCAGCCAATGCCTATTACAAATTAAGTAATTTAATTATGGCCGAAAAAATTGCAATGGATCTTATCTATCAAAAAGTACTGGATGAATATGCTTATAATATTATCGGGAATATTAACTATAGCAAGAAGCAATATAAATTGGCAATAGATAATTATAGTATAGCCATGCAACTGGATAGTCAACTCTCCTCACCATATTATAATTGTGGTATAACCTATTATGAACTTAAGCAATACGACTCTTCCATTTATTATCATCAAATTGCCAGAATTTTAACTCCGGATGATACAGAAAACTTATATGGTCTGGCACTTGCATTAAGCAGTGTAAAACGAACAGACGAAAGCCTGAAGATCTGCTATGAGATACTTTCACGAGACTCGTTGCATTACAAGTCTTATGCGGAGATTGGTTATAACCTGATGCAGGAACCTAATTACAACCCGGATATTGTATCTCCATTTTTGCAGAAAGCTATAACTATGCAACCACAGAATACAGGGTATGCATTTAATAATTTAGGGGATGTTTATTTGCGTAAAGGGCTTTATGAACAGGCTCTTATCAGCTACAACAAAGCAATTCAATCTAATGCCAATAACCCTGAGGCTTATAGCGGAAGAGGCGATGTTTACCGCGATAGTGCTAAATATGAAAATGCAATTCATGATTATATGATTGCGCTATACCTTGATCCGGAAAATAGTAATGCAAGTCTGGCACTTGGTGGGATGATGTTGCGGATGAACCGGTCTGCTGAGTCTGATAACTATTATAACAGGTACAAAGAACTTACACCGAACAAAGAATATGCTTCAAAAATGATGAATAACGCAAGAGGCTATAACGAACTTTTAACCGGACAATATGAGAAGGCGCTGCAAAGCACTTCCCTTGCGCTCTCCATAGATCCGGATTATGCATTTGCGCTCAACAATAAAGGTATGGCATTTGCAAGGCTTAAGTTTTATGATAGTGCTTTTTATTATTTAAACAGGTCTGTATTTATTGATCCATATAACTCTTTTGTGTACCATAACCGCGCTTATGTGTATGCTAAAACGGGTAATACAGATATGGCGTGTAAGGATCTTAAACGGTTATCTGAAATGAATTATCCGCTAAGAATAGATGCTGCACTGTTTGTTTTGAACCAAAAAAAATGCAAGTATAATTTTAGCAACAGAACTGATACAATGCTGGTAAAATTTGATGATGTATTGATAGCTGTAAAACGTGATATAGTTATAATAGAAGAGGGTAGAAAAAATAATGGATTTGCAACCTCTACTAAAAACTTAGCAGCTTCAGCAAACGTTAATTTTGAAAAGCTGGATGTGATCCAACTTATTGCACCCAACCCGGCAACAGATGAGTTTACTTTGCAGTTAAAAGGCCGGTTTGGCAAACCATTTATGGTAAACATTGTGGGGATGAACGGGCAGTCTTACAGGCAGTATAATTTTTCTGAATTACAAAAAAGTTCCTTTAACATATCATGCCGAGAGTGGCCTGTAGGTACTTATGTGATTTTATTAACTGCCGAAAATAAGGAAATTGGCAGAAGCAGAATTGCGGTAATTCGTTAAGTAATTTAGTAAGCTAAACTAATAAAATGTAATGTTGGCTGAACCAAAAGGTTGCCTCATCATACACCTTATTTAGTGTTATAAGAGGCTATAGTTCAATAACTGCAACAGCCTATTTAAGTACATAGAAAATAAATTTCTGATGCTTACAATTTAATTCTATTGTGTATTAAAACTGCCTTTGGTTTTAAAGGTGGTAGAAGTAGGTGTATAGCTCAGATCACAAAATGAAATTTTATATTTTCCAGAACCTTTTTCAATTTGTTCTATATAAATTTTGCCCCCGTCTTTAATACGATATCTCTCAAAACTGTACCTTATAAACATAGAAATACTTCTTTTGTTATGTTGCTCAAAATTATATGCATTTACGGTATAAATACCATTTACCGGCTGTTCATTAAAATCAAAACTATAATCACATTGGCCACTAATAGTGGCAAGACTTGCTATAATACCATAACTGCCCAAATAGGCATATACAGAGCCGCTATAGGTTGTTCCAACGGTGTAAGAAAATCCATTATCTGTTATCTTTCCGGCAGGTAAAACACACGGTGCTACTGGTGGTTTGGAAGATGGAACGGTGAATGAAATAATATTCCCTTTTACACTTCCAAAACTATTGGCGGCAAAAGTTTTAAAATAATAAGTGCTATCTTCATCAAGCCCGGTTACAATAGTGGCAAAGTTATTTTGGCTACTGTTAAAAAGTAACTGATTACTAATTTCAGATGGGTTTGGTTGGTTGTCGAAACATAAACCCGCTATTTCAATGTCACTGCCTCCTTTTGATACAATATGGCTGAATACTACTACACTATCGAATGATAACAGGTAAATGCTATCGGTTGAAATAACCGGTGTTTTGCCTTTAAAATCATCGAACAGGTCGAAAGGATCTTTATCACATCCCGAAAAAAGGATAATGCCTATTGATAATATAATCAGCAGGTATTTTATTTCAAAATATTTTTTCATCATACAGCTTAATTAATTAATCAATATAATACATTACCCCTAATTGAAATTTCCATAATTGCACGGGTTTAAAACTTACAAGATCTAAATTGTAACTTTTACCCATACCAAATGAAAGAAGAACATTATCTCCAATTTGGGTTGAAGCACCAATGTTGGGGAACAAACCGATAAATAAAGAGCTCCGGGTAACATCGGCACTTCTAACGGTTTCAAAATAAGTGTACTGGTGATAATTAACTATATTCATCCCCGCATCTAAACCAATTGTGGGAGAAAAATTTCTGTCAAGAATTTTATAAGCGAAGGTAGCTGTTAATGGAATTACACGGTATGCGTACCAGATATCATAGGCCGGTAGGTATTGCGCAGAACTGCTTCCTGATTGTGTTCCGTAACTAAAAAAAGTATCCTGCCGGGGTGAAAAAGAATAATATCCAAGGCTAATTCCCCATCTGAACTTGTCATCAATTTCGGCATTATTGGTAATAAATTCAAAACCAACCGTGGGTTTAAACACATAACCCAGGTCTTTAACCGGTTTTATATAAGATACCTGCACGCCTATTTGAGAAAAAGCACTTGATGATATACATAACATGATAACAAATAGGGTTAAGTTATAGAATTGTTTCATTGCTTATTTTTTATATTGTACAAATAAAAGGTTTTAATAATTAAATTTTATTTTAAAAGGATCTCGTTGCTATTTATTTTTATCATCAATAAAATAAATTTTTTATTGAATGTTGCGCTCAATAAAAACAACAATTGGGGCATTCAGTTATTTTAGATATTAAGTGAAAAGCTGAATTTGCTCCCTTCACCTATTATACTTTCTACCATAATTTCACCGCCTTGCGCTTCAATAAATTCTTTACTTATTGAAAGGCCTAAACCAGTTCCCGCTTTGCTGCTACCCGGAATCTGAAAGTATCGGGTGAAGATCTTATCTTTATATTTTGCCTCTATTCCTTTTCCATAATCTTTTACTGAAAAAAGCACCGTATCATTAATCTTACTTACCTCAATTAGTATTTCACTATGCTCTTTTGAATAACGAATGGCATTGGTTAACAGATTAATCAATACCCAAGCAGTTTTCTCTGTGTCTGCTTTCACGGATGGTAATTGGTCATCAGCCGTAACATTTAATTTAATGCTTTTTTGATCCGCCTCCATTTTAACAGCTTCAAGGGCATAATGTAAAATTTTGTTTGGATCACCCGATTGAATGTTTAAATGAATATTACCGGTTTCAACTTGCGATAAATTAAGAAGTTCACCAATAATTTTTAACAGCCTGTTGCTATCTTCTTTAATGCTCGTGATCAGTTCTTTTTGATCATCGTTTATAACTCCCGTATTTTTGTTTTCGAGTAATTGTAAACTTGCCTTAATAGCTGAAATGGGAGTCTTTAATTCATGCGAAATCGTGGCAATAAAATTGGTTTTAGCAAAGTCTAATTCTTTAAAGGGTGTGATGTTATTTAATACAATGAATAGACCAATATGTTGAGCTTCTTTTTCGCCCGTGGGTATAATCGAAATATTTACTATTTCCTTTTCAAAATAGCTTTCTTTATTATCAGCATAGATTTTTAAAGGTTTATTATTTTGTATTTCAATATTGCGTTCGTTAATCAAACTTTGTAAGAGCGATCGCATCAAATCATTTGTTAAGGCAATGTCCTGTGCGGGTTTATCAATTAAGTCTTCTGCTTTAAGGCCTAAAATTTTAAGCGCCTCATCATTAACAAATAAAATTATTTTATTTTCATCAAACCCAATTACCGGATCATGCATGTTGTTAATGAGCATTTCTATTCTCTTCTTTTCAAACATAAGTTTGGCAAGGTTGCTACTATTATATTCCTGAAGTTTTTCAGCCATAATATTAAAAGAAGTAGCAAGTTCTCCAAATTCATCATCCCTTTCAAAATTAATACGTTCCTTGTAATTCATGGAAGCAATTTGTTTAATGCTTTGCGTAAGTTCTTTAATAGGATTTGCAATATTACCGGGTAAATTAAAAATAAGAATGAGCGAAATTACAAAACAAAAAGTTCCTGTGAGGGCAATTAACAGAGTGGAATCAGTTGCCTGTTGTTTGGCAACATTACTTTTGCGTTCTATAGCCTGCATATTAAGAAGCATAATATCGGTAAGATCTTTTCTGATAAACAGGAGTAGCGATTCATCTTTTCGATAGACTTTCAGTTTTTCAAAATCCTGTGCTAATTTTTCTGTCAGTTCTTTTTCACCAATTTCGGTTATGTTATAATTTTGTTTTGCCAGATTACTTTCAAACTTATTTAAAGCATTTTTATTTGTTTCAACTTCGTCTAAAGCGATTAACATATTTCTTGTATAATCAAGGGTATTGTAATTGGCCACGAGAATATTATTTGTAGCAGCCGATAGGGCATTTATTTCTCTTGCTCCTAAGGCTGCAAGCAATATGATAAGGATAAAAAGAGATCCTATTCCCAAAAGTAATTTCGCCTTTATTTTCATTATGATAGAATTACAATATCAACATCTGTTCCCGTTAGTTTTTTAAGTAACTGGTCAAACAGCGTATTGTTTAAAATAGATTTTAAAAGATTAGACTCAGGTTTGCCAATGCAGATGGTCGTAATCTTATTCTTTACAACAACTTCCAACATAATTTGTGGTATGTTGTTGCTTTCAATTTTTATTACCTCTGCTCCAAGCTCATTAGCCAGCTTATAGTTATTTATAAGATATCGTTGTTTAACCAATGAAATCTTAGTAGAACTTTCTGATGGTGTTTGTACATAAAGCATAAGCCACTTACTATTGTAATAATGCGCAAGCCTTGCTGTTTTACGGATAATTGTTTTTGCAGCTATTTCATTACTGCTGATGCAAGCTAAAAATCGTTCCTGCCTAAGTATAATATTTTTTGGAATTTCTGTTTCAACTTTCCTGAGTACCTGAGTAGCCACTTCTTTTAATGCCAATTCGCGGAGTTGAAGAATATGTTCCGGCTTAAAAAAATTTTGCAGGGCTGTTGCTATTTTTTCTGCCTGATAAATTTTCCCTTCTTTTAAGCGCATTATCAATTCATCGGCAGTTAAATCTATGTTTACTACTTCATCTGCCAATCCAATTACTTTATCGGGAACGCGCTCTCTTACTTCTATTCCGGTTATTTCTTTTACATGTTCATTGAGGCTTTCAATATGTTGAATGTTTACAGCGCTGATCACATTAATTCCTGCCTCTAATATCTCAAGTACATCCTGCCAGCGTTTTTCATTTTTACTTCCTTCAATATTGGTATGAGGCAGTTCATCTATTATTACCACTTCAGGTCGTAAATTAATTACTGCCTGCATGTCTAACTCTTCAAGTTCTTTACCTTTATAAAATAATTTGCGTCTCGGTATAACAGGTAGCCCGGCTAACAGATCGTGCGTCTCTTTGCGGTTATGTGTTTCTATAAATCCAATTTTTACATCAATACCATTTCTTAACAAAGCATGAGCCTCTTGTAACATCCTGTATGTTTTGCCCACACCGGCACTCATACCAATATAAATCTTAAACTTACCTCGCCTCGACTTTTTAATTAAGTTTAGGAAGTGTTGTACGTTTTGTTCTTTAGTTTCTGCTTCTTCCGGCATGTGTTGTTTTTTGTTGACAAACCTTTTAACTTTGCTGCTTATCAAATGTAAATCTTACCAGTTTTTAATTCTATACACAACCAGTTTGCAATTAAGCATAGTTTAATTACTCAAATTATTTTTTAAAAATGCAGGCACAATGAAGTTGTAATAAAGTAATTTTGGGTAGACGGCTTATTTTCTAAGCTAAAAATTTTATCCTTACTGCTTAGCGCTCTTCCTTCAATACGAAACATAATATTATTTGCAGGTAGATAATCATAATTTAGCGAATAGCCAATAGTCTGAAATCCATTTGGTGTTCTTGTGGCAATAATAACACCTTTCTCATCAGAATAGTATTCAGCCCTTGCACCAATACGAATTTTTGAGTTTGGTTTATACAGCAATATAATGATAGGTGAATACAAGGTATTATAGCTATTTGTATCCTTGGTTTTTTGTTGAATTCCTATGTCAAAACCAGCAGTTACTCCAAACTTTTCAGTTATTTGAAATTGACCATAAAAGTTATTATAATACCTCATCAATTTTAAACTGTCGGGCTGCTCATTGCCAGCATAAGTACTCCAGTTTAGTGTTATAGTTGAGGTAGGTTTATAGGTAAGTTGTGTGCCAAAAGCCGGGGTTTGATTTGCCGGAACCCGTTGTATGCGTTGCCACCCGTTTAGGTACATAACGGCTAAATATAACTTGTCGTTTTTGGTTGTGTAGCCAAGCTTAACACCGGCTTCAAAATAGGGTGTGTTGTCTGCTAACAAACTTCGCGTTAAATTCCAACAATCTTTACCAATAGAACTTTCAAATCCAATGTGTGATGGCATTATCCCAGCATCAACCCACAGGTTATTATTTTTCGAAATTTTAAAACCAGCATTTGCTTCAAAAATATTTCGCAATAAACCCTGTTCACCTGCAAGATTGTATTGCGCGTATGTTCCACCCATCAAAGCGAAATTGCCTCTCACATTATCCAATGAATAATTTGCTTTTACAAAACCAATATTCAGGTTTGCTTCATTATGCCGGTTAAAACTATAAAAAAATGAAGGTCTCTCGTGATTAACGGGATTTCCTAAATCGTAACTGTAATAAAGTTCAACGTATCCTGAAAAAGTTAAGGCTTTTGTTTTTAAGGTATCTTGTGCATATACTTTTGTTAAAACTAAAGCCAATGCAATGAGAATTGTTTTTTTCATTTATCTTTAAATTTATGATTATTAATTAAGATTATCCAAAGCAATATTTAATTTCAAAACGTTTATTTTTTCTGGTCCAAAGAAACCTAATAACGACTTCTCTTTTTGTTCAATGATAAGTGACTTAAGTTTATCTTCATTCATACCTCTTATTTTCGCAATTCGTTTTACCTGTATAAGTGCAGCAGAACTGGAAATATCTGGATCTAGCCCACTGCCTGATGCCGTTACCATTTCAACTGGAATTTCACTTTTACTTATTCCGGGATTACGAACTAAAAACGAATCAATTCGTTCTTTAACAAGTATAAGATATTCTGCGTTAGATGGACCTTTATTACTTGCTCCGCTTCCATCTGCGTTGTAGTTCACTGCAGAAGGGCGAGAGTTGAAATACCGGTCGGCGGTAAATTTTTGACCAATATTTTCGTAACCTACCGTTATCCCGTGTTGCGTTAATTTTTTCCCCTTACCACCCCCGGGAGTTGCTTGCGCAATGAATAATATAACAAGCGTGTATATTCCTGAAAAAAGCAGGAGTGTAAGAAGTGTTAATTTGAGTGTTTGAAATAGAATATTTTTCATTTTAAAATTGTTTAGATATTTAGATGAATACTGAAACGAAAAGGTCGATAATCTTTATCCCTGCAAAGGGTATGATGATTCCGCCTAAACCATAAATAAGCAGGTTTCTGCGCAGTAAAGCACTTGCACCAATAGGTTTATAAGCTACACCTTTTAGAGCCAGTGGAATCAATAGTGGAATAATGATCGCATTAAAAATAATTGCGGCTAAGATTGCACTTTCGGGACTATGCAGGTTCATAATATTTAACGGCCGCAAAGCAGGGATTGAAGCAATAAATAAAGCCGGAATGATTGCAAAATATTTTGCCACATCATTTGCAATTGAAAATGTTGTAAGTGTGCCTCTGGTCATCAATAACTGTTTCCCTATTTCAACGATCTCAATAAGTTTGGTTGGATCATTGTCAAGGTCAACCATATTACCGGCTTCCTTAGCAGCCTGTGTTCCACTGTTCATGGCCACGCCTACATCTGCTTGAGCCAAAGCCGGCGCATCGTTTGTTCCATCACCCATCATTGCTACCAACCTGCCTTCACTTTGTTCCTTTTTGATGTAGTTCATTTTGTCTTCCGGTCTTGCTTCGGCAATAAAATCATCAACGCCTGCCGCTTCAGCAATAAATTTTGCGGTGAGGGGGTTATCACCTGTTACCATTACTGTTTTAATTCCCATTTTGCGTAAACGTTGAAAACGTTCCTGAATACCTGGCTTAATTATATCCTGCAATTCAATAACACCAATAACCTTTTCGTTTTCACAAACAACAAGAGGCGTTCCACCATTACTGGATATTATGTTTACTTTTTGTTCCACTTCAACAGGAAAGATATTACCAGCCCTTTCAGTAAGTTTTCTAATTGCATCAGTTGCACCTTTTCTGATCCGCGTATTTTCAAAATCGATGCCCGAACTTCTTGTTTCTGCGGTGAATTTTATGAAGGTTGGCGTTGCTATAATAAAATCGGAAATTTTAAGATGCGACAGTTCGATAATAGATTTTCCTTCCGGGGTTTCATCGGCCATGGAAGCAAGTGCGGCAGATTTAATAAATGCTTTTTCATTCACATCTGTGGCGGGGTAAAAATGCGTTGCTTTCCTATTACCAATTGTTATTGTTCCGGTTTTATCTAATAACAGTACATCTATATCTCCTGCTGTTTCAACTGCTTTGCCCGATTTAGTAATTACATTAGCACGCAATGCCCTGTCCATACCTGCAATACCAATAGCAGATAATAAGCCCCCAATTGTTGTTGGGATCAAACAAACAAATAGTGAAATAAAAGCGGCAATGGTAATAGGTGTATTGGCATAATCGGCAAAAGGTTTTAAAGTTACACATACAATAATAAACACCAAAGTAAACCCTGCAAGTAAAATTGTTAAGGCAATTTCGTTGGGTGTTTTTTGCCTGCTTGCGCCTTCTACTAAAGCAATCATTTTATCAAGAAACGACTCACCCGGCTCAGTAGTAACCTGCACTTTTATTTTATCTGAAAGAACTTTTGTACCGCCGGTAACACTTGATTTATCCCCACCTGCTTCTCTGATGACGGGAGCAGACTCACCAGTGATAGCAGATTCGTCAATGGTTGCAAGTCCTTCTATAATTTCTCCATCGGTTGGGATAATATCTCCTTCTTCGCAAATAAAAATATCGCCTTTTATTAAACTAGAAGAGGGAACAACTTTTATTTCGTTTACATACATTTCTCCAACAGAAAATATTTTTTTGGCTGGTGTTTCTTCCCGGGTTTTTCTTAATGATTCTGCTTGCGCTTTTCCTCGGGCTTCTGCAATCGCTTCCGCAAAATTTGCAAATAGTAATGTGAGTAATAATACAATGAAAACAACAAAGTTATAGCCAAAACTGCCTTGGTTATTTTCACCGGAAAGAATCCACAAACAAACGATCAACATGATAGCTGTTCCAATTTCAACGGCAAACATAACGGGGTTGCGAAACATCATTCTTGGATCAAGCTTGATAAAAGATTGCCTTAAAGCCTCATTTAACAATTGCTTTTCGAACAAGGTTGTATTTTTATTTTTCATTAGAATTTTTTAATTATAACATGGAGAAATACTCGGCAATTGGACCTAATGTTAAAGCAGGGAAAAACGCTAATGCTGCAACAAGAAGAATTACCGCAAGCACCATTAAACCAAATGTACTTGTATCTGTTTTTAAAGTTCCACCGCCTTCTGGAATATATTTTTTATTCGCTAATAATCCTGCAATTGCAATTGGACCGATGATGGGTAAGAAGCGGGACAGGATCAATACAAAACCGGTGCTTATATTCCACCATGGAGTATTATCGGCTAAGCCTTCAAAGCCGCTTCCGTTATTTGCTGCTGATGACGTAAACTCATATAGCATTTCGCTAAAACCGTGAAATCCGGGATTATTAAGTGTAGCCGAAGTATAAGCTGGCAATGCAGTTGAAAGAGCGGTTCCAACAAGAATCAGGAAAGGGTGAAGCAAGGCAATGATCATCGCTATTTTCATTTCCCTCGCCTCTATTTTTTTACCCATAAACTCAGGGGTTCTTCCTACCATTAATCCACTGATAAATACAGCCAGGATAACGAAGATGAAATAATTGAGGATTCCTACACCGCATCCTCCATAAAAACAATTGATCATCATGGCCAGTAATTGATTCATGCCTGAAAGGGGCATAAAACTATCATGAAATGAATTCACTGATCCTGTAGAAATTACAGTTGTAACAATACTCCAGAACGCAGATGTTATTGCTCCGAATCTTACTTCTTTGCCTTCCATTGCCCCACTGCTCATATCTATACCCATGGCTGCAATTGCCGGATTTCCGTTGGCTTCCATAAAAATATTTGGTATAACGAGCGCAAGAAATCCTATAGTCATAACACCGAAGGTTATCCATGCAAATTTTCTGCGTTTCAGAAAAAAACCAAGAGCAAAAATAATCGCAAAAGGAATGATTAACTGAGCAATCATTTCTGTTATGTTTGTTAAGTAATTTGGATTTTCGAATGGGTGTGCAGCGTTAGCTCCAAAAAATCCACCCCCATTTGTACCAACGTGCTTTATTGCCACAAATGCCGCAGCAGGCCCAGTTGATACCTGCACGGTGTCACCCTGTAAGGAGATGATGGTATCTTTACCGTGTAGGGTCATTGGAGTGCCGTTAAACACAAGAATAACAGCAACCACTAATGATATAGGTAACAAGATTCTGGTGCATGATTTCAGAAAGAAATTGTAAAAATTTCCAAGCTTATCTGTTGTACGTTCTTTTAATGCAGTAAACAAAACCGCCGCCGCTGCCATACCAATACCTGCCGAAACAAATTGCAGAAACATCAGAAAAAGTTGGGATAGATAACTTACGCCACTTTCGCCTGAGTAATGTTGTAAATTACAATTTACTACAAATGAAATTGATGTATTAAATGCCAGGTGAGCTGACTGACCCGGATTTCCATCTGGGTTTAGTGGCAACCAATGTTGGTTCATTAGCACAAACATTCCTAATAAAAACCAAACCATGTTTAGCGTGAGCATCACAACTAAATGTTGTTTCCAGTTCATTTCTGTCGTAGGATCAATACCGCTGATGCGGTAAAAGAGTTTTTCAACAGGCCCGAAGATCCCGTCGAGCCAGGTTTTATCCTGCGTATAAACTTTAGCAATATACTTACCCAGTGGAATTGCCAACGCAAGCGCTGCAACAAACATGAGTATGATTCCAGGTATTTCTGTATTCATTTTTTTTAAATAATTAAGTATTCATATTTTTTTGATAAAAATGATAAGCATAGAAAAAATCATACTCACTAATAGTAGAATAATTTCTCTAAGAGGATAATAATGAGTTGATTTTTGTCTGTATTTATTTTCATTTTTAATTAAAATTTTTCAGGTTTTATAAGCACATAACACATGTACAAAAACACTGCGATTGCAATGATGAATAATACTATCATAGTTTTTAGTTTTTATATTTTTCGGATCCAAAGTGGACCAATCAGTGTTAAATGTTTTCGAAATAATTAACTGCTTTATAAAAAAGAACGAAGCATAAAACACCTCCAAGAACCAATAAAATTGTTGTTATCATAATTTCTGTATTTTAATATAGGTCATCACTAAATAATTTAAAGGCCGCTTGCGTTAACCTGCAGATCATTCTCTTTATGCAAAGGTGCAGGCAACATGTTTTTTAATACTGCATTTGTTGGTTCGCTTACATCTAAGCGCGTAGATAGAGAAAACAGGTACACTTTTCCGATGGCATTTTTTACAATGTTATTTCCTTCTTTTAATAGCTTACCGGCAAACATAAAACAATGTTTCACTTCAGTTAAATTACTTGTTGAGGCTAATTGCTTGGTAAAATCTGCAAAACAATACATTGCTGCATATACATTATTAGCGATAGGTGTTTTTTTCAATATAGATTTAATTGCAGGTAATTCATTTCCTGGCAAAAAACCGATTTCATCTTCTTTAATTTTCTTTGAATTAATTAAAATTTCCGTGCTTTCATTTAATAGTTCGAATGTCTTGTTCATAGTTAATGTAAGTGTTATATACGTTAGGCTTACACTATGGGCAAACTATGAACCATTAGCAACATGAATGATATAGGGCCTGTGAATAAGGCATATATATTCATTTTTATATAATTTTTGGATAAATAAAGTCTATCAATATGATAGGCTTTTCTCATTTTGGATAGGAGATATTAATTTAGCCCATACTCTTCAAGTTTGCGATATAAGGTTGCAACTCCTATTTCTAATAGCCTTGCAGTTTCGGCTTTATTACCTTTAGCATACTTTAATACTTTTTGGATATGTTGCTTTTCTACACCAGTCATTGCAAAAGCAGAAAATGCACCGTTAGTTTTTACCGGTTGATTTTGGAGTTCGTAAGGCAGGAGCGATATAGTAAGATTATTTGTGGTTGATAGTATTACACTGCGTTCAATTATATTTTTTAATTCTCTGATATTGCCCGGCCAGGTATATTTTTCCAATATTTCAACATATTCCTGCGAAACAGATAATGATTTTTTATTTGTTTTGGCCGAATACTCTAAGACGAAAAATTTTATTAAGGATTCAATGTCTTTTACTCTTTCTCTTAAAGGCGGTAAATGAATTTGAAAAACATTAAGCCTGTAGTAAAGGTCTGAACGAAAATGTTTTTCCTCACTTTCTTTTTTTAAGTCGCGGTTCGTCGCAGCAATAAGTCTGAAACTTACTTTTGTGATTTTAGTATCTCCGAGTTTTATAAATTCATTTGTTTCCAAAACACGGAGTAACTTGGCTTGTAATTCAACAGGCATTTCACCAATTTCATCTAAGAATAAGGTTCCTCCATTAGCTTCTTCAAGCAACCCTTTCTTATCTTTCACAGCACCCGTAAATGCACCTTGTTTGTAACCGAATAATTCACTTTCAATAATCTCTTTACTAAAAGTACTGCAGTTAAGGGCAACGAAAGTTTTGTTTGCTCTGCTGCTAGCATTGTGTATGGCATGTGCAAATACTTCTTTCCCTGTTCCGGTTTCACCGGTTAATAAAACAGTTGTGTCATTAGGGGCAACTTTTTTCGCTAGTTCAATAGCTTCCAGTATATTATTTGACCGTCCTATAACTGTTAAAAATGAAAATTTATCGTTCACTTTTTTCTCGAGTTCATTTACTCTTTTCTGTAACTGCGCTTTCTCTACTGCACGGCTTAGTAATGGTATAATTCTTTCATGATCATCGCCCTTGGTTATATAATCAAAAGCACCGTTCTTAATTGCCTGCACCCCATCAGGTATATTGCCATAAGCAGTAAGCAAAATAATCTCGGTAAACGGGCAGAGGTTCTTTATGTTATTTATTAAATCCAGCCCGTTCCCATCAGGCAATTTAACATCGCAAAGAACAGCATCAATTTCGTGTTGCTCTAGTTTTTTTAAAGCAGTTTTACAATCAGGCGCTTCAAATACTTCATACCCTTCCGAACTGATAATTCGCCCAAAAAGATTCCGGAGTTTTTCATGATCATCAACGATAAGAATATTCCCTTTTTTCATTGGATCAAAGTTACAATATTCCAATTGGAACTAATTAAAAGTATGTTTGAATATTGTATTAGGCTATTTCAGATATCAACAAATACTCAAAACTTCCGTTTCACATTCCCCCTCAAATTCCTTACAATTGATGCGTTAATATTAATAACATGGCATTAAGCAGATTTTGGTCCTATATTATTGTTTGCAGTATTGTTTATATTTTTTATATGCTGTTAACAGGTGGCATGTATAGTTTAGGAAGTCTGGTAAATGGTAAACAAAATGATCCGCTTGTGGTGGCTGAATTTACAACAGCCGCACTCAAACAACACGACTCAGTTTTGTTTAGCGGAATAGCTGCAAATAAGGGTTCAGGCCTGCAACATGGAGATACTTTATATCGCTTGCTCGATAACGGCATCATAGAAGCCAGCGTTGGTAAACAGGCAGCAGATGGAATTTTTGCTACGTGTAAAAATACAATCATGGATATATGGTTGCCGCTTATAGGTTATCTTACTTTTTTTTGCGGTCTGCTTAATTTATTAAATGATTCAAATGCCATCCGCAAATTAGCAGGATTATTGGCTCCTTTTTTTATACGTATTTTCCCTGATCTGCCTAAGGGGCATTCTGCTTATGGTTATATGACGATGAATTTTGCTGCAAACTTTTTGGGTCTTGATAATGCTGCAACACCCTTTGGCTTAAAAGCCATGGAAAGTATGCAGGACGTTAATGAAGAAAAAGACAAAGCTTCCAATAGTCAGATTATGTTTCTGTGTTTGCATGCTGCAGGTTTAACGTTAATTCCAACTTCCATTATTGGTTACAGGGCTGCACAAAATGCGGCTAATCCTGCAGATATTATGTTGCCTTGTATTATCACCTCTTTTATTGGAACGCTGGCCGCTTTAATCTTTGTAAGCATTAAACAACGCATCAATTTAATTAACCTGGTGGTGTTAGGTTTTGTATGCGGGGTGAGTGCAGTTGTTGGTTTTCTGTTATTTTACGTAAACAAATTAAATGGCATCGAAAAATTTCATTTTACAGGAAACCTAAGCAATGGGGTGTTACTTTTTATCATCTTATTGATAGTAGCTTATTGCATTTTTCATGAAAAAATATTTAAGCTGAACCAAACAAATATTTTCGATTCTTTTGTTAATGGCGCAAAAGATGGATTTACAACTGGTGTGCGTGTTTTGCCTTATATGATTGCCATGTTAGTTGCCTTATGTATCTTTCGTAACTCAACTCTTATGACCATCGTAATGAATGGCATTGCATCCATGTTAAATGTATTCAGGGTTGATCCCGAAGTTATCAATGCGATACCTGTTGCCATTATGCGTCCGTTTAGCGCAGGAGGTTCACGCGGCTTTATGTTAGATGCCATGAAAACCTACGGGCCGGATAGTTTAACCGGGCAATTATCTTGTCTTTTTCAGGGTGCTGCTGAAACAACTTTTTATGTAGTGGCTTTATATTTTGGTTCAGTAGGGGTAAAAAACACACGCTATACTTTAGGCATTATGTTGCTGGTAGATCTGGTGTGTGTACTAAGTGGAATCTTTGTATGTAAATTGTATTTTTAACAGCGGTATCAATTAGATGTAAAATATAAAAAGTTGCAGCTAAAAAAACAACTTATTCAACTAAGCTTAATATATAATTTTGAATTAAGCAGGCTGTCCCGCCTGCTGCATTATTATTCCTTCAACACTACTAATCAAGTTATATTCTACACCAAACATCAGCGCTAAATTTCTGCGTTCATGCCCGCAAGGTGCGCCAAAAAACACCGGATAATTATAGGTTGAAATACTTTCCGCAATAATCTCATAAGCACTTTTACCAAATGGAATGATATTGTCTTTCATATCGCTCATATCGCCTACCACCAATGCTTTCAGGTGTTTAAGTTTACCTGAGCGTTTAAGGCCCTGCATCATCCGGTCTATATGATAAAGGTATTCATCAAGGTCTTCCAAAAACAAAATTTTATCTGTTAAATCTGTTTCACTTTTTGAACCAAGAATAGAATATAATACAGATAAATTACCACCGGTTAATATGCCGGAAACATTTTTTTCATGTTGGTTCAGGCTGTGTTTTAAAAATGTAATTTCATTTGGTTCAGCAAAAATAACTTTGCGTAAGCTTTCTATGCTTTCGTTATGAGCACGTTCTGTTTGCATATTAAAAGCCATAATTGCATGAATGGAGGGCAGCTTAAAATTTGTAAAAATATGCGCGTGTAACACTGTTATATCACTATAACCTATAATCCATTTAGGAGTGTCATTAAATGCGGTAAAATCTAAGGCATCTATTATTCTCACGGTACCATATCCACCTCTTGCGCAAAAAATTGCCTTTATAGAAGGATCATCTAATACCAGTTGTAAACTTTTCGATCTAATGTTATCGTTACCCGCATATTGGTTTTCCTCTTCAAAAAGATAAGGTGCGAAAACTACCTCCAAACCCCAGCCTTTTAAAATTGAAACGGCATTGGTTATTTCTGTCTCATTAATTTTACGGGCAGTTGCTACTATGGCTATTTTATCTCCTTTCTCAAGTGGTTTGCGAAGTAAATTTACCTTCACAGCTTGCGCTTGTTTTGCCGGAAGCTTATCTTCTGCCGTTTGCTGCACCGGAATATGTGTTATAGCAACTTGCCGCATTTTTTATTGCAATATATATACAGTTGTATGCTTAACCCCGGATGTGCTTAAAAGTATCATTTATTTTGTGAAAAATTAGCGCTTCACTTTGCTTTTTTAAGGTCATTTTGAAGTCAGTGTTTAAGAGTATTTTTCATTAAATTTAATTTTGATGTCGGTGGCTACCTCTTTCACTTCCTGTTCTTTATTTTTATCACAAATCAGCAGCACATCGGGGGTATCAATTACAATCAGATCTCTCACACTATTTAAAACTACTATTTTGTTTTGAGACACTTGTCCGTTGTTTACCATGCAACCGGTAGTATCATAAAATAAAATGTTCTTTCCTTTGGCTACATTTTCTTTCGGGTCTTTATCAGATATTTCATAAAGGGATGTCCATGTACCCAAATCGCTCCAGCCAAATTCGCTGGGTATAACAAAAACATTATTTGCTTTTTCCATTATTCCGTAATCGATAGAAATATTGCGGGTTTGTTCATAAATTTGCTGCATAGTTTCGGTTTCCATGGGTGTAAAATAACTTTCCAGTGCATCTTTAAACATTACAAACTGTTCGGGTAAATGCTCTTTAAAAGCACTTTTAATACTTGAAATACTCCATACAAAAATACCTGCATTCCATAAAAAATCTCCACTTTCTACAAAAGTTTTAGCCAGTTCCAAACTAGGTTTCTCGGTAAATGTTTTAACCTTAAACATGTTTTTATCTTTGTGTTCATCCAGATACTGAATATAGCCATAGCCTGTATCGGGCCGGCTTGGGCGAATACCTAAGGTAACAAGGGCAGGATTTTTTTTCGCAAACTCCATTGCCAGTTCCACTTTTTCCATAAAGGCAGGTTCTTCTAAAATTAAATGGTCGCTTGGTGCTATAAGGCAAACGGCATGGGTATTAATCTTACTTATTTTACCACAGGCATAAGCAATGCATGCAGCGGTGTTTTTACCCATTGGTTCACCCAAAATTTGTTGCCCCTCTATACCCGGAAGCTGCTCTTTTACCAGGCTAATATAGGCAGCATTGGTAACTATATAAATATTTTCGGGAAGGAAATTCCTTAAAAAACGTTGATATGTTTGTTGCAACAATGACTTCCCTACTCCCAGAATATCTAAAAACTGTTTCGGATAATTGCTCCTGCTACTTGGCCAAAAGCGGCTTCCAACGCCACCCGCCATTATTATAGCATAGTTATTTTTATTCTGCATATCTGGTAAATCTTAAAATTGTTTTTCTTACGGTAACATTTGAAAAAACTGGCGCGAATATAATTAAAGTATATAGCTTTCCGAATGGAATGAAAAATGCTTCAAACGCTTCTGCACGATTAAAGTTTTACTTGTACAAATAAATATAGTTTTTGTAATTATTATTTTATTAAACCAGTTATTAATATTAACTTTCCTAACTTTTTTATAAAGCAACAGATATATGGCGATAGCGAAACGTGTAAAGGAAAAATCTACTTTAGAGAAGATAGATTTGAAGGAAGCACTTAGAAATTATTTTGGGTTTGATAGTTTTAAAGGTGAACAGGAAGAAATCATTCAGAATTTATTAAGCGGCAAGGATACTTTTGTAATTATGCCTACCGGAGGCGGAAAATCGGTTTGTTACCAGTTACCTGCACTAATTATGCCCGGAACGGCAATTATTATTTCTCCTCTCATTGCCCTGATGAAGAATCAGGTTGATGCTATCCGCTCTCTTTCTCATGAGAGTGTGGCCCATTTTTTAAACTCTTCACTCAATAAGGGGGAGATTACGCTGGTTAAAAAGGATATTAATGAGGGTAATACCAAAATGTTATATATAGCGCCAGAAACGCTGAAAAAGGATGAAACGATTGAATTTTTGAA
The DNA here is from genome assembly GCA_014376805.1 of Bacteroidia bacterium. GTDB lineage: Bacteria > Bacteroidota > Bacteroidia > UKL13-3 > UKL13-3 > B1. Next base: position 58,646 of record JACMQU010000183.1, read on the forward strand.
GAATATTGACATCTCTTTTGTTGCTATTGATGAAGCACATTGTATCTCGGAATGGGGCCATGATTTCAGACCTGAATACCGACGGATCAAAGCAATGGTAAAAGAGATAAAAGACGTGCCTATGATTGCTCTAACGGCTACAGCCACTCCAAAGGTGCAAAGTGATATTATCAAAAACCTTCAAATGACGGATGCTACAGTTTTCAAATCCTCATTTAACAGAAACAATTTGTATTATGAAGTACGGTCGAAGGGCAAAAAAGGCGAGGCAATAAAGGAAATTGTATCGTATATTAAAACAAAACCGGGCAAAACGGGTATAATTTATTGCCTGAGCCGCAAACGAGTAGATGAAATTGCCGGGATTCTGCAAGCTAACGGAATTAAAGCGTTACCCTACCATGCCGGCCTTGATGCTAAGGTACGCGCGGATCATCAGGACCGCTTTTTGATGGAAGATGCAGATGTTATTGTGGCTACTATAGCTTTTGGTATGGGCATTGATAAGCCGGATGTGCGTTTTGTAATTCATTATGATATTCCAAAAAGTATTGAGGGTTATTATCAGGAAACCGGAAGGGGTGGAAGAGATGGTTTGGAAGGGGAATGTATTTTGTTTTATAATCCTGCGGATATAGAAAAGCTGGAAAAGTTTTTGAAAGATAAACCTGTTGCTGAACGCGAAATTGGTGAGTTGCTGATTTTTGAAACTGAAGCTTTTGCCGAATCCGCCGCATGCAGAAGAAAGTTTTTACTACATTATTTTGGAGAAGAATATGACGATAAATGTTGTAACAAAATGTGCGATAACTGTCGCCATCCTAAAGAAAAAGTTGAAGGTAAAGATGCCGCAGTTATTGGCCTTAAACTGATTAAAGAAATCAAAGGAAAATACAATCTAAAGCATATTGTTGATATTATAACCGGTAACAAAACCCATGAAGTGGTTATGAGCGGCCATCATGAACTAAAAAACTTCGGAATTGGCAAAGACAAGGACGAAAATTACTGGAAATCAGTAATCAGACAACTGTTGTTGAGGGGAATGGTTACTAAAAACATTGAAAATTATGGCCTCATCAGCATTAATGAAGTAGGTGAATCTTACCTTAAAAAACCTCTTGCTTTTGAAATGGCCATTGACCGTAAATTTGAACGCCATACCGATGCAGAGGAAGACGATAGCCAGGTGGAAGCCGTTTATGATGAAGTAATGTTTAGCATCTTGAAAGATTTATGTAAAAAGGTGGCAAAGGTTAAAAATCTTCCCCCTTATATCGTATTTCAGGATCCCTCATTACAGGAAATGGCTTTTAAGTATCCTATTACCATGGAGGAACTTTCTAAAATTACGGGTGTAAGTACCGGTAAGGCTGCTAAGTTTGGCAAAGAATTTTTAGAAGTAATCAGCAAATATGTAACAGAAAACAATATTGAGCGCACTGAAGATGTAACCATTAAATCGGTAGTGAACAAATCTGCACGCAAAATTGCCATTATCACTAATATAGATAAGCGCGTTTCGCTTGATGATATTGCGCGCGGTCAAGGTATAAAAAAAGAAGAACTCCTCGAAGAAATTGAAAATATTGTGAATAGTGGTACCAAATTAAACCTCAAAAAATATGTAAATGAGGTAACTGAGGAAGAGGTTGTTGATGAAGTTATGGACTTCTTCAGAAAAACTAATGATGATGTAATGAATAAAGCAGGTAAAGAATATGGCGAGGAATTTAGTAAAGATGACTTGCAGTTAATGCATATTCATTTTGTTAGTGAAATGGCTAACTAATTAGATGCTGAAAACCTGATAGCCCGTTTAAACATTATTATTTTATAATAAAAATTTACCTTTTGTTTTTAAATGGTATTGATACATTTGTAATCGGATTTTTTATACTTTGATAAGTAAAAGTGACTAACCAAAATAATAACGCACACCATAGAAGCCTCAATACCCTCACCGTTGGCGGATTAGTAATTGCCCTGGGAATCATTTATGGCGATATAGGTACTTCTCCACTTTATGTAATGAAGGCCATAATTGGCGACAAAATTATAACTAAAGAGTTAATTTATGGCGGTCTTTCATGCATATTCTGGACATTAACCCTGCAAACTACTATTAAGTATGTAATTATTACCTTACGTGCAGATAACAATGGTGAAGGAGGAATTTTTTCATTGTACGCTCTTGTTCGCAGGCGAAGGCCTCATTTAATTTTACCAGCCATAATTGGTGGCTGTGCACTATTAGCTGATGGTGTTATAACCCCTCCCATATCAGTGGCATCTGCTGTAGAAGGATTGCGAATTATCAGGCCCGACATTCATACAGTGCCAATTGTTCTAGCAATTATTACCTTGTTATTTCTCATTCAGCGTGTGGGAAGCAGCTTAGTAGGTAAAGCTTTTGGTCCGGTAATGTTTGTATGGTTTGCTATGTTGGGCTTCCTCGGTATCACAAATATCGGTCAGCATCCCGATGTGTTAAATTGCCTCAACCCCTATTATGCATATAATTTATTGGTAAATTATCCTGAAGGATTCTGGATCTTAGGTGCAGTGTTTTTATGCACAACTGGAGCTGAAGCTTTATATTCCGATCTAGGTCATTGTGGCCGTCAGAATATTCGAATCAGTTGGATTTTTGTGAAGTCAACCTTACTGCTCAATTATTTCGGACAAGGGGCAAAACTTCTTACAATTGAAGGACAACCTTTGGGTGATATGAATCCATTTTATTCATTGATGCCCGATAGTTTTCTGCCTTATGGTATTGCAATTGCAACACTGGCAGCCATTATTGCCAGTCAGGCTTTAATAAGTGGATCCTTCACCTTAATTTCTGAAGCTATCAGGTTAAATTTATGGCCAAAAGTAAGTATTAAATATCCATCAGATTTAAAAGGACAGTTATATGTACCCAGTGCAAATTGGTTGCTTTGGGCCGGTTGTATGTGGGTTGTTATTTACTTCAGAGAATCATCTAATATGGAGGCGGCTTATGGTTTAGCCATCACTATTGCCATGCTGTCTACTACTTTTTTATTAGCCAATTATTTAAGAGCTAAAAAATTTAACAGGTTCCTGGTTGCAGGTTTATTGCTTGTTTATGTTTCCATAGAAGGTTCATTTCTGATCGCAAATTTAATTAAGTTTAAACATGGTGGCTGGTTCAGTTTATTGTTAAGTAGCTTATTTATTGCAGTTATGTGGATCTGGTTTAAAGGAAGAAAAATTAAAAACAGGCTTACCGAATTTGTTACCCTTAAAAATTATATTCCTGTACTTAAAGAGCTAAGTAAAGATGAATCAATCGCAAAATATTCAACCCACTTGGTTTATTTAACAAGTGCCGACACCTTACTCGAGGTGGAGTCTAAGGTAATGTATTCTATCTTACAAAAACAGCCAAAACGGGCAGATATTTATTGGTTTGTACATATCAATGTTGATGAAAAGCCATATACCATGGAATACAAAGTTGATCACATTGTATCTAACGATATTATCAAAATTGATTTTAGGTTAGGCTTCAGGATTGAGCAAAAAATAAATTTTTATTTTAGGAAAGTGGTTGAAGAGTTGGTAAAAAATGGGGAAGTTGATGTTACTTCACGCTACAATTCTTTGCGCGAACAAAACATAACCGGAGATTTTAGATTTGTTGTATTAAAACGTCATCTCTCTCACGAAAACGAATTAAACGGGTTTGAAAGATGGATAATGGATGCCTATTTTACATTAGATCACTTTAGCCTAAGTGAAGAGAAAGCATTCGGATTAGATACTTCATCAGTTACGGTAGAAAAGGTGCCATTAGTTATTACTCCGGTAAGGGAGTTTAAACTGAAACGCGTTTATGATAAAACACCTAATTTTAGGCAAGATATACCTCCCCCAAAAATTTAATTAGTGGCTGTTCGAAATGCAAGTTTTTTTACAACCTTTTCCGCTTTTAGTCAAGATTTTGATGAATGTATTGTTAAGTCCTCAGGGTAGTTTTCAGACACTAATAACGATCAATTAAAAATTATTTCTGATAATAATTACGTCCTGCCAACCATTAAGAGTATATCTGAAACTATAAATTTGCGTGCAATCAATTCCTAAATCCTGGTTATTATTTTGAATTGGGCTTAGCCCAAAACCCGATCCAATAACTATGTTAACGAATTTAACTTCTAAGAGGGATTTTAATACGGTTAAAATAGCGGGATAATTGGCTTGAAAAAGATAGAAACTGTTTGACATGTCAATATTGGCGTAACCCGCAGGTGTATAAGGGGTGCCTAAAAGTGTTTCAAATGTAACTCTTGCATAAGAACTCCTTAGGCCAAATAAAGTTACATTTACTAGCATAACTTGAGGGGTAGATACAGGTAAGTTACAAAATATGTCCACATTTCTGAAACACAAATTAACATTCCCTACCAGTTCAATTTGCCCAACCTGATAACCAAATACGCTTCCGGTGAAAAAAATCCTGCCTCTTGGATGCAACTCATCGCTCCCATATGTTGTAATCATTACATCACAATTTTCTATGGGTATAATCTCAAGGTTTTTAAGTGCAGCACCCGCACTAGATGGAATGCCTTGCCCAATAATGGGTGCCGCTTTTAAATAAACAACTTTTACCGGATTTTTTGTGCTTTGGTTCTGAATCCTTATCAACGCAGCATCAAAAGTTTGCAAGGCATCATTTTCATTAAAGCCATAATTGTTATCATCACCAAGTGTGGGATTAACATAAACTGCTCCGTAATTTTGGCCATTTACTCCTTCATCTGTAAATATTATGTCTTTTATATAACTTCGTTTAAAATATTTTGTTTCTGAAAAAGTAATTGTTCTACCAGTTGCTGTATTTAATTCAAATAATTGACCGATATATGCATATACAACAATAGAACCAAACATAATATTAATGCAAAAATGACTAATGCCATTTATTGATGTTATAGAGTTATTACCAAAAAGAAAACCGTAATCAGAGGAATACAATATAAGCCCATTTACATTTAAATTGGTAAACATTCCTGTCACAACTCCATAAAACAGATTTGATTCTGAATAAGAACCGATTATTGTCGAGCATGAACAATTCAGTAATGTAAAAGCTATAGTCATTTGTTCCACACCGGTGTTTGCAATATTCATTTGGGTGTTATGTGCATAAACTCCTGTTTTCCCATACTTAACATTATCATTTAAACCTAAAGATGCATAACTACCTTGATAAATGAAATCAGGAAGTTCTTCTGAATTAATTAATGGGACATAATGCAATATGCCTTCTTCTTTTCCATCATCATCTAAAGTACCTCTGAAATTGCAATTTATAATACTTGCAGTGTTACAATCAACCGCCACCATGCCATACCATAACGAATTAGCAAAACAATTTTCAATTGAAGAATACCAGGATGTATTGAGCATATAACCAACTTTTGCATTGATGATGCCAACATTCCGAATAGTGGAGCAAGGTGAATTAGCTAACCGAATGCCACCAAACGCATTCATTCTACCGTCAACTATAATCCCCTCAATGGATATTCCCATTCTTAAAGGAAAATTATCATAACTATTTTGCACATCTGGCAGAAGTGGCCCTTCAGCAGAAATATTTTGATCAAAAGGTAAGAATTCACCTGCGGTATAAATCGGGACGGTATATGTTCTCCAATTTCCATAAAATGCAGCAGTAGAAATCGCCCATTCATTACTATGAATACCGAAATCGCATTTGATGACTGAGCCACCAGTCTCAACATTAAAATCTTTATTTTTGATCGAACGATTGCTAACGCCCAGAATTTTACAATTATAGCCTATTACCAATGTTTTATCAATTAAAAATATACCTTTTGGAATAAATACTGTACCGCCTCCTGGAGAATGAAATTGATCAGGCAGAAAATGATCAATACTTGTTGTTTCGCTAATAAAATTCAAAGCCGATTGAATAGCGTCCGTATCATCATTCAAATTATCACCTATTGCACCAAACCATTTAACATTTACAATTCCATCAAACATAGAAGATTGTCTGATAAAATAATTATTAACCGAGTCGATAATTATGTCAACCATATTAGGGACAGGCCCAAATGAACTTGAGGCGGGGCCGTAATTTTGCCAGAAACCTTCTTGACCATCGTCATTTGTATAATAAATATTATATTGATTGATACCAGAAGTTACAGACCAATCTCCCAGCACTCTTGGAATGGCAACGCCGGCAGAATTAGAAGGATACCAATTATGGGAACCTGTTTGAATGGCATGAATGGTGGTAACGTTTACAACTGTTTTCGTAAGTTAGGTTATTTTTTAGTGCATTATTAAGATTCGTTTATAATAAGATTTATCAGTTTGGTTTGTTATTTTCAAAAAATAAAAGCCATTCTTTAACTCCTCTGTATTTAAAGTATATTTGTTATTACCAATTTCTATTTTTAAATTAGTAATTTCATTACCCAAATAATCATAAAAAAAACAACGTAATTGGGGTGAGTTAAATAATAAATTTATTTCTTTGGTAGCAGGATTAGGATATACCTCAAAGACTTCCTCTTGTGCAGTTGTTTGAGTTATACCCAAACCTTGATTTGTAATGCTAATCGATTTTGTTGCATGCAGATTAGTACCATCGGTAGTTGTTGCCGTAACAATTACAACCCCGTTTGCTTTTGCGGTTAATAGGCCGGTTAACGAAATCGAACCTTTTGCAGTATCATTCACCGACCATACCACAGTTTTATTAGCTGCATCAATTGGTAAAATTATTGTTAACAATTGTATGGACCCATGAAGTTGACTAATAGTTTCTGCGCCATTTATTGAAATAGATTTGGCATACTTTATTACTCCTCTTTTTCGTACAAATGCGTCTCTATATAATTTGCCGATACCAAAACTTTTCCCAACACCACCGATTGCGGCGATATAATTATCTTTTGTTTTACAATAATTATAAAAATAAAGCCCACTTTGTGTAAATGAATCTATTGAATGAATATTGAAAAAGGAGTCTACAATAATCCAGTTTTTGTCAGTTGAAATTAAATTAATATTTTTATCCAAATTTGTGCATTTGGAATTGCTGAAAAGAGCGGCTGTTAAGTTGGTGTCCTTAATCAATTGCCCGTTCAATTGATGCCTCGCTACATATAATTGACCGGGTGTAATTAATCCGTTAAAAATAATTTCAGAATGATCACTATTTAATTCCATTGAAGTTAATCCGAACGTTTTATGCTTGTAAAAATTGACGCTGTTCTTAATTCCACCTGTTGAGTCATAAGAAGTTACTTTAACCAAACTGTCTTCCAATATCAGCATGAGTATATCATTTCCCTTCTGCTTATATACACTTGAAGAGTAACGACCGTTGTAAAGCCTTATAATATTTTTTTGAAAAATTATATTTCCCAACGTATCAGTAAGCATAAAAAAAGAATAATGTTTATTATCACTATTGTCAAAATTTCCGCCGATCAAATAGCAGTTTGAATTGATTTCCTCAAAACTATTCAAAAAATAGTAATATGTTGAATCCGTTATTTTATGTTTCCATTTTACTTTTCCGCTACTATCGGTTTTAATTATTTGAATTCCTTTTAGCGCTTGCAATCCGCCATACGATATACTAATTAAAATATCTTCGTTACTTGCTTCAATTAAGCCGCCAATATTGGCATAATAGCCTGCAGGCAATATTGAATCAGGAGCAATTGACCAGATGGTATTTCCACACTTATCTAATTTGCTTATTCGCACACTCTGTCTGTCAGAAATTACCTGTGGATCTTCTGAGTAGCCGCTAATACAACCCGTTACAAACATATCATCGCGTGTTTGTATAATCTTGTAGCCTACAGATGCTGGCAACCCTAAAGATTTTTCAAACTCACAAACTGCTTGTGCACTTATATTTTTTGTGTTAAGCGTTAAAGCCAATAGGCCTAAAAATAAAATAGAGTTTTTCATAATCTAAATATTTTAACTACATGTAAATCAAATATAAGTAATCTTTCTTACTGAAGGATAATTGTTTTGTATGCTTAAAGATGTCACAATAAAACGAAAAGCAATTTTTGTCGCTCCTATTCATTTAACAAGTCTTATAACTTCAATGTAATTTCTAATACATTTGATCCGTATTTATTTAACAATAACAATTGATTTATGATTAGTTCTACCCGAAGGATCAGTTAGCATTAACACGTAAAAGCCATTTGGTAAATGAGCTGTATTTAAGTTGTAATTCCCATGACTTTTTTTGATGATGTTGATGTCTTTTATTGTTTTTCCTGAGCCATCAAATAAGTTAATATCGGGTGTTTGAATTGTGTTAAATAATATATTTACTTCATCAGTAGCAGGATTAGGATATACTTCAAATATTATACTTTGTGCAGTTGTTTCAATTAAACTTACTCTCTGGTTTGTTATGGTAATATTTATTGTTGCTTTTAGGTTGCTTCCATCGGTCGTGGTAGCTGTAACAACAACCACCCCGTTGGCCTTAGCAGTTAATAAACCGGTTTTACTTATGGATGCTATACTCGTATCGTTAATGCTCCAGGCAATAACTGAATTGTTTGAGTTAGCAGGCAAAATTGCTGCGATAAGTTGAATGAAACCTCCATTTTGATTAATAGAACCGGACCATTTATAGAAATTGATTTTACTAAGTTGCTAATGCTCCTTTTTTTAATATTAACACCATAATATGATGTTGAGCCTGCTGTATTACCATAACTAGTAATTCCAACAAAACTGTTATCCGAACTTTTAATGATATTGAGAAATGGCGCAGGATCTTTTTTTAGTGAACTTACCCATTGAATATTAAATGCAGAATCGGTTAAAATCCAATTTTTAGAATTATGAAAAAGATTAGCATTTCTATCAAAATTAATGCAATCAGCCCTATTAAAAATTATATTGGTTAAAACAGTATCTTTTATGAATAGGCCAGTTAATGAATACCTGGCTACGTATAAATATTCATTCGTAGTAACAGAACCATTTATTATTATCTCAGATTGATTGGCATTTAAAGTTGCTGAAAATATGCCATAACTTCTATTTTTAAAAATATGTATGGTTTTTTTAATAAGTCCAACTGTATCAAGAATCATAAAGGTTATAGTACTATCATCAAGAGTGACTATAAACATGTCGAGATTGGGTTGCTTATATGCATGGATATTGTATGTAAGATTGCTATTTATTAAAGTAGTTTTCCGCAAAAGTATATTACCAAGTGTATCCGCTACAAGTATACAGAAATAATGTTTTGTGCTACTGCTATCAAAATTACCTGTAAATAAAAAAGCGTTAGCATTAAGTTTAATAAATTCATTCATGTTGTAATTAATAACCGAATCACCAATTCGATTTCTCCATTTAACATTCCCATTACTATCTGTTTTAATCAGGCGAATACCATTTAAAGAAGGAGACCCAGGGCCTGCATAGCGAGCGGCATACATTATATCTCCATTACTTTCTTCAATTATACCACTTATTAAAGCAAAAGTTTCTTTAGGCAAGATAGTATCGGGTGCTGAACTCCAAAGTACCTTGCCGCATTTATCCAATTTGGAGAGGCGCAATGATTGATGATTATCTTGTAAAAGATTATTGGCATAACCGTTTATAGAGGCAGCCAAAAAATGCTTGCTTTTTGTTTCAATAATTTTGAAACCTCTTTCCTGTAAGTAGAAGTATCCCGAATCGAACTCGCAAAATGCCTGTGCATGTATTTTTTTAGACCAAACTGTAAGGGCACACAGGCAAAAAAACAGGATAAGGTTTTTCATAAGAGCGCCTCTTAAAAAATTAGTTTTTAAAAGTTAGCCAAATATAATTTAAAATTTTTCATTTTAACAAGATCTTATCTAACTGTTTCTCTGTGGTTTTGCTCCTCTGTTGAACCTTTCTATTCAAATGGTGAAGTATCTTCACTTTCGTAATCAAGTGGAGCAAAAAAAAGGATCAGTAGCGTTCCAAATATGGGAACCTGATTGAATGGCATTGATGGTAGTGTAATTAACAATTGTTTTCATAGGTTAAATATCAAGTTTTATTTTAGTATAAGTATTCGTTTATGATAGCATCGACCGCTTTGATATGTAACTTTCAACAAATAAAAACCACCGCTTAAGTTATGCGTTTTTAATAGATAATTTTCAAGATCGTTTGTGTATATTTCTATATTTTTAATTTCATTGCCTAAACAATCATAAAAATCGAAGCAAGGCAAAATTGTTGATGTAAATTTAATATTTACTTCATCACTTGCAGGGTTAGGATAAACTTCAAACTTTTCATTATTACTCACTGCATCTCTTAAACCCAAACCTTGGTTCGTTATTAAAATAGATTTTACAGCTTGCAGTTGAGTACCATCGGTGGTGGCGGCTGTAACAATAACATTACCATTTTTTTTAGCTCTTAACATACCGGCTTGCGTAATACTTGCCGTGGTCGTATCATTAACAGACCAATTAACTGCGGGGTTACTAACATCTTGTGGTAAAACAATGGCACTAAGTGCAATGCTTCCACTACTTTGTGTAATTGCCGCAGGTCCGTTAATGGCAATAGATTTAACATAGCGCTTGTTATAACTTTTAATGCCTAACCATACATCGGATACTGCCCCGGCTGTTCCAACAGAAACATAATTGCCTGTTCCAATCGATACAATAAAACTGTCGCTTGTGAGAATTGAATTATAAATATTTTTACTAAATTTACTAATTGTATCACTCCACACTATCCTTAAATTGCTGTCTAAAATTATCCTAAAGCTACCTGAAACCAAATAAGCATTATTTTTTAATGGGGTTATATTTGAAAAGCCAATAGGAGGGGAATAAAAGTTGTAGTTCCAAAAAGTTGGTATATTATTTAAATAGTATGAGCTTTTAGGAGATATTAACAAATATGAAGTGTCTTTTATGATCGCACCTTTTAAGTTATACCGTGTAACGTATGATTTAGATTGATCAGATGAACTAATGAATATTTCTGAATTATTGTAATTAAAAGTAGCCCCATAGATTCCCCGGTTAGGAGCCATAGAAAATTTTTGGTTGCTTAAAGCATTGCCGACTGAGTCAATGTGGCTTATGCTCATGCTTCCGTCATCGGTTAATTCAATAATTATAATGTCGTTTTCATTTATTTTCTTTTGCTGTAAAATGGTACCAATGTTTGTTGAATCAATAAAGAGGATTTTCCCTGAAGAATCGCTCATAAGTAGAAAACCGTGAATATATTTGTATGTTGCTCTGTCTGAATACGTGCCTGAAAAGAGGGATTTTTTTCACTCAATTTACTGAAACCCAAAACCTGATAATAATTTATCGTATCTCCAATTTTTACATTCCACTTTAGATTCCCCATACTATCTGCCTTATAAAGCCTGATCGTTTTCGGCGAAGCGTCAGAATCTATGTAACCTGCATAAACAATATCCCCATTGGATTCTTCCAATAAATTGCTCATACCAGCACAACCAGACGTGCAAAAAGTTGAATCTGTAACCAGACTCCAAATAATCTTACCACATTTGTTTTTTTTATTGAGCTGATGTTTTTGAACACCGCCTAAATGCATTGTATTAAATCCAGGCAAAGCAGTATAAGCAAGATTGTGGTCGTGAGTTTCAATTATTGTATAACCTATCCCATGTTCAAAGTACGGATATTTGTAAGCAGTATCAAACTCACAAATGATTTGTGAAGCACATAGCTTAGTGGTTATTGTTAATACAAATAGACAAGTAAGGAATTTAAAACTTCTCGTAAAATTGGTTTTAAGCAAATGCTGATCAAATATAAGCAATATTTTTTTAGAATAAAACTTATGAATTTAAGTGACACCAAGTGCTTGAAGCATTTAATTGACACCTTTTTATTTAACAATAACAATTTGTTTCCGATAAGTTCTGCCAGTATAATCAGTAAGCATCAACACATAAAATCCGCTTAATAACTGAGTAGCATTAAAGTTGTAATTCTTTTGATCAGTTTTGATGATGTTGATGTCATGTATCATTTTTCCTGAGCCATCAAATAAGTTAATATCGGGTGTTTGAATTGTGTTAATCTGAACTCTCCACTTGCCCCGGAAACTGCTATCGCAGAAGGCTAACAGGAACGCACATTCAATTAGAAATTACATGTGCTTTATCCAACCCAAGCTAACGGCTCTTATTCCTGATTATTGAAAATTTAAGGTTGTTTTTTATAAATAAAAATTTCAACCCTAAACACTACATTAGAACTATTTAAAATCGAACTGTAATTCATGAAAAAACTCTTAGTCGTACTGCTTTTTTGTCTTACAAATACCGTAAATGCTCAATTGTTTAAGCCTAAAAGCGGAAAATATACTGAAGAAGATTGCGACTCTAAGTATAGAAGTTTTCCGTTAACAACATTACAGATTTCAATCAACAACTCAAAAAAATTCGAGACAAAATAATCGCTGAAGAGAACCATTATTTTGACATATATGAAAAGATATATAATAATGCAATAGGCAGCATAACTTCTGGCTGCGGTGGAGGAAGAATTTGTATTTACGCTTCTCGCGCAATGGATGCGGCAATCAAAATGTGAGCATGCGTAAAAGAAGCAAATTCAGCAAGTAAAGTCAACAACTGGAAAATTAGAGTTACGTCTACTGCCATTGTTGATGATCAGGTACTCGATCTTAACTTCATACCAACATATGATAATCATCATGGCAACTCAAGAGTGGTAGAGTACCCTTCGGGATCTGCAGATGATGCCCTTGCCTTAACATTATAAACAGTATTTTTTCATCGCCTGCCATTTTGAGGTTAGATTTTTATAAATGCATTTTTAATTTTGTTCATCCCCCCTGTAGGTATTGAAAAACATTAACCTTTTTGTGCCATTTTTTTTTGATGTTTGGGCAAGATGACTTGTTTTACTGAAGTCTACAGGTTATATTTCTGATACTAATTAATAAGGGATCGTTATTAACAAACTTTTATTTTTAAGTTTTCCGCAATACGTAATAACAGGTAGTAGTAAAAAAATCTCTAAGCCAGGGAATTACAGCTATAAATGCGTACTGTTTTTTAGGAGTTGCACCAAACTTATGTTTATAGCTTGGGTTAATCAGATAAAACTCCCGTTGTGAAATTTTAAATCCGGCCGCTTTAACTATTTTTTCAAATCTGTTAATGCTTATTTGTGTTTCTTTTACTTCTAATACATCCTTGATCCTACCGTCTATTTCACCAAAAAGCTTCATAATACCTCTATATACAGGTGTAGGCAGTATATGAAAGTATGGGAGTTTATCCAAAACCTTACTGTCTAAACTTTGCTGATGTCCGCCAAATGGCATGAACCAGGGTGGAAATGCAAAAAAAACTACACCATCGTCTTTTAGAAAGTGAATGATATGCTTAACAAATTTATCTTGTCCGTGAATATGTTCAATGGTATCTTTTAATAAGATGATATCATATTTCTCATCCTCATTTTTGCCGGGATCCATGTCGTAAACATTCTTATTAATAATTTCTACCTGACCCGACCTTATTTCGGCTTTCAGCAAATCTTTTGAGATCACACTTACATGGTCAAGTAATTCAATTCCGGTTACCTTGCAACCAGCTTCGGAAAAGGCTTTACAAATTCCTCCATATCCACTGCCTACTTCCATAAAACGCATTCCTTGTTTTAAGGGTTTTTCGCGTTCAATAAATGGAATAATAAATTCCACTGTGGTATCATATTGTTGTTTAATATATCGTTTATGATCGGCTTGTAGTTCTATCATGGTTATTCTATTGATATTTATTAATGGTGTTAATTACTCAAAATAAGGGGTGCATAATGGGTATATTTATAATGGGTATAATATGTTCAAATTTAACAATGTGTACATCATAAGTAAACTTAATAATGTCTATTTTTATATTGGGCAAACTTAAGGATAGAGAGCCACCAGAGTTGCCTTTACAAGTTAATCAACAGTGTCCATTAACTTCTGCTATAATTGGGTGCTTCTTTGGTAATGGTAATATCATGGGCATGGCTTTCTTTTGAACCGGCCGTTGTAATCTTGATGAATTTGCCATTGGCCTGAAGATCCTCTACTGTAGCAGCTCCACAGTAACCCATGCCTGCACGCAGGCCACCCACAAACTGGTAAACAACTTCTTTTAGCAAACCTTTATAAGGCACAATACCAACAATACCTTCGGGTACCAACTTGGCTATCTCATCTTCCGCATCCTGAAAATACCGGTCTTTGCTGCCTTCTTTCATCGCTTCTATGGAACCCATACCGCGATAAGATTTAAACTTACGGCCTTCATATAAAATGGTTTCACCCGGACTTTCTTCCACACCTGCAAAGATAGAACCACTCATTACCGTGCTGGCACCTGCCGCAAGGGCTTTAACAAGGTCGCCGCTATAGCGTATGCCACCATCGGCAATAACGGGCACCCCGCTTCCCTTAATAGCTTTTGCTGATTCGTAAACAGCGGTTAACTGTGGTACACCTATACCCGCAATAATTCGGGTTGTACAAATTGAGCCCGGACCAACACCCACTTTTACACCGTCTACCCCGGCATCAACCAGAGCTCTGGCAGCATCACCGGTTGCCACATTGCCTGCTATTATTTCAATCTCCGAAAAGGCATTCCGCAAACGTTGAACTTCATTTAGTACCCCTCTTGAGTGACCATGTGCGGTATCAATAATCACTACATCTACACCCGCTTTTACCAATGCACTAATCCGGGCTTCTGTTTCTGCAGCTACCCCTACGGCAGCTCCAACCATTAATCGCCCGTGTTTATCCTTACAGGCAAACGGGTGGTCTTTAATTTTTAAAATATCCTTATAGGTTATCAATCCTTTAAGTTTTCCGGTTTTATCAATTACAGGCAATTTCTCAATTTTGTATTCCTGTAAAATGCTTTCTGCTTGCTTTAAGTCGGTGCCTTCAGGGGCTGTAATCAATCTCTCTTTCGTCATTATCTCCGACACTTTTTTATTCATGTCTTTTTCAAAACGAAGATCCCGGTTTGTTAAAATTCCCATCAGTTTCCCATTGTCATTAATGATCGGAATTCCGCCAATTTTGTTCTCACTCATTACTTTATGTGCATCCCGTAAGGTTGCCATATCATTCAAAGTAAGCGGGTCTATAATCATACCACTTTCACTGCGTTTAACACGCCGTACTTCTTCGGCCTGGCGTTCAATGCTCATGTTTTTATGCAATATACCAACACCGCCTTGCTGTGCCAGCGCAATAGCCAGTTTGTATTCTGTTACCGTATCCATAGCGGCAGACAGTATGGGAATATTAATCCGGATATTGCGGGAGAGTTGTGTGGATGTGTTTACCTCGCGTGGCAGTACTTCTGAATAGGCAGGAAGCAACAATACGTCATCGTAAGTTAATCCTTCACCAAAAAATTTCTGAGTGTCGTTAAACATAGCAAATAATACTTTTCGTTATTTGCCGTGCAAATGTAAGTTTATTTTTCGCTGATCCAAAACCAAATTTTTGATGCACTGATTTTTGAGTGTTTCATTTTAATTGGTGCTTCACTTCTTACCGTGCTTTCCCAACACTTTCATCTCCTCGTATTTTAAAATATTTTTTTATTGCAATAAGCACCAGATAAACCTTTTTAGATAATCTTACAGGCAGGTCTGCAATTTCTAAAGCAGCTCAAACATGTAATTTTTACTACCTTACTTCTTTTTCTCAGGCGGATCTTCACCCATTTTCTTAATCTTTAAAATACTGCCTGTTTTTAAACTCTGACCGGGAGTTAATTCGTTCCAGAAAATAAGGTCGTCTTCACTTACTTTATACCTCGTGGCAATACTTTGTATGGTTTCACCACTTTCTACCTTGTGATCAAGATCTGTTATTACATCTGCTTTCAGCATATTGCCAGTTCGGGTATCACTAAACTGCAAAGTATCATCCTTTATTTTTGATGCCAGCGTACTCGCCATTAAACGATCCTTAGGAAGATCAATATAATATACCTTCCCTGCAGGTACATTTAAAAATGGTTTCCGGATCCATGGATTCAGCAACTTCAATAATTTATAATTGCACGCATTCTGAACAGACCATTCTGCTAATGTTGCAATACTCAGATCTACTCTTACTTTTATAGTGGGCACTGGTTTATACATATCTGTTAAAGGGATATTATAACCATACTTTGAAGGGTTCTCACAAATATCTTTTATAGCTATAATCCGGAATAAATATCGGGAGGTTTCTACATTCAGATACAGGTCATAATAATTGTTTATTTTTTGACTGGCTATTTGTCTTTTAACCCCTAATATGCCCATATTATAACTTGCCGCAACAAGGCTCCAGTCGTACAAATAAGTATATGCTTCTTTAAAATATAAACAAGCGGCCTGGGTTGCTTTTTCCAGGTGATAACGTTCATCTATCTCCTCACTCACTTCCAGGTTATATCGTTTCCCTGTTTTATCTAAAAACTGCCAGAAGCCTGCCGCACCTGCCGGCGACACTACATTCTGTAAACCACTTTCGGCCAGGGCTACATATTTAAAATCGGCCGGAATATTATTTTGTTTTAGAATTTTCTCAATCAAAGGCATATACCGGTTCGCCCTTTTTATCATAAGTATAGTTTGTGATTGCCAATAAACATTCGTTAAAATTTCACGGTCATAACGCTCAGCCACATCAAAGTCGGATAATGGAATTTTAGCACCTGCAAAGCTTATACTTTTTGGCAGGGCAAGTGAATAAATTTTATAGTATTGATTAAATTCATCCTGTGTTTTTTGGTTTTGTGTTATACTATTACTGCAAAGCATAATGATGCCCATGATAATAGCTGCTACAAAAAAAACAGTAGAAAATATGTTGAACCGGATCATATTAAAAAAAAGTATTATGGAATACTTTGTTGAACTGCACTTTGCATACGTAAGATATCATCTACAAATATTCTATGGTTACTTAAGCGTGGTATTTTGTGTTGTCCGCCGAGTTTGCCTGTTTGTTTTAACCATTTGTTAAAAGTTCCTTTAGGCATAGTTTTTACAACAGGCATTAACATCGCCATATCTTTATAACGTTTGGCTTCATAATCGGAGTTTTGTTGTTTTAGGGTTTGATCCAGTTTTTCAACAAAGGTATCCATACAACCCGGAGCGCGTTCAAACTCAATGAGCCACTCATGGCCGCCTTTTGTTTCGTTGGTAAAGTATATAGGAGCGGCCGTATAATCTGCCAGTAACGCATCGGTTTGAATACAGGCATGGTTTATGGCAAAGTCGGCATTCTCAATAATAAGCTCTTCTCCAAATGCATTAATAAAATGTTTGGTGCGGCCGGTAATTCTGAAACGGAAAGGTTTGGTAGAAGAAAACTTAATGGTATCGCCAATAATATAGCGCCATAAACCTGCATTTGTACTAATAACCAAAGCATAGTTTTCATTGAGTTGAACCTGATCTAGTGATAAGGTATTAGGACTCTCTTTACCGTACTCACTCATAGGCATAAACTCGTAGTAGATGCCATAATCCAGCATCAGTAAAAGCTCATCACTATTCAGTTTATCTTGTATCCCTAAGAAGCCTTCACTGGCGTTATATGTTTCGAGGTAATTAACCTGCGAGCCTTTAATAAGCTCTTTAAAACGTTTTCGGTATGGCGTAAAACTTACACCGCCATGCAAATAAAGTTCAAGGTTTGGCCAAATATCTGTAAGGTTGTTTTTGCCGGTAATCTCAAAAAGTTTTTCTATCAATACAATCGTCCATGTGGGCACGCCCGAAATGTTGGTTACATCCTCCTGAAGTGTTGCCCTTGCCATTTTTTCAATCTTCTCATCCCAGTTATCCATAATGGCAATACTTAACTCGGGTGTGCGCAGATAATGCGCCCAGATGGGCATATTTTGCATCATCACCGCACTCAGGTCACCAAAAAAACTTGAACTTCCATGCTGGTTGATCTGGTGACTTCCACCCATTACCAAACCCTTACCATTAAATATTTCTGTCTCGGGTTTTTGCATGAGGTAAGTTAGCATAACGTCTTTGCCTCCCTGGTAATGACAATCCTCCAGACTCTCATAAGTAACAGGAATAAACTTACTTTTAGCACTTGTGGTACCCGATGATTTTGCAAACCAACGCACTTCACTGGGCCACAAAATATTTTGTTCGCCCCGCATCATCCGTTCTATATAATGTTTAAAATCGTCGTAATTGGTTATGGGCACTCTTTGCTTAAAAGTCTCAGGGTTGTGTATGCCTTTAAAATCATATTGCCTGCCAAACTCAGTTATCTGTGCAGTTCGCAACAGTTTCATTAATTGGTCATGTTGCACCTGCTGCGGATTATGAAGGATCTCTTCAAAAGCAGGAAGCCGTCTCTTAAGATACCAACTTACCAAAGAATTTACTAAGGGCATAAATGCGCTTTAAATTAAATTGCTAAGTTGCTTTTTTTTTTGCATTAAAACAAATTTAAAATGTATTTGAGCCTTTAAGACAGCAGCTTTGCAAGCGCACTATTAATTGCTTAAGTTAACAGTATTTATTGCTCCATGCGCATATTTGCAAAATCAACAATCAATTGAAATGCTTCATTATACCGGCTTAAACTAATTGCATTTGCTTTGTCTCCTACATCATGATATTGATGGTATTCGCCCATTAAATAAAAGAAAAATGCAGGCACCCCTGCTTCAGAAAAATAGTAATGATCGCTGTTCATGGCTTTTCCCCTTGGGTTTATTACCGGTAAATAATTGCCAATGCTGTTGCATGCTTTTAAATTTTCAAACAACTCCGGAAACTCAGTTGCATTAACAGCTGTCAGACCTTTATCCCCGGTTGCCATCAAATCAAGGTTCAACAATAAACACATTTTTTTAAGCGCAACAAGAGGGTGCTCTACAAAATAAAAAGAACCTATTAAACCAATTTCTTCTCCTGCAAATGCAATAAATAATATCGAATATTTTGGTCGGTTCAGGCTAAAGTGTCTTGCCATATCAATCATCATAGCAACACCGCTGGCATTGTCATTAGCCCCCGGAAAAATGGCATCTTTACCTAACATACCCAAATGGTCATAATGGGCAGTAATAACAATAAATGAATCGGGTTGAACACTACCTTTTATATAGCCGGTTACATTTTGTGTTCCATGCACTTTGTGAAAGGCTTCTATATTACAGTTAAGTTTTATTGCATGTTGCGTTAAGATGTTTTTTTTTACATATATAACCGGAAAAAGTGCCCACTCTAAACTCACAGACCAGGTAAGTGTTTCCATATTGAGATAGATTAACCCTTTGGCTCCAGGCGAATTTTGCATTACAGCTTTTAAGCGATCCTCATGAATACATTTTTTATTTTTTAGTTCATCAACTACTAAAAAATAACCTTTAAGATTGCGGCTCTCTAACTTTTTATAAAGTGTATTATTATCAATAGAAGCAGAATCGAGATACAATAATTTAAAGGCACCTTTTATGGCAGGACAACCTGCATTCAGTATAAAATCAGTCCCCGCTATCAGTCCGCTCCCATCTATATCTATATCAACAGAACCCGGATAATAAATAACCGGAAACCCTAACGGCTGAAAGTAATTCTCTCCCAGCGGGATTAGTTTATGCCTTGCAAATTCCTTCCGGATTAATTCAGCAGCAAGGTGATCTCCATCATTTACATATCCTCTTCCGCTTAACTCGTCACTGCATAAAGTTTTTATCAGACTTTTGGCATAGCTTATGTTTTGTGCGTTTACCCGGTTGCTTGTAAACAGGTAAAACAGTACTAGCAAAAGCTTGATTTTATTCAGCATGGAAATCCACAAAAAAACTAAATAATTTTGATCGAAAAAATATAAGTTTCCATAATAAGATTAGCCAATAGTTTTTTACAGGCGGTATCAACTATCACATGAGCCTCTGCTTCAGTTTCAGATTCAAACGCTAAAGTAATATGTTTACCAATCCGGACATTTTGAATCTGAGGAAGACCAATATTTGTCATGGAGCCTGTAACAGCTTTACCTTGCGGATCAAGTAATGCAGCATGTGGCATTACATCAATTTCTGCTTTGAATTTCATTTTTAAAGTGGATATAATTATTTACAAGAGACAAAAGTAGATACAATAAAATGATGAGACTAATTCCGAAAAACTTAAAAAAAAGGAGCAACACAATGCTGCTGATAATAAAAAGGTATCTGATTTTATTTGATTGTATAGAATAGTTTTTAAATTTAAGTGCAAACAATGGAATTTCCGCTATAAGTAAATAAGATGCTATTAAAGGGTACATAACAATAAAACCCATTGAGGTATATAGTTTAATGGCTTCATTAGGGCCATGAGTTAGTACAAATGGAATGGCACATATAAACAAAGCATTGGCAGGCGTTGGTATACCAATAAACGATTCTAACTGCCGCACATCTATATTGAAAATTGCGAGCCTTATTGCCGAAAATATAATCATAATTAATGGCAAATATGCAAGCAAAGGATAATTAGCCGTTAAAGGTAAATATTGTTTGGTAAGCGCATAAAAAATAAAAGTAGGTGCTACTCCAAAACTCACCATGTCTGCCATAGAATCTAATTCCTTTCCTATCTCACTGCTCACTTTAAGAAGCCGGGCTGCAAAGCCATCAAAAAAGTCTAAAACAGCGGCTATTACAATATATTTTGCCGCTATTGTTAAATTTCCGTCAAATGTTGCAATAATAGATAAACACCCCGAAAATAGGTTGGCAGCAGTAATGGTATTGGGAATATACTTTTTCAAGTGCGTAATTTTGCATGCAAATTAAGTGGTTATG
Source organism: Bacteroidia bacterium (assembly GCA_014376805.1). Taxonomy (GTDB): domain Bacteria; phylum Bacteroidota; class Bacteroidia; order UKL13-3; family UKL13-3; genus B1. The sequence goes on from JACMQU010000183.1 coordinate 79,575, forward strand.
TTGAATTTAAAAATTGTGTTTTCATACAATTCTGTTAAATTTGAACTTAAGCCCTTATTGTGTTGCCAATCAGTATCTATGTAATTTACATTTACCTTAAGCTTAAATGAAAAAAAATATTTGTTGCTTCGTTCTGCTTTTTACATTCTTTTCTAATGTAAAGGCACAAACAGAAAGTATTGAATTTAAAAGCAGAGGTGCTATGCCATTGCGAAGATTTGAATACCAAGAGCCTAGTAATTTTGAAGTGGTAAATGGAAAATTTAATGCCGCTCTGGGTTCCTCTAACGGTTACTTATTCGAAATTAATGGCATTGCTGTTAAACAGTTAAAATGCAACGCGAAATTAACAGGTAAGTATTTTAAAGTAGTATTAATAGATAACAGTATGAACCGAACTTATGTTAGTTTAAATGAACATTTAGGAAGTTTAACTATTCATTGCCTTCCTGATGGTAAATATGAATTATATTATGTTGGAGAAGCATATAGGCAAAAACAAAAAGTTAATATAACAGCTACCCTCATTGGTAGTATTAATCACTCAAAAAATTTAAAAACAACGCATTAAATTACTTAAGGCCTTCTAAAAGGTAAATAGATATTGCCCTTTGCTGAACCGGATAACAAACTATATAAATTATGAAAAAAATTGCTGCTCTTTTATTAATCTCCGTTTTGGGATCTGGCTTTTATGCCAATGCGCAAAATAAACGCAAAGCCACCGATGCCTCCACTACTGCAGATCTCCAATTACTATTCAGCGAAAATTTTCGGATCGATCAAAATAAAATTGCGCTTAAAGCTAAAGAATTAAATGTTCCTGTAAGAGAAGTTTTACCCAATGGAGTGGTGCGCGAAATGGTAAGTATTTCTTATACCGGATTGCCCGTGTATATCCACACAAATAATAATCTGGATGCAGCTAAAACCTTACAAACTAATAAACTCTGGCCTGCTGGTTCACTCGGTTTAAGTTTATCTGGACAAGGTATGACTAATCGTTTGGGTGTATGGGATGGTGGGGCTGTTTTACGCACACACCAGGAGTTCCAGGGCAGGGCAGTACAAACAGATGGAGCTACAAGTTTGAGTTCACATGCTACACATGTTACAGGCACTATGATTGCTGGTGGAGTGGTAACCAACGCGAAAGGAATGAGCTATCAGGCACCCATAAAATGTCACGACTGGAACAATGATAACAGTGAGATGAGCAGCGCAGCTTCTGTTGGTTTATTAATTTCTAATCATTCATACGCTCAGATTTGTGGGTGGCAATACAATTCAGGGGCATCACATTGGGAGTTCTGGGGCGATCAGAGTATTAGTGCCACCGAAGATTATAAATATGGTTTTTATGATGACAACAGTGAAAGCTGGGATCAGATCGCAGTAAGTTATCCTAATTATCTGATTTTTGTGGCCGCCGGCAATGACAGAGGTGCGCCAGGTACTATTCCTTCTGTTTTTTATATTCGTAATTCAATCGGAAGTTGGGTGCAGGGGAGTAATACAAATGTTCCCGCTACGGTAGGTCCTTATAATTCTATCAGTGGAGGACCCTGTAATGCAAAAAATGTTATGACTATTGGTGCCGTTAATAAAATAACTAACGGATGGTCAAAATCTTCTGACGTGGTAATGAGCAGTTTTAGTGGCTGGGGCCCTACAGATGATGGCAGGATCAAACCAGATGTGGTTGCGAATGGAGTAAGTGTATATTCATCTGTTTCATCTGGTACCACAGATTATGATACCTATAACGGAACATCTATGGCTACTCCAAATGCAAGTGGTTCAGCATTGTTGATCCAACAACATTATAATGCTTTAAAAGGTTCCTATATGCGAAGTGCTACTTTAAAAGGACTAATCATTCATACGGCTGATGAAGCAGGGGCTGCTTTTGGTCCGGATTATACTTATGGCTGGGGACTCATGAATGCAGCCAAAGCAGTGCAAACAATCAGCGACACGTTAAAAAGTTCCATTCAGCAAAAAAATCTTATTAATAATGCATCCTACACTTATACTTTTTTCTCTGATGGTATAACCCCTATTAGAGCAAGTATTTGCTGGACAGATTTGCCTGGTAATGCATTATCACCGGCTTTAAATCCAAACACTAAAATGCTGATCAATGATCTTGATTTACGAATAAAAAGAAACAGTGATAACCTGTTATATTTCCCTTATAAATTAAATCCGGCTATTCCGGCAGCTCCATCAACTACCGGCGATAATATCACCGATAATGTTGAACAAGTATATATAAATGCTCCGGCACTCGGTACTTATACAATAACTATTTCACATAAAGGCAGTCTGTCTGGTGGTTCACAGCCGTATTCACTTATCATTAGTGGGATCAGCCCAAAGCCTGCTGCCAGATTTACGGTAAGCAGTAAAGTAGTTTGTACAAATAAAAATATTCAGTTCTTTGATCAGTCATCTGGCAGTAGTACCCGTATGTGGTATTTTTCGGGAGGCACACCAGCAGCCTCTTCACAAAGCAATCCATTGGTTACTTTTTCGCTGCCGGGTATTTATTCTGTTGCCTTGCGCATCAGCGGTCCAAACGGATATGATTCTTTGTATATGCAGGATTATATAACTGTTGGCGGATTGGGATTACCATTAGATGAAACATTTGAACCTAATTCCCTTACCCGTGATCTATGGACAATTGAAAAAACAGGCAACGACACGAGCTGGCGTTACTGGTCTATTGGTGGTACAAGCCCCGGAAACACCGCGTATGGAATAAATAACTATGATGCACCTTCCGCATATCATGTTGGCAGATTGATATCCCCTGTATTAGATCTAAGGGGTTACCTTAATGCACAGGTTACTTTCCAGCATGCATATACCAGGTATGATAATACGGGCAGTGATTCTTTGATTGTATATGTGTCAACTAATTGTGGTAATGTTTGGACAAGGCTTTTAAATATGGGTGAAAATGGTACAGGCAATTATGCCACCGGACCAGATAATACCTTTCAGTCTCAGGATGCTTTTATTCCTTCAAAATCTTCAAATTGGTGCGGTGGGGGATTTGGAGCAGCTTGTAAAACTATTAACTTAACCTCGTACGCAGGTAATGCAAATGTGATGGTTAGGTTTGAACAAAGAACCAATAACGGGGGTAACAATATCTTCATTGATAATGTAAAAATAACAGGCACGCTAACCAATCCGGTTGCCAACTTTTATGCTTTCTCAAAAACAGTTTGCGCCATGGATGATGTACAAATTCTTGACTCATCACAAAATAATCCATCACAGTGGAAATGGTATTTTACCGATACCGATACATTAACGTACACGGCAAGAAATCCGAATGTGAAATTTTTAACTCCGGGTTTAAAAACCATTATTCTTGCTGTTAAAAATGCGGTAGGTACTGATAGTGTTTTAAAAGCAGGATATATAACAGTATTGCCTTCTCCAATTCAGCCTACGCTTACCAGCTCTAATGGAAATTCCCTTTGTAATGGTGATAGTACTACCCTCTCTACCAATGCCACATCCAACTTTACCTGGTTCAGGAATGGAATAGTGCAAAGCACTCCGGGTAACAGTATTCAGGTAAAAGATGAGGCAACTTACTTTATTAAAACGGGCAGTTCCAATGGGTGTTATGCAAAATCTGAAGTACTTGATATTCTCACCGGTATTACTCCTCCAAAACCTGTTATAAGTAAAAACCTTGCTTCCAATTCTTTTTGTGAAGGAAGCAGTTTCAATCTAACTTCAAATGCAGATTTAAATAATCAATGGTTTGTAAATGGTCTTTCACAAACTGGTCAGACGGCTAAAGTTTTTAGCTTTAGTGATTCGGGTACTTTTAAAGTTCAGGTAGGCGATAAAGGATGTTTTAGTATTTCAGATATTTTACATATTGATAAATTACCGCGTCCCATTACTTCTGAAATTAGCGGTGCCAACTGGTCTGTTAGAGATGATACTGCCAGCTTCTCTGTAATTCCGGGTATTAACGGTTCAAATTTTAACTGGCTTGTTACTGGAGGTTCTGTTCAGTCAGGTGCAGGTACTAATGGTGTTAATATTAAATTCAACAGTGGTTCAAATGCCGCCGTTAGTGTTCAGGAAAATACAGTTGGTGGATGCAAAGGGGTACAAAAAACACTCGCTGTTAAATTGGTAAGTACAGGTATTTCAAAAAATACAACATCCATAAATCTGAACATGTATCCTAACCCGGCCAGTAATATATTAACCTTCGATTTTGAATTATATCAAAAGGGTAATGTACATTTTCAAATATATAATCTCGTGGGTCTGGATATGATTTCGGTAACAGGAAATTTTCCATCGGGCGTAAATCAAAAACATATCGATGTTAATAAATTAATCCCGGGATTTTATATGGTAAGTATCAAAACCGGCGATAAAATGATTATAAGAAATTTCGTTAAGGAATAATATTAAAGTAAACAGGTATTTGCAAAGAATTAATAAGGTTAATTCTTTGCAATTGCCTGATGCTTATTTTTTGCGTTCAATAATAAAAGTTACCAGCTCTTTTAAATAGGGAGTGTACTTGTTTGATCCAACAGTATCAAGAATAGTAAGTGCTTCATTCTTGTATTGTTGCATAACTTTTTGGGTATAGGCAATGCCATCATGTTCATTCACATATTTTACCACCTCAGCAACTTTTTTTCTATCATTAGAATTGTTTTTAATAGTATTTATTATTGTTTTTCGCGTTGCTTTATCGGCGTTGTTCAAAGTATAAATAATGGGCAATGTTAATTTTTTTTCTTTCAGGTCAATGCCTGTTGGTTTGCCAATATCAGCATCGCCATAATCCAGTAAGTCATCCTTCATTTGAAATGCAATCCCAATTTTTTCTCCAAAAAGTCTCATCTGTTCTATCTGTGCAGAAGTAGCCCCCGAAGAAGCCGCTCCTATAGCACAACAGGAGGCAATAAGAGAAGCAGTTTTTTTGCGAATAATATCATAATAAATCTCTTCCGATAAATTTAATTTTCGTGTTTTCTCTATCTGTAATAACTCCCCTTCACTCATTTCTTTTACAGCATTGCTTACTATCTCTAATAAATGGTAATCTTTATGCTGAACCGATAATAACAAGCCGCGTGAAAGTAGATAATCACCTACCAATACGGCAATTTTGTTCTTCCATAAGGCATTAATAGAAAAAAAACCCCTGCGTTCATCACTGTCATCCACCACATCATCATGCACAAGCGATGCGGTATGAAGCAATTCTACAAGGCTTGCACCTCTGTATGTTTCATCAGTAATACCATTAAATATTTTAGCACAATAAAACACAAAAATAGGACGGATCTGCTTACCTTTTCTTTTAACTATATAGGTCATGATGGTGTCCAGCAATGGAACACTGCTTTTCATTGCATCCCTGAATTTGCTTTCAAACAGATTCAGTTCTGTATTAATAGGTGCTTTAATTTCGTCGAGTTTACTCACTTGTTATGCAAATAAACATTTTTAAAAGGTATTATGCTACTTAGTAATTTCCAATGTGGTTATTGGGTTCTATTAAAATATCTTTTAATTAACCATCCTATTTTACTCCATGTAAATTTCTTTCATTTTATTCATACCTTTGTTCATACACTTATTTTAAAAACACTTAAATACAATGAAAAAACTATTACTTGCATTTGCCTTCTTCAGCTCAATTTTTTTAACCTAAGCCCAGAACAAAGACATTCAAATTACTCTACTTAAACCAACTAACGGAACTCACCTTATTACCGGGCAGGTGTTTGACATAGAATATGTTATTAAAAACAATGGCAGTGCTGCCACTAGTTTAACCGATTCTATTATTGTACTATATATCCTTAACTCCAACCAGGTTTTAACTGTTTCAGGTCAATCACCTGTTTTTTATACCAACAGGGTTTTAAATGTAAACGACACGATTTGGGGTAAATTTAAACTGATACTTAATATTACTGCAGGCGATATTACTGTACCTTTTTGTGTGAGGGCTTTTGCGCAAACCAACAATCAAACCATTGATCCCAACCAGACAAATAACACCTCATGCAATAACGTATTGTTGCCTGTTAACGAAGTTACTAAAGCACTCCAAAGTTTAGAGGTTTATCCTAACCCTTCATCTTCTGTTTTAAATATAGCACTTGATTATAAATTCGCTAAACTGATTACAGTTTTAGATTTAAGTGGAAGGATTGTTGAACAAATTAACATTATAGATAAAAACACCCAAATCAATGTAAGCAATTTAAATACCGGTATTTATTTATACCGCATTATCGATACGGAAGGAACTGTAATTAAATCTGGTAAATTTAATGTTAGCAGGTAAAATATTTTTTGAATACTAATAAAAAGGCTCCCATATCGGGGGCTTTTTTTTTGGGGTGGCATCATGCTAAAATATTGGGTGATCCTGGTTCACTATAAAATTAAATCATTTTCACAATTCAATTTATCAATAGTACATTCGCCATTAAATATTTTATTAAAGTAATGGCCAAAACACAAACAACTTTTTTTTGTAAAAACTGCGGCGCATCTTCTGCTAAATGGGTTGGTAAATGCCCCGGTTGCGGCGAATGGAATACCTTTGTTGAAGAAGTAATTGTTAAAGATAAACCAGATTTTAAAAATACCTGGAAAAAAGAATCGGGTGCGCGAACAGCTAAACCGGTATTGCTTGAAGATGTTGAAAAAGGGAATGAGCAACGCATCCCGGTGCAGGATCAGGAACTGGCACGGGTACTTGGCGGTGGACTAGTACCCGGAAGTGTGGTGTTAATAGGAGGGGAGCCGGGTATTGGTAAGTCCACCTTATTATTGCAGGTCGCACTTCAGTTTAGTAATAAGCGCGTTCTTTATATAAGTGGTGAAGAAAGTGAAACGCAAATAAAAATGCGGGCCGATCGAATTCCATTTACCAATAACAGTTGTTATTTATTTACCGAAACATCCACACAAAAGATTGGCAAAGCATTTAATGACCTCGATCCGGATATTGTAATTGTAGATTCTATTCAAACCCTGCAAAGTGATCATATAGATTCAACTGCCGGCAGTATTTCACAAATCAAAGAAACAGCAGGTGATATGATAAAGTTTGCTAAAGAAACCGGTACTCCTGTTTTTTTAATCGGCCATATTACTAAAGATGGCACACTGGCGGGGCCAAAATTACTTGAGCATATGGTTGATACGGTTTTGCAGTTTGAAGGCGACAGGCATCACGTGTACCGCATCCTGCGCAGTACAAAGAATCGGTTTGGTTCAACCAATGAGATAGGTATTTATGAAATGCAACCGGGCGGGCTAAGAGAGGTAAGTAATCCCTCTGAAATTTTAATTTCACAACGCGATCAAGCCTTAAGTGGTGTAGCAATTTCTGCTACGCTTGAAGGTATGCGTCCTTTGCTTATTGAAACACAAGCTCTCGTAAGTGCAGCGGTTTATGGCACCCCGCAGCGTAATTCTAACGGGTATGATGCTAAACGTTTAAATATGCTGCTGGCTATATTGGAGAAAAAATGCGGACTCCGGATGGGCATGCACGATGTATTTGTGAATATTGCCGGAGGCCTTCGGGTAGAAGATCCCGGTATTGACCTTAGCATTGTTGCCGCTATTGTATCAAGTTATGAAAATGTACCCATAGATAATAAAATATGTTTTGTTGGAGAAGTAGGACTGAGTGGTGAAATCCGCGCAGTAAGCCGTATTGAACAACGAATCAGTGAAGCCGGTAAGCTGGGCTTTAAAACAGTTTATTTATCTAAGTTTAATAAATTGCCTGAAAATAAATCGGGTTTAACTATAGTTGAAGTATCGAAATTAGATGAATTACTGAGTTTTCTTTTTGGGTAAACTCACGCTTAATTGTACATTGCCAACAATGAAAATAGCCAAGCAATATCAAAAGGAAGTATTTTGCCTGGAAGGTGACTGGAACCGCAATCTTAAAAAACAAACAAGTATTAGTGCGGCGCTCATGTTTCTTAAACAGAATCGTAAAATCGACTTCATACACCGCAATTGTGGAACGCGTGAAAATCTTGCACATTACTTGCATCAATGGCAAATGAAAAGATACGAAAGATATTCTATTTTATACCTCGCTTTTCATGGCAGACCCCAGGAAATATTAATTAACAAAACACCGGTTAACCTTGATGAACTTGCAGAAATGTTGGGCGAAAAATGCCAGAACCGCATCATTCATTTTGGAAGCTGCCTTACCCTTAATACCGATATCAGACATGTAAAAAGGTTTCTGCGAAAAACAAAAGCACTTTGTGTTTGCGGCTTTGGTAAAGAAATAAAATTTGTAGAAAGTTCTGTTTTTGATATTCTTTTGATAGACCTCTTCCAGGAGTTTTTAGATGTAAC
>JACMQU010000018.1 GCA_014376805.1 Bacteroidia bacterium
AATAAGGCATCTGCAACCGCAACAATTAACTCACCCATTGCAATAAACGGGAATTTAACACTATCAACAGGAGGGCAACTTGATTTAATATCAAATATTACAGTTGGGGGAAATGTTTTGGTAAACAGTAGTACAATATTGAATGCGGAAACTTCAACAATTGGGGTAGGTGGGAACTGGACACAATCAGGAACATTCTTTCAAGGTTCGGGAACAGTAAACTTTAACGGTTCCATAGACCAAAATATAGGTGCCAGTACTTTTGCGAATTTAACTTTCAACAAGCCTTCAGGAATAGCCTATGCAACTGGAGACTTAAATTTAAACGGGAATGCTACACTAAATTCCGGAACACTTAACCTAGGTATTTTTAATTTAAACAGAACTGCGTTAGGTGGCACCTTAACCCTGGCTTCCGGGTCTACCTTATACATTGGAGGCTCAAACAATACACCATCTAATTTTGATTTGGAAAGTATTGCTGCCTCAAGCAATGTTATATATAATGGCAATGCTGCTCAGAATGTTGTAAAGTTAGGGTATGGTAATTTGATATTTTCTAATGGGAATTCTCTTGCAAAAACTATTTCTCAACCAATATCTGTAAGTGGTGACTTTACCATAAATAGCGGAGCAACAGTGGCAGGAAGTTCTAATACCATTACTTTAATGGGAAACTGGGTTTCAACGGGAACCTTTATTCCAGGTACAGGAACCGTAATTATGAGTGGTGTAAATAAATTTATTTCTTCAAATAAGAGTTCATTTAATAACCTGACTTTAATTGTAGGTAGTATAATTTCTTCAACTGCTCCAAGCATCACTTCTGTAAATGGAAACTTTACCAATAAGGGATTTTTTACTCAGGCCAGTGATTCAATTTATTTATATGGTGATTTTTTAAATACCGGCACAGTCAATCTAAATGGTGTCACCAACATTATGGGAATTGCAGTTCAAAATTTTCAGAATGATGGTACCTTATCTTCAGGCTTGTCTGGTGTAGTAAATTTAAATGGTACAGTTTCTCCAAACACTTTCTCATCGACGAACGCATCTTTTTCCACATTGAATATAAACAACACCGGGGTGGTAGCACCAATTGTAACCTGGTCAGTTGGGGTTGCAATGAATATAGGACCTGGTGCCACGTTTAACGGAAATGGGCTTACACATAACATTGCTGGGTCTTTCTCAAACAGTGGAACAGTATTAAATGATGGTGGAACTTTCAACTTTGTTCCAAACGCCTCCAGAAGTATTAACCTTGGCGCTAATTTTTCTTGTACCGGAATTGTCAATTTTGCCGGGTCAAATGCATTAACTCTTTCCGGAACTGGAAATTATACTTTTGGTTCTGTAAACGTTACAAATTCCAATTCAGCAGGAATAATGGCTACATCAGACTGGAATATTGCAGGAACGTTTTTTATAAAGCCCGGATCTATTTTCCATGCCGGAACAGCTCGTACTATAAACCTCCAGAGCAATATAAATGTTAGTGGAATTTTTGATGGAGGTAGTTCTACCGTTGTAATGCAGGACACTGCAGCTATCAATGGTATAGGTGATATAAATTTTAACAACCTTAACATAGCATCTAAAGATAGCTTGCTGACAGATATTAAGATTTCTGGCAATTTCATCAACAATGGAGATTTCTATCACAATGGTTATAAAGTTACTTTTAATGGCAGCGGACCGTCACTAATCAGCGGCACTACAACTCCAATAGGTTTTGAAGACCTTGCTATTTCAAAAACGGCTGACACTACTTCGCTTGGTTGTGATATAACAATTGGTGATACGCTTATAATAAGTTCAGGGTCAGTTCTTAAAGGTTCAACCAGGACCATAACCATTTCTGGAAACTGGATCCAGGACGGAACATATACTTATAATACCAGTACTACGCTTTTCCAGGGCACGGTAAATCAGAAAATAACAGGTCTTACCGGAGGTAGTTTTTATAATCTTACTATTGATAATGCCGGTGTTGAGGTAAGCCTGGGCAGCAATGCCAAAGTACAAAACCTTATGACTCTAACGGCATTATCCAAATTTAACAGCACTGGTTTTGAGCAAATTTTTGTTTCAAATGCAAAAGGGACGGCAAGTCTGGCAGCTTTGCCTGCTGGTGCAGTATTTACTGGAAATATAAGAATGCAAAGGTATCTTCCACCAGTATCAGGAAGATATTGGTACCAGGCAGCCTCGCCTGTAAATAACGCTACTGTGGCTATGTGGCAAAATGGAGCACCTACAAATGGATTTTATGTAACAGGCCCTTTTACCGGTGCAAGTGCACCAGTGGGAGTTGGGGTTAATTCTGCTGGTACATCAGCATTTACATGGAATAGTGCTACTGCTTTATGGTCAAGGTTTCCTGTTAATTCGAATACCGAAAACATAATTTCCAAAAAAGGTTACAGAGTGTTAGTCAGAGATGGTAATCCGACATACAATTCAGGTAATACGGCTGCTAAAACTTTTTCTGTTTTAGGAACTCCAAATACAGGCAATCAGACAATAGCCCTTTTATATAATGCGACAGGCGGAAGCCCTGCAGGAGGTTGGAATTTTATCGGCAACCCCTATCCATCTAATATAGATGGAGATTTAAGCAATTCGGGCTGGCAAACTGCTTCTGCCAATTTAGCAAGCAATGCAACCTATACATATAATACCTCCTCTGGTACTTATATTGTTTGTAATGGTGGTGTAGGTATGTGCCCTATAGCATCATCGCAAGGCTTTTGGGTAAAAGTAAATACTGGAGGAGGCACGCTCACTGCCACTGAAACTGTAAAAACAAGTACAATCCAGGCATTACGCAGAGTTGTCCCACCTACATATACGCCTATTGTATTAACAAGCACTCAAAATCTACTAAGTGACATTACATACCTAAGGTTTGAAGATGATGCTACTATGGGTTTTGACAAACAATATGATGCGTACAAACTAACAATGGCTACCCCTACTGCTGAAGCAGTTCCTGTCTTGTTGTCAAGTTTTACAAATGGCATCGAACTGTCAATTAATGCCAGGCCTGTTCCAACAGCATCTGATACAATTCCTCTAACGGTTGCAGTAAGTGATGGTAATTATCAACTTGATTTTTCACAAAAGGAAAATCTTTATGGTCAATACCAAATGTATCTTTTAGACAAGTTCAGCAAGCAAACCATTGACCTCAAAATAACACCATTATACAACTTCCAGGTTTCAAAGCAGGATACAAGTACAACAAATAAAAGGTTTAGCGTAATTTTTAAAAATAGCAATGTAATTACTGCTGTTGAAACTGATAAAAATGCTTTTTCAAGTTATCTGGTTTTTCCAAATCCTGTGAAAGACAAGATTGTTAAATTGAGAACACCATCGAATGAAAAGAAGGTAAATATTATTATTACTGACCTGTTAGGTAAAGAAATTTATACCGGTAATGAGGAAAATAATTTAAATGAAGTTATATTGAAACTTAATAGTTATAATATTACACCTGGCTCTTATATTATTACTGTTAAAGGCCAATTTTCAAATTTCGTACAGAAATTATTATTTGAATAGTTTCATATTCATTTTACAATACTCACAATGATTCTTTTTGTAAAAAAAATAAGGTTAGTTCTTATTATCCAACTCATTTTAGTATCCATTGTTTTAAAAGCCGATCCTCCAGCCTCATGCCCATGTGAGCCGGATGATCCCGGTTATCTTGATTGCACATACATGAACGCATCTTTGTGTGGAGTGGATGTTCCGATTAACCAAAATTTGTATATTTTAATTATTTTGGCTGTAAGTCTCGGAGTGATTGGATTGATTATGAAGAATTCTTCTAATAAGGTAGCGTTTGAAAAAATGTTATAGATAATCTAAATTGGGTAATCACTTTCGGAAATCATAAGCCAATCTCATAAATTTTATAATTTCTTCATTTATATCTGCTTTATAAAGCATTCGGAAGTGATGATTATATTGCTTGTCATCTCCGGGTACTTTGGCAATTTTTAGAAAACACATATTATCTTCAAAGGGTCTTTCGAAAGGGAAAACTACATGGATAAAGTTTTTGCCTAATTGTGTTACCCACGCTATTCTCCTGTAAGGCGTGGCAATTCCAATCATGCTTTTAGCAGGAATCAAAGTGATATTTCCAATTTCCTGAAAACGCATGACAAAATAATTGAACAATTCAATTGTTTGATCTGATTTCCCTATCAGAAAATCATCCAGGGATTTCAATTCGGTATTATTGTCCATATTGAGAATGAACCATGTATGTAAGCAGAAGATTGATTGACTATCTTGCTTTTAACATAGGTGCATAACGATCGCGGTAAGCATAAGCCAAAAACAGATTCAATACTAGAATTACTATTGCCATGGGTAAACCTTCCGGAGCTAAAAATAGATGGACGCACACTATGTTCACTACAATAGGAAAAATTACAACAGTGGCCAATGGTGCAAAAAATCCTGTTATGAATGCCAGGCCACATATTAATTCA
>JACMQU010000019.1 GCA_014376805.1 Bacteroidia bacterium
ATTCTTCTTATAAACCCGAAACACCAACTTTTGTACATACTGCTTACCGGACCAATGGAATTACGGCAAATTTTTCAGCAACTGCTTCTATTTATACAACTATCAGCCTTAATTATTTATTTTAAAACTATGAAAAACTTACTAATCAAACTCCCTGTTTTATTTTTGTTTGCAATCTCTGCTAACTATGCCTACACACAAAACCTCGATGGAAAAAAATGGATAGGAGGAGGCTTATCTGTAACACTCGCAAATTTAAATCCTAATGCACAAAGCCGTCCGGAAGTTGCTAAAAACAATCAGTTCAATTTTAGTATAAATGCAATTATTGGAAAGTTTAAAAAAGAAAAAACACTTTTTGGATATATGCCATCCTATACATTCAATTCAAATCAAAGTAGCAAATCATATCCAAATGAACCGAATGTGGAGCATGTTAACAATAGCAAGTTAACAGATAACTATTTTGGGTTGGGGGTTTTTGTAAGACAACATTTCAGGCTATTTTCTGATAGACTTAACTGGTGGTTACAACCTTCAGTAAGTTATAATTTTAGTGTCCGGAAAAATATTGATGAAAACAGTTCTCATTCGCTTAGCTCCAATAGCTATTATACCTCATACACCAAATTTACCTCCTATACAAATGCTATAAACGCAGGCTTTGCCGCAGGCCTCACGTATTATATCAACAGGAATTTTGCACTCTCTACAACATTTAATATGGTTAGTGCCGGCTATAGTTTTGGACAAAAACAACATGAATCTTTAAATCATTATTCCAATGATCCGGGTTTACCACCGGCCGATGAAACAGTTGTAAAAAACAATGGATTTACCGGAGCTTTCGCACCAGCAGCTAACATTGCCAATACGATAAGTTTGAATTATATATTTTAACGAACAAAAGGATGGAGTGATTGTAAATTAAAACCCAGTCCTGCAGTTATCGTATTGAACCGGGCAATAGTATACTCAAAATGAATGGTTGTATAATAAAACTTAATGCGGGCACCAATATTTAACCGCATTGCATTATCTGTAACTTCTAAAGTTATCGGATCATTTACATTTTTAATAGTTGGTTTAATAGGACTGGTTAAAGGCTCATACACGGGCATGGGATAATTGCCTAATACTTTAAATCTGATAAAAGTATGGTTATAACTAAAGCCGGCATAAGGAGTGAAGAATTTCATTTTTTTTGATAGCACAATTGCAAGCAGCCAGGCATTTGTTTGCATACCGAATCGCTGATTGTCATAAAATGACTTTTGCTGTGCACCCGGATAACTATTATCATCTGGATAAAGTCTGTGAACTTCTGGAATAAGATATTCTGCTCCGGTGATGGAATATGCGGCAACGCCTGAAAAATCAAATGCTGTTTTTTTTATACCCGTAATCCATTGTTTCAAATCATGTTTAATACCTATTCCATAAACATGAGACTGTATGTCATGCAAATTAACATTGGGGATGAACCTAACCATAAGTTCTGTATTTTTAATAACGCCAAAGTTGAGTTGAATATTAGGAATAGAAGGGAAAAAATAATAACCGGTCCCGGCCGGCAAATTAAATGAGCCTACAGCGAAATCTTTAACCGGTGTATGATAAAACACATCCATTTTGGGCCCTGCTTCCGGGCTGCCAAAAATAGTTGGTGCACGCATAGAATTTACGCCGGGAGAAGGTTGTGCATTTTCCAGTTTTAAATTGTTGGGATTATAAGTCATAGCATGCTCCGGCACAAAAAAACCTCCGGCAGAAACAGTAATGTCAAATCCACCTAAACCATGAGGCTTAGCAGTAGTGTACCAATTGTTATTTAGCCCCGACGACCACCCTGTTAGCATCGGCGACAGATAAGCACCAAAGATTTTATTAGCATCTGATAATCCGCTTTTAACAACGGAGGCTGAACTACCCTGAGCATATAATTGTGCAGTAAAAAAATGGCTCAGCAAAAATAGCAGGTAACAAGGTATTTTCATAAGCCGCAAGAATACAAAATTTTTAAGACCAAAATTTTTGCCTTAGCCGAATTGCATTATTTAGCAGAAATGAAGTACTGTTTTCATCAATTTATTTCCACCACTTTATCTCCTTGACTCTCAGCGCGCATAACATTAACTTAATATTCATTTAATATTCCAGTAACCTGTTATTAACTTTAAGATAACGATCTCATAATACTTTTGCGGCAGTTAAATATGCTATGAAAATGTATTACAAAACAATCGTTACATTCATTTTTCTTGTTGTTAGCCAATTTGTTTTTGCACAAAGCACAGGTAAAATTTCCGGTAAAATTATCGACAAAAAAACAGGTGAAGAGTTGCCCGGTGTTACGGTAGTATTAGAAGGAACTACAACCGGTGCTGCAACAGATTTTGAAGGAAAGTTTCTTATAAAAAATATTAAACCCGGTATCTATAGCATAATCATATCATGTATTAATTACAATAAGAAAATCATAAAGGGAGTTGAGGTAAAAGCAAATGAGGTTTCAATTATTGATCTTACGATAGAAGAATCAACAAAGGAATTGGGGGAAGCTATTATTACGGCAGATTTAAAAAAAGAAAGTGCAAATACTTTACTCATACAGCAAAAGAATGCAATAACAATTTCTGATGGGGTATCTATAGAATCTATAAGAAAAACGCCAGACAGAAATACTAGTGATGTGCTTAGGAGAGTTAGTGGAGCAACTATTCAGGATAATAAATATGCGATTATAAGAGGCTTACCAGACAGATATAATGCGGCCTTTATTAATGGCTCTCCTTTGCCCAGTTCTGAGCCCGACAGAAAAGCCTTTGCATTCGATATATTTCCAGCGAATTTATTGGACAACCTTGTTATTGTAAAGACGGCAACCTCTGATTTATCAGGTGAATTTGCAGGTGGTTTGATATTAATTAAAACAAAAGATATTCCTGAGCAGAATTTTTACAGTGTTTCATTGGGGAGTAGTTTAAATACGCTTACAACTTTTAAAGAGTTTACAAGAAACATAAAAGGATCAACAGATTTTATCGGAATTGATGATGGAATAAGAAAATTGCCGGTAGGTTTTCCTGATAATAAAACATTAAATGACTATCAGAATAATATTCAGAACATGGATGATGTTAAACGTTTGGTTAATGTTGCTAAACCGTTCCATAATAACTTTCAATTGAATACTATAGGCTCTATGAGGCCTGCTTATAGCTTCCAGTTTAGTATGGGTCATATTAAAAAATTAAAAGATTCGGAGTTGGGAAGTATTTTTTCTTTATCTCTTCAGAATACACCAACTACACAGTTAGTTAAAAGGAGTGATTATGATAATAACGGTAAAGTATATGAATTTAATGATCAGCAATACACCATTAATACATTGAATGGTTTTTTATGGAATGTAAGTTACAAAAATAAGAACAATAAGTTTTCTATCAAAAATCTGTTAAATGTAAACACAAATGATCAGACGGTAGTAAGAAACGGATCAGACTTCATCAATGGATTTGCTTATAAATCTTATGCGATGTGGTACACCCAGAATATTTTAAACAGTCATCAGGTAGGTGGCGAACATTTATTATCTGCAGCTAAAATAAAACTCAATTGGTCTGTTGGTTTAAGCAGGTTAAACAGAGTAGTTCCTGATTTCAGAAGAATCAGGTATCAGAGAGATCTGAATGATGATCAGGCAGCCTTCCAGGTGCCCTTAACAAGTACAACACAACCTGAAATTGCAGGAAGGTTTTTTTCTACTCAAAATGATAAAATTTATAATGCAGGAATTGATCTTTCCAGACCTTTTAATATTTCAAAGTTTAAGAATGAAATAAAAATTGGGGGCTATGCGCAAGTAAGAAGCAGAGATTTTAATGCCCGTCAGTTAGGTTATACAAATGCACCCGGACAAACTCCGGACTATAAGTCGCTACCACTTGATCAGATCTTTTCAGGCAACAGAATTGATACCAACGGTTATGTACTGAAGGAAGCAACTACACCTACAGATGCCTATACTGCTTCAAGCAATTTATTTGCCACCTATATCAGAATAGATTCAAAAGTAACAAGCCGCTTAAGATTTATCTGGGGTGCCAGACTTGAATCTTATAACCAAAAGCTGAGTACTTACAGAACAGGAATTAATGAAAAATTTGAATTAGATACTACGGTAGTTGATATTTTACCCTCTCTCAATTTAATCTATTCGATTAACGAAAAATCTAACCTTCGGGCTTCTTATTCTCAAACATTATCACGTCCTGAATTCAGAGAACTAGCTTCATTTCAGTTTTTTGATTTTAATGATTTATTGCTTGTTGAAGGAAATTCACAATTAAAAAGAACAAAGATTTTCAACTATGATCTTCGGTATGAATTTTATCCTACACCCGCCCAGGTTATTTCAGCGTCTGTGTTCTATAAGAAATTTGACAATCCAATTGAGAAAATTTTATTTTCAGGTGGTAGTCCGCGCTTAATGTCCTATCAGAATGTGGCTTCAGCGTGGAGTTATGGTATTGAGTTTGATTATAAATTAAATTTTGGCCAGTTATTCAATACAGATAATTTATTTTTAGGCGGGCTGAATTTTATAGGTAATGCAGCTTACATAAAATCTGAGGTGGATGTGAAAAAGGTTATAGCTACTGAGTCTAAAGTACGCCCTTTACAAGGTCAGTCGCCATATATTATAAATGGTGGTTTACAATACAGCAGTTTAAAATATGAATATGGTTTTTCGCTTATGTTTAACCGCATAGGTGAGCGGATTGCCAATGTTGGTAATTCTGAATATTCCAGTTATTGGGAGAAGCCACGATCTGTTATTGATTTACAAATTAACAAAACGCTTTACAAAAAACTTGACATTAGATTTGCTATACGCGACCTGCTAGCGCAAAATATAATTTTCTATCAGAATGGCGATGATAAAACATTCTATACTGCTGCAAAAGATAAAGATATCTGGAACTTTAAAGTAGGTTCAACCTATTCCGTAAACCTAAGTTATAAATTCTGATGTATTTTTGATTTTACATTTAAATTGAATTTGCCGGAAGCTTTATTTATTGAGGCTTCCGGCGTTTTCATTTCAGGTAAGCCCGTTCATGTTTTTATCCGTAAAATTTAATCTCCTTTACTTTAAATTAACCTGGAGTTAAGTATTTCATCACATACCGGTAATTTATTTGCAGCTATTAAAATAACAAATTATGAAGAAACTCACTACAAGTGTGTTTATGCTTTTGTTCGCATGTATTTCTTATGCACAAAGCAATTTTTTTACACCTACGGTTTACAGAGGGGCCATTGATCCGGATTCAACAAAAGACTGGACAAAGGGTTGGTCTAACTGGGATCCGACAATGACAGTTTACAGTTCACCAACTGTAACAATTAATGGAGGTGATATTACCAGCAATACCACCTGGACAAAAAACAATATCTATTTATTAAACGATGGTTACATTTACGTAACAGGTGGGGCTACTTTAACAATTGAAGCCGGAACAATTATTCGAGGAGTAGGTAAGGGTACTATTATTATTTGTCGTGGTTCAAAAATTAATGCAAAAGGTACCTTGGCTGAGCCAATCGTGTTTACTTCAAGTAAAGGTGCCGGACTGCGCGCACCCGGTGATTGGGGCGGTGTTGTTTTAACAGGCCGCGGCCTTCATAATTTGCCGCAGGGAGATACTGCAGCCGCTGAAGGTGGTATTGCAAAACCAGTAACAGGATCAGGTGAAATTGATGGCCGTCATGGAGGTACTAATGATGATGATAGTTCTGGTGTAATGTCTTTTTGCCGCATAGAGTTTGCAGGAATTCCTTTAACCACTGCAGCTAACTCTGAAATAAATGGACTAACACTGTATTCAGTTGGAAGAAAAACGCAAATTGATCACATTCAGGTTTCCTATTCTGGTGATGATTCTTATGAGTGGTTTGGTGGTGCAGTAAATTGCAAATACCTGATTGCTTATGCAGGTATTGATGATGATTTTGATACAGATAATGGTTATAAAGGTTTGGTGCAATTTGGTGTTGGCATACGTATTCCTTCCAATGCAGATCAGAGCGGGTCTAATGGTTTTGAAAGTGATAACGATGCGAATGGTTCTCAGAATTCGCCACGGACATCTGCTGTTTTTTCTAATATAACAATCGTAGGGCCGCTATTCAGTGGTCAAACTGCAACCATTAACAGTAACTTTCAAAGAGCCGCACATATTAGAAGAAACTCGGCCCTAACTGTTGTTAATTCTATTTTATCCGGATATCCTTCAGCAGGTTTATTAATAGATTCACGTTTAACAAATTCTCATTTTCAAAATGGCACAGCGGTGTTCAAATCAAACATTATTGGTGGCATACCTTCCGGTAATGCAGGCAGACTGGCATCAAACAGCGATACCTTGTCTGTTATTACTTCAGCAGGTGTGTCGGCATGGTTGGTATCATCTGGTCAAACAGATACATTTAATCTTTCTAATGATATTGGTTTAACCCGTCCATACTTTTATACCAATCCTAACTTTGCCCCCTCTTCAACTTCTGTAGCAAAGATTAATGCAAATTTCAACACTGGAAAAACACCTTACGATGCCAAACCAATTGTTGATTTCACTGTTTTAAATTCAGGCTTAACCTATACGTTTACCAATTTAACTTTAACAAAAGGTTTTGTTACCCGCTATTCATGGGATTTTGGCGTAGCAAGTACAACAACTGATACATCTACATTGATGAATCCTGTTTTTACTTTTCCGTCAAATGGAAATTTCTCCGTTACTTTAAAAGCAACCAATAGTTTTGATTCAACAACCCTAATTAAAGTTGTAGTAGTGAATGTGAATTTAAAACCGGGGGTTGATTTTACTTTTGCACAGGTAAGTTCTGCCAACAGAAATTTTATTTTTAACAACTTAACAAACACCAGAGGATATGCCACTACTTATTTGTGGGATTTTGGTGTTGCAGGCAATTCAGACTCTTCTACGTTAATGAATCCAATTTTTACATTTCCTTCAAATGGTTTTTATACCGTAACGTTAAAAGCGAGAAATCAATATGACAGTTTATCGGTTTCAAAAATTATTGGTGTTACTATAACAGTTCCTCAGAATAATTTCTTCGAATATACATCCTATCGTGGTGCATTAAGTTCCGATACTACAAAAGACTGGACAAAAGGCTGGTCTAATTTTGAACCGGTAACTACGGTATATCCAACCCATAACATAAGTGTAAATGGAGGAGATATTACAACAAATACAACCTGGACAAAAAACAATGTTTACCTGTTAAACGATGGTTATGTTTATGTAACAGGTGGTGCAACTTTAACTATTGAAGCAGGTACCATTATTCGCGGTACCGGTAAGGGTACTGTAATCATATGTCGTGGTTCAAAAATTATTGCAAAAGGTACATTGGCTGAACCTATCATATTTACTTCCAGTAAGGGTGCCGGTTTAAGAGCTCCCGGAGATTGGGGTGGAGTAGTATTAACAGGTCGTGCAATACATAATTTACCACAAGGTGATACTGCAGCAGCTGAAGGTGGTATTGCTAAGCCTGTAACAGGTGCCGGTGAAATTGATGGCCGCCATGGAGGTACTAATGATGATGATAGTTCAGGTGTGATGTCTTATTGCCGTATAGAATTCGCAGGTATTCCATTAACTACTGCTGCAAATTCAGAAATAAACGGACTAACACTGTATTCAGTTGGTAGAAAAACGCAAATTGATCACATTCAGGTTTCATATTCTGGTGATGACTCATACGAATGGTTTGGTGGTACTGTAAATGGGAAGTATCTGATTGCATTTGCAGGTATCGATGATGATTTTGATACAGACAACGGATACAGAGGAAATGTACAATTTGGTATTGGTGCACGTATCCCTTCTAATGCAGATCAGAGTGGTTCAAATGGTTTCGAAAGTGATAACGATGCTAACGGCACTAACAATGCGCCCAGAACAAGTGCTGTATTCTCTAACATAACAATTGTTGGTCCTTTGTATAGCGGACAAACGGCAACTGTTAACAACAATTTTCAAAGAGCTGCACATATCAGAAGAAACTCCGCCTTATCTGTTATAAATTCTATATTATCCGGTTACCCTTCTGCCGGTTTATTTATTGATTCACGCCTTACCAATTCACATTTTCAAAATGGAACAGCCATATTCAAATCCAATATAATCGGAGGCATACCTTCCGGTAATGCAGGCAGACTGGCTTCAAACAGTGATACTTTATCTCTTACAAGTTCACTAGCAGTTTCAGCTTGGTTAATTACGGGTCAAACAGATACATTTAATCAGTCTAATGAAATTAAACTTACCCGTCCATTCTTTTATGCCAATCCGAATTATGCGCCAACATCGGTTTCAGTTGCTAAAACAGGAACTAATTTTACTACCGGTAAAACACCATTTAATTCAAGAGCCAATGTTGGTTTTAGTTTTAATCAGTCCGTTCCTAATTCAAAAGTATTCAGCTTTATAAATACAACAGACACCAAAGGTATTGAAACCCGTTACCTATGGGATTTTGGGGTAAGCAGTTCTATTATTGATACCTCATCTATGATGAATCCTTCCTATTCGTATCCGGCAAATGGAACTTATATTGTTACGCTGTATGCAATCAATATATTTGATACTGCATTTATCAGTAAAACAGTAACCGTTTTTGTAACCGATAAGCCTGCTGCTAACTTTAATTTTGTTCAAACCTCAACTTCCGGATCACGTGAATTTACCTTTACAAATACAACGGATTCCAAAGGTTTTGTTACCACTTATGCATGGGATTTCGGAGTTACTGCATCTTCACAAGATACTTCTTCAGCAGTAAATCCGGTATTTATATATCCTGCTAACGGTTCTTATTTGGTAAAATTAATTGCAACAAATGCGTTTTTGGCCGACACCTTTACAAAAGCAGTTACCGTTGTGTCTACATTCATAGATGAACCTACACAATCATTTAAGCAGGTTCAGCTTTATCCTAATCCTACTTATAATAAGCTATCAATTACTTTCGACCTGATCCATGAGAACAATGTTACTATTGAAATTCTTGATGTAACAGGTAAGATGATTACAGGTACAACTGCAGCACATTTTGATACAGGTGGAAATACTATTGACCTTAATACAAGTGAGATTTCTCAGGGAATATATTTTGTACGATTAGTAACTCCTGAGGCGGCATTAACAAACAGAATTGTAATCTTGAAATAAATAAAGCATACCTCAGTTTCGTAGCAACTTTTCCTGCTTGCGAATTATTATTACAATAAAAAGAGGCTCTGAAAAGGGCCTCTTTTTATTGTAATTTAGTGCAGGAACAAAAGTTTTTAGTAGTAATATTTTTTTTGATGAATTTTATATTGCTATCTAAATAATTGCAGCTTTTTATTTCCCTGTTTCTTGTATAATTTTATATGGCTAATTGATTTTATTAGCAGATTAGATCTGCATTATTTTATATATTCCGGTTATACTTTTAAGTTATTAATTTAAAGGATGCGGGTATATGGAATTGTGGCATTATTTTAGTTTAGTAAGTTTAACATTCATCTTATAGTTAAAATAATAATTGTTATGAAACACTTACTGATTTTCTACTTATGTCTTTTTGGTGCAGGTATTTATTTTTTTGCTCCGCGTTCTACATTTAGCCCACCAAAAGCATCTGGTTTATCAGAATTAAAAACAGCAGGTGTTTTTTTAAATGGATGGAGCCAATATCGAGAGTTTTAAATTAAATAAAGTGAAAGATGAACCCCTCGAATTATCCCTCATAATATCGAAATATCTTGATAACGAATATCCAATTTATCTTAGAATAGGTATCAGTATTTCTTAATTACCGATTTGTATTATTCAAGATTTTGCAAAAAGCTAAGCAGACTGCAAGTTTAAAAAACCTTAATAAAAACCTTGTGCAGGGATATGTATTTAAAAGCGGTTGTTTGTTTTTAATTTACAAAAAAATTATTAACGATGTTAAACCTTCCTTTAGTGATGGTTGCATAGAAACACCCTGCCGTAAACCAAAGATAGTAACCTTTGGAAATGGCAAGGTGTTTTTATAAATAAACTCAAACTTTAAGTTGAAACAGGACGAGAATTAGTTAAAATCTGTAACCCAAACTTATACCAAAACCTGAATTTTTAAGTGCTGATTTGTTGGCAGTATTTGCATAAACAGGATTAATTTTAGTTAAACCTAATTGCGCATTTAATTGTATAGAAATTTTATTTGTAAATTCATAACCGGCAAACAGGTTAGCACCCATTTCAAATGGTTTAAAATACAAGTTATTAGTGTCACTGGCAGAAACCTCATTTTTAAGGGCTAATGTACGCGATGGTCCACCTGTAACAACAGTTGCTTTACCGCTTATTGCATAAGCAGCGTAAGGACCAAAACCCAATAGTAGATGTCCGCTGCCAACTAATGGCTTGTACACAAAATTAAGGGGTACTTCAATATAATTGAGATTGATGTTTTGAACGGTTAATTGGTTCAGATACATTGTTGACATTTTTGCCCCTTTTGATGCAAAAAGAATTCCAGACTGTAGATAAAAATCCTCAGCAAACTTGAAATTGACTTTAAGTCCACCATTAAATCTGGCAACAACACTGTTACTCATATCATTATCAAGTGGATCTTTACCTGTTATGTTTTGGAGGTTCACACCTGCTGAAATACCTACTGAAACTTTTTTTTGAGCTTGCGCTAAAAAAGTGGATATTGACAAGGCTGCAGATAAAATTATTATTTTTGTATTCATTTTTTTTGATTTGTAGAATAGTGATAAGTATTAAAATTTTAATTATGAATCCGTAGAAATTACAACTGCTATTTTCAATTATGAAGTAGAAATTTTAATGTAATTATTTTTATTTTCCTTCAGACTCTTTACGAGCAGCTTCTTTCATTTTTTCATTTGCGGCAATAAGAAATTCTACTCTGCGATTCTGGGCTTGTCCGCTTTTAGAATCGTTACTATATTTAGGCAATGATTCTCCATATCCCAAAACTGTTAAGCGTGAGGAAGAGATACCTTTTTGCGAGAAATAATTATAAACGGAATTCGCACGTTTTTTTGATAATTCCATATTGTATTCATCAGAGCCTTTGTTATCAGTATGACCCTGAATTTCAATATTGGTTTCAGGATAATTTTGCATTACGCTAATTACTTTATCAAGGTTTTGCTTGGCTGCAGATTCAAGATCAGAACGATTGAAACCAAACAGAATTTTTTCGCTGAGCTCAACAACGATGCCTTCACCCACGCGTTCCACTTTTGCGTTAGGCAAATTCTTTTTCATTTCTTCGGCTTGTTTGTCCATTTGTTTTCCAATCAGAACACCTGTAACACCTCCTACACCAGCACCTATAATCGCTCCTAATCCGGTATTCCCTAATGTTTTGCCAATAACAGCTCCCACAGCACCCCCACCTACAGCTCCAATAGCTCCACCTTTAACTGTTCTGCTTGCTGAACATCCCCACCATACCAGGCTCATGCTCACTACTGATAACAGTAGCAGATTAATTTTTTTCATTTTCATAATATTATTTTTCATTGTTAAACGCTCATCTCTAAACATAAAATATGCCAGTTTCTGAATGTTTTAAACAACGTACAAAGGTGAATTCTTTCAAAGTGATATATTTATATAACTTTTGTATTATGTTACAAAATTCACAGTTAAAAAGGCTAATGAGTTTGTTGAAATAGTAAGAAGTTGGTCAAAATCGATTCAATTTGCAATTAAGTAAAAGTTTTTAGTCTGGTTTTAAAATTATATCCTGTTACCCACCTATAGTTTGTTACGGGTATGGAATAAATATAGCATTTTGTTGCGCCTTGAACCCACTGAAATTCTTTTTCTTTAAATTTAATTAGCTGTCTGGAAAGCTGTAAATAGTAAGATTTTTTTTATAGGTAATTTTTAAAAAGTAAAATAACGTTAAGGCTACATTAATACATTAATGATAGTTATTTCTTTTAAGAACCTGTATAATTAATGAAGTGAACTTCAGGCCCCGGTAAGTAAAATAAAAAGCGTTCCGGTTCATTAGAACCGGAACGCCTGAAATCAATCGAATTTAATAGGGTATCTATTTAGTTTTCTATGATGCGTTTGTTATAAATTCTTCCATCAATTTTAATTTTAATAAGATACACACCTGCACTAAATCCTGCATTTTTTGCTCCAAAAGTGTAGTGATGAACTCCGGCATTCAGGCTCTGATCTTCAAGTCTCTGAACAGGCTGACCTAACAAATTGAATACTTCAATATGTACATCAGAATTTTGTGTTAATTCAAATTGAACAATTGTAAAATGATCGTATGGGTTAGGTGAAATATTTAATTGATCTGTATTTTTAAGCTCATCAATACCTGTTGGCGTATAATTTATGTGGTTAGATTTTGCCATACATCCATTATCATTTTTAACGATTACAAAATATATTCCTTTTTGTGTTGCCGTGTAATTTGGAGCAATTCCACTATTTAGGGGTACTCCGTTCAGGTACCATTGATAAAATGATTCGGGACTTGAACTGAATGTAGCTCCACTTAAACTAATAACCGGAATGGCAGGTAAAGCATTTGCAGTAACGGGTTCTGCTGTTGAAATGTTCCGACATTGATAAGTATTGGTGGCAGTAACTACATAATTTCCGGAAGTGAAAGCATTGAAAGTATTTGCGGTTGCTCCTGTAATGATATCTTCGTTCTTATACCATTGATATGTTATGCCGGAATTGTTGGTTGTATTTAAAATTACGCTGTCACCCGCACAGAAAGTGGTGCTGCTGTTTTTAGTTAGCAAGGGTTTTAAAGGACTGGGATTAACAGCAATGCTCTCCTGAACTGAGGTCTTTTTACAATTAAACTGATTGCTAATGCGAACCGAATAATTACCTGCAAGAGTAGTAGAATACGTATTGCTGTTAGCACCGTTAATCACAGCACCATTGTTCAACCATTGAAAGGTTAAACCTGACATTGGTCCGGCATTGAAAACAATGTTTTGTCCTTCACATAAAACAGATAAACCGCTTTTAGTTATAACCGGTATAGCTGGTGTTTGATTTACACTTACCGCTTCAGTAACTGAACTTATTTTGCAATTAAATGAGTTGATAACCTGAACTGAATAATTGCCTGTAATTGCAGTGGTGAACATATTTGAAGTTTCACCGGCTATATTAATTCCGTTGTTGCGCCATTGATAGAGTGAACCGTTTTGTGTTCCGGCATTAAATATAATGCTGTCGCCGAAACAAAGTGCATTGTTACCCAATTTTGTTAAAACAGGCGCTACAGGTAACGGATTAATAGTTATTACTTGTACCGCAGATGCTGACTTACAGGTAAACTGATTACTTAATTCTACAGAATAATTACCTGCAATGGAGGTGGTAAATGTATTAGCCATAGCGCCCTGAATATTTATTGAATCCTTTTTCCATTGATATGTTAAACCGGCACCTGCACTTGAAATGAGCAACACACTATCACCTGTGCATATGGACGAGGAACCAGCAATGCTTATTAATGCTGTTGGAAATACACATACACCAGTTCCCTGAAGTGTAAATGAATACTGATTTTCATCAAAATCGTTGTTGTTGATTCTAATATTCGCGGTACGGTTGCCAGGTGCTAGCGGCGATAGTTGTACGGTGAAAATTTGTGCGCCATTTGCAGGAATATTTAATGGAAAACTAAAATTGTTTGCAAGGGAAAACTCAGTAGCATTGTTTCCTGAAAAACTTATTGAGTTTACTGATAAAATACCCGGGCCTGAATTTGTTATCACAAAATTTTTGCTGAATGAAGCTCCGGTATTCACTCCTCCAAAGTCGGTATTAATACTTACCGCACTGCCATTTGTGATACTTGTTGTGTTCGATTTCAAATCAATCTCTGGATTTGAAAGATAACTATCAGGATTGTATAAACTTAATAACTGTCCACCTTCTACAAGTGCCCCCGGAAGGGCATAATGTGCCTGGTCGACAAGTAAAAACATGCCAGCTCCTAAAATAGCCTGAGCATCAATCTGGCCTGAAGCTTCTTCATCTTGTGTAAGGTAATTAGCACCACCTGTAAAGAAACGTGTAGAGTCATGTTGAGCAATTTGCACTAAAGCATCTGTTGCCATAGTGTACTGCCATACTTTACCTATGTGAGCATTGTTCCCTACATCTTCAACAAGGATGATATGGCCGTAGTTATCAATCGTAATATTATCGAGCATTTTCTGGCCCTCTGTTCCATCAAGAACAGCAGTAATGGTACCACCTGTTTCAGGTGATGCGGGATTGTTAAAATGTAATTTCCATAAACGGCTCGGTGCAGTAAAAGCATTGGTAGTAGCAAAATAAAAATCATTCGGATTTGCAGGATCCCATGAACCATCTTCCGGACGAAGAAAAGTAGTTACGCCTGCATTGTTACTTTTGGTGTTCAAAGCGGTACCAGTTGAATCTCTGACAATACCCAGGTCAACTAGCGTAAATGCGGTATTGGCAGCAGGTATTCCTGAGCTAAGTTCGGTAGCCATTGCATTAACTGCCACACCAAATAATTTACCATTTACTAAGCCCGCTCTCTCAACTTCAGTACCTGTATTTGTTTTGGTTCCGATATAAAAATATACTTGTCCCGGTGTTGCATCGTCCATACCCGCTACAACTGTTTTATCACCTTGTGTAGCTGCAGCTACAGCATTTTCCCAACTAAATTTTCCAAGTGCGGGTAATTCATAAGTAGTACCTGCATTGGCACCTGTAATAATATGTCCGAATGCACGGCCTTCCGAACCGGCCTCCTCGCCATTCATAAAAATGCGTTCCTGTGTTCCTAAGCCGGTAAGGCTGTTATAGAAGGCAGACACAGGTGGAAGATCTGCAGAACAAAAGCGATTGAATGCCGTTAATGAAGAAGGATTAGAAGCATTATAATTTGTATAGCCGGTTCCATTCCATAACCTAACATTTTGAATAAGATCACTGCCACTTATAACAGAAAGATTTGATTTATTAATAATCCATTTGGAAACAAAAGCACCTGCAGAACCATGGGCACGGGCTACACCTGCTGTATTGCCAAATTCATGATTAATCAACAATGTAAAAGTTCCGTTACCATTATCAAAAGCACCCAAACCGTCAGGTGTTCCAGCCATTTTATAACCTGTTAATGTAGTATCACCTGAACTCAGAATAGAGTTAATGATTACACCTTGTAAAGATGCAGTTAGATAAGGAGACTGAGTAGTACTTAATCCGGTTTGTCCCTGAGAAAGTGTTGGGGCAAGAAACTTGTAATTTAATAATTTTTTAGCGCCGCTTAAGGAATAGGTAAGTAAATGACTAACAACATTTGTTGAAGTTGCAACACCATCTTGATTTGGAGATGAAGAGCCAAAATCATTGTCGTTGCAAATTGCAATAGTACTGTCATTTATGATCGCTAAGCCCTCTGCTTTGTCTAAAACAGATGGCCAGTTGTTTGCCAGCAGATCCATAAACAATGTTTTTTTAACAGGAGTAATATTGTTGTTGCTTAAGCCTGCAGAATCAATCAAAGCTTCTAACGAAACGCCATTATATAAACCCGAATGTACAGCGGTGGCACCATTAATATTTATCAGATACATTTTTTTTATATCAGAATTACCCCTTGCAGCAGCTTCAAGTACCAGAAAAGTACTGTCGTTTACAGCAGCCATATCACCAATTTTCCAGTCCTTTAGCCTAATCTGGTTTGATCCACCTGATCCAATTACTCCCTCATTTAAATATACCAGCATTCTGGTATTGTTTGTAAGCGGATCAATTTCAAGTATGCGATGAACCCTGGTGCCTTCGCCGGTTGCCGTATTTGGATAAAGTATAGGACTTTGTATGATGGCATAAATCTTACCATTCGGTGCCATAGCAATACCTTCAAAGCCTCTGTTGTTTTTACGGTATTTAAAAACAGTATCTATTTGCACATCTACTGATTGTATTGCAGCTAAATTTGCATACGGAGTATATCTCTTTAACAATACGCCATTGGAATTCAGTTTCCAAATGGTAGGGCCACCTTCTTCGCAAAGCCAAAAGTTACCATTTTTATCTACAATTAGTCCTTCACAATCAATTCCGAAAGTATCTTTGGCCGTAGTTTTTAAATTAAAATTAGAGCAGTTTTGCACGGTATCAGTAGAAGCAATTTCTATGGCAGTACTTCCAAGGCCTGTTGGATTTATAATGCCGCTTGCGGGTATTCCATTTGGTCTTTTAATATTTATTGTTTGAAGGATCTGTAGGGTAGTACCGTTGATCCTGATACGGTGAATCTTGGGGGCATAAGCAGCAAAAGCATAAATTTTATCATAGGTTGGACGACAAGCAGAAAGATTCGCGTTGGCACCATCAATATTTACTCCCCTGTCCGAACATGTCCAGAATTCTTTACCATTAGTACCCTGGATAGGATAGAGCCCGGAGAAGCCCGCTTCTCTGAAATTAATTCCCTGAAATGTTCCAATTAAAGGAGATGTTAAGTTTTGGTAATCCTGTATCAAAGTTGTCTGTGCAATACATATATTGTGCATCAGAAAGAAGGCCATTATACAAGAACGCATAATGTTAAATTTAATTTTCATAAACAGTAGTTTTGATTTGGGATCAAAAGTGTTTATACCATGTTTCCTAAACGTTTCTTAAATTTGAAGATAAGGTTAAGAAAATGTTTTGGATTTGTTTGTTGTATCCAGCTTAACTCAATGAAGTTTCCATTAATTTTAACTCCAAACAATGTTTTATCAATCATTATAACATTAAGTTTAATTGTGGCAAATGATCCATTGGTAACGCATAAATAATGGATGGAGTCTCTTACATTTTTAAGCAAGTTATAGCGGTAATATTCTATTTAAAATATAAGACTTTATTTTTATGTATTATCATCTCTGTCCGTACATTCCATTAGCAGGAGATGACCACTTTCATGATTAATTTTAACGGTTCCATCCGTTATTGTTTCATTACTACTTCCGGTTCTTACACCTGTTTCCAGACTTTCATTGCTGAGGTTAAATTTAAGACCTTCTGTAAATATTCCATGAACTGCTCCTACCGGAATCAGGGAAATAGGAGTACCGGCAGGATACCATTTATCATATTTTTTTGGTAAGCAAAAAATTTTAGAATAATCATCATACATAACCAGTATGGCATCAGCAGAAAACCGCACAATGGTTGTAATATTAGTAAAAGTATGATCAGCTCTTCTGCCGGTTGCCCATACAATATTAATTGCCTTATGTTCGCGGCTTAGTAGCAGTGCAATTCCTTTTTCAAGATCGGTTTGATCCTGATCCGGAGTATGAATTATTTCAACAGGATACTGATGTTCGAGCATACTGTAAGGATCAATTTGCCTGTCGAAATCCCCTAATACGATATCTATTTTTATTCCCAGACGTAGCACTCTTTCAAGTGCCCCATCCAGAACCATTACCACCGGATTCCATTCAAGCAACTGAGACAGTAATTCATAAGAACAGGCTTCACCATTGGCAATGATCAGTGCAGGCTCCTGGGTATCTCTTACAATATGGTGTGACGACATAATTTATGCGAATATAATTACTTGATATATTACTTAAGCGACAAGTAAAATGTGATTTTTTATTTTTATCAACAACCACTTCGGTAGAATTTTGAGGCGTAATGGAATTGATTAGAATTATTAGAAAAAGGTTTTTTTTAATGAGCATTTAAAATGGCAGGAATTAAACACCTTTAAATATATGTAATCCATCACTCCATTTGTTTCGCTTGGTTTTAGCAATTCCTTTTTTTGGTAAATTTATGAAGTTGTGTGGGTTTTTAATTTTTTTGTGTTCATTAAATTTTCGAAATTTATTTTTGATTGGCTTTGCAAATTCCAGTCAAAACTTTGGTCAGGTAAATTGCGGGTGCAGATTTTAATCTGCTTGCAGTTGCGTTGGTTCATTTCTTTTTTCTTTCCATTTTTAATTTTCTTTCAATTAAAAAATCATTTATATCAATACACTTCACACCATTTTTTGTTGAAACACTTGGTAATTTATTTGGTTTTATTTTACTCTCGTTTGTTATTAAAAAGCAATTATGAGTTTTACAATATGCAATTAAATAGGGATCGGCTTCTTCTTTTCCTTCTTGCCTGTTTTTTCGCATCAAAAAAACCTGATTTATATTCATCGTTAATTATTGGAATAGCTGCGTTTATACTTGCAGCATCGGTGGGCACAACAAAATTTTTTTTCCATTTCTGCACCCATTTCTTTAAAAAATCTTGTTTGCCTTCGTAGCTGTTTATTTCGTCTTCAACAAAATCAATTGTTTTGAAACAACCTTGCTTTATCAGTTCTTCAATTTCTTCCCAAATAGCATTGAATACAGGATTGTCATATTTAAAAGTTGATTCAAGCATTATTAAACCGCTTGTATCAATCACATAAATAATATTTCCTTGATTAAAATCTAATTGCATTTTTTAGGCATTTAACAATTGACGAGTTTTTGGAATGTATGAAAGTCTTACACCCAAAAAATCTGAAAGATCTTTAAGGTCAATTCTATTTTGGTCAAATGCTGAAAATGCAAGAGAAATGTATGTTCTACCTTTTTCTTTAATGGTTTCTTTAGCTATGTTCCTTCCTTCCGGATGTTTTGCTCTGCCAAATGATGGCTTGTTCCAAGCTTGATGTCTGTCCTTGTAATATGCAAGAGTTGTAAGTTTATTTTCTAACAAACTTCTTAAAATTGCCAATGGTCCAACGTGAAAACGATTACCTAATTCAATCAATTCTTTTTTGCCCCAAATTTTTTCTCCTTTTAGTTTTTGTTCTATTACAATATTCATTTGTAATAGTTCAGATGTTGGGATAAGCAATTCAGCAGAAAAAGCGTTACACCACTTTTCAATTTGC